>CAZHDM010000001.1:0-420465 GCA_964531655.1 uncultured Flavipsychrobacter sp.
TCAGAGCGGTAAGCAGCGAGGGAGTACTGAGTAAACCTTTCGATGTGGTGAGGTAATTATGGTTTTATAATAGCAATTATTGCTATTTAGTTAATAAAAGAAGGGGTACTGAACAGTACCCCTTCTTTTATAGTAAAATATCTATATGTGAAAGGTTGGGTGCCGGTAATTAAACTCCAATTAAATTAAAAAAATGTTTATATTTTAACGTTGTTAGACAACTCTACGTCTATTAATTACGTATATTTATAATTAGATAAAACAGGTTATTGATAGGCTTCGCGCTTATCATGATTATAATAATAATAAACGATACAAACTCAAATTTTATGAAACGCTACAAAAACTTTACACATGCAAAATTAGGCATGAAAAGGCTAAGGATAGCCTTTTTAAGTCTACTAGCTGTGCTAATGGGATTTACATCCTTTGCACAAATTGATTTTACAATAGGCACCGGTACAAATACAAACTCAAATACCGGGATACCAACACCATTTCATGATTATTGGGAAGGTGATAGACACCAGTTCTTATTCCGTGCTTCTGAATTAACAGCAGCAGGTATGGGGCCTGGTTTGATCTATGCGATAAAATGGGATGTAGTAAATGTAAATGGCTCAAACCCTCAAGGGTGGAATCTTTTTATAGGTACAACAACTGTGAATAGTCTAACATCGACTTTCCAGCCGACACCTAGTTATCAAGTATTCGGACCTGCTACGGCATCATTTTCGCCAACTACAGGTACTAATACATATACCTTAGCTACTCCGTTCTTTTGGAATGGCACAGATAACATAATTATCCAAACATGTCATGGTGTAGGTAGTGGTTGTAGAGGTTATACAAGAAATGCATCAGTGCGTTACTCTGATGCAGGTTTTAATGCAACTACTTACGACTATACAGACTGTGCAGGTAGCTTATGTAACTCAAGTTCAGGATCTGTAACAAGTAACAGACCTAATACAACATTTAATTGGGGTCCTCTTGCTGTTGATAATGCTGCTGTAAAAGGCCTTACACAACCTAGCCTAGGTTTTTGCGCTGGTACTCAAACAATAGCTGTTGAAATAGCTAATAACGGTATCAACCAAATAGATGATGTATTAATATATTGGTTTGTTGATGGTGTTGCAGCACCAAATAGTCCAATAAACTATACTAACACAATAGACGTAGCAGGTAGTCCTAGTGGTAATACAGCTGAAGTGGTTTTAGGTAATGTAACTTTTGGTGCAGCTCCTAGAACAATTACAGTTTATACATCTCTACCTAACGGTAATGTTGATACAACTAATTATGATGATACCCTTAGAGAGCCTTTAGGTGCTGCACTTGCAGGTACTTATGTAGTTGGTCCGAATGGTGATTACGCAACTATTAAAGATGCTGCAGATGCGCTTAATGAATGGGGTGTGTGTGCGCCGGTTACTATGGAGATAGAAACGGGTGTTTACTTAGATCAAGTAAGGTTAGATGATATTGCAGGTGCGGACAACAATAACAGAATAACATTTAAATCACAATCAGGTGTTCCTAATAGTGTAATTGCAGCATTTGCAACCACAGGAACAGAGTACGTTTGGGCATTTGAAAATAGCTCCTATGTAACTGTCAAGGATATCACTATACAGTCAGCTACTCAAAATGCCGGACACGTACTAGAATTTTTTGGAACATCTTCTTATGATAGTATTATCAACTGTGATATAATCTCTACACTAGCGCCTGTATTATCATCCAGTAATGCTAATGCAGTATACACTGATATGTTGACAGGTGAGAGTGATGTGCTATTGAACAATAGAATCAGAGGTGGTTATTATGGTATCTTCTGGGAAGGTAGTGGTACAACTAACTTAACAGAAAACCATGTTGTAGAAGGTAATACTATAGAAGATGCTTACTACATGTCTGCAAGATTCTATTATCATGATAATCTTAAATTCAGAAATAACGTAGTTAGATCATTAGGTAATCCATTTACGCATTATGCTACATATTTCTACTATTGTGATGGTGCTACTGAATATATCAATAATGATATACTTATGACGTCTATCAGTGGTACAGGTACAAAATATGGTATGTATATACGTTATAACGATGGTAATTCAAGCGAGCAGTCTCTTGTGTTAAATAATACTGTCGCTATCGATAACTCATCTAATACCGGTGCTGCATATGGTATATACTGCTATTATAGTAAGTATCAGAATTACATCAATAATAGTGTAAATATTAATAGCCAATCTTCAAGTAGTAATGCAGCAACATTCTACTATTCTTCATCAACTTACGGTAATAATAATATAGTAAACAACGTATTTGCTGATGAGACGGGTAGCGGTTATACAATGTATGTTTATAATGGTAACAATAGTTATAATAACTATTGGGACTATAATAACATAAGCAACCCTAAAGGGAATGTTGTACAACAAGCTTCCCCTAGTGCAAACTATAATTCACTTCAAGGTTGGAGGGCAGCGTATGGTATGGATGAACATTCAATATCATATGACCCAGGATTTATGAGCACTACAGACCTACACCCTGACCCAACAAAGTCAGCTTCATGGTCTGTAAATGGTAGAGCGCTACATATTAATGGTAATACCTTAGATAAAGAAGGAAATAACAGAATCACTGCACGTGCAGATGGTGTTCCAGATTTGGGAGCATATGAGTTTACTCCGTCATCTGCAACAGTGCCTCCTGTAGCTACACCGGTACCTGCAACAAGTGCTCCTGGTGGTACTCAAGAGTATTATTTTGGTGATGTACTTGTAGCAACTGTTGAGTGGAATACTGATCTGAAAGTTGTATCTCCATTACAGATACGTCAGTACAGTGGTGCACAGGCACCTAGCTTTAACAATACACAGTTCATGTACTTCCATACTACTGTAGATAATTCAGCATCTGGTTCTACATTCAACTATAACATTGATGTAAACTACATGGATATATGGTTAGGTACTATAGCTACAGAATCAAGCTTGAAACTGGCACACAGGTACAAGTCTAACCCATGGATAGGTTATAATGGTCCTGCTAGTACTGTTAGTACTACAGCAAATGAGCTGTCTGCTAATACTCTTGTAAACTTCGGTGACTACACTGGTACAGTAGATGGTGATATATTCTCGGCATTTATTACACCTGAGTCTTCTACTATTATATGTACAGGCCATAGCGTTAAATTAAATGCTAATACTGGTACTGGTTTTGCATATCAGTGGAAGAGAAATGGTCAGGAAATACCTGGTGCAACGTCATCATCATATACAGCAACCCAAGCGGGTGATTATACAGTAAGAATTACCTCAGCAGGTCCTTCAGCAATTACTGCAGAGTCTTTCCCGACAGCAGTAAGCGTGATAGCAGCACCAAATGCTCCAATCGCAGCTAGCTCAACGCCTACATTCTGCCCTGGTGGTAACTTAACACTATCTACGCAACAGGGTAGTAACCTGACATATCAGTGGAAATTAAATGGTAGTGAAATCCCGGGTGAAACAAATGACGTTACGTCTGTTGCTTCAGCAGGTACTTATACAGTAGTAGTTGAAAACGAAGGTTGTGCTACAGAATCTGCGCCTCAAGTAGTGAACGCAGGTCCACTTGTAGTTGACTTAGGTGAAGATATCTCTACATGTGCTGTAGACAGAACGCCAATTGAAATTGACGCAGGTTACCCTGGTGCAACATATGCTTGGAATACAGGTGCTCAAACACAGAAAATACAAGTATATCAGTCTGGTGATTATGTAGTAACTGTAAATGCGGGTCCTAACTGTATTGATACAGATACAATAAGTGTTAAGCTTGATCCTCTACCATTTGTGCAGGGTATAGTATTCGTTCAGAATGGTAACACATATACTTTCACTCCAGGTGGTGAGCAGTTTGTAAATGGTTATACTTGGATATTCAGTGATGGTAGCACTAGTAACTTGCCTAAAGTAACTAAGACTATTACTGATAACAATTTATATGTTCGTCTAGTGGTATACAACAACTGCGGTGCTGATACTGCACAATTAGGTTGGCCGCTTAGTGTGTCAAACACAATGGCTGATGAAGGTGTAACAGTATTCCCTAACCCGGCTAAAGATAAAGTAACGCTTAGGGTTAATGGTACAGCAACTATTAAGCAAATAAGCTTGATCAACAATGTAGGTGCTGTTATTGAAAATGTAGAATTGGAAAATGGAAATAAAGAATATTCATTTGACATTCAGGCATTACCTGCAGGATACTATATGTTGAAAGCAGAAACAGATAATGGTATCGTTAGCAAGCCGTTTACGATTAGTAAATAGAGTTTGATATTGTTTATATGTAATAACTGTAAGACCCGTGCGATTGCACGGGTCTTACTTATTTATAGATAATCGTTAATCTGCTATTGAGCCTGATATAAATAATGAAAGTACTTTTGTGACAATCAATTAAGGAATGAAACTACTACTACAATATTTGAGTCGCCATAAATGGTTGATAGTGTTAGCCTTGTTTTTTGCTGCTGTTAATCAGGTGTTCTCGTTATTAGATCCATATATTTTTGGTAACTACATCATCGATAAGTACGCCAAGCAGGCTGATAATTACAACAAGTCTGAGTTTATTAATGGTATTATGACAGGCTTACTATTATTAGTAGGTACTGCTATGGTGTCGCGCATTGCAAAAGCTTTTCAAGACTATACAGTTAATGTAGTTATTCAAAAGTTTGGGGCAAGACTATATACAGATGGTCTACAACATGCATTAAGGTTGCCGTATCACGACTTTGAAGACCAGAGGAGTGGTGAAACTCTATCTATTCTACAGAAAGTACGAGCAGACTCTGAGAAGTTTATCAGTGCATTTGTGAATGTACTATTTGCCACTTTTGTAGGTATTGTATTTGTGATCGTATATGCACTGACGCTATCTGCAGGACCGTGGCTGGTATTAATATACATGGGTGGAGCTATTCTTTTGTCTCTCTTAATGAACCTATTAAGCAAGAAGATAAAGGTGATACAGAAAAGCATTCTTGGTGAGACAAATGCACTAGCAGGTAGTACTACAGAAAGCTTAAGAAATATAGAGCTGGTAAAAAGCTTAGGGCTTACACAGCAAGAAGTAAACAGACTTAATGATACTACTATTAAGATACTTGGGCTTGAGCTTAAGAAGGTGCGTAGCCTCCGTTCGATATCATTTGTGCAAGGCACATTCGTGAATTTTCTCCGTCAGTGTATTATGTTTTGCTTGTTGTATTTTTTGTTTCAGGACAAACTAACACTCGGGCAAATGTTCACCATGCAGTTCTATTCTTTCTTTATTTTCGCACCACTGCAAGAGATAGGTAACATTATCTTAGCGTATAGAGAAGCCCAAGCATCTTTGGGTAATATGAGAGATCTTTTCAATAGAAAAATAGAGGAAAAGCCTGTTAGCCCCGAACAGTTAGGAAGCGTACAAACTATGCGTTTTGAAGACGTTTCTTTTCAACATAATACAGCAACAAAGCCAGCATTGGAAAGTATATCTTTTGAAGTAAAGAAAGGAGAGACTGTAGCATTTGTCGGACCATCAGGGTCAGGTAAAACAACCTTAGTAAAGCTACTTGTTGGCCTGTATGACCCTAAAGAAGGAAATATATACTATAACGACCATAAGGCTGCTAATATCGACTACGACGAACTGAGGCAACAACTAGGGTTTGTTACACAAGACACGCAATTATTTTCAGGCACAATAAAAGAGAATCTATTATTTGTTAATCCTGCTGCTACTGATGAGCAAATAAATAAAGCATTGAATCAGGCCGCTTGCCAAACCTTACTAGATAGAGCTGATAATGGAATTGATACTGTAATAGGAGAGGGTGGTTTGAAGTTATCAGGAGGTGAGCGTCAAAGACTATCCATAGCTAGAGCATTGTTAAGGTCACCGAAGGTTATCATTTTTGATGAGGCAACATCGGCGTTAGACTCTTTAACGGAAGAAGAAATATCTAAGACTATAAAAGATATTACTAAGCAAAGAGAGCATATAACAGTAATGATTGCCCACAGGCTTTCTACTATTATGCATGCAGATAAAATATTTGTTCTAGAAAGAGGTAAAATAATAGAAACAGGCTCGCACCTATCATTGATAGAAGAGAAGGGTCTATACTATGCAATGTGGCGTCAGCAAATAGGGGAGCGAAAAGAAACTAGAGAAACTATATCAGCATAGTTATAGAACTATGTCTTGCAGTATATCGCTCTTTTCGGGGTAGTCTACATTATAATGCAGACCTCGACTTTCTTTTCTGAATTGTGCACTTTTTACAATAAGATAGCCCACTGTTATCAGGTTACGCAACTCGCAGAGCATAGGTGAGATACTACTTGTTCTGTAAAGGTGCTCTGTTTCTTCATGTAGGAGGTCTAACCTTTTCATTGCTCTTCCAAGACGTATGTCGTTGCGGACGATACCTACATAGTCACTCATGATCTGCTGTAGCTCCTTTAGGCTTTGGGTGATCAATATCTTCTCTTTTGGTGTAGTTGTACCTATAGCGTTCCAGTCAGGTATGTCGAGTCTTAGGGCCGTTTTATCAAATATAATTTTCACATCTTCAGCACATCTGTGAGCAAATACAAGTGCCTCCAATAATGAGTTTGAGGCAAGTCTATTAGCTCCATGCAGTCCCGTACTGGCACATTCTCCACAGGTATATAGATAGTCGATAGAAGTCTTACCATTGCTGTCAGACTTAATGCCGCCACAACAATAGTGTGCTGCAGGTGCTACAGGTATCATGTTCTCAAAAACGTCAATACCAATGTCCTTGCACTTAGCATATATATTAGGGAAGTGATTTAAGAACTTCTCTCTATCCATCTCTCTGCAATCAAGATATACATGCTCAGTACCGTTTATCTTCATTTCATTATCTATGGCTCTGGCAACGATATCACGTGGCGCAAGGTCTGCTCTATCATCATAATCTTTCATAAAAGCATGACCATATTTATTCCGAAGTATTCCTCCGTCACCTCGTACAGCCTCTGTAATTAAGAAGGAAGGACTAACACCTGCTTCGTGTAATGCAGTTGGATGAAATTGGATGAACTCCATATTTTCTATTCTGCCCTTTGCACGATAGGTCATTGCAATACCATCACCAGTTGCAATTATCGGGTTTGTTGTAGCTCTGTATGCTTGTCCTACACCACCTGCGGCCATTAATGTAATTCGAGATAGTATCTTCTCTATCTTATCAGTTTTTAAGTTGAGCGCGTATACGCCATAGCATTCTACATTTTGAGTAGACTTTGTTACTAAATGACCTAAGTGGTGCTGCGTAATGATGTCTACCACATACCAATGTGGGTGAAAGGTGATATTGTCATACTTTTCAGCCTCTGCTATTAGTGCTCTTTCTATCTCGTAGCCGGTAATGTCTTTATGATGAAGTATACGATTCTCAGAGTGTCCTCCTTCTTTGCCCCGCATGTATTGACCGGAATCGTTTTTGTCAAAATTAGCTCCCCAGGAAATAATTTCATTGACGCGTTCAGGACCTTCTTCAATCACCATTTTTACGATGTCCTCATCACATAACCCATCGCCTGATACTAGCGTATCATTGATATGTTTTTCAAAGCTATCATTTTGCAGGTCGTTCACTACAGCTATACCTCCTTGCGCATACTTGGTATTAGTTTCATCGGTATTCACCTTGGTAAGTATCATGATTGATTTATCAGGAAAACGCTTAGCTGTTTTTACTGCAAATGTTAATCCTGCTATACCTGAACCTATTACTAGAAAATCCGTCTGCTGCATAAATGAAAATAAAAAAGCGGTTCAAATTTGAACCGCTTATAAAATTATTGAAAACAATTTATAGTTGATTAGAAGCTTGATGTAAGACCCAGTTTAAAACCACTGAAAGCCGGCTCAAAACGACAAACACCACCTGTACAGTTGATACCCTCAACCTGCTTTACGTAAGAGGCAGTAAACCTGTGTGGACCTTTTGTGTGTGCTACGAATATATTGTAATAGTGTTGGCTACCGGTTGTAGCTGCAGGACCGGGATCAAAGTTATACATGTCTGATAATGCAAAAGACCATTTCGGAGCTATGTTCAACTCTACTAACCCAAATATCCATGAACCGTAGTCTTGTTTAGTTTGCTGATATTCCCACTCTGTACGTATAGACATCTTGTCGTTGATCAGATACGTTACTTCAAAGAATGGCGTTAACGCGAATATAAGCGGTACTAAAGGCTTGATCTGATATACTTCCTGGTTGTACTCCATATACTGAGTACCTACCTGAATGATGAAGTCTTCTATACCTCTGTATTCACCTTCAAAATATGCTTCTCTATAAAGCTTTACATCATCCAGTGTATTGATGTGCGTATAGTTTAGAATAACGCTTATATCATCATTTGGAGCTAATAATATATCACCGCCACCAGCAATTTCAGATAAGTTTTGAGATGCAGGTGTGTATCTGGCCATAAGTCTTTGTGGTCTTAAGCGAGCAACTATCGGCTGCCAGTTCATAAGCCCGCGTATCAATACCTCATTTGGAGAGGTACGCATTTCAAAGTTTTCTGTTCTCTTACCTGTAAAGTTTATAGCAAAACCTTTTCTTGCATAACCAAGTGTTGTAAATACTACATTACCAGGTCTGTTTACAAGTACGCCATCTGCATCTACAATTGCATCTTCAGTTTTATAAGACCCTTCTATTAGCCAGTTCACATTCCCTATATTAAGACTATTGTAAGCTGTGAATGCATACATGTTATACATAGGCACGAACCTTGTGTCTAATGCCTGACTATTTACAGTTGATACTATCTGATCCATGTTCTCCTGATCAAATGTTCTGTTCAACGCACCTATACCAGGAGTAAGAAATATATTGTCGCCTACAGTAAAACTACCTTCTATGTTTGCACCTTTAATAATTGGCTTGTATCTGTCGAAAAGAAACTTTGATTGTCCTGTAAATCCTTTTGCAAAGATGTTATCTGTTAGCTGATATCTTACATGAAGACCAACTAGGGCATTGTCAATAAGCAGACCTCTATCTTCGTATGATCTAAATAATATACCAGTACCTATCTGGTCGTATATATAACCTGCGGTAATAGTAAGCTTATCCCATTCTTTACTTAATGAATATGCACCGATACCATAACCATTAAGTGTTTGTAGTGGATTGAAAAGATTCGAGTTGTGAAATGCGTCTACACGAAGCATAGCAGTAAACCCTTTGTTATAGTACCTTAATCCTGCCCAACCTTCGCCACCGCTAAGCACATTATCATATAGCGGGTTGTTTGCCGCATTAATTGCCGTATCCCTGTTAAAGAAGTTGACATTCATCATTATGTCGCCAGACAAGTATCCTTGGGCTTTAACACCATTAGATAATGTAAGAACAACAAGTGTTAATGTAACTATAAATCTTTTCATTAAACTAGGTTGGAATGTTATAAAATTTTCCGAATTTAGAACCTTTGCCATACTTTGGCAAGGTTTTCGATTAATTCTTTACAAAAACATGTCGTAATATGAAGAAAATAGTTGTTTTAGCGCTTTTGGCAGTATTTACAGGGTTTGTTGTGAATGCCCAGAACAGAGATGTGCCGAATACGCAGGTTAAAAATATGTCCAATAATAAGAAGGTAGCATTCAATAGTGTTTTTGAGAAAGACAAAGTTACTCTAGTGAATTTTTGGGCTACATGGTGTGTTCCATGTAAAAAAGAGATAAAGAATGTATGCAGAAAAATGGATGATTGGAAGCAAGAAGCTGATTTCAATTATGTAACTGTATCTATGGATGAAGCTCGTGCAGAAGGTCTTGTAAGAAGTTACGCAAAGTCTCAGGGATGGGAATTTCCATATTATATTGATACCAACTCTGACTTAATGCGTTCTCTAAATTTCAGAACAGTGCCTTTCACTATTATAGTAGATAAAGATGGTAAAGTGGTATATACTCACCAAGGATATGAAGAGGGGAGTGAGAACGAAGTGTTTGCAAAAATAAAAGAGTATGCTGCTAAGTAAGTAGCGAATAGATAAAGAAACGTTATTTAAGTAAAAGCCTGTTGCTCAATGCAGCAGGCTTTTGTAATTTGTAGAAAAACATTTCATTATGTTATCTAAGAAAATACAAGAGGCGTTGAATAGTCAAGTGGCGATGGAAGCCACATCATCACAAGCGTATTTGGCTATGGCATCGTGGGCCGAAATACAGCCGGGGTTAGACGGCGTGACTGAATTCTTCTATCAACAATCTAATGAGGAGCGTATGCATATGCTGAAGCTCATAAGATATATAAATGAAAGAGGAGGCTATGCCGTTGTACCGGCTTTGAATCAGCCAATTATTACCTTTCAGTCTTTGCAACGCGTTTTTGAAGAGTTCCTGAAACATGAAGTGCAAGTCTCTGAAAGTATTAATGCCTTAGTAGGTATGACTTTAGAAGAAAGAGATTTTGCTACGCACAACTTTCTGCAATGGTACGTGTCTGAACAGATAGAAGAAGAGCGTCTCGCACGCACATTAAATGAGAAGTTAGAGCTTGTAGGTGACGATAAGAGCGGTATCTACTTATTTGATAGAGATATAATGTTACATCGTGGTAATGATGGACACAAATAGAAGGTATTGGTCACAATAAAAAAAGCAGCTTCATTTGAAGCTGCTTTTTAGTATTCATATTATTTCAAGCTTATTGAGATGACATGCCACTTACAGCAGGGTACTCTACTCTTGATGCATCTGCATCATACAATACAGGCGATGCATCTATAAGTCCATTAACATTGAATTTCCATTTAAGCTGTCCCGTAGTGTCAAACGCATAAAATATTTTATCATAGCCACCTACATATACAGTAGAACCATATGCTAAAGGAGATGACTTGATCAATGCCCCTGTGCGGTATCTCCATTTAAGGCTACCATCTGCAATATTTACAGCATATAAGTGATGATCATAGCTACCAAAGTAAACAACGTTATTTGCAAAATACGGCGATGAGCGAATACGCTCGTCAGTTACAAACTTCCATCTCACTACATTCTGTGCAAGATCTATACAGTGAAGATAGTTATCGTCAGAACCGAATAAAATATTACCACCTGCTGCAATAGCTGAAGTAGTTGTTGCAGACATAGCATCATATATAACTGTAGCAGTGCCTGCCTCAGCATCAATTTGGTACAGCTTACCTGTGATATCACATACATATACAAAAGGTGCTGATACTGTAGGGTTTGTTAATACTGCCCCGGCAGTATATGTCCAACCTACTTGATCTCCTTGATTTTGATCGATCGCATAGATCGTATTGCCAGCTGTGAATATCAATAGGTTTCTATAAAGTACAGGGGATGATTCAGGTGCTGGAAGCTTTGTTTGCCAAAGAACCTGCCTGCTTTTGTAGTTAAACGCCGCAATAAAACCTGAACTAGTTGCACCATAGATTGTTTCACCCTTTCCTGATAAAGGCCCTAATACATAGTGTTTTGTAGTGTCGCCTGCAAATCGGATATCGAAAGTTGTATCAATAATAGTACCTGTACTACCATCTATTTTTAAGACTCCTATCGGTGCAGACAGAAATAATAGACCATCAAGAACCAATGGCTCGTATACTACTTCAAAACCTACATTTTGCTCCCATAGCTTTTGTCCTGTAGTAGGATTGAAAGCATATAAGAAGTTATTTTTAGAACCTATGTATACACCTGAAGTTTCTTCTGGTGTCAATGGCTCATCTTTGCTGTATTCAGGCTTTTTACATGATGCTACGATTAGCATCAATGCTGATATCAAAACTATGTTTCTGGTCCAACTGTGCAGCATTATTCTCAAATTATTATTAGATATGCAAAATAATGGTTTTAAGCTGTTAATACAAGGTGTCGATAAAATAAATCAGGGCTTTTATATTAAAAAAGCCCTGATTTATTAAGTGTTAGTTGATACGGTTATGCCATCATTTTTTCTTTTTGCCTTTTAATCCTGTTTACCATAGAATCAAAGGCATGGTCGAAAGACTCTTCAAAGCCTTTTGATTGATGTTTGACAAAGAATGAATGCTTAGGAACATACACTTTTATCTCGGCAACTTTATCTTTTATGTTATGTACAATGTTATCTAACTTAAGATAGACCTCAACGCCAATAATGTTATCATGAAATGTGCGCAGTTTTTCAAGCTTTTTGTTCACGTGCGCTAAAAGTTTTGCATCTGCATCGAAATGCACTGTCTGGATTTGTACGTTCATAAAATCGCAGTTTTATTGTTTAAAAAATAAGCCTACCCTCTGGGGTGGCTAGTTTTGTATATTTCTTTTAATCGGTCAATATTATTGTGGGTGTATACTTGTGTAGCTGCAAGACTGCTATGTCCTAGCAGGTCTTTAATAGCCTGTATATTAGCCCCGTTATTTAATAAATGCGTTGCAAAAGAGTGCCTTAGCACATGCGGACTACGTTTTTTCAATGACGTAACAGTGGATAAGTAACTCTTTACAACTTTATATACGTATCCTGCATATAGCTGTTTACCACTTTCTAAGACTAAAAGGTGCTCATAATCCGCATCCTGTATCTTCTTTTTTTCTCCTAAGTATATCTTTATCAGGTCTTGTAGCTCGGCGCCAATTGGGATAAGACGTTCCTTGTTGCCCTTGCCCAATACACGAATCTGTTTCAGAGACCATTCTATATTATTTTCTTTTAGATTTAGTAGCTCGCTTCTGCGTAAACCTGTGGCGTATAGCATTACACAGATAAGCCTATCTGTAAGACCCTTAAAACCCTCGTCAAACTGTATTTCTTCCAGTAGAAGGTCCACCTCCTGTTCTTTTATATAAGTAGGTAGTCTTTCAGGTAGTTTCTGAGAGTGAAGTAAGGTCACAGGGTTTTTTTCTGCACGCCCCTGACGTAATAGGTATTTGTAATATGAGTTAAGTGAAGATAGCTTACGGTTGAGTGTTCTGGCTATCTGGCCTGTATCTTTCAATGTAGCCAACCACGTTCTGACGTGAAAATGTGTGATAGATGTATCACTTAATTCGCCAAACTGTTCTTGAGTAAATTCGCTGAATTGAAGAAGGTCTTTCTGATATGCAATGATAGTATGTTGAGAATATCTCTTCTCAAACTTGAGGTATTGTATAAAATCCGTTACATAATGCAATATCATAGAAAACCGGTATCATAAATATACTATATTATGATACCGGTTGCAATATTATTAAGCACTAAACTTTGTTAAAGTTCAGCCTCTTATTTTTCAATCTTTCCAGATTCTATTTGCTGCTTGTAGATAGCCTTAAGTACTTGAGTACGACGTCTAACCGACGGCTTAGTAAAAGCCTGACGATCTCTCAACTGGTTCAATACACGTGATTTTTCGTACTTCTTCTTGTACTTTTTCAGTGCCTTATCAATATTCTCGCAGTCTTTAGAGTCAATTATTAACATATTAATACCCCCTTTTTGTCTTTTTTAAGGGCTGCAAAGATAAGTATATTTTAAAAAACAGACAACATTCTGGGTATTAATATTAATAAAGAATAATTTTGGGTAGCAATACGTTAGTGTAAGGTAGTATGAACAAGAATGTATTTATAGTAATATTATTAATAACGTCTATATATAGCTGTACTAAGAGCGAACCCTATAACGAGCCAAACGAGCAGCTTTTTGAGAATAGATATTGTAATGATCCTGAAGCAATAAACTATAATGACGGATTTCCGGGAACACCTGATAATAGTATTTGTGTTTATCCGAAGGATGTCTTTGTAGGAACTTATGCTCTTAGAGATTCTATTTTAAATTTAGATTTCGAATTGGATACGGTATGGGTAATGGACATATCTGTATATGCACTCTCTAATAATGTCTTGAGAGTTACAGGCTTTTGTGATCAAGGAGATTCCCTGGATTTTACAGCAGATAGATATTATAAAGCAACTGCAGACTCTGTTCTTTTTCCCGATTCAACATTATTGCCCGGCCAGTACGGGTGCAGAGCTTTAGATACACTAATAGGCACGTTACGAAAAGACCAGGTAGATACTAACTTGTTGAGAATTAACTGGACGATCACTAGTGATACCGGAATTAACTATCACATTGGAACTGCTATAAAAAAGTAAATGCTTAATGTTTACAGGAATTATAGAATGTTTAGGTAGGGTTGAAGATGTTATTTCTAATGATGCTAATAGAGATATTTGGTTATCGTCTCCTATAACTCACGAGTTAAAGATCGATCAGTCTGTGGCACACAATGGTGTATGCCTTACCGTGGTTGAGATAAAAGATGATAAATATAGGGTGACAGCTGTTGATGAAACGCTCAAAAAAACAAATCTATCTGCACTAGAAAACGGACAAATAGTAAATATAGAAAGATGCTTAAAGGTTGATGGAAGACTTGATGGTCATTTTGTACAAGGGCATGTAGATGCAGTAGGCAAGTGCATTGCAAAGGTTGAAGCTGATGGTAGTTGGTTATTTAAGTTTCAATTTCCTGAAGAGCATGCTGCATTGATAGTAGAGAAAGGTTCAATATGTGTCAATGGTGTTAGCCTTACAGCTTTTGATGTAACTAATGCAACATTTACAGTAGCCATTATTCCTTACACGCACGAGCACACAACGTTTAAAATAATAGAAGAAGGTACTTCTATTAATATGGAGTTTGATATCTTAGGAAAGTACTTATTAAGGAGTGCATCTCTGAAGGTCTCATAATGGCCTTTCAATATATAAATCTATTTAACAACAATTATGCGTATTGCTTTCGATGCAAAAAGAGCGTTTTTAAATCGAACTGGTCTCGGGCAATATAGTCGTACGCTAATAAACTCATTGATCCAATATCACTCCGAGCATTCTTATTATTTAGCAACACCTCGTATTGATACTAGCTTATATAAATTACCTAACGAGAATGATGTACATGTCATATCTCCTTCAGGTTTTTATAAGAATAAGCCTTTTGATAGTCTTTGGAGAAGTTGGCATATGAAGAAAGAGCTTATAGCCAAAGAGGTTGATCTTTTTCACGGGTTGAGTCATGAAATACCTGTAGGTATACATCGCACTAAAATTAAGAGTGTGGTGACTATGCATGATTTAATATTTGAGCGATACCCTCATCAATATAAAAGTGCAGATGTTAGTATATATCGTAAGAAGTTTAAGTATGCTTGCTATCATGCTGATAAGGTAATAGCTATAAGTAATCAGACTAAAGAAGATCTGATTAGCTACTATAATGTGCCCGATGAAAAAATAGAGGTTTGCTATCAAAGTTGTGATCCCCTTTTTAATAAACAACTAAATAAGGAAGAGCTACAGTACGTCAAAGAAAAGTATAATCTACCGTCTGAATATATTTTATACGTAGGGTCAATAATTGAGCGTAAGAATCTCCTGAATATATGTAAAGCGCTAAGTGCATTAGGCAAGAAGTTAGATATACCATTGATAGTAGTGGGTGAGGGCAAAGCTTATGCTGAGAAAGTAAAGGAGTATATACAAGAAAATGGATTGACTGAGAGGGTGATATTTCTTTCTGAGAAAATGGATAGAGGTAATATTAGGGAGCCATATGACCTACCGGGAGTATACCAGTTAGCTACTATGTTTATCTATCCTTCCGTTTTTGAAGGTTTTGGTATTCCTGTACTAGAATCATTAAATAGTAAAACTCCGGTTATTACATCAAATATTTCTTGCCTTCCTGAAGCTGGAGGTGATGCTGCTTACTATATAGACCCTAATAGTATAGATGAAATGTCTCATGCCATCCGGACTGTTTTAACCAACGAGCAGTTAAGGGCAGAGCTAATACAAAAAGGACTGAAGCATGCTGAAAAATTTACAACAAAGCATACATCAAGCAAAATAATGCAAGTTTATAGTAGCCTTAGTTAGTTATTACTATTTGTCCGGAGTAAAGGTTGGTTCAGCAGGAGGGTTTACTTTAATTCTGCTGCTTACTTTAGGAAATATCTCTTTCAGCTTATTAATATCATTTCCACTTGCTTCCAGGTCTATAAAATACCATTTATTACCCTTGTCCATAGATATACCCAACAGTGTGGTCTGTGTTTTGAGCTTCCCATTGGGAAGCCTGATCTCCATATATTGAGGTAGTGTAAGTTGGTACTCTCCTGCGGTATCAATTATGTCAGAAGCTTGCCCGGGCCACGCTGCGATGATTTTATTGCCACTTTCTTCCAGAGCCTCTACTTGCTCCATTGTTTGTTTTACCAAGCCTGCTACTCCTCCTGGCACTTGATTAATGACTGTAGGGTGATTCGACTCGACATAGGTATACCAGTCTTTAGTAACAAGAGCATTGTCCATGATCTTTGCCGCTAGAAAGGCATTCTTTTTAACCTCGCTGGAGTCTATTTCTTGACCTGCAGCCGATAGTTGAGTAAGTAGGGTTATTATTATTGTAGAAAGAATATACCTCATGTAATTACTTTGAGTTCAAAAATATATAATTATACTATCATAACCTCTTTAATAAAAGTTAATAACTAATAATTATTGATATTAATACCCGCATTAGGTGACAAATAATTTAAAATGTCATTAAAGCAGAATTAAGCTTTTTTTAGATGCATTTACAGAAGCTTGTTAAGGCTTAAATTACAACATATTATAAACTTGTTAAAGATATTAACCTTTGGTTTATAATATATACGTAATGCTAAAACCGAAAAACAAGTTTAAATGAAAACTATTACAAAACACTATCTATTAATCGCACTATTGTGCTCATTTAGTATTGTAAACGCTCAAACAACGCTTAATACAACCGTTAGCTCTACTGGTTATACTGGCACGAATAATTCTGGCACGAACGGGTTTATAACATTTGTTATTTACAACAATAGTGGCGCCCCTATATTTCTTACTGATGTAGGTAATTGGACGGATAACTCCTATAATAATACTACGAGTACACTGTGGTATAGCTCAACTAACTTAAGCGGTACGGTAGGTACTTTAGGTGCACCTGACTGGACTAAGGTTGCTGATAATACTGTATCAGGTATAACAGCTACAAGCTTGTCAGTAAATAATGTTATTACTGGAATGACATTTTTAATACCTGATAATACCACTTATAGGTTTGCTTTACATACAACAGGTACAAATAGATATAGCGGGTTCACAGGTAATCCTGCGTCTCCCAATAACTTCTCTGCCAATGGGGTTACATTATATGTAGGAGACCATCAGATATCTGGTCAAAATGTAGGGTATGGAATGACTTTTAATCCTCGCTTTTTTACAGGTTCTATAACTTTTGAGCCAGCATGCTCTACGGCTATACAGCAACAACCGGCACCAGCAAGTGGTTGTACGGGTGACAATGCAATGTTCTCTACAGCTGCTACTGACGTGAAGAATTATCTATGGCAGGTAAATGATGGCAATGGTTTTATGGATATCAGTAACAATACCATTTATAGTGGTGCTACTACTAAAGACCTTATGATTACTGGTATGACTGCAAATATGGATGGTTACGAGTATAGATGTGTAGCCTCAAAAGCTCCTTGTGAAGAGTTTACAGATCCTGCCGTTCTTACTGTTAATGATACAATTACAATCGATTCTTTCCCGGGGTCTGATACTACTTGTGCTAACTCTGTAAAAGATTTGGCAATAGCTGTTACGGGTTCTGTCTTAGGCTATGAGTGGCAAGTTCAAGAGCCTACTACCGGGTTTACCACTATATCATCATCTGCTAATTACACTATAATAGATGACACACTTAGAATAAATGGTGTTCCAACTAATTTTGATGGAAATCTATATAGGTGTATCATCAAGGGGGTATGTGAGGATGATACATCTCATGCCTTAAAATTAGTAGTAAATACAAATCCTGCTGTTACCACATCGCCTGTAGATGTTGTTGCCAATTTTGGCGATGATGTAAGCTTTGAAGTGCAAGCTTCTGGTCAGGGTGTTGCCTACAGGTGGCAGTCAGGCTATAAAGATACATTTGCATTTATAAACAACGGTGGTATTTATCAAGGCGTGACAACACCTAAGTTGCGTGTTAATAACGTATCCAGAGGTCAGCATGAGCTGCAGTTCAGATGTATTGTATTTTCTGATGGAGGGTGTATTGCCCCTGGTGATACTAGTGGTATAGCGTTACTATTAGTACCGCCTACGGCATCTGTTAATAGTTTATCTGGTGTGAATGAAGTAAGTATATATCCGAACCCTGTAAAAGGTAACGAACTCTTTGTGAAAATTGATGGTAAAGCTGGAAGCGGTCAATATAAATACGAGATCACAAATCAATTTGGTCAAGTAGTGAAGAATGGTAAGCTAGGTACTATAACAACTTCCGCTATTGATGTTGGAGCATTGTCGTCAGGTATATTTATGCTATCAATAGTAAATGAAGATGGTAGTGTACTTGCCGTAAGAAAGTTTTCTAAATACTAGTTGTCGGTTTTTCGCATAATAATAAAGGGACGTTAATCACGTCCCTTTATTATTTAAGTATTAGAATCCTAACGTTCTTTACTTAGTAATCGCATCCATCAGCTTTTTAGATCCCTTAAGTAGTCCTTTATTAGCATCGGGATCTACTTGCTCATAATCTATCGTATGTGTTGTCTTCTCAAGCGGCCATGTTTGAATGATCTTATTGACACGAAGTTTATTCGTCTCAATGAACTGCATTAGTGCTTTTTTGCGTTTAACGTTACTAGCTTGAGACATGTCCCATGTGCTTAGTAGATCACCTTCGATCAATATTTTGTCATTAGGGACATAGGTAATCAAATATTCATCCGCATGGTCAGATGCATTGCCCATAGGGTATACTACCACAAGCCTATCTCCAACCTTTAGCTCTTGCTTAAAGTTATTTACAAATAAATACACCGGGTCAACACGTTTACGTTTTCTTACATCATCGTTAAAGAGGTGCTTATTTGTAGCTATAGCATCTATATATGCTTTATTGCCTTTAGTAGTCACTATTGTTACTCCTTCCTCAATGAAAGGACGTATGCCTCCAATATGGTTAGGATGGTGGTGAGAGATAACACAATACTTTATCTGTTTATTAGGCCATGCCTTTTTTATGTTATCAAGTAATGCATACCCTGCTTCAGGGCTGTGTGGTGGATCAAAAACTACTAGCTCTTCTTTTAAGTCAGCTATAACAGCTCTGGTGTTCCATTCTGGTAGTGGTATAATATGCAGCCATTCTCCTACTTCCTTTTTACTTAGCCTCTCTGTACTTACATATTCATCGGGCATCAGTTCTTTTACGTCTACTCTGAGGTTGTATTGTAAGGTGCTGTCTCTATATATTTTTACTTTTCCGGGTATTTGGTAACCATCTTGCAAGTCATAGTTCTCGTAATGAGTAGATATGAAATAGTCGCCTTCTATAACGTCGTATTTAGGTTGGTCTATCTTGGTTACATAGTATGACTTTGCATCAATGTAGATGTAATAAATATCTCCAACAGTATTATTATGTCTTATGATGTGGTACTTTTCATCTGAGTTAATGAAGGTATTTGCAGCAGCATTTTTTAATACTAAGCGTAGAAATACATTTGGACAAAATAAAGCAGATTCATAAATGTATTTTTCTGTCTGCGTAAGGTTAGTTGTTACTTCAGCACCAGCTTCTATAACTTTTATGGATTTTTTGTCAATAGTATACTGTGATGTGATCTGTTCGTCACCAATTTTACTAAAAGTGTCACGACGTTGAAGCGTTTGACCATTGTAGTTATAGTTTATTTTGCTCGTCATTTTAAACTCACGGGTAGCATACGGTACCTCATAGTTCCCAACATGCTGGTAAGAGCCTTCAAGGTGCATTCTTACTGCACTGATGTTATTGTTATAGTTCAGTTCAGCATACACGTCGTTAAGTATAGTTTGTGCCCTGCCGAAGTTGTTCAGAACACTACTACTAGGTTGCGCAATTGCTGATGCTGTAATAGACATTACAACAGTAAGTACTTTTAAAAAAGTTTTTGACATGTCTCGCTATCTATGAGTTTTCTTGCTTTGCATTGATGTTAGGAAAGTCTATAACTTCCAACGTTGCTTGTGGTAGTTTTATTTCCCCTTCCGTTTTATCAATATCAGTTATGATCTTTGTAAACAGTTTGTCTTTAGTAGTACGGCGTTGCTTGTAGTCTACAGTATATCTCAAGGTGAATAGTAGTCCGTCGTTATTTGCTATCATCGATACCATAGGTTCTGTTTTGGCACGCTCTATCATATACTTGCGCGTCATGTCAGCCCATTCGGTTACCGCATTTTTTGAAAATTCAGTTACAACTTCTTGTGCAGCACCCAAAAGTATACCTTTTGTTTTTTCAATATCACTACCATATTGTACTTGAACATTTATCTCATCCCAGAGGAAATTGAAGTCGCCAGAATAGTTGAATACAGGCTCCTTAAATACGAAGCTATTGGCTACAAGTACTATTCTTCCATTATATAAGTCTCCATTTACCCACTCGCCGGTTTCCATTATGGTGGTACGTAGTACACCTATGTCAATCACATCGCCTTTAATACCTCCTAGTTCTACGCGGTCTCCTGTTTTATAGAAGCTGCCAAAGACTATGGCTAACCAACCTGCAACACTGGTGATAACCTCTTGTAATGCAAAGGCAATACCTGCACCAGCCACTCCAAGAGCTACAGTAAAACCTCCCAGCTTATCGCTATATACCGTTGTGATAAGTACAACAATCAAAAAATACCCGAAAAAAGATATCATCTTCCGAGTGCGGTATCTTGCCTGTGTGTTTTTTATCTTATTGGCAAGATTACGTTTGACAACTTTTATGATACCCCAAATAATAGCAATGCCGATAAATATCATTACCAGTTTGCTAACAGTAGGGTCGTATAAAAGCTTGTTGATTATATCTTCCATATTCACTTCAGGTCAACCATAAATATAGTAAAGTGCAGCAAAGGTGGCAATTAAACAAGATAGACGGTCATAAAATTCTGATAAAATCATCGGATTTTATATAGTGTATACCCCTCTGCCAGCTGCAGGGTATCAGTAGCTATGTTTAGCTCTGACATGTAATACTGCATATATCCGTCATTGAGCTCGTCAGCAATAAGTATATGTGTGACACCTACTTTATTGAACATTTGCTGGTTCTCTACATAGGTCAAATGACTAGCATGCACAATTGACTTCTTCTTTGTTAATAAGGAGAGCAAACGTGGTTTATTAAATACTATAACTTCGTCTGCTTTTACATTTTCCTTTAAATATTGGAAAACTTGTTGCTCATTATCACCCGGTATATAGTTGTCGGGTGGTGGACCCTGAGCTACTCTTAGTTCATCTTCTGCCAGATTAAAATATACGATAGTAAACAGCACAGCTAGTATAACACCATTTATCCTGAGATTCTTGGACACTATTTGTTTTAATATAAAGTAAGCATACAGAAGATATATAGGTAGTATATAGAGTATGAATCTTACTCCCTGGCGTTGAGAGAGTACAACTAGTAAGACAATAATCAGGGTGAAATATATTGTAAGGTATCCAGCCTTATTTCTTAATGAAGTAAAATAGCCTAGTATCGCTAAAACAAATATTCCATAAGGTATAGTTTGTGAGAATATAAGTGGGAACTGGACATTCCAGGGAAAGTATTGGAAGTTGCGAATCAAGAGTTGGTATAAGTAGTAAGCATTTTCTTGAATAGCTAAAAACCAGCTTCCTTGATGATACTGTAATAGGTTATTATAGTATGCTAACCCACTTTTTGGTGTTGGGAACAGTAAATAATTACATATTATAAATAAGAGGCTTGTACTAACTATTAGTTTGAATGAGAGGCTTGTTAATACTGGTCTGATAGACAACCTTCTCTCTTTAAATACACTTGATATAATAGTTGTCAGTAATAAAATTGCTTCGGCCAGTAATAATACCAATGCTTGAGATCTTATAAGTATCGCCATTGTTCCAGCCAATACAGCTAGGGTAGTATGGATGGGTCTTATCTCTTTTCTCTGTCTGATAGTAATGTAAATAGCTGTGAATAGCCAGCAGGGGATATCTGACAGAATTTGAGATTTAAGCTCCAATACTCCGCCGCTATATACACATATCAGGGCCAGACATATAGCAGTTATATCATGCTTTGTGTGCTGCTTGAAGAAATGATATAACACAAACAGTAAAGCAGCTAGACATCCCGCAATGAGATATAGCATTGGTTTGAAAGATATTCCCCATATTTTTACTACAGGTGCTAACAATATAGGGAACCCTGGTGGGTATTGTGGTGGTCCATAATCAGGATTTAGTGGATTGAATACATACTCAGCCTTATAGTAAGGTTCTCCGTTAGCTATGTTTATAGCCTCCCTTATGTACTGAGCAAAATCATCCCCCCATGAATGCACATCATAAATACCAAGGTAAAATAAAGGTATGCAGCATACCGCTATTATAATATATATGATTAACTGCCTTGTCATTATCAAGCTGCTAAAATAATATTAATCATTATTGATACGAGTATTTTATATGCTTTCATGTAACAAAAAAGTCCTGCTGGATTTAGCAGGACTTTTCAATAAAAGAATATTTATGATTACAGTTTCATATCTGTATCGCTGTTATCTTCTTTTTTAGCTTGGTTGTTATCATCGTTTCTAGGTCTTTCACGACGGTTGTCACGACGATCACCACCACGTCTGTCATTTCCACCTCTTCTATCACCTCTGTCACCACCACGACGCTCACGCTTTTCAGGCTCTACATAACCTTCAGGTTTTGGCATAAGCACTTTACGGCTTAGGCGTAATTTACCTGATTTAGGATCTGTACCGATTAACTTGATTTTTACTGAATCACCTTCTGCTAATACGCCTTCAAGTGTTTCCAGTCTTTTCCAGCTTACTTCAGATATATGTAGTAAACCTTCTTTACCAGGCATGAACTCTATAAATGCACCAAAAGGAACGATTGATTTTACTTTACCTTCATAAGTCTCGCCTACTTCAGGTACAGCAACTATGCCTTTTATCCATGCAAGAGCTTTGTCGATCTTTTCTTTGTCAGAAGCGAATATCTTCACTTCTCCACGATCGTTAACCTCTTCAATAGATATAGTAGTTCCTGTCTCACGCTGTATTTCTTGAATGATCTTACCACCTGGTCCGATAACTGCACCGATGAATTCACGATCTATGTTCAGTTGTACCACACGTGGAGCATGAGGCTTAAGTTCGCTACGTTTTTCAGGTATTGTATCATACATAGCATCAAGGATGTGTAAGCGACCTTTACGTGCTTGCTCCAAGGCTTCTGTCATTACAGCCATGCTCAGACCATCTACCTTGATATCCATTTGTATACCACAGATACCATCACGAGTACCGGTAACTTTAAAGTCCATATCACCAAGGTGATCTTCATCGCCTAGTATATCTGTAAGGATAGAGTACTTCTCACCTTCAGATATCATACCCATTGCTACACCGCCTACGTGTTTAGGGAAAGGTACACCTGCATCCATCATAGCAAGAGAACCTGCACAGACAGTAGCCATAGATGAAGAACCATTTGATTCCAGAATATCTGAAACAATCCTTACTGTGTATGGGAACTCCTCTGCGTTAGGCATCATCTGAGCTAACGATCTTTTAGCAAGGTTACCATGACCTACCTCGCGACGACCAGGACCTCTCATTGGTCTGGTTTCTCCAGTAGAGAATGGAGGAAAGTTGTAGTGTAGTATAAAGTTCTGGTAGTCAGATGTCGCTGCAGTTTCCACTAATAGCTCATCTTCAGAAGTACCTAATGTTACTGTGGTAAGAGACTGAGTTTCTCCACGAGTAAATAATGCTGAACCATGAGGTGAAGGAAGTACATCCGTCTCAATTGTCAGTGCACGTACTTCATCCAGTTGACGACCGTCAAGTCTTTTCTTCTTGTCAAGAACAACACCACGAATAACTTTCTTCTCCAGCTTGCCGAAGTATTTACTTACTAGAGGCTCATCTTCTTCACTTAGCTCGTCTTCTTTTATAGTCTCAGCAAAGTCTTCACGAACTTGCTTTAACGCAGCACTACGCTCATGCTTAGGCATAGCAGCGTTTGCGATCTCTTCTATTCTTGCAGTACCAAAATCTTCGATACGTTTCTTGAGCTCCTCATTCGCATAAGGTGGCTCAACAGCACGTTTTTCTTTGATACCTACTTTATCACGAAGTTCTATTTGTGCTTTGATCTGGCCACGGATAGCTTCGTGTGCAACCTCAAGAGCTTTTACTATGTCAGCTTCCTGACACTCTTTAGATTCACCTTCCACCATCATGATGTTCTTCTCAGTAGCAGCGATAATGAAGTCCATATCTGCTTTCTCTAGCTGAGAGCGAAGCGGGTTCACGATCATTTCACCATCTACTCTTGCGATACGTACCTCAGAGATGATCTCCTGAACAGGTACATCAGATACAGCCATGGCTGCAGAAGCTGCTAGACATGCTAATGCATCAGGCATTACTTCAGGGTCTGATGATATAAGTGATATAAGTACTTGAACGTCGCAATAATAATCATCCGGGAAAAGAGGTCTTAGTGCACGGTCTACAAGACGTGATATCAACACCTCAGAGTCAGTAATTCTACCTTCACGCTTGAAGAATGAACCCGGTATACGACCTGCAGAGGCAAATTTCTCCTGGTAGTCTACAGATAGGGGAAAGAAGTTAGTTCCGGGTCTTGGCTCTTTAGCTGCTACTACTGTACATAGTATCATAGCATTACCCTGACGAACAACCACCGCACCGTCAGCCTGACGTGCCATTCTGCCCGTTTCTATGCTTACTTCCTGACCGTTATCCATTTTAAACGAAACGGAAATGGGATTGGGAGTCATAAAATATTTTTAAATGTGTTCAAAAAAGACTATTCCCAACTCGAAAGTTGGGAATAGCTATAAATAAGGTGCTTATTTACGGATACCGAGTTTCTCGATCAAAGCACGGTAAGATTCAAGATTTGTACGGCTCAGGTACTGTAGCATACGTTTACGACGTCCTACCATTTTCATTAAACCACGTTGGCTAGAAAAATCTTTTTTATTAGTTTTTCTATGATTAGATATGTGGTTGATACGCTCAGTTAATAGAGCGATTTGAGCCTCGATTGAACCGGTGTTAGTTTCGTTACCACCGTAAGTTTTAAAGATATTAGCCTTCTTGTCAGCTGTTAAATAAGACATTTACATCAAATTTTTAATATAACTACACTTTTTCAGCTTGCAAAGATAGGGAAATCCTTTAATAAAACAGTTTTTCATCTAATTAATTTATTTGTTCAATTATAGGCTTTGAGTATTTTGCACCAATGGGACAATATAGTGTAGGTGATGCTATTAAGCTGCTAATGCAAAAATCAGGCTGGAAGCCTAAAGTAACTGAATTGCAGCTACGTGAGAACTGGGAAGAAATAGTAGGTAAAACTGTTGCTAAATACACCCGAGAAATACACCTACATGGCTCAAAACTAATGATATATACCGATGTGGCGCCGCTAAAGCAGGAGCTAAACATGGCAAAAGATCAGTTGGTAAATAATATTAATGAGTATATGAAAGAGACTGTTGTGACTGATATTGTTATCAGGTAATTATAGTATGCCTTTCAAGTCGCTAAGGCAGGCTACCTCATATGTTGGCTTTTTATCGTGTTGCTCTTTATGAGGATTGTAGTAGATCTGGTCCCAGCCAATATTCATAGCACCCGCAATATCTACATCTAATGCATCGCCAATCATAATGCAGTCTTCTTTTTCACAGCAAACAGTTTCCATCGCATATTCATAGATGCTAGGATGAGGTTTTAAACCGTAGCTTTTCTCAGAAGTAATGATCTCGTGAAAGTAGTTAGCAATACCTGAATATTGAAGCTTCATCTTTTGAGTCAGCTCAAAGCCGTTCGTCATTAGGTGAATTGTATAGTCTTGCTCTTGTAAGTAATCAAGTACCTCTTTGGCATGTGGAGTAAGGTGGGGTTGTGTCGGCATGACCTCCAGATAAGCAGCGCTTAGTTCATGTGCCAGGTTTGTATTGCCGATCTTAAAGTCGAGTAAAGCTAGCCAGAACCTTTTCCATCTTAGCTCATCTCTACGGATATAACCGTTGCGGAAACGTTTCCATAGTTTAGCGTTGTGCTCATTATAGTATAGTATAAACTGTTCTATATCATCTACGCCGTGGTCTGCCAGCTTATGTTCTGTATGTAAGCGACGTAGCGTGTAGGCTGAATTTCGGTCAAAGTCCCACAGGGTATGGTCCAGATCGAAGAATATGTGTTTATACTTTTTGTTCATGGTATTAGTCTGTCTTTAAAAAATCAGAGCCGCCCTGTGTATACAAGGCAGCTCTATTATATTGACAGGTAAACGATTACTTTTTTCTGTGATAGATCTTATCGTCCATGAACTCAGCAGCAGCCTGTAGACCAGGGTTTGCCATACGCTCATAAATACGAGATATCTCTATCTGCTCTTTGTTCTCATGAATTTCTTCCAGGTTATCTGTATGACTGCTGAACTCGTCCAGTTTACGGTGAAGCTCCTCTTTCATTGTAACAGATATCTGATTAGCACGCTTAGACATAACTACGATAGACTCGTACAAGTTGCCTGTTTTGCTTTTGATCTGTAGAGAATCACGAGTTTCTATAACAGGTGTTACCGCTGCCATTGCTTTTTTATTGCTGCTCATTGCGTATTTTTTTTATGTTCTCGTCAGCTAGCGAATAATATTTCTTCGCTTCGCTAATATATTTAGATTTTGGATATTCTTTTACTAAGTCGTGATAAGAAGTTACTGCGTTAGCGAAACGCTCTTCTTGTTTTGACTTGATGCTCTGCTTTGCATAGTCATACCAAGAGCGTACTATCATGTATTGATATTCGTCGCATCTTGGAGACTCTGGGTATTCTAATAGCACTGCCTGGTAAGCTGTACTGGCTGCTTTGTAATGGCCAATATCATAATATAGCTTAGCCGCTGCAGCAGCTTTCTTTTCCAGTTTTTTTCTGCAGGCGTCGATCATTTCATTAGCCTGAGGTACTCTTTTACTGGTAGGGTATTGGTTGATATAAGTTTGCAGTGCACCCATACACTTCATAGTATATGTTTGGTCTAGCTGGTACTTAGGAGACTCTTTGAATAAACACAACGCGTGCATGAACTCACACTCTTCAGCGTCTTTGCTGCTAGGAAAGAAATCAACAAAATTCTTAAAGTGATATGATGCTGATAAATAGTCCTCTAAATAGTAGAATGTGTATGCATACCTATAGTATAAAGGCTCGTAGTTACGAGTGTTCTTCATTACAGGTATTAGGCTCTCGTATAGAGAGTTGGCCTGAGTATACTTCTTTGCTTCGTAGTACTCATTAGCCTTCTTAAGCTTGTAGTTTACATCATTACTCTTCAGTACACGCTCATATCCTGAGCATGCTGTAAGCAAGATGGAACCTACTACTATTATTAATAAATTTTTTACTGCTGATTGCATATACGAGCCCGCAAAAATAGTATAAATACTGATGTTAACCATATTTACCTTCCAAAACTGTGTTAAAAAGAGTTTTAGCACTAGAAATAGGCTATTCACATAGTAATCCACATTAATTCACAGCTAATTCACACTTTCTGTGCTTGTAATCGATAAAAGTGGCTGTAATAAATTGATAAACAATTAATTAAACGTTAATAATTGCTGTGGACAAATATCTTAATGTAGAATAGTGGAACTTTGTGGTAAATCGTGTTATTTTGTGGTTATATCTGCTTAAATAAGACAATTTATCAATAATGCTCAACCTCCTCGGAGAACACGAACTATCTCTAGATGCTAAAGGCCGCTTTTTGTTGCCTTCAGCATTCAGGAAGCAACTGCCGGAAGGCAGCGGGGAGCGTTTTGTTATAAATAGAGGTTTTGAGCAATGTTTAACTCTATATCCTGAAGATAGTTGGAACGATACTGCGCAGAAAGTATACAAGCTGAATGATTTTAACCCGAAGGTACGAGAGTTTAAAAGATTGTTCCTCAACGGGGCATCTTTTGTTGATGTTGATAGCGCAGGCAGACTGAATGTGCCTAAGCAGCTATTAGCACACGCAGGTATAGAGAAAGAAATAGTTTTCATAGCACAAGGAAATAAGGTGGAGTTGTGGGATAAGGATACATATTATGAGTATATGAAGCAACGCAGTGCCAGCTTTAGCGATCTGGCCGCAGAAGTTGCAGGTGAAGGTTTTATTAACCCATTTGAAGGACTATAGTATGAGCGATCCCACTTTTTACCACAGAGCTGTGATGTTGCAAGAGGCTGTGGACGGCTTGGCTATAGAAAAAAACGGAATATATGTAGATGCCACATTTGGTGGTGGCGGACATAGCAAAGAGATCTTATCAAGACTGGGTGGTGAAGGGAAGCTTATAGCTTTTGATCAAGATGAGGATGCCTGGAAGAATAAGCCGGAAGACGAGCGCCTGCTGGCTGTACATGAGAACTTCAGATATCTGAAAAGGTTTTTGAAGCTGCACAGGCATAGCGAGGTGGATGGCGTGTTAGCCGATCTGGGTGTTAGTTCTTATCAGTTTGACACAGGAGAGCGAGGGTTTTCGATCAGGTTTGATGGCCCTTTGGATATGAGGATGGATAACCGAGGAGAGTTGACAGCGGAAGATGTGCTGAAAAATTACTCTGAGCAAGAGCTACACAAACTGTTTGAACAGTATGGTGAAGTAAGAAATGCGAGACAGTTGGCTAAGCACATTGTAGAATATAGAAATACTACATCGCTTACCTCTATTAATTCGCTTAAGGCTTTGATAGCTCCTGTGATGAGGGGTAATCAGCAAAAGTATCTGGCTCAGGTGTTTCAGGCGTTGAGAATAGAGGTGAATGATGAGCTGGGAGCATTGAGAGATCTGTTAGAGCAAGCGGCAGCATCGCTTAAGAAGGGAGGTAGGTTGAGTATCATCACTTTCCACTCTTTGGAAGATAGAATAGTGAAGCGGTTTATGAAGAAAGGTGTATGGGGAGAGCTTGAGAAAGACATGTTTGGCAGAGAGGTGGAAGAGCAGGTTTTGAAACCGCTGAGTAATAAGCCGATAGAAGCTAGTGAACAAGAAGTAAAAGAAAACCCGCGAGCGCGTAGTGCTCGTTTGAGAATAGCAGTAAAACTGTAATGAATACAGAAAAAGAAAATAGCAAGGAGCAGGAAGTGACACCTGTGCAGCGCATCAAGAATGATTGGCGTGTGCTGCGTGGCAGGCTGGCTCAGAAAGCTATAGTGGGGAATGTGCCTTATTTGGCTTTTGTAGCGCTGCTATGTGTGATATATATAGGATACAACCAGAATGCGTTTACGGTGCAGCGTGAGTTGAATAAGAAAAGTGATGAGTTGAAAGAGTTGCGTTGGGAGTATATGGATGTGAAGTCGCAAATGGTATATGCACAGATGGAGACAGAGGTGATAAAAAGAGCAGCTAGGTTAGGGTTGAAGCCCATGGTGCTACCCGCATTTACTATCGAAAGAGATAGTGCAACAATACAGAACTAGAAGATAATTGAAGATAAAAAGAGACATACGATTTAGGGTTTACTTAGCCTTTGTAGCTATGTGCCTTTTTGGTGTTGCCATTTTAGTGCAAGCCATAAGGGTTCAGGTGAAAGAAGGGGCCAGGTTGCGCAATATGTCTCAGCAGATTCACACACAAAGTGTAGAGCTACGTGCAGAGCGAGGTAATATATATACGGAACAGGGCGATCTTCTTTGCTCTACAGTTCCTGAATTTGAATTGCATGTAGATTTCTCGGTAATAGAAAAAGATACATTTAATGCATATGTGAATGTATTAGCTGAAAACCTAAGTGAGCTGTTTGGTGACGAAAGTGAGTACTACTACAAAAGAGAGTTGATGCAGGGCTTTAAAAAGCAGTATAAGTACTGGGCTTTTAAAAAGCATGTGCCTTATCATAAATATCAAGAGTTAAGAACTTTCCCAATATTCAATAAAGGGCAGAACAGAGGTGGTCTGATCGCTGACCTGAAGCCGAACAGAGAGAACCCATATAAAATGCTTGCGTTCAGAACTATTGGTTTGTGGCGCGAAAATGCCCGTACAGTGGGCATGGAGGCAACGTACGATAGCGTGCTACGTGGGCATAAGGGTAGCAGAATAGAACACAAGATGACCGGTGGAGGTTGGATGCCTGTAGAAGGTAGTGTGGTAGAGCCAAGAAATGGTAAAGATCTGGTAACTACAATTGATTTGGATATACAAGGTATTGCAGAGCATGCTGTAAAAAATATGTGCGAGAAGTACCAGTTGCAATATGGTACATGTGTGGTTATGGAAGTAGCTACAGGGAAAGTTAGAGCAATAGTAAACCTGGGCAGACAAGATAACGGTACATACTGGGAGGATTTTAACTACGCACTAATGCCAACAGAGCCAGGCTCTGTATTTAAGTTAGTGACACTTACATCTCTGTTGAATGATAAGTACATCTCTATTAATGACATGGTTGATGTAGAAGGTGGTGTGAAAAAGTTCGGTAGGCAAACCATGTACGATTCTCACTTGGGCGAACATAAGATGAGCATTAAAGAAGCTTTTGCACACTCTTCAAATGTTGCTCATGCTAAGTTGGCACAACACTACTATTATAAGCAACCGGAGCAGTTCGTTGAAAATATTAAAAAGCTAAAGCTTCATGAGAAAACCGGTATTGACCTGGCAGGTGAAGTGGCACCGATTGTAAAAACGACAGAAAGTAAACTTTGGAATAAAGAAGTGTCGCTGCCTTGGATGGCTACAGGCTATGAGGTAATGATCACACCATTACACACCTGTATGTTGTACAATGCAGTTGCGAATAATGGTAAAATGATGCGCCCTTATTTGATAAGTGAAATAAGGGAGTATGGTAAGACCATATATAAAAAGAAGCCTGAGGTGATGGTTGCGTCTATAGGTGATGAGGCTACCGTTAAGCAGCTTCAAGCTTGTGTAGAAGAGGTAGGTATATCAGGTACGGCAAAAAGTATAAAAAGTCCGTTTTACAGTATAGCAGGTAAGACGGGTACTGCACAAGTTGCAGATAAAGGTATCTCATACGGCGATGGCGTTTATCAGGGTTCGTTTGTCGGTTATTTCCCGGCGAATGCGCCCCGATACACCATCGCTGTAGTTATGCGCACACAAAAACATGCAAGAACATACTATGGTAATGCATTAGCTGCTCCTGTGTTCAGGATGATAGCAGACAGGGTGTTTGCTGCAGCAGATGACTGGGGTGTGCCTACCGATAGTCTGGAAGATGCTGCCCCTAATATGGTGTTAGCCGATGCTAGCAGTGGTGTTAATTATAACAAACTGTTCAAGGCAATAGGTAAAGACATAGCTGTAAAGAATACAAGACGTCCTTACAGCACAGTGATAGATAGTAATGATAATGTAGTGGTTAGAGAAGAGCGTATAGCTCGCGGTACTGTGCCTGATGTTAGTGGCATGGGTTTAAGAGATGCAATTTATCTATTAGAGCAAAGAGGGTTGGAAATACAAATAAGAGGCAAAGGAAGAGTAAAGGCACAATCAATAGCGCCTGGCACTCAAATAAAAAATGGTCAGGAAATAGTACTTGAGCTAAGTTAATGAAAAGACTGAACGATATACTTACTACTCTACAGCCTAAAGAAGTTTTAGGTAACACTTCTATTGAGGTGAATGGGCTGTACATAGACTCGCGCAAAGTAGAGCAGGGTAGTATGTTTGTTGCCCTTAAAGGGACTCAAGTAGATGGTCATAAGTTTATAAGTAAAGCAATAGAGCTTGGTGCTGCAGCTATACTATGCGAAGAGCATCCTGAGAGTATTGCAGATAATGTTGTGTATGTCATAGTAGAAGATAGCGCGCATGCAGCAGGTGTTGTCGCAAATGAATACTATGGTCGCCCGTCTGAGCAGATGAAAGTTGTAGGGGTGACTGGTACAAACGGTAAAACAACTACTGCAACATTATTGTGTCAATTATTTCAGGGTTTAGGTTATAAGTGTGGCCTTATATCAACGGTGCAAAACCATATTGGAAATGATATAGTACCGTCTACACACACTACTCCAGATACTATATCTGTACATGCCTTACTGGCAGATATGCAGCAAGCAAGCTGTACTCATGTATTTATGGAGGTGAGTTCTCATGCGATACATCAGAAGAGGATTTCCGGTATAGCTTTCGCAGGTGGTATATTTACTAATATCACACACGACCATTTAGATTATCATAAAACATTTGATGAGTATATAAGAGTTAAGAAGCAATTCTTCGATCATCTTCCTAAAAGAGCGTTCGCACTTACAAATGCAGATGATAAAAGAGGGATGGTGATGTTGCAAAATACTCGTGCTGAAAAGCAAGCCTACAGCTTAAAAGTTCCGGCTACTATAAAAGGTAAGGTATTGGAAAATAACCTTACAGGTTTGGTAATGACAGTAGATGAGCACGAAACCTACTTTAAAATGGTAGGCATATTCAATGCTTATAACCTGTTGGCTGTTTACGGTGCTGCTGTTGCATTAGGCGAAGACAAGCTGCAAGTACTGGCAGTGTTGAGCACACTAAAAGGTGCAGCAGGTAGGTTTGAAACATTGATGTCAGCTAATGATAAAGTGCTTGGTATAGTAGACTATGCACACACGCCAGATGCACTTATCAATGTATTAGCTACCATTAACCAGTTGCGTACAAACGGTCAGCAATTGATAACTGTTGTAGGCTGCGGAGGTGATAGAGATAAAACCAAACGACCATTAATGGCTGAGGTAGCTTGCGAACACAGCAGTAAAGCTATACTGACCTCAGACAATCCTAGAACGGAAGAACCTGAAGCTATACTTAACGATATGGTGGCAGAGCTAAGTGTGACCCACCTTAGTAAAGTGATCAGGATAACAGATAGAAAGGAAGCGATAAAAACTGCATGTTCATTAGCGCAAAAAGAAGATATAGTGTTGGTGGCGGGTAAGGGGCATGAAACTTATCAAGAAGTAAATGGTACGAGACATCATTTTGATGATCGGGAAGTGCTAAAAGAAGTATTTGAACTATTAAAGAGATAAAAACAACGTAGAGGACAAAAGAGCATGTTATACCACTTGTTTACATATCTGAGAGAACAATACGGCCTGTTCGGAGCGGGTATATTCTATTATATCACTTTCCGTGCAGCACTGGCTATAATACTATCTCTCGTTATAACAACTCTTATGGGTAAAGGTCTCATTGGCTACCTGCGTATGAAGCAGATAGGTGAGACAGTACGTGACCTTGGTTTACAAGGGGAGCAACAGAAGAAAGGTACACCTACTATGGGTGGTATCATCATCATTGCAGCTATTCTTATCCCAACAATATTGTTAGCTAAGCTTACTAATATATACATCATACTCATTCTGTTGTCAACAGTATGGTTAGGCTTAGTTGGTTTTATAGATGACTACATTAAAGTATTCAAGAAGAATAAAGAAGGTCTTGCAGGCAGGTTTAAAATATTAGGGCAGATAGGTCTTGGATTGATCATAGGCCTTGCTCTTTATTATAATGATCATGTAGTGATCACTCGCGAAGTGCCTAGTGAAACGCAGGTGTTGTTTAATGCGAATGAAAAACAAATGTCTGAGCCGTTCACTCGTGTTGATCAGAATGGTGAAACAAGAACATACGTAAGGGTAAAATCTCTAACTACTACTATTCCATTTATTAAAAGTCATGAGATGAGTTATAGTAAACTGGCTTCAGTATTTGGCGAGTCTGCAGTAGGGTTACTTACGCCTATCGTGTATGTCATCTTTGTCATATTCATCATAGTGGCTGTCTCCAACGGTGCAAATATGACCGATGGTATAGATGGTTTGGCCACAGGTGTGTCCGCTATAGTAGGTGTATGTCTTGGTGTTTTTGCATATGTATCAGGTAACTACATTTTTGCTGACTATCTGGGTATTATGCATATACCTCACCTAGGTGAACTATCCATATTTATAGCAGCATTTATTGGTGCTTGTGTTGGTTTCTTATGGTATAATGCATATCCAGCACAAGTATTCATGGGAGATACAGGTAGCTTAGCTCTGGGAGGTATCATAGCAGCACTTGCTATTATGATTCGTAAAGAATTATTGATACCGATAATCTGCGGCGTATTCCTGATGGAGAATATATCGGTGATGTTGCAGGTTGGGTATTTCAAGTACACGAAGAAGAAAACAGGTGAGGGTAGGCGTATTTTCTTGATGGCGCCATTGCACCACCATTATCAAAAATTAGGTTATCACGAAAGTAAGATAGTAACAAGATTCTGGATCGTAGGTATCATGCTTGCGGTGTTGAGTATTGTAACGTTGAAAATGCAATAATGAGTACGAATAAACATAACAGGTTGGTAGTGCTTGGCGCCGCAGAGAGCGGGGTAGGTGCTGCACTGCTGGGTAAGCAGGCAGGCTGGGATGTTTTTGTGAGCGATTTTGGGACTATTGATGATAATTACAGAAAAGAGTTGGAACAGGCAGGAGTTGAGTTTGAAGAGAAGCAACACACAGAAAGTAAAATATTGAATGCCAACTGTGTCGTAAAAAGTCCAGGCATAGCAGAGAAGGTGTCGATAGTAAAAAAGGTGAGAAGCGCAGGCATAGAAGTGTGTAGTGAGATAGAGTTTGCTTACCGCTACAAAGCAGATAGTAAGCTGATAGCTATTACAGGTACTAATGGAAAATCCACAGCTACATCGCTTACTTACCACTTGCTCAAAGAAGCTGCATACAATGTAGCTATGGTAGGTAATATCGGTTACAGCTTTGCAAGACAGGTGGCTACTAAACCGCATGACTGGTATGTGATAGAGGTGAGTAGTTTTCAGTTGGATGATATCCATCAGTTTGCACCTGATATAGCTGTATTGCTAAATATTACGCCAGACCATTTAGACAGGTACGAATACAAGTTTGAGAATTATATAAAATCGAAATTCAGAATAACCGAAAATCAGAAAGAGGGAGATTACTTTATTACTAACTACGACGATGATGTTATTAAACAACATCTCACAACCCATTCTATTCATTCAAATACAATTTTTTTTACGATGAGCGAGCAAAACATCAAGAACGAGGGAGGATTTATTAACAACGAAGAAATGAATATCCGTATCGACGATGAACAACTGAACATGTCTATACATGATCTTTCAGTAAAAGGAAAACACAATCAATACAACAGTATGGCTGCAGGTATTTCAGCTAGAATAGCCGGTATCAGAAAAGATAAGATAAGAGAAAGCTTTTCAAGCTTTAAAGGATTGGAGCACAGGCTTGAGTTTGTGGCTACAGTAAGAGGGGTAGACTTTATCAATGACAGTAAAGCTACTAACGTGAACTCTGTGTGGTATGCTTTAGAGAGTATGACAAGGCCAACTGTATTGATTCTAGGCGGTCAGGATAAAGGCAATGATTACAATGAGATAATGGAGTTGGTGAAAGAGCGTGTAAAAGCAATTGTGTGTATGGGTTTAGATAACGCTCCAATACATACAGCGTTTGACGGAGTAATAGAAAATATAGTAGATACTAACAATGCAAGAGATGCTGTGCATGCAGCATATGCTTTAGCAGAGAAAGATGATATCGTTCTGTTAGCCCCTGCTTGTGCAAGCTTCGATTTGTTTGAGAATTACGAAGACAGAGGTGATCAGTTTAAAGAAGCTGTTAAAAACCTTTAAAAATATACTAGCGAGAAAGAGATGAAACAGTTGTTTAAATATACAAAAGGCGATCAGGTGATCTGGGCTATAGTATTTATACTAGCATTCATCAGCTTACTTGCTGTATATAGTGCAACAGGCTCTCTCGCGTATAGGAATAATACAGATGCTCACCACTATTTGGTAAAGCAGCTTACTGTACTTGGGCTTGGGTTAGGATTGATATTTATCATCCACAAGATCAATTATAAAATGTTTGCGCGTTGGTCTGTATTATTCTATATCATTAGCATTCCACTCTTAGCCTACACGTTATTGTTTGGTAAAACACTCAATGAGGGTTCGAGGTGGATAGAGTTGCCGATCATCAACATAACGTTCCAGACCTCAGCATTTGCGAAGCTGGTACTCTTTATGTTCCTGGCAAGAATGCTAAGCGTTAAGCAAAACGTGATCAAGGATTTTAAGAAAGGGTTTCTACCTGTACTTACTCCGGTATTATTAACGGTTTTATTTATCGCACCGGCAAACTTATCTACGGCAATGATGTTAGGTGTTACGTGTTGCATCTTGTTCTTTATCGGTCGTGTGCAAGTGAAGCATATTTTGTTATTAGCGCTTGCAGGGTTGGTTGGCGTGATACTCATATATGCATTCTCAAAAGTTACAGGAATCGGTCGCGCAGAAACATGGGAACAGAGGATAATAGATTATGCAGGTACTGGTAAAGATGGTGAAGAGAAAGAAGATGTATATCAGGTATTGCATGCAAAAATTGCAATCGCCAATGGGGGTATCACAGGTGTAGGACCGGGCAATAGTAAGCAGAGGAATTTTTTACCACACTCGTACTCGGATTTTATATACGCTATAATAATTGAGGAGTATGGTTTGATAGGCGGAACTCTGGTATTGTTCTTATATCTACTGTTTTTATGGCGAAGCATTTTGATATTCAGAAGATGTCCTTATGCATTCGGAGCATTTCTGGCAGTGGGGTTGAGTATGACTCTGGTGTTTCAGGCCATGTTGAATATGGCGGTGAATGTGCACCTGCTACCGGTAACAGGTTTGACACTACCACTAGTAAGTATGGGTGGTTCATCAGCATGGTTTACCAGTATAGCTATAGGGGTGATACTAAGTGTAAGTAGATATGTAGATGAAAACGAAGGAAAAGAAAAAAGTAGTAAGACGGCTGCTGTAGAGGATGAAGGAAACGTAAAAGCACAAATGGCAATAGGATAGCATGACGAAGTTGAAAGTTGCAATAGCAGGTGGAGGAACAGGAGGGCATATTTTCCCAGCAGTAGCTATCGGACATGCCATAAAGAAAATAGAGAATGACGCAGAGCTGTTATTTATAGGTGCTAAGGGTAAGATGGAGATGGAGAAGGTACCGCAGGAGGGTTTTGAAATAGTGGGATTGGATATAGCGGGGTTCAATAGAAGTAATATGTTGAAGAACATATCGCTTCCGTATAAAGTGATTAAAAGTTTTATGCAGGCAAGAAGTATACTTAAAAGTTTTAACCCTGATGTGGTTGTAGGTGTAGGAGGCTATGCCAGCTTCCCGATGCTGAATGCTGCACAAGGAAAAGGTATACCTACCCTGATACAAGAACAGAACTCATACGCAGGTAAGAGTAATAAAATGCTGGCTAAAAAAGCTCACGCTATTTGCGTCGGTTATGAAGGAATGGAAAAGTTCTTTCCCGCAGATAAAATAATATTTACAGGTAACCCTGTAAGGAATAAAATTGCACAAAGCACTATAAGCAGAGAAGAAGGACAGGAATGGTCAGGGCTGAATGCAGAGAAGAAAACAATATTAGTCGTAGGCGGTAGCCTTGGTGCAAAAGCTATTAATGAAGCGATTGACGAGAACTTGGAAAGCTTGTTGGATGAAGGTGTGCAGCTGATATGGCAGACAGGTAAGCTTTATTACCAGCAGGCTATGCAAAGGGCAGCAGCTTTTAATGACAAGGTGAGGGTGTTTGAGTTCATAAAAGAAATGGACTACGCCTATGCAGCGGCTGACGCTATTGTATCTCGTGCTGGGGCGCTTGCTATAGCAGAGTTATGCATAGTAGCAAAGCCGGTGATCTTTGTGCCATTTCCATTTGCTGCGGAAGACCACCAAACAAGTAATGCTATGGCTCTTGTAGAGCATAACGCAGCTATGATGGTAAAGAATAGTGATGCTAAAATAGAGCTGGTAGCAAAACTGAAAAAACTATTAAAAGACGATGCTATGCAAAGCTTAATGCATAAGAATTTGCAGGCATTAGCTATAAAAGATGCAGACGTAAGAATTGCAAAAAAAGTAATTGAACTAAGTAAGTAATGAATATAAACGACATACAAAGAGTTTACTTTATCGGTATCGGTGGTATCGGTATGAGTGCACTGGCTCGCTTCTTCTCACAAAGAGGTGCAGCAGTTAGCGGGTATGATCGTACAGAAACAGATCTTACTAAGAAGTTGGTCACAGAAGGTATCAATGTTCATTACTCAGATGATGCATCACTGCTGGATAAAGATGCCGAGTTGGTTGTGTATACGCCTGCCATTCCTGCTTCTAACAAAATACTTAACTGGTATAGAGATAACGGTTATAAAGTATACAAGCGTAGTGATGTGTTACAGTGGATAACTGAATACATGTTTGCTATAACTATAGCAGGTACTCATGGAAAGACGACCACTACTACAATGGTGGGTTATCTACTACGTGAAACAGGTGTAGGGTGCAATGCCTTCTTAGGCGGAACATCCGGAAACTATAATACTAACTACTGGAGTAGTGAAACAAATACTGCAGTAGTAGAAGCAGATGAATATGATAGAAGCTTTCTGAAGCTACAACCTGACATAGCTATACTAACAGCTATGGATGCTGATCATCTGGACATATATGGAACTGTTGAGCAAATGGAACAGGCGTATATCGACTATACAAAGAACATTGAGCATAATGGTACACTTATCGTAAAGCATGGTTTGAAAAGAATTGGTGAGTTAGAAGCTACAAATGTTGTTACCTATAGCTTGCAGAATGATGCTGCAGATGTCTATGGTAAGAATATAATGATGAAAGAAGGTAGCTATGAGTTTGATGTCGTGTATAAGGGTGAAGAGTTAGAAGGGTTCAAGCTGAACATGGGTGGTATGCATAATGTTGAGAATGCAATAGCTGCAATAGCAGTTACACAACTTATGGAAGTTGAGCCAGCAGATGTAAAGAAAGCTTTGGCTGAGTTTAATGGTGTGAAGAGACGTTTTGAATATGTAGTGAAGAATGATGATGTGGTGTACATAGATGATTATGCTCACCACCCTGAAGAGTTAGCAACGTTAATAAAAAGTGCGAAGCTATTGTTCAAAGACAGAAAGTGTGTAGTAGTATTTCAGCCACATTTATACTCTCGTACAAGAGACTTAGCTGAAGGTTTTGCGGATAGCTTGAGCTTAGCAGACGAAGTAATTCTGTTAGATATCTACCCGGCAAGAGAAGAGCCTATAGAAGGAGTGACTGCTGAGTTGATAGCAAAGTCTATGAGTAACCCGAATTGTACAGTTCTTAGTAAGGACGGATTGTTGAAATATGTAGAAGTAGCACCATTAGACTTGTTGATAACTGCGGGTGCAGGTGATATAGATAAACTGGTAACACCAATAAAAGAAATTTTAGAAAATAAGTAGTGAGTAGCAAACGTAAAATATCAGTACGCAAAATATTGCAGTCAGTACTAACGCTAGTATTGGTTACAGTATGCGTTATTGTGATATCGGGTGCTACAAAGCAACAGAAGCAACGCAGTATTGCTGATGTGAAAATATTTATTGAGAATGGGCAGTATGGTTTTGTGACGGAAGAGGATGTGAAAGATGCATTATACAACAGCCATGTGCAACAGCTATCTGATGTAAAGATGGCAGATGTAGATCTTGGTAAGATGGAGCATGTTGTAGCGGCTAACCCTTGGGTAAGCACAGCTGAAGTGCATGTAGATAACGAGTATAACGTAATAGCGAAAGTGGTACAGAGAGTACCTGAAATAAGAATTTTTGAAAAAGGTGGTAATAGTTACTACTTAGATAGAAATGTAGATGCAATGCCTTTAAGCACTAAGTTTCATTGTTATACGACAGTGGTGACTAATGTGCCAAAGTTAAAAGATGACAGTGCAGGTCAGGCTTTGAAGTCGGATATAGTAAAGCTGGTAAGGTTTATTAATAAAGACAGTTTTTGGAGTGCGCAAGTGTCTCAGGTTATAGTAAGAGATGATAGAAGGTTTGAGATAGTACCCGTGTTAGGTAAGCAGGAAATAATAATCGGAGATGTGAACGACTTGGATAAAAAGTTTGGCAACCTGTTTACTTTTTACTCTAAGGTGCTGAAAAAGATAGGCTGGGACAAATATGAGCGTTTCGACCTTAGTTATAATGGTCAGCTAGTGGCGTCGCCTGCATTGGATTGGAAGCTACCAAACGATAAAGTGATGAACAGGATAAACTGGGTGAACAGTATACTCGGTGAAGAGTATAAACCTCAAGTAACTGTTTCGTCATCAGTAACAAATGTTCTGGCTAAAGCAACTACTGCTGAGAAGCCTGCAGCCACCGAGGCTGAAGTAAAGGTGGTAGAACAGTTGGAAGCAAAAGAGAAAAAAGAGTTGCCTGTGAAAGTGAAACATGAAGAAATAGCCGAAGTAAAGCAACCCGAACCTGTGAAGAAAGAAGTAGTAAAAGCAGAAAAAAAAGAAGAGAAAAAATCACCTAAGTATATATACACGGGTGCCAATAATTAAATAGTTAATACGAGCGATATGAGTAACAAACAACCCATTATTGTAGGCCTTGATATAGGTACAACAAAAGTTGCCGCTATTGCAGGTAGAAAAAATGAGTTCGGAAAGCTGGAGATACTGGCTTTTGGACGAGTGGATTCTGCAGGAGTAAGCCATGGAGTAGTTATGAATATTGAGCAGTGTATCCGCTCAATTGAAATGGCTATAGAGAAATGTCTGGAGTCTAACCCTGACATAGACATTAATGAAGTGTATGTTGGTATAGCAGGTCAGCATATAAAGAGTTTACAAACAAGGGGAGATAGAGTGCGCTCACACTCAGACGATGTCATCAGTAAGGAGGATATCGATATGCTGATACGCGATCAGTATAAAACATACATCCCTGCCGGAGATCAGATCATCGATATCGTTCCTCAGGAGTTTATGGTAGACAGTACACCAAATGTGCTGGAGCCAATAGGTATGAATGGTGTGAAGATCGGGGCAAACTTCCACATCATCACGGGTGATAAAAACGCTATTAGAAATATAAAGCGTTGTGTAGATAAAGCTACACTTACTACAAGAGACCTCGTTCTTCAGCCACTAGCATCTGCAGCAGCGGTGATGAATGATGAAGACTTGGAAGCAGGTGTTGCTATTGTGGATATAGGCGGTGGCACTACAGATATGGCTGTATTCTATGATGGCATATTAAAGCATACTGCTGTTATACCTTACGCAGGTGTAAATATCACTAATGATATACGTAGCGGTCTTGGAGTGTTACGCGCGCAAGCAGAACAGATGAAGGTACAGTTTGGTACTGCACTAGCTGCTGAGGCAAAAGACAACGCATATATCACTATACCTGGCCTGAGAGGGTTACCGGCAAAGGAAATATCTGTAAAGAACCTGGCGCATATTATACAGGCACGTACTGAAGAGATATTGGACTACGTACTGTATCATTTGAAGCAAATAGGTCTTGATAAAAAACTATACGGAGGTATCATACTTACAGGTGGCGGGTCTCAACTAAAGCATATTGTACAGCTTACAGAATATGTGACAGGCATGGGTGCACGTATTGGGTACCCTAATGAGCACCTTGCAGGAGGTTATGCAGAATCTCTGATGAACCCTATGTACTCTACCTGTATAGGTTTGATCTTGCGTGGTTATCATGATTATGAGAACGGCCGTATGCAGTTCTTAGGTGAGGGCGGAAACTTTATTAATGCTGATATAGAAAGCGATACACACGCATATAAGCAAGAGGAAAATGAAGTAGAGCATATCACTGAGCCGAAAGATGATAAGAGCGAGAAAAGGTCTGAGAAAATGAAGAAACTATTCGATGGGCTTAAGGGGAAATTCATGAGCCTGTTCGAAGAGGTAGAAGACGAAGAGATAGAGTAATAAATAACACAAACAACAAAAACTGATAATACTAACCCAATAAATAATAGTCGTATGATACATTTTGAAATTCCCAAAAATCAATCGTCAATCATCAAGGTGATTGGTGTTGGCGGCGGTGGAAGTAACGCTGTGAATTACATGCATAGCCTGGATATTGAAGGAGTGGACTTTGTAGTCTGTAATACGGACTCTCAGGCACTTACTTTAAGCCCTGTAGCTAATAAGATCCAACTAGGACCACACTTGACACAAGGGCTGGGTGCAGGTGCTAATCCTGAGATCGGTAAGCAGGCTAGCGAAGAGAGCATGGAAGATATTTCCAAAATATTGGAAGTGAACACCAGAATGGCTTTTGTAACAGCCGGAATGGGTGGTGGTACAGGTACCGGAGGTGCTCCTGTTATCGCTAAAGTGTGTAAAGATCTAGACATCCTTACTGTAGGTATCGTTACTACTCCGTTCTCGTATGAGGGAAGGAAAAGAATGAAACAAGCACAGGAAGGTATAGACAGGTTAAGAGATCATGTAGATACTATACTGATCATCTCAAACGACAAGTTACGTCAGCAGTTTGGTAACCTGCCATTTACACAAGCTTTTGCAAAAGCAGATAATGTATTGGCAACGGCTGCTAAATGTATCACTGATGTTATCAATACTACAGGTCAGATAAACGTCGATTTCGCGGATGTATGCACTGTAATGAAGAATGGTGGTGTGGCTATATTGGGTAGTGCTATATCTAATGCAGAAGACAGAGCGCTTCAGGCAGTAGAAGAAGCATTAAGTTCTCCATTATTGAATGATAATGACATCAACGGTGCTAAGTGGATATTATTGAACATTACATCTGCTGCAGGCGACCATGAGCATACTATGGATGAGGCAGAAGCTATACAAGCTTATGTGCAGCAACAAGCTGGTGAAGATTGTGATGTAATACTAGGTATGGGACACGATCCTAACCTTGAAGATCACATTGCAGTAACTATCATTGCTACTGGTTTCAATCATAAAGAGATCACAGCAGAAATGCCTGCAAGACGCAATCAGCCTGAGAAAATAGTAGTAGAGCTGGGTGATAAAGAAAGTGCAAAAGAAATTCTTGATACTAATCAGAAGAAAGAGGAGTCAGCTTCTGAAGATACTTTGAAAGAAGACCCTCTTGCTCCTAAGTTGGTAAATCCTCAGCCTGTAACTAACAAGGTGGTAATAGATGCAAAGCCATCATTCCCTAAGCAGGAGAGCAATACTAGCAGTTCCGAGAAGGAAACGATGAAGCTGGTAATGCCTAATGCTGAGCAACAGGAAGAAGAAAAAGAGGAAGAAGAAGTTGTAAATAATGAGCCGAAGGCAAATGACCTACAGCTTACTATCAAGAACGAAGATGAGCTAAAACCAACTCCTAAAGAAGATCCTAAAGCCGAGCAGCCTATTGCTAGCACAAGAAGAGAAATGACAGCTACAGAGCTGGAAGAGAAGAGAAGATTTGAAGAGCAGAAAAGAGCTTTAGAAGAGAGAGCAGAACGTTTAAGAAGAATGAGTTTTGATATAAAATCTGAAGACAGCGCAGACGAAGTAGAGAAGGTGCCTGCATACGTCAGGAAGAACATGAATATTGATAATACAGTTGCTTCTTCAGAAACATTCTACAGCGGTTATTCAGTAGATGCCGATGATAAGAATGATAACAGCAAAGGAAATATTAATACTATTAATACTTTTCTTCAGGGCAAGAAGCCTGATTAATTAGTCTCTTTTGTTATACTTCATATTGCAAACGCTCCTGTTGTCTAGCAGGAGCTTTTTTATTTTGTTTAACATATCCTTATTAAACTCTGCATTTCATCTGGGGTCTATTATAGCAGAACCAAAAATGTATTGATATGAAGAATGTAGCAATTGTAATAATGGCAGTAGGGATGATGCTAACAGCACACGTAGTAGAAGCTCATCCTCATCATAAGACAAAAGACCCTGTAGCAACAAATGCTCGTATAAAGCATGGTGTTCGCACTGGTCAGTTAACTCCAAGAGAAACTGCAGCTTTGAGACGTAACCAAGCGCATGTAAGAGAAATGAATCGGGTGGCAAGAGCAGATGGGTTCGTTTCGCCACGAGAACGCATGGTTATCAACCGTGCACAGAATAACCTGAATAGGAATATATATTATAAGAAGCATAATAAGGCTGGTAGAGGTTGTAGGTAATTTTCATATAGGTTTAGTTTTTGTAAAGGAGGCTTATTTAAGTCTCCTTTGTTATTATAGCGTTACCTCACTGCTACGATTATGTTACTATACAGATAACCTTCTGTAAACAATTTCATTTGGTTATGCAGGCGCTGATACATTAGGTTTTTTTGCAAAAAATTTAATGTTATGAAAAAACACTTACTCTCTTTAATTGTGTTGTCATGCTTGTTTTTAAGTGTGCGTGCACAAAAGATCACAATGATGGACGAAGTGCTTGTATTTGATGAAGCTACAGGTACTGCTAAAATTTCTGTTATCGTTAGCAATAAGAATGCTAACCCTACAACTGTTGATGTTGCTATCGTTAGCAACTTCGGTACAGCTACTTCTAGTGACTATACGCTGGGTACTTCTCAGTTAACTTTTGCAGCAACTACTCCTGATCCTGATACGATGGAGATAGATGTTACTATCACAAACGATGCTGCTGTGGAAGCTGCTGAATACTTTGCAGTACGTATATCTAATCCCGGTAACGGTACTATAGATGATGCTACTACTGTAGTATATATAAAAGACAATGACTACACAGCACCTGTTGCAAGAAAGAATATTGAGCTGGAATTTGTAAGCAGATACACGATGCCTACAAGCGGTTCTTCTGCAGAGATCATGGCATACGATAGCTCTTCTAACAGAATATTTGTGGTTAACTCTGAGAAAACGGTGTTACAAATATTAAGCTTTGCTAACCCAGCTAATGTTACTAAAGTTGATTCAGTAGACATGTCTATTTATGGCGGCGGTATCAACTCTGTAGCTTTTCATGACGGTATAGTTGCTGTAGCTGTAGAAGCTAACCCGAAAACAGATAGCGGGTCAGTCGTATTCCTGGATACCAATGGTGCTTTCTTAAAACAAGTAACAGCGGGTTTCCTTCCCGATATGATAACTTTTACTCCTGATGGTAAGTATGTACTTACTGCAAACGAGGGTGAGCCTAATGATGCTTATACAATAGACCCTGAAGGTTCTGTTACTATGATAGACATGCAGAATGGTGTTGCTAATGCTACAGCTACTCACGTACGTTTTACCGGCTTTAACTCAGTGAAAGCTTCTTTGATAGCTTCTGGTGTTAGAATATTCGGATTTAATAATCCAACAGTAGCTCAAGATTTTGAGCCAGAATACATAACAGTAAACGCTACTTCTGATACAGCTGTTATCGCACTACAAGAAAATAACGCAGTAGCTATATTAGACATCGCTAACAAAACATTCCTTCCATTTATCCAACCTTTGGGTTCAATTGATCATAGTGTTATGGGTAATGGTTTAGATGCAACTGACAGGTCTCCTGAAGCACTTATAGCTAACTGGCCTATCAGAGGCTTATATATGCCGGATGCTATTGACAACTTTACTGTTGGTGGTTCTACATATGTGATCTTTGCAAATGAAGGTGATGCTCGTGAGTACGATCCGTTTGAAGAAGAAAGCAGAATAAAGAGCGGTAGCTATGATCTGGATCCGACAGTATTCCCTGAAGGTGATCTATACAAAGAAGACTATTGTATGGGTCGTCTTGCGGCAACTAATACACTAGGCGATACTGATAATGATGGTGACTTTGATGTTATCTACACTTTCGGTACGCGTGGTTTTGCTATCATGAATGCTTCTACCGCATCTATAGTATATGAGAGTGGTGACCAGTTTGAGCAAATAACTTTAGCTGATCCTAAAGTGGGTAAGATATTCAATACTAGTAATGATGAGAACGATGCAAGACAGCGTAGTGATGCTAAAGGTCCTGAGCCTGAAGCTGTAACTGTAGGTACTATCCGTGATACTATATATGCCTTCATCGGTCTTGAGCGTATAGGTGGTGTTATGGTATATGATGTAACTAATCCTAGTGCTCCTGTTTTTGTTGATTACATCAACACTCGTGATACTGCAGCTTTTGGCGGTGATAACGGTCCTGAAGATCTTATTTTCTTACACGAAGATGCTAACCCTCATGGTAAGTATTATTTATTGTCAGCTAATGAGGTGAGTGGTACTGTAGCGGTATTTGAGGTGAAGGTAAAGCCTGTAAGTGTTCAGAATATAGCTAACGAACTACCTCGTTTGAATGTATATCCTAACCCGGTACGTAACGGACAGCTATATTTCAGTCAGCCAGTGTCTGGTACATTGGTAGATATGAATGGTAAAGTAGTAGGCCAGTTACAAAATGCAAACAGTATGAGTACTGTTAATTTAAGTAGTGGTGTATACTTCTTAAATGCAGAAGGTTTTGCAATAGAGAAAGTAATAGTTCAATAATTACATTATCATCATATGTGGAAGCCGCCTCTTTTTAGGGGCGGTTTTCTTTTGTCATGAAAAAATCATTTTGATTTTCTTAACAAACCATCCCTATATTTGCTCCGTCTTAATTAATAACTTAGTTATAAGATATAATTTTGAATTAATATGTGTGATCTTGGTATGGTATTTGTGTTAAAATAATTTCACAACTGTACAATAAGTTTCACAAACTATCGTTAATTAACTTCTAAAGCAGACTATATAGAGCATAGACTTTTACTTAATTAAAATCGAGGATTACTTAAATGTAATGACATCTACCTCACAGAACAGGTAAAAGATATGCAAATAGTTAATCAACAGTCTGATGCACAATTGGTGCAATCCTTCAAAAATGGTGATAATTCAGCGTTAGAAACACTGATTTATAAGTATAAGGATAAGCTGTATACGTCTATATTCATGTTAGTGAAAGACCAGTATATAGCCGAAGACTTGTTTCAGGACACGTTTCTTAAAATCATCCGCACAATAAGATCCGGCAGATACTCAGAGCAGGGCAAATTCTTGCCATGGGCTATGAGGGTGGCGCACAACTTGTGTATGGACCATTTCAGAAAGGTTCGTCAACAGGTTCCGGTTACGCTTAATGATGGCACAGATATTTCTGACTTATTATTTATATCGTCAGATACGGCAGCTACGGGTATAGAGAGAAGACAAACCCATGAGACCATTCGTGAGCTCATCAACAGGCTACCTGAAGAACAGCAAGAGGTGATCATCTTACGTATCTATGCTGACCTGAGCTTTAAACAGATATCGGAGCTTACATCAGTTAGTATAAATACAGCGTTAGGACGTATGAGGTATGGTCTGATCAATCTTAGAAAAATGATCGAGGATAATAAGCTGGTATTGCGCTAAGAAGTAGTTTTGCTATATTGCCAATTATGGCAGAAGCTCCATTTTTCTTTCATGAAGGTGCTCTTGAAGAGCATACGCAAATAGACTTGCATGAAGATACTGCACGCCATGTCGTGCAGGTATTGAGAATGCAGTCGGGGGATAGGCTAGTCTTAGTTAATGGTAAAGGCTACATGGCTGAAACCATTATTTCAGAAGCACACAAAAGGAAGTGTACTGTTTTGCTCGAGCATGTTACGTTCAAAGAGCAAAATGGTACTAGACTACACTTAGGGGTCTCTTTTACTAAAAACAGCAATAGAAATGAATGGTTGTTGGAGAAAGTAACTGAGCTGGGTGTGAGTAGTATTATTCCATTAGCTACAGAAAGAAGCGAGCGTAGCAAGTTTCGTTATGATAGGTGGGAGAATATTGTTAAGGCAGCATTGATACAGTCGCAACAATATTATATGCCTGATCTGAAAGAGCTTACAAATTTGGAAGATGTATTACAAGGTTTTAATGATGTGCCTCAAAAGTTGGTAGCACACTGTATAGACGATGTTAGTAAGCAGAGTATAGGAGCTGGCTTAGATAAAGCTAAAGAAACGATAATTCTTATCGGACCAGAAGGAGATTTCTCTCTTGATGAAGTAAATCAGTTAACTTCGAATGGATACAAAGGAATATCATTAGGCAGTACAAGATTACGTACCGAGACAGCTGCGGTGACTGCGTGTGCTTATTTTAATATGGCAAACCATGATTAGAAATATTTTATACATCATACTAATATCATTAGCTGCAAATACAGCTACAGCACAGAACTTAAAGCTTGGGCTACTGGTGTATAATGGTGGTGGTGATTGGTATGCTAATCCTACAGCTTTGAAAAATCTCGCAATTGCATGTAACCAACGACTGAACACAAAGTTTAGAGCAGAAGAAGCACAGGTGGAGATAGGAAGTCCTGATATTTTTAATTATCCATTCCTGCATATGACAGGACATGGACGCTGGGCTGTGTCTGATGATGAAGCTCAAAACCTGAGGACTTATTTAATGGCAGGTGGCTTTCTGCATATTGATGATAACTATGGTTTAGATGAATATGTTAGACCGGTGCTCAAAAAGATATTTCCTGAAGCCTCTTTAGTAGAAGTTCCGTTTTCTCATGTTATATATCATCAACCAAACAACTTCAACCAAGGCTTGCCTAAGATACATGAGCACGATAATAAGTCGCCTAAAGGTTATGGTCTATTTATAAATGGTAGGCTTGTGGTTTATTATACTACAGAAACAGATCTTGGTGACGGATGGGAGGATCCTGAAGTGCATAATGATACTCCTCAGGCTCATAAAAAAGCATTGGATATGGGGGTGAACATTGTTCAGTATGCATTAACCGGAGAGAAGAGCTAACTGCTTTTAAGTATATCCAGTACTTTGTCTGCTATCTTCTTATTGTTGTAAGTAGTGTAAAACTCTCCCGATGTGTTTGAATTACTGGATAATGCTTCTGCGATATATTGCGTGAATTGTTCCCAGTTATGATCTTCAGCTACTAATAATTTGTCCTTGCATGCACCTCTTAATAAGCCGGCAGCGCCTGCCTGAGAGCTTACGACTGTATTATTATATGCAATAGCTTCTACAGCTTTTGTTTTTATACCACCACCGCTCATTACAGGATTGAGCATTACGTCACATGCAGTAAGCAGTTCTGTAAGGTCTGATACATAGCCCAGGTAATGTGCACAGTTGACAGTGTTGATTCGCTCTTGTAAATCTTTGCTTAGTCCTTTGCCTACAATAATTATCTCCGCATCAATATCATGCTTGCTTAATAGCGGGTATATATCATTGAGAATATGACTTACAGCATCTTCATTAGGTGGGTAGTCAAGAGCTCCTAAAAAATATAGCCAAGGTTTAGTGCTATCCAATTCCAATTCATTCCCTACTTTTTCTTTTAGGTTGTTTTGTTTGGGCGGTGAAGTTAGGTTAGTGCCAAAGGGGACATCATGGCATTTAGCAGCAGGTAGATTGAAATTTTTTATTGCCCACTGAGTGTCTTCCGGCGTTATGAAAAATACTCCATCGCATTTATTCATGGCATACTTTTCATATTGTCTGAGTATGGGCCACCACTTTTTACCAAATGCTCTGAATCTTTCTGATTCAATATTGTGACTATGAATATACCATGGTATATCTAATCGCTCTGCTACGATCATTGCAGATATAATCATATACGGATGTTCGCAGATGATATGTGTAGCATTATGCTCACGAGCAATATCTATCATTTTGTTTACGCCATAGCCGGGAAAGTACCTTAATGGTCTGTCAGGGAAAATGGGATAAACTTTAAAAGAGTATGGGTTATCACCATTGTCATCAGTACTCACTATTGTGTTCTCGCACTGCTCACCTAAGTGATGATGTAGGTTGATAATGGCATGATGGCCTCCGTTATTGGCGGGTAAAAAACGGTAAGGTGCGATTGTGAAAATACTGATGCTCTTGTTGCTCATTACAAGCATTAAAAGTAATAATTATCAAGCTTAAGAGCCGCTTATAACAAATAAAAATGGAGAGTATTTGCATACTCCCCATCTTTTACCATCTTTTGTTTTCGTGGAGGTGATAGCTCTTAACGAGCGACAATTAGTTGAATCTTGGTTACTTCGTTACTAGCTGTAACGATAACGTAATAGTTTCCGTTTGCAAGGTTAGCAGTGTTTACTGCTATTTTCTGTTCACCTGCATTTAAGTTTTGCTGTATTGGAGCAGCAACAACTCTACCATTCATATCAACTATACTAACTGAAACCTGCTCAGCTTTTGAAAGGCTGATAGCTACTGTTGCAGCATTGCTAGTTGGGTTAGGGTATAATTTTACAAATTGAGATAAAACTGTATTCTCTACGTCAGCCGGGTTAAGTCCAACACCTTGTATAGCAACTTCATATTCGCTTTCGTCAAAGTCATTGTTCTCGATAACCATAGTAGCTTTACGTAGACCTACTGCTGTAGGGGCAAACTTAACTGTGATAGTTTGGCTAGTGCCTGTAGTAATAGTAAGTGGGAATGTTGGAGCATTATCGATAGTGAACTCACTAGCATTAGTGCCATCAAAAGAAATACCATCTACTTCCAGATCAGCAGGACCATCATTTTTGATAACAAAAGCTTTTGTTACCGATGCACCTGTAACAGCATTACCTAAATCTGTGTTGTTGTTAGCTTCAGGATTATTAGAACCGCTAGGTATTTCTGTGTTATTACCTTCAAGAGTGATCTCTGTATTAGCGTTGTAAGAATCAGGATTGTAGAACGCAAGGATTTGACCACCTTCAACAACCTGACCGCTGATGCCGTAGTGTGCTTGGTCTACTAATAAGAACCAGCCGGCACCAAGGATCTCTTGAGCATCAAATATACCAGAAGCTTCTTCGTTTGTGGTTAAGAAGCTAGCGCCGCCAGTTTCAAAACGAGCAGGATCATGTTTAGCAACTTCTACAAATTGGTCTGTAGCTATTGTATACTGCCATGTTTTAGCGTTATAAGGGTTGCCTCCAGGGTCTTCTTGAATAAGAATGTGACCGAAGTTATCGATACCCATGTTGTCCATCATTTGTTGTCCTTCAGTACCATCTAATACAGCAGTAACTTTACCGCCTTTAGTGAAGTCGTTAACATCATCAAATGTGAACTGCCATAGACGGCTAGGGGAACCAAAACCATTTGTAGTTAATACATAAAGTGTATTAGGATTTTGCGGATCCCATAGAGCATCTTCAGGACGTAGGAAACCTGTAACGCCATTGTTTACGCTATTGGTGTGTATTGTAGAGCCAGTTGTGTTCTGTACTGTACCTAGATCGTAAAGAGTAAATGCTGTATTAGCTGTAGGTATAGTGCCATTGCTTTCAGATGCATACATGTCAACTGATATGCCGTATAGTTTACCACCTTCAAGACCAGCTTTCTGGATATCATTACCAGTTGTTTGTTTGTCGCCGATGTATATGTATACTTGACCACCGCCAGCATCATCAGTACCGGCAACAACTGTTTTGTCACCTGTGCCAGGGTTAGCTACAGAGTTCTCCCATGAGAATTTACCAAGATATGGAAGTTCGTAAGTAGAGCCCGCGTTAGGGCCAGTAGCAATGTGACCGAAAGCACGACCTTCACTACCTGTTTCTTCGCCATTCATGAAGATGCGGTTCTGAGTACCTTTACCTGTAGCTGCGTTGTAGAAAGCAGAAACTGCCGGTAAATCACCAGAGCAGAAACGACTTGCTCTTGCGCTGGTAGAAGGATTAGTAGGGTTGTAAAGGTCGAAATCGGTACCATTCCATAGGTACATTCTTTGAATTAGATCACTGCCGCTTAGTATAGCAAGATCACTTTTGTTGATGATCCACTTAGACACGAATGCGCCTGTTGAACCGTGCGCACGTACAGCGCCTGTAGTGTTGCCGAATTCGTGGTTTACAAGCATTGTGAAAGTGCCATCACCATTGTCCCATGCGCCTGCACCGTCAGGTATACCACACATGACATAACCGTTTACATTATCACCTGCTGTGATAATCGAAGTAAACTTTGCACCTGTTGCAGTAGGTTCCAGGTACGGAGTTTGAGAAGAACTAGGTCCAGTTTGATTTTGACCATTTGCTGTAGCAACTGCTAGTATGCTACTTGCAATAAGTAGAGTCTTTTTCATAAATAATTAGTGAATATTTATGTAAAATTGATTCAAAACATAACATCAAGTATCAGCAGTGTCATTAACATAATTTTAATTAATTGTTACGTGTTTAATCTGTTATTAACCTAATTATTATTTCATTTTAACCTTATGAGTATAGGCATAAAAAAACTCAACACTTAACATGTTGAGCTTTATTTGGCTTAGTATACATGACCTATGTTGCATCGTGGTCATGATCTCTTGGACGGGCGAGTATCTCTTTAAGAGCAACAGAATCATGTTCTCTGAATGTTAGAAAGACAGTGATCAAGCTCAACTCTTCCGCATTTACTTTTGTTTCTGATAATGACATTTCATGTTCCGGATCAGCTATACGTACTTCATATGTAGCCAGCTGCTCTTCGGTAAACTCAGGAATGATAGTCTTTCTGCCTACTACCTGATTATGACAGCGGGAGCAGTTTACTTCATACAGTATCTTTCCTTTTTCCCACATAGCAATGTATTGTGTTTTTACATCGTCTCTCATTTCATCGGGAAAGACATACGATACCTGAGGTTGTTTCTGCACAAAGCAAGAACCTAGTAACATAGTTCCTGCAATTCCTAAACATAGTTTTAATTTCATTTCTTAATAATTAATAAACTCCACCTACTTTACGATTATTCAATTCTTTGTTTTTTGATGAGGGTAACTCTTTAGGTGCATCTTCAAATACTATCTGTTCATTGAGTGATGTCATGAACTTTATTAAGTGTTCTTTTTCTACAGAGCTTAAGCCTAACGAATCCGCACCAAGTGTTTGATTGCTGACTACTAAGCCTCTACCGGCACCACCGCCAGCATTATAAAACTCGACTACTTCTTCAATGGTATTAAACACACCATTATGCATATAGGGCTTAGTGTATGCAATGTTTCTAATAGATCCTGTTCTAAAGGCATTCTTCATTTCATCAGCTTTGTGTACTTCGTACCTGCCCATGTCGTTGCTTAGAGCAGTGTATGTAGTATCTTCCGGTACGCCAAGTACTTCAAACTCAGAGCCTACAAAGGGTGGTTTTACACCATTGAACTGTGGAACAAAGTGACATGTACCACACTGAGCTTTACTCATGAATATATTGAAGCCATGTTTTACAGAAGCATCTACCACGCCGGTTTTATTCATTGCATTATCAAAAGGTGCGTAGTAGTTGCTGAACTTTGCATAGTAAAAAGTAACTGCAGATGATATGTGATCTAGCGTGACTTCTTTTTCAGTTGGCGTGTACTTTAGCAGCTTCTTAAAGCTTTTGCTGTATTCATTACAGCTCATAATTTTTTCAAGTACATCTTCTTGCTTAGACCCCATTTCAATAGCATTGGTCATTACATCTACTGTCTGATCTTGTAGTGATATATGCTTACCATCCATCATAATAAGATGATTATATGGTGCATTGATTAATGAAGGAGTATTACGTGGAAGCGCATCTTTTTGATTGAACTGTAATGATGTTGCTACTAGTGTATCAGTAAAGTATTCTGTTGGTTTATGGCAAGAGGCACAGCTCCTCATATTGTTAGCTGAAAGAATTGGGTCGTAAAACAAGAGCTTACCCAGTCTGTCAATTTCCTTTAGTGCCTCTTCATCGTCAACTCTTAGGAAAATTCCTTTTGGGTTTTGTCCTTGATATATTTCCTTGTTGAAGATGGATACGACTTTCTTATTCAGCGTATAGTCTACCATACTTCTACTAAACACTTTGTATGTGTTCAGCAGTTTTTGGTTTTGTATGAACAGAGGGTTGATGTAGTCTTTTATAAAAGTAAAATGATCAAATTCTGAAAAAGCAGATGGTTGATCATTTACAAAGGTTACTGCTTTATTGTATAGAGTTATATATTCTGATGGTAATGGTTGCTTAGAGTAGCTTTCATTATAAGAGTTGTAAATAGTATTCACATCAGCCATCATATTGCGAAGCTCCGGAATGATAGAAGATGTATCCGGACATTCAAACCCCGTGGTGTAAATAGCAGACAGGTTTAGTAGATATACTCTGTTGCACAGGAAGAAGTGATCGTGCGTTTTCATTCTTGAAGTAATGGAGTCTGCAACGAATACATCAGCAGCATCTACAGCATTTTTAACAAGCTGCGTCAAGTGTTCTTTAGTTATGTTCTCTTCTTCGAGATACAAAGCTGCCTGTGTTAAGCCGTTCCCTTCTCTTTTATATGGAGGCTCAAACTTTTCAAATACTTCTGTTTCCCATTCTATAGGTAGTGGTCCGTTCAGGTTGCGATAAGCAATTGGCTCCATATACCGTGCCCAAAAGTCAATGCTTTTAAGCTTGAACCTAGCCTCATGTATTTTTTCTGTAATAGCAGCAATGTCTTCTTCAGAATTAATGTCAGAAGATTGAATAGTACCTAGCAGATCAACAAGACTCTCTTTAAAATTATGGTTACGCTCCATGTAGTTATCATGGTAGCGATCAGGATTAATCGTTTGGTCAAACGAGAAAGAAAAAACTGCTGTTATTAGTACTAAAATTATCAGGGTAAATTTTTTATTCATATCGCTTTCCTCACTGTTTTTTCGTTACATAACTAAAAGGGAAATGGGGAGCACCCTAAAGTGCACCCCATTTGGTTATTTTATATGATGTGTTAACCTCTTAGTGTGCAACAACCAATTGTACTTTAGTTATTTCTTCACCAGCAGTGATTACCACATAGTAGTTACCGTTTGCAAGGCTAGCAGTGTTAACAGAAACTTTCTGCTGACCAGCGCTTAAGCTTTGTTTGATAGGAGCAGCAGCAATTCTACCGTTCATGTCTACTACACTTACAGTTACAGTCTCAGGCTTAGCTAAGCTGATAGCAACTGTAGCAGCGTTGCTTGTTGGGTTAGGGTAAAGCTTAACGAACTGAGATAAAGAAGTGTTCTCTACATCAGCAGGGTTAAGACCTACACCCTGTACAGCTACTGTGTACATGTTCTCATCAAAGTCATTGCTTTCTATTTCCATAGTTGCTTTACGAAGACCAACTGCAGTCGGGCTAAACTTAACTGTGATAGTTTGGTTAGCACTAGCAGCGATAGTAAGCGGGAAAGTAGGAGCATTATCGATAGTGAACTCACTAGCATTAGCACCAGAGAAAGAGATGCCAGAGATCTCTAGATCAGCAGGACCGTCATTCTTGATAACAAAAGTTTTAGTAACGTCTGTACCTGTAGCAGTAGTACCAAGATCAGTATTATCTCCAGTAGTAGGATTAGTTGATCCGTTAGGTATTTCGTTGTTATTACCTTCTAGTGTGATCTCAGGGTTTGAAGCATAAGAATCAGGGTTAAAGAAAGCAAGTATCTGACCGTTCTCACGAACTTCAGGAGTAACACCAGTGCTTGTGTGTGCCTGGTCTACAAGTAGGAACCAACCAGCACCAAGGATCTCTTGTGCATCAAATATACCAGAAGCTTCTTCGTTTGTAGTTAGGAAGTTAGCGCCACCAGTTTCGAAACGAGCTGGATCGTGCTTAGCTACTTCTGTGAACTGACCTGTAGCGATGTCATACTGACGGATTCTAGCGTTGTAAGAGTTTCCACCCGGATCTTCCTGGATAAGGATGTGACCGAAGTTGTCGATACCCATGTTGTCAAGCATTTCCTGACCTTCTGTACCATCTAATACAGCTGTAACTTTACCACCTTTAGTCATATCATTGATATCGTCAAAAGTGAACTGCCACATACGGCTAGGGCTACCAAACCCGTTTGTTGTTACAACATAAAGTGTGTTTGGATTTTGAGGATCCCAAAGAGCATCCTCAGGACGTAACCAACCGGTAACACCGTTGTTTTGGCTATTAGTGTTAATAGTACCACCGTCTGTATTGTGTACATCACCAAGATTGTAAAGAGTAAATGCAGTACCTGCAGTAGGTATGCTACCGTTACTTTCACTTGTATAACCTGTTACAGATATGCCATATAGGTTACCACCAGTAAGACCAGCTTTTTCTATATCAGTACCAGATGTTTGCTTGTCGCCAATGTATATATATACTTGACCACCACCAGCATCATCAGTACCAGCAACAACTGTTTTATCACCTGTGCCGGGGTTAGCTACTGAATTCTCCCAAGAGAATTTACCTAAGTAAGGAAGTTCGTAAGTAGAACCAGCATTAGGACCAGAAGCGATATGACCAAAAGCACGACCATTGCTACCTGCTTCTTCACCGTTCATGAAGATACGGTTCTGAGTTCCTTTACCTGTAGCTGCGTTGTAGAAAGCAGAAACTGCAGGAAGGTCACCAGAACAAAAACGGTGAGTGCTAGCAGCAGTTGATGGGTTGGTCGGGCTATGAAGATCGTAGCTAGAACCATTCCATACATAAACTCTTTGAATAAGATCAGAACCGCTTACAACAGAAAGGTCACTTTTGTTGATGATCCATTTAGAAACAAATGCTCCTCTTGAACCGTGTGCACGAATCTCACCGTTAGTGCTTCCGAACTCATGGTTAACCAGGAAAGTGAAAGTACCGTCGCCGTTGTCCCATGCGCCGGCCCCGTCAAGAATACCACAAGCTGTATAACCGTTCACTTGGTCACCTGCAGTAATGATAGATGTAAACTTAGCACCTGTTGCTACAGGCTCTAAAAATGGTGTTTGTGAGGAGCTAGGCCCTGTTACATTTTGGCCATTAGCTGCTGCTGCCAACACCAGGCAACTACTTGCTAGTAGAAACTTTTTCATAACTAATTGTCTTTAAGATGGTTTATGCCACAAAAGTCTCTAGACAGTGTTAAGTAATTGTATCAGCTGTGTTACGGTAAGTTGAATAAATTGTTACGAACGTTAAGCCTCCATTACCAAATTATTAAGTGCTGGATTTTATTGATAAGAATTGTTATTGCTACGCTGGAAACATAGACGTTTGTAAATGGGAGCAAATTGGATAGTTTTGCGACTGCTATATAGTTATGAAGATATTAATGGTTTGTTTGGGTAATATTTGTCGCTCTCCGATAGCAGAAGGTGTATTAAAGCACAAGGCAGAAGAGCATGGTTTAAGCTGGCAGGTGAATTCTGCAGGTACAGAATCTTATCACATTGGTTCAGAGCCACATAAATACTCCCAACGTATATGCAAGACAAATGGCTTAGATATATCGGATCAACGTGCTCGTCAATTTGATAAAAGTGATTTTGATAAGTACGATATTATATATGCACTAGCAGATGATGTTTATGAAGAAATAGCTGCAAAGAGTAGTAAGGATAGTGACATGGAGAATGTCATGCTATTTCTTAATGAACTAAAACCTGATGCTAACGAGTCTGTGCCTGACCCATATTATGGTGGAGAAGATGGATATACCCATGTATATCAATTGATAGATGCTACCTGCGATGCCATTATAAAAAAATACAAGAACTAGAATATGTCAAAACCGTCGATACCTCAAGGAACAAGAGACTTCGCTCCGTCTGAAGTACGTAAGCGTCAATATATATTCAATACGTTGAAAGATATATTCGAGCAATATGGTTTTCAACCATTGGAAACACCTTCTATGGAAAATCTGGTAACGCTTACCGGCAAGTATGGTGAAGAGGGCGATAGGCTAATATTTAAAATACTGAATAACGGTCTGCACGATAAAAAGGATGATGCAAAAGCAAAGCTGAATGATGAGTGGAGTAAGATGTTAGACAAGCCTTATAGTACACCTAACGTTACAGAGCGAGCATTGCGTTATGATCTAACGATACCATTTGCACGTTTTGTAGTCATGCATCAGCATGAGTTAGCTTTCCCATTCCGTAGGTATCAGATGCAGCCTGTATGGCGTGCAGACAGACCACAAAAGGGTAGGTACCGAGAATTCTGGCAATGCGATGCTGACGTGGTAGGCAGCACATCACTGATTAACGAAGCGGAGTTATTGTGTATATACAGGCAAGCATTTCATTTGATGAAGTTGCCTCAGGTATCTGTTAAGATAAATAGTAGAAAGCTCCTTGCAGGTCTTGCAGAAATATGTAATGCCTCAGATAAGATGATGGACATTACTATTGCTTTGGATAAGCTGGATAAGATAGGATGGGATGGAGTAACTAAAGAGCTTCTAGACAGAGGTATAGATGAATCAGGTATCAGTAAGATAGAAGAGGTAATTAATGTACAAGGCTCCAATAGTGAAAAGCTTAATGCTTTGGAGCAGATAATGGGCACAAGCGATATAGCAAAACAAGGTATAGAAGAGCTAAGGCAGACGCTTGCATATCATGATACTTTAAAGAAAGAGGAATGGTCTTCATGTCTCGTAGTAGATATAAGCTTAGCACGTGGTCTTAATTATTACACAGGTGTTATAGTAGAGGTAACGTGTGATGCCGTTAAGATGGGAAGCATAGGCGGTGGTGGTCGTTATGATGACCTTACTGGCTTATTCGGCTTAAAGAATATGTCTGGCGTAGGTGTTTCTTTCGGTATTGATAGAATATATGATGTGCTGGAAGAGTTAGAGCTTTTCCCTGAAGAGTTGGCTACAGGTACAAAGGTGCTTTTCGTCAACTTTGGTGGTGATGATGAAGTTTATGCTCTTGGTTTAATGCAGCAATTAAGAGATGCAGGTATACCAGCAGAGATATATCCCGACTCGATCAAGTTTGATAAGCAGATGAAGTATGCTAACAAACGTAACATACCTTATGTTAGCATTGTTGGTGAAGAAGAACGTAAGCAGGGCAAGCTCAGCTTAAAGAACTTTGTTACTGGTGAGCAGTCGTTGATGAATATTGATGATGCTATAGCGTTGTTACAGAAATAGAATAGTTAATCTTATAGGCTTGATATAAAAAATAAAGGTGGCTGGAAAGCCACCTTGTTTTGTATGTATTAATGTAAATGTAAAAGTTTTACTGAGTTCTACCGCTTCTTAAGAAAGCAGGGCAATTTGCTTGCCAGTAATCGTACATGTTACCGAATGCTTTCAAGTAAACAGTAACAGTAAGGTTACCAAACCAGTATAAATCATTTTGCTTGCTATCACCACGCTGATATCTGTAGTCAGGGTAGTTGCCATCCCAGCCTGCAAGCTCATCAGTACGGAATGCATAATCAGCAGCTTGCTGGCCGCGGTACTCTTTTAATGTGTTGAAGTTTACGTAAGACTTACTTACGTCATCAAGATAGTCGGTGTTCGTATAGCGGAATCCGATCTCTGGAGTGATAAGTAATGTTTTACCTAAGAATATCTTAACACCACCACCCACAGGGAATGATACGTTAGTTAGTTTGTATTCTTTACGATCAGGATACTCAGGAATGTTTTGACCTTCTGTACCAAGTGGACGAAGAAAAACGCGCTCGCCCTGAGAACCATAAGTATAAGGGTTGAAGTTGAACACTGCGATACCAAGAAATGCGTAAGGAGTGAACTTAGCACGATCCTTTTCTATTGGTAGTAGGTTGAATTCAAATCCACCATGAAACTCTAGTAAGTTAGTCTCGAAGCTCAGGTTCCTTTCTCTACGAGCAGGTATTTTTGATAAGCTATCATATGCAGCCAACTTAGTATAAGATACCCCGAAACGTAAGCCCACATGAGGATTCATGAAGTATTTATACATAACACCACCCATAGCATGGGTACTGTTATCAGGGAATAGTTCTTGCTGAAGGTCACCATAATAGCTACTCACACCCGCCGATAAACCAAACTCGTGGTGCGGCTGCGCAAAGCTGCACAGCGGCAATAACATAGCAATGGAAAGTATAAAACGTTTCAAGACCACAATTTTTGTATTAGAGATATTGCGAAAGATAAAAACTATTTTTCAAAAACAAAACATACTGTTAAAACACTAATGAGATTTTTACCGCATTTTATATGATAAAAAAACATTACGCATCGGCTTGATTTTCAGCAGTTTTCGTAAAAGTAGCGTCCCGGATATATAATTACCTGAGATTTCTTGAATGTAAACATAGCAGAAAGCTTCTAAATGTTATTTTTGCCCCTCTAAAATTATAGTAGAATGGACTTAATAGCTGACCTAAAAGCAAGAAACCTCATACAGGATATCACTCCGGGTACAGAAGAGCAACTGGCAAAAGAAATGACCAGCGGATACGTTGGGTTCGATCCAACGGCTGATAGCCTGCATGTGGGTAGTATGCTGCCCATAACATTATTAATGCGTTTGCAACAGGCAGGTCATAAGCCATATGCTTTGGTTGGTGGTGCTACGGGAATGATTGGAGACCCCTCGGGTAAGTCTGCTGAGCGAAACCTACTGGATAATGAAACACTAGAGAAAAACTGTGCAGGTATACGTAAGCAGCTAGAGAAGTTTCTTGATTTCAGTGATGAGAAGCCAAATAGTGCTGTAATGGTTAATAATTATGACTGGTTGAAAGACTATTCTTTTCTAGAGTTTGTAAGAGATATAGGTAAGCACATTACCGTTGGCTATATGATGGCGAAGGACTCTGTAAAGAAAAGATTAGAAACAGGCTTGTCGTTTACCGAGTTTACGTACCAACTGATACAGGCATACGATTTCTATTACTTGAATACTAATAATGATGTTAAGCTACAGTTTGGCGGTGCAGACCAGTGGGGTAATGTAACAACAGGAACAGAGCTTATACGTCGTAAGGGTGGCAACGAAGCATTTGCATTTACAAGTCCACTAATCACTAAAAGCGATGGTAGTAAGTTCGGTAAGACTGAGAGCGGTAATGTATGGCTAGACCCCGAGCGTACTTCTCCTTATCAGTTCTATCAGTTTTGGATGAAACTACCAGATGAAGAAGCTGAAAAGCTGTCACTTGTATTCTCTTTCAAGCCTGTAGATGAAATAAAGGCATTGATAGCTTCTCACAAAGTAGCACCCCATCAGCGTAGCTTGCAAAAAGCGCTTGCAGAAGAGCTGACTATATTAGTGCATAGTGAAGATGACTTAAAGTTTGCACAGCAAGCATCCAATATATTATTCAGTAAAGGGAATGAAGCAGTAGAGGTATTGCGCTCTTTCAACGAAAAGCAATTGTTAGAAGTTATGGACGGTGTGCCACAGGTAGCTGCTGACAGAAGTATGCTGGATGGAGAGGGTGCTGAGCTTCTTGGTTTCCTTGCAGACAATGGTGTTTTTGCATCAAAAGGGGAGGCCAGAAAAATGGTACAGCAAGGTGGTTTGAGTATCAATAAGGAGAAGGTAACCGCTATTGATCATATGCTGCAAGCCGATCAGTTGTTGAACGATAAGTATCTTTTATTACAAAAAGGTAAATCAAACTACACACTGGCTATCTTCAACTAAGTAGTTGTGCGCTGTTTACTGTAAATTTACAGGGAATGTCATCCCGTGTTGTCAGAACCGTATTGCTCTTACTGGCAGTGGTAATAGTTACCCTGCCTGCTTACTATTGTAATACTGCAGATGAAGCTCCTGTTGCTAGTGGTCAGCCATCATCAGCTTGGAAGAATGTCTATGATACCTCAGCCCGATACGTTGGGATGAAAAAATGTCGTACTTGTCACGAAGAGGTATACAAGACTTTCATCCAAACAGGTATGGGACAGTCTTGGGACAGAGCCATAAAAGAGAAATCTGCTGCAGATTTCTCTCCCAAGCATGCATTGGTATATGATAAAGACTTGGACTTTTATTACAAACCATTCTGGCAAGATGAACAGCTCCATATAATGGAGTACCGGCTGGAGGGAAAGGATACTGTCCATAAACTCATTCAACAGGTTGATCATATTGTGGGTTCAGGTCAGCATACCAACTCGCATATCTTTGAAGTGAACGGTTACGTCCATCAAGCACCGATTACATATTACACTCAAAAGGGTCAATGGGATTTGGCACCCGGCTTTGAGGATGGAGCTAATAGTAGGTTCAGCAGGTTGATACAATTGGAGTGTATGAGTTGCCACAATGCACTGCCTGAATTTGTAGATAATAGCCTGAATAAATATTTAACTATAAAGCGAGGTATAGATTGTGAGCGTTGTCATGGGCCGGGAAGCATACATGTACAGCAAAAAGAAAGTGGTGTGATAGTAGATACTTCAAAAGGACCAGACTATTCTATTGTCAATCCCGCACGTTTGTCTACCGAGTTGCAGAATAATGTTTGCCAGCGTTGTCACCTTCAAGGTATTGCAGTGCTGAATGAGGGGAAAACCTTTTTTGATTTCAGACCAGGGATGAAGCTCTCTGAAGTGATGAATGTATTCATGCCGCAGTATGAAGGTGCACAGGATAAAATGATCATGGCATCTCATGTAGAACGGATGAAGAAAAGTGATTGCTATGTAAACTCAGGTAAGATGAGTTGTATAACCTGTCACAATCCGCATGTGAGTGTGAAGTTCACACCTAATAGTCAATACATAGATGCATGTAACCGCTGTCATGGAGCGGGAGATAATTGTACAGAAAGCATGGAGGTGCGTATGGCTAAAAACAATAACTGTATTACCTGCCATATGCCTAAGAATGGTAGTATCGATATACCTCACGTTGCTGTTACTGATCATTATATTCGTAAGAGACCAGAAGTTAGCCATAAAGAGCAAGCCGATATAACTGCTTTCCTAGGGTTAGAGTGCTTTAATAATGATAATGTAGATGCCCTGACCACAGCAAGAGCATTCATGGAGTTTTACGAAAGATATAATGACGATAACAGTCTGCTTGACTCAACTATGAAGTATATAAGTAAGGACGAGTCAGGAGAACGTGCAGTTAATAATAAAGACTTAGTAAGGCTCTATTATCTAAAGAAAGATTACAGTAAAGTGATCGGGTCCGTTACACAAATAGAGCTGCAGCCTGCAGAACTTAATGATGCATGGACGGCTTACAGGGTAGGAGAAGCATATTACCAAACAGGTAAAGCTAAAGAAGCATTGCCTTGGTATGAGCGTAGTGTTACCATCAAAAAATACGCACTCGATTTTCAGAGTAAATACGGAACATGTTTGTTGTCAACGGGTAATGTTGATGCAGCGAAAAAGGTGTTTCAGTTCATCTTGACTGAACATCCCAAGTATGCAACTGCTCATACTAATATCGGGTACATTTATATGCAAGAGGGGAGTACTACCTTAGCTTATGACCATTTGTCAAAAGCTATACTCTACGAGCCGGATAATAAACAAGCGCTCATAAATATAGCAGTATGGTATCATTTTAATGATAGAGATGTAGCTGCTAAAAAGGCATTAAAGCATTTGCTGAAAAAATATCCGGATAATCAGCAGGCAAAGGCCATGTTGGCTGATCTACCTTAACGTTTTTGCCGTATCATTGCGCAAATTTTGTAATCCTTTATTTTAAATCACATGTTTAAGAAACTATTACTGTGTGCTATTCTTATCAGTACTGTTAGTACAGTTCATGCACAACGCTATCGCGGAGGAAACTCTTGTAACAAATTTTATATCGGTGTTTCTTCAGGTATTAATAACTCTGTAGGTCTTGTTGGGGTTAATTTCGATGTTCCTATAGTCGATCATTTTTCCTTAGGCACAGGTGCAGGCTTGTCTAGCTGGGGATATAAGTCCTTTGTAGAAGGTCGTTATTATTTTGGTGAGTGTCATCGTGGCTGGGCGCTAGGTGTGGGAGCTACCTATAATACAGGTATCAATGATATAGCTACAACGCTTCCAACGGTTTATCAAGGAGAGACAGATGTATTGATGGATTGGGAGCCTGTACCTGCAGCGTTCTTTTCGGCATACCATTTTTTCAATCTTGGTAGAGCAGGACACCGTTTTCATTTACAGCTAGGATGGTCTCAAAGGTTTGATGATGAACCTTATACTGTAAAATCAAACCATATACTAAGTAGCGATGCTAAAACTGTTATGGGGCTACTTGCACCAGGTGGTATTATATTCGGTTTCGGGTTTACGTTTGGCATTGGAGGATAATAAACTAAGATCGCTTATTAACAATAAAGCCTCACAATTGTGAGGCTTTATTGTTAGGAGCTTTAGAAGCGGAAGTTGATAAACATTCGTTGCCTGAATTGTCCTGCATCCAAATCAAATAATGATACACTTTGCGACCTGGGATTCCTTGTTGTTACAGAAGTAAAACCAGTACTTATCGCAGATATTTCTGTGCCAAAAGCTATCCTATTGAAGAGTAGTTTTACTCCTATGAAAGGGGTAGCATCTACTCTAAAGCGTGTCAGATCATAAGTAGTGTTACTCGAAATAAATATTGATCGAGCATAGCCTCCGGTTTCAGGATAGTTTTTAACCAGGTTTTCTTGACTATACCCACTCCCGTAGCCTCCTCTTAGATCTATAGCGGCATATAGGTAAGCCTTCTTGTAGAAATGTTTGTGCATCTCAATGCCGGCGTTCAGGTAAAACATATCGGCATAGTCACGCGTATAACTTTCAAACGCAGTATCTCGTATCACGTTTGTTACTCTTCTTGGGTTGGTTACCTCCCACATGCCATACATCGCACTGACTCTTATTGCTCTATTAGGTCTTATCCACCGTTTATATTGTATGCCTACAAGTTCTTCATCAGAAGCATTGCCGAATGGAGTAGCAAATTGCAAACCGATCGCATGTTTGCGCTCTTTTGGTTCTCCCGTCTCTTGCATTTCTTGTGCCTGTGTAGTTGTTGCCATGCAGGCTAGCAGTAATAGCAAAAAGATATTTTTCATATTTTATCAGTAAGTGGTTGCTAAATAAATGAGTTGGTATATACATACCAGTACCTATTTTTAATACTAAAACCTGTATTGTATAAAGAATCTGGGGTTGAGCCTGCCTAAGTCAAAGTCCAGTGTGCCTACTCCAGGACTTACTTTATTATTTACATAAGAGTAGTTAAGTAAGTTCAATGCCATTTCACTACCAAAGCTGATACGATTGAACTGAAACTTTGCACCAAATGTTGGCACCAAAGAAGCATAGTACACATCTGTATTATTAACAGGTCTGCCAGGTGTAGCTGTAGGAGGCGGAGGTGACAAATACCTATTAGTGCTATTTTCTATAGACCTTTCTACTATAGTGTCAATGGTGGCTTTGCCATATCCAAACTTAGCCTCCACTGCGGCGAAAAGATAGACTCTTTTATAAAACTGTCTCTGAGCTTCCAGGCCTATACCTGCTATTCCTACGCCACCATTTGTAATAGGTGTGCGGGAGATAATAGTATCATTACGTACTTCGTAAGATGCACGCCAGCTGGCATTATCATAATAGTCTCTACGTCCTAATAAAAAGCGTGCGCCAAAATGTTCATTCTTCCAATGCTTGTATTGAATAGCTTGAAATGCAGTACTACTATTAGCGCTTCCGAAAACATCCAGTTCTGCAGTTAAGCCTATTTCATTCTTTTTAAATGTTGACTTTGATTCTGTTATAGGTAGGAGTTCTCCATCCTGAGCCATTGTGCAATAGCTGGTGCCTATCAGCATGAGGCATGCGATTATTCTTTTCATATTAAGGTTGCTTTTTTAGTTGAGATAAGAAACGACTGCTTAGATGCTTTATTGTCTTTTTAATTTTAGGAACGCATTAAAATCTGTAGTTGATATAGAATCGTTGCTGTAGTTGACCCAGAGAAAAGTTGGCCAGGCTCTGTGAGCCAGGGAAGTCACTATAGTTTATTTGTGTGGCATTAAGAGCAAAAGCCGTAAGCTCTGTACCTAAAAGCATTCTTTTCCCAACAACTAGTTTTGCTCCTATAAATGGTGTAATATCCATTGCCCACATAGTAGCAGAGGAAGATGCAATTGTTTTTTGTTCATGATAGTAAGTACGATAAAAAGGCGTAGCGGTTGCTGTTTCCACTATATCGTAGTAATACTGGTTGCCTTCTCCATAGCCTAGCTTTGTCTCAAAAGCTGCATATAAGATAAGTCGTTTTGTAAACTGCTTTTGAGCTTCTAAGCCAAACCCGATAAACGCAAGTGATATATTGGTGGAGCTACTATGCTTAAAAGTAGAGTCATTCTGTACCTTATAGACATTTTCAGGTGTACTGTTACTGTAGCCTCCTCCGGCTATCAATATTCTGTAGCCAAGGTTAGGTGTGGTCCATCTTTTGTAATGAATACCTATAGGCACCGTATAGATTTCCGGGCTGCTGTTGCAGAAAGGCTCGACGAACAAGCCTATCTCATTTTTCCCAATAGCATATTTGCGGCTATGAGTTGTGTCTGCATCCTTTGCAGACAGGTGTGTGGTCACACAAAGTAAAAAGGCTAAAACTGCTGTTGTTCGCATAATCTGAATTTTAAGATGGGCTAGAACGGCAGATGCGTATCTTTTATTGCATAAAAAAGTCCCGCTATTGCAGGACTATTTTATATACTATAACAGAATGTTCAAAGTTGTTATTATAGGGCATCGTTGTAACGCTTCTCAACTGCATCCCAGTTGATAACGTTCCAGATAGCGCTTAAGTAATCAGGACGTTTGTTCTGATACTTAAGGTAGTATGCGTGTTCCCATACATCAATACCTAGTATTGGAGTACCCTGTACATCAGCAACATCCATTAATGGGTTGTCCTGATTAGGTGTAGAAGTTACTTCAAGCTTGCCATCTTTCACGATTAACCAAGCCCAACCACTACCAAAACGAGAAGCGCCAGCTTCATTCATTTTGTCTTTCAGGCCATTAAGTGTACCGAAAGTATTGTTGATAGCATCGTTAAGTGCGCCTGATGGATCTCCGCTATTAGGAGCTAGGATATCCCAGAAAAGAGTATGGTTATAATGACCACCACCATTGTTACGAATAGCGGTAGAATATTTAGATATATTTTTCATTATATCTTCAAGCTCCTTCCCTTCAGCATCAGTACCTTTTACAGCGTCGTTAAGTTTAGTAACATAGCCATTATGATGCTTGTCATGGTGAATCTCCATTGTCTGAGCATCTATATGTGGTTCTAAAGCGTTGAAATCATATTTCAAATCCGGAAGTGTGTATGACATAATATTTAAATTTTAAATTGGTTTTAAGATGTCGCAAATCTAACGTATACCCAATGGAATAAGAAATGACTTGCGCCTATACCAACATAATAAAAAGTGAATTGTTCGAGCTGAATAAGCAGGAAATATAAGGTTAATTATTCGGCTTGATTTACATACCATATGGGGCTAAAGTATGGGCGAAATATTTCAAATTATGATTTTTTGTTATCTTTAGTAATGTCGCTCATAATGATACTCATGGTTGTGGTCACCTTTTTAGGGGGAGTGCTATTAGTAGCAAAAGCTATGCTATTAACGAAAAAAGGTGAGCGTGCTTACAAAGGTGATTATAAACAACTCGAATATAGAATGCTAAGAGAACGTGCTTATAAAAATATGATCACAGGTATCATAATTATGATCACAGCTACTACATTATACTTTATTTACAGACAGTTTTATTAGAATGACTGCTATAACCAGTTGATAGCTATGAGCTTAAAAAATCTTTTTGCAGATAGTTTAAAATAGCTGAATTTCGCGCCATTCCTACTCATAGCCCATTCAGGCAGATATATTAAGCACACTACAGCAAAACTACAAACAGAGGTCAACAAAATTATAAGAGATGAAAGTAAACTCGGTAATGAAGCTTACCGTGCTGTATCTAATTGCAGGGCTGATATGGATATATTTTAGCGATAAATTGCTCAGCCTTTTTGTAGCTAACGATATATTAGAGCTGTCACGCATCCAAACTTGGAAAGGTTTCTTCTATGTGGTTTCGACAGCTGCATTACTGTACATTTTATTGCACAAATATAACACTGAGCTAACCGATAAAGTGGCTAAGTTGCAAGAGAGTAAAGAGGCACTTAGAAAATCGGAAGAAAACTACAGACTGTTATTTGACTCTAGTCCAACTCCAATATTTATTTATGATCCGAAGACAGAGCAAATACTTAAAGTGAACAATGCTGCTCTCAGTTACTATGGTTATACTAAAGGTGAGTTTTCTCATATGTCTATCTTGCAGATAGAGGATGAGGATGAGCTAGATGTAGATAAGCTGGAAGAAAAGTTACAGATACCAAAGCGAGAGGGAATGTTACACACTCATGGTATCCACAGGCATAAAAGAAAAGACGGTAAGCAGATATATGTATACATGCAAGGTAGTGTTATACAGTATAAAGGCGTTGAAGCTCATATAGCCATGATCAATGACATTACCAATCAACTACAGTATATAGAGCGTGTAGAACTGCAGAATGAGAAATTGAATAAAATAGCATGGATGCAGTCTCACGTTGTACGTGCACCGTTAGCTAGCCTCATGGGGTTAGTGGACATCTTAAAAGAGCATAAGGAGGATTTAGATGACCTTATCCCTAAGATAGAATCCTCAGCTACACAGCTAGATGATGTGATAAAGAACATTGCAAAGGATGCAGGTGTATCTAACTAGCTCACTAGTAGAATAAAAAATCAAGAGGGTAATAATACCCTGAGTAGATACGGTTATAATACGGTTAAGGTCTTGATGAGGACTCTTTATCTTGCAGGGTAAGGGGATAAGAGTGAAGTGATTAGACACACCCCACTCACGTATTCAAGACAAGAAACTTACAGTTTAAAAACACAAAAGCCCCGTATAACGGGGCTTTTAGTTTATTATGTAGCTAATAATTAGATGTGCTGTTTGAAGTATTCAAGTGTGCGCTTCAATCCTTCGTGACGGTCAACCTTTGGTTCCCAGCCAAGTATCTCCTTAGCTTTGGTAATATCCGGGCGACGTTGTTTAGGATCATCTTTTGGTAATGGCTCATATACGATCTTAGAGTTGGTACCAACAAGTTCAACTACCTCTTCGGCAAATTCCTTCAAAGTTATCTCTGCAGGGTTACCTATGTTAACAGGCATATGATAGTCTGATAACAATAGTCTGTATATACCTTCTACCAGATCGTCAACATAACAGAAAGAGCGAGTTTGAGAACCATCTCCAAACACTGTTACATCTTCACCACGAAGTGCCTGACTCATGAATGTAGGCAATGCACGGCCATCATCCAGCCTCATACGTGGGCCATATGTATTGAATATACGTATCATGCGCGTTTCAACACCATGGAAGTTGTGGTAAGCCATTGTGATACTCTCTAAGAAGCGCTTAGCTTCATCATATACACCACGTGGTCCTATTGGGTTAACGTTACCCCAATACTCTTCAGTTTGTGGGTGTACCATAGGGTCACCATATACTTCAGAAGTAGACGCTACCAGTATACGTGCATTCTTAGCTTTTGCTACTCCTAGTACATTGTGTGTACCTAATGCGCCAACCTTCAATGTCTGTATAGGCATTTTAAGGTAGTCTATCGGGCTTGCCGGAGATGCGAAGTGTAATATATAATCGATGTTACCGGGTACGTTGATAAACTTGGTGATATCATGATGGTAGAATTCGAACTCCTTTAGAGGAAAAAGGTGTTCTATATTCTGGATATTACCTGTTAGCAAGTTGTCCATACCTATTACTTCACAACCTTCTTTGATAAAACGATCACAAAGGTGTGAGCCAAGGAAACCTGCTGCACCGGTTACTAGTACTCTTTTTTTATTACTCATTTAATGCTGTTTATCGTACGCTCAACTTATGAAAGTACGCTTAATTTTTCTCTTAGGTTTTCGTGTACAGTTGCACGGCCAATGCTCTCATAATAGAAGCCTTGCTCTTGCATTTTCTCTAGCGTGTAAACATTACGTCCATCAAAGATAAACGGTTGTTTCAAACCTTCGTGAACACGCTCAAAGTTTGGTGTGCGGAATTCATTCCACTCAGTAACGATAACTAATGCATCAGCATCTTTTACAGGATTGTACATGTCATCAGCATAAGCAATTTTATCACCAACGATCTCTTTTACGTTATTCATCGCTTCTGGATCAAATACCTCTGCAGTAGCACCTGCTTCTAATAATTCGTTGATAAGTTCCAATGCCGGAGCTTCACGAATATCATCAGTCTCAGGTTTGAAAGCTAAACCCCATATAGCAAACTTGCGGCCAGTAAGATCGTTACCGAAAACTTCTTTTATTTTCTTGCCGAGTCTGGTTTTTTGCTTCTGGTTCACGTTCATAGTAGTTTCTACCAGCTTGAACTCATAATCGTGCTGACGGGCAGTACGAGCAAGAGCCTGAACATCTTTAGGGAAGCAGCTACCACCATATCCTACACCAGAAAATAAGAAACGTTTACCGATACGGCTATCGCTACCCATACCTACACGTACCATATCAACATTTGCGCCTGCTTTCTCACAAAGGTTTGCCATCTCATTCATGAAAGAGATACGCATAGCCAGGTAAGAGTTAGCAGCATATTTAGTCATTTCAGAAGAGCGTTCATCCATGAAGTATATCGGGTTACCCTGACGTACAAATGGCTGATACAATTCATCCATGATTTTTCTAGCCTTTTCAGATGATGTACCTATAACTACACGGTCAGGCTTAAGGAAGTCGTCCACAGCAACACCTTCGCGAAGGAATTCAGGGTTAGATACTACATCAAAAAGCTCTTTATCAAGTTTTTGAGCCAATACAGCAGCTACTTTTTCTGCTGTACCTACAGGTACTGTACTTTTATTTACAATTACCTTATAGTCGGTAATCATGGTGCTTAGGTCTGCAGCAACATTTAGTACAAACTGTAGATCAGCTTCTCCATCTTTACCCGGAGGGGTTGGTAGAGCCAGGAATATTACTTTAGCATCCTTGATACCATCAGCAAGTGAAGTAGTAAAGTGAATACGGTTTTCTTTGATATTCCTTTCTAATAATACATCTAGGTCGGGCTCATAAATAGGAGTTTCACCATTCTGGAGCATCGCAACCTTTTTCTCGTTGATATCTACACAAGTAACATCGTTACCAGTTTCAGCAAAACATGTGCCTGTAACCAGTCCAACGTACCCTGTACCAATTATTGCTACTTTCATATGAAATTTAAAAATTTGTGCAAATGTAAAGATATTTTCCTAAGGGTTTAATATCTTAATATTAATGTGGTGTAAAATATGCGCATTTTATGTTTTATATTTATGGCAATACTTTTATACAACATACTTAATAGCCTCATAAAGCGATTATACAATATGTTATCAAATAAGCTATCAGTAAATATATTCGGCGGTATTTTCGCCATTTTGATAATGGCAACATCTCTTACTTCATGTAGGAATAATGACGATGATGGTGCTACTCCTGAAGAAAAGATGGGTTATGCAGAGGATCAGCTACTCCTGGAGCATATATATAATAATGTGGACAGGGTAGTAGAAGTTGCTTTTCAGCAAGGGCAGTCCGGACTGAAAGGCGAAAGTGTATTAGCATCATGTGCTACTGTAACAGACGATACAGTTGATGCTCTTACCCGTCAAATGGTAATAGACTTCGGTAATGCACCATGTTTGGGCTTTGACGGTAGGTACCGTACAGGTAAGATAATAGTGGTATACTCAAGAGACAAAGTAGCTAAAGAGAATGGCTATTTTCAGCGTATTACATTTAGTAATCACTTCATGAATGGATATCGTGTAATGGGTGTGAAAGAGATGAATAATGTAACTGGTAACGGTTCTGCAGGAGTGCAGTACCAAGTTACTCGCATAGATACAGTAATAATGCCAGAAGGCGAGGGTAGGCTAACAGGCAAAAGCGAGCGCCAACGCGCATGGTGGAGAGGTGCAAACACGCCTCAAACTTCTGATGATATATACAGGTTGACCGGCTCAGGGTTTTTCAGAAGAGTAAACGGTGATACTTATAATATACAGATAGCAGAGCCACTTATATTGCCTGTTGACTGTAACTGGATAACTGAAGGTGTGATAAATATATATCCATCTGATGCTACTAAACGTATACTTGACTATGGGGATGACGGCCAGTGTGAAGACGTAGCTACGTTAAACATTAATGGCAAAGTATTAACACTTCAAATACCTTAATAATATTAAGATTATTAAAAGTTTAAGGCGATGCTAGTTTAGCATCGTCTTTTTTATTGCATTAAAGTAGGTTCTTTTATATATTTATTAGATATCTCTATTATTTAAGATACTTTAATACTTATATGCTTAACGTATATAAGGGATAGAGGGGCAGTGTTTTTCACTGCCTTTTTTATGCTATAAAGACTTCTTAATAATATTGCAGGCTTCTATAACTTCCTCATTAGTAATGGTTAACGGAGGGGCTATTCTTAAGCAGTTTTGAGCAAATAAGAACCAGTCTGTAAATAATCCATTAGCAATACACTTGCTAACAGCATCCAGTACTTTCTCAAAGCTTTCCAGCTCTACAGCTATTAATAACCCTTTGCTACTGACAGACTTTATCTCAGGGTGAGATAGGTTTTCTAGAAACAAGGCTTGCTTTTCTTCAATTGTATCTATCATACCTTCTTTAAGTAATGCTTTCATAGCTGCCATACCAGCTGCACAACTTACAGGATGCCCGCCGAATGTTGTTATATGACCTAATACAGGGTTGTCTGTAAAGGCAGCCATTAACTCAGTAGAACTTATAAAAGCGCCAAGAGGCATTCCTCCGCCCAACGCCTTGCCTAAAAGCATGATGTCTGGTATAATGTTATAATGCTGAAAACCCCAAAGACTCCCTGTGCGTCCAAAACCACACTGTATCTCATCAAATATGAGTATTGTACCTGTCTCTGTACATTTATCTCTTAGTTGTTGTAGCCACTCTTGCCTCGGTTCAATGACTCCTGCTTCTGCCTGCACTGTCTCTATCAATACACAGGCTGTATCTTTATTTATAGCATTGATCAGTTCTGTGCTATTGTAGTCATAATGCCATACTCCAGGGAGAAGCGGCCTGTAAGCATTGCGCCAATATTCATCTCCCAGTACGCTTAGTGCGCCCATTGTAGAACCATGGTAACTATTATTGCATGCTATAATATCAGTACGACCTGTGACTCTTTTAGCTAACTTCAAAGCTCCTTCAGTGGCTTCAGCCCCGGAGTTTGTAAAGTAAGTACAGTTCAGGTTGCCTGGCAGGTGTTCTGCGAGTAGCTCGGCATATTGTACCTGAGGGTTTTGTATTACTTCGCCGTAGACCATCACATGCAGGTATTTATCTGCCTGTTCTTTTATAGCCGCTACTACATCAGGATGGCAATGACCTACATTACATACGCTAATGCCTCCTATGATATCTAAATATTGTTTGTCGTCGTCTGTATATAAATAATTACCTGCAGCTCTTGTTACATTGATAGCAATGGGTGCTGGAGATGTTTGAGCAACATGTTGTAAAAACAGGTTCCGGATGTTCATTACGCAAAGTTAACACAGTTAAAAGACGATATGTGTATAAGTAATTATCATATGTGAAAAAACGTACCATTTATATGTACGTATACTATTGCATTATACGAGTTAACATTAAGGTAATATTGAGGTTACATAGGCGTAACATTGTGTTAATTCGGTGGTAACATTGAAAAGCCAATTTTGCGTCAAATTTGGCTTTAGATATGCGTATTTTTTACATGATGTTAGCAGCGCTACTTTTCGCGTCATCCGCGTATGCTGACAGAAAGATTTCTGGTACAATTACTGATTCAGAATTTGGCGACCCGATCATTGGCGCCATTGTTACAGTTAAAGGTACAACTATTGGTGCTGCCACCGACATGGATGGTAAGTTCTCATTAAATGTTGAACCAGGTATCTATGACGTACAGGTGCAATATGCATCTTACAAAACAGAGTTGCTTGCAGGTCTTGATGTGCGTAAAGAAGATGTTACCAACCTTGCAGTGAAGATGGTAACGGATGCACAACAAATGGAAGAGCTTGTTGTAAAGGCTAAGGCTAATCGCCAGTCTGAAACAGCACTTTTAATGGAAAGAAGAGAAGCTACAGAGGTAGTTCAAAAAATTGGTGCTGAAGAGCTTGGCAGAAAAGGTATTTCCAATGCTGCAGAAGGTCTTAACAAAGTAGTAGGGGTGTCATCATCATCTGGTGGTAGTGGTGGTCCTAATACTCAGACAATGGTTCGTGGTCTTGGTGATAGATATAATCAGGTAACGTTAAACGGTTTACCTATACCATCTACAGACCCTAACCTAAAAGTATTACCTCTTGACATATTCCCAACAGGAGTTATCAAGAACCTTGCGGTATCAAAATCATATGCACCATCTCAGTACGGTGATGTTGCTGGTGGTTACATAGATGTTACAACAAGAGATTATTCAGAAGAGGGTTTTGTTAGAGTTGGTGTTAGCTATCGTGCAAATACGAATACAGTAGGTAACGATTTCTTGATAAGCAGTTCTGCTATGAGCTCAAGAGCTGGTTTTGATAGAGAAAGAAGAGCGTTACCTGCAGAAGTAGCGAACACAAAGGTTTACGATTCTGATAGACAAGGTGCTACATCTAGCCCTTTTAATACTCCGTTCTCTGCGGTGAGAAAAAATCAAACAGGTAATGTTGGTATTGGAATCTCTACCGGTGATTATTTTAAGTTTAAGAAGCCTGGTAGAGGCCTAGGTTACTTTGCTGCGGTAAATCATAGGAATACTTCAAGATACAATGAAGGTGTATTAGCATTATACAATGCTCAGAAAAGTGCTCGTTACAGATTTGAAACAGAGAACTATGAGTACGCAGCTAATACTACAGCTCTTGCTAACTTATCATACAACTTCAACAATAGAAATACTGTAGCCCTTACAGCTTTTTATGTGAACGATGCAAATGATACATGGATCATAGGTCGTGGTGAAGATGTGGATCTTGGTAGCCTTTATACAAGAAGAAATAACTACATACAGAATACACTTGTAACCGCACAGCTTACCGGTAAGCACGATGTATCTGATAAAGGAAAAATAAATTGGGGTGCTTCCGGTAACATTACTAAAGGTAGCATGCCAAACCGTCTTCAGAATACATTTAATGCAAACGAGCAGCCTGACGGTACCACACAGTATACTTTCGTATCTGATGCACTTACTGATAACCAAAGATTCTTCTCTGAGCTTGATGACCAAGATTTCTCTGGTAAGCTTGAGTACGTAAGAAGAGACGAGGAGAAAGAAAAAGGCCTTATAGAGATCAAGGTTGGTGTTAATGCGAGATACAAGCAGAGAGAGTTCCGCTCAAGATCAATAGATATGTCTATAGGCTCTAATGATCCTGTAAATCTTGATAGTCTTGATAATGAGTTTACTAACGATAAGTTAGGCGATGGTCAAAACGGTACCTATAAATATGTAGAGTCTTACTTCGCGCCAAACGATTACGATGCTGAGTTGATGATACTTGCAGGTTATGCAAATGCTGAATTCAAACTAGGTAAGTTTAGAATTATGCCGGGTGTGCGTGTTGAGTATTCTAATCAGATCATATACTATAAAAAAGGTTCTGATCTATTTGCTGCTGATTTCAGAGACACTGGTGTACTTGCTACTAACGTAATGCCTGTACTAACGGTTAAGAATGAAGTAACTGAGAATTCAAATATCATATTCGTAGCTAGCCGTACTATTACTCGTCCTCAATTTGTTGAGGTTGGTCCATTCCGTTACAACGTAGCAGCAGGTACACAAGAGGTTGAGGGTAATCCGCTTCTTACTAACAGTACTAACTATAATGTGGATCTGAAATATGAGTGGTATCCGTCAAACTCTGAATTATTCTCTGTGAACGTTTTAGGTAAGTATATTGATAAGCCAATAGAGCTTGCAGTTGCTGCATCTGTTGAGCCGCTATTAACTTATGTAAATACAGACCGCGCCTACCTTTATGGCATAGAGTTTGAATATCTAAGAAACTTAGGTAAATGGTTTGATAGTAAGTCTGAGTTTATGAATAACTCTACAATAGGTGCTAATGCTTCTTATCTATACTCTAGAATTGAGATAGATAATACAGCTGACCTAGTTGCTACACAGCCTATTACAGTTACAAACCTTACTCGTCCTTTGATGGGTGCATCTCCTTACATTGTAAACTTTGATTACTCTTACCGCCACTACTGGAATAAAGAGAAAACAACTAACTCGCAGTTGACTCTTACATACAATGTATTTGGTAAGCGTGTATTCGCAGCGGGTAGCCAGGGTGCAGGTGATATATATGAATTACCTGTTAACAGGTTAGACCTTACTTTACTTAATGAGTTCAAGAATGGTTTGTTTGCTAACATCGTAGTTAGAAACTTACTAAACCCTGAGATCAAAAGAGTGCAAAACTTTAACGATGGTTCTCAGCTTGAAGTTCAGAACTTTCAGAGAGGTCTTGACTTGAGAGTAACACTAGGTTACAACCTTAAGTACTAGGTATAATAATTAAATAATAAGAACTAAAAAGGCGCGTGATTATCACGTGCCTTTTTAGTTTAAAACATCACAGGTTTTATATAGTTATCAACATTACCACAAGGTAAAATATAGATAACGCTGGCTTAACAATTCGGTAATGATGCAAGGATACTTTTGCCCTCGAACTTTTAATACAAATATGAAAATGAGAACTCTAAACAAATTTATGATTCCTGCTGTTGCTCTAGCATTATTCGCGACAGCTTGTAACAAAGACGATGGTGGTAATAACAACGGTGGTGGTCAAACAGATCCTACTTTGTTAGCTGATGGTTCTACTATCAGTGGTGAAATTACTTCTGATATGAAGTTAGGTAAAGGTTTTACTTACACACTTGCGGGTGGTGTTCACGTTAAGCCGGGTGCAACACTTTCTATAGAAGAAGGTGTTACTATAAAATCTTCTGCAACTGAGCCATCAACTGCTTATTTATTGGTTGAGCCAGGTGCTAAAATTGAAGCTAATGGTACAGCTACTGCACCAATCGTTATGACTTCTGGTCAAGCTTCTCCTAAAGTACAAGATTGGGGTGGTTTAATCATCTGTGGTAAAGCTCCAATCAATACTCCAGGTGGTACTGCTGCATCTGAAATGGGTGCTGGTGTTACTTACGGTGGTACTGACGCTAACGATAACTCAGGTACTATCCGTTATGTACGTGTTGAGTACACTGGTAAAAAACAAAACCAAACTAAAGAGCACAACGGTATCACTTTTGAAGGTGTTGGTGCTGGTACAACTGTAGATTACATCGCTGTATATCTTGGTGCTGATGATGGTATCGAGTTCTTCGGTGGTAACGTACAAGTTAAGCACGCTTTCGTATTCGGTGGTTCTGATGACCTATTTGACTGGACTTACGGTTGGAGAGGTAAAGGTCAGTTCTGGGTTGGTATCCAAGGTGGTGCTAACGGTGACCGTGGTATTGAAGCTGATAATAATGGTGATAACAATACAGCTACTCCTTATTCTGAGCCAACGCTTGCTAACATTACTCTTGTAGGTAGCACTGCTATCATGAACGAAGATGCTGGTTCTACTCGCGCTATGAAACTACGTGAAGGAACAAAAGGTAAACTATACAACGTATTAGTATACGGTTTCTCTAACGGTATCGAAGTACAACACGACCAAACTCTTGCTAACATGACTGATGGTTCATTAAACATCCAAGGTCTACAGTTATATAGCTCTAAGCCATGGAAGTATTCTCCAAACACAGGTGACTGGATGGGTGCTACTCCTCTTGAGGCTGGTGCAACAGTTATGGCTGACGGTACTCCAAGTTTCGTAAACGGCCACGTTGGTACAACTACTACAGGTGCTATTAATGTAAGTGGTATGGACAGCTGGTTTGAAGGTGCAACTTACATAGGTGCAGTTGATGCAGCTAACGACTGGACTGCAGGTTGGACAAGAAAATAAGATCTAATCATTATCTATTCAATAATCATCAGAGCCGCTTTTTGAGCGGCTCTGATTAGTTAAAGCAAGTCAACCAATTAATTAATTGTAAAATTTTCTAAAAAAATGAAAGCGCTACAAACACTACTTATTCCAACACTTGCTATCGCTATGATAGCTACAGGTTGTAAGAAGGAGCAAACGAATGTAACTCCTACTAACAACAACAACCCGACTAACCCAACAAATCCTAACAACCCGACTAATCCAACAGATCCTACAGATCCAACATTATTAGCTAATGGTTCTACTATCAGCGGTGAGATCACTGCTAATACAAGGTTAGGTAAAGGATTTTCTTACACACTAGCTGGAGGTGTACACGTTAAGTCGGGTGCAACTCTTACAATAGAAGAAGGTGTTACTATAAAATCTTCTGCAACTGAGCCATCAACTGCTTATTTATTGATAGAGCCGGGTGCTAAAATAAATGCAAGAGGTACAGCATCTGCACCTATCGTTATGACTTCTGGACAGACTAGCCCTAAAGTACAAGATTGGGGTGGATTGATCATTTGTGGTAAAGCTACTGTTAACACTCCTGGTGGTACAGCTGCATCTGAAATGGGTGCTGGTGTTACTTACGGTGGTACTGATGACGCAGATAACTCTGGTATCCTTCAGTATGTGCGTGTTGAGTATACTGGTAAAAAACAAAACCAAACTAAAGAGCATAACGGTATCACTTTTGAAGGTGTAGGTTCTGGTACTTTAGTAGATCACATTGCTGTATATCTTGGTGCTGACGACGGTATCGAGTTCTTCGGTGGTACAGTATCTGTAAGATATGCTTATGTATATGGTGCTTCAGATGACTGTTTTGACTGGACTTACGGTTGGAGAGGTCAAGGTCAGTTCTGGGTAGCTGAGCAGGGTGGTGATAATGGTGATCGCGGTTTTGAAGGTGATAACAATGGTGATAACAACCTTGCTACTCCATATTCTGAGCCTAAGATTGCTAACGTTACACTGATAGGTAGTACTTCTATCTTAAACGAAGATGGTGGTGATACTCGTTCTATGAAACTACGTGAAGGAACAAAAGGTAAGATCTACAATGTAGTTGCTGCTGGTTTTGCAAGTGGTATCGAAGTACAGCATGATCAAACTCTAACTAACATGACTGATGGTTCTTTAGAGGTTAAAGGTGTTTATCTAAATAACGATAAGCCTTGGAAGTATAGCCCTAACAGCGGTAGCTGGTCTGGTGCTACTCCATTCGAGTCAGAAGCATCTAACGCAGTTAATGCGGCTGGTCTTCCATCTTTCCTTAATGGTGCTATAGGTGTTGAAACTAATAATGCTGTAGACGTTACAACATTAGGTTCATGGTTTGTGGCTGCTAACTTTAAAGGTGCTGTTGAGTCTTCTAACGACTGGACTGCTGGCTGGACTAGAAAATAATATTAGTTAAGCGTTCATAAAGTTGTAAGAGGGTCGCCCATAGCGATCCTCTTATTTTTTGCTCACTGGTTTCAACCCCAGTGTTACTGCTTTTTCTTCAAGGTATGTTAATGCTGCTTCTTTTGTGTTGGGAATCTCATTATCAAGTATAGCTTCCCGTATTGATGTTTTAAGGATGCCAACTTCTCTGGATGGTGATAACCCGTATAGATCCATTATTTCTTCACCACTGATAGGTGGTTGCCAGTTGCGTATCTTATCGCTCTCTTCGACTTCTTTTAGTCTTTGGCGTACAGCTTCAAAGTTGTCTAGGTATCGTCGAACTTTGTTTTTGTTTTTAGAAGTAATATCACTCTCGCAAAGTATCATTAGATCTTCAAGGTCATCACCTGCATCAAATAGTAGTCTGCGCATTGCAGAGTCAGTAATATCTTTTTTCGTGAGACTGATAGGACGTAGATGAAGAGCAACTAATTTGGCTACATACTTCATCTTTTCATTTTGAGGTAGCTTGAATTGTCTGAATATCTTTTTTGTCATTCGTTCACCTACCGCATCATGACCATGAAATGTCCAGCCATGTCCTTTCTCAAACTTCTTAGTAGGCGGCTTGCCAATGTCGTGTAGCAGAGCAGCCCAACGTAGCCAAAGGTTATTACTCCTGTCAGCTACATTATCTACAACTTGCAGTGTATGGTAGAAGTTGTCTTTATGGCCGATGCCATCTATATACTCTGCTCCGGCCAGATCTACCAAGCGAGGGAAGAATTCATTTAACAAGCCTGACCGGAAGAGTAAGTCAAAACCGATAGAAGGTTTAGTTGATAATAGTATCTTGTTTAGCTCGTCTGCTATACGTTCGTAAGAGATAATCTTTATACGTTCTTTATTGCGTGTAATGGCTTGATATGTTTCTTCCTCAATAGAAAAGTTAAGCTGGGTAGCAAAGCGTATACAACGCATCATGCGTAGCGGATCATCAGAAAAAGTAATGTCTGGGTCCAGAGGAGTAATGATAGTCTTTTCCTCTAAATGTTTTAATCCACCGAATGGGTCAACCAGTTTGCCATAATCATTTGGGTTCAAGCTAATGGCTAAAGCATTTATGGTAAAATCTCGTCTTTTTTGGTCGTCATCAAGTGTGCCTTCTTCTACAATAGGCTTGCGAGAGTTTCTGTTGTATGATTCTTTTCTTGCTCCTACAAACTCAATCTCAAAGTCTTTATACCTGAATTGTGCTGTCCCGAAATTTTTAAAGAAATTGACCTTTGGTGATGGTTTCAGCGCTTTTGCAACAGCATGGGCAAAGTCTATGCCCTTGCCTACACATACCAGATCTATGTCTTTCGATGGTCTGTCAAGCATTTTGTCGCGCACAAAGCCACCTACTATGTAGCAGGGTATGTTTAGCTCTCTAGCAACATCTCCTATCTTAGAAAATAGCTTTTCTTCTTCTGCTGTACAGGCAATATCCATTTCGTGCAAAGCTAACAGGTTTTAGATTTTTATTTCCTGATATAGGTAATATTACCTTCGTCATCAAGTCTTACTATCTGTGAGGGAGATGATATTGATGTGTCATCTTGCCTGTAGGCTACAGTATAGCCTACATTTTCAATGATGTCACTGCTTACATCAGCAAATGTATTAGGAGAGGCGGTTCCGCTAATATTAGCTGAGGTAGAGACTAGTGGCTTCTTCATTCTTTTTATTAGTGCTTTACAAAAAGGATCTTTAACTACTCTTATAGCCACTGTACCACTTTCATGTATCACATTATCTGCAAGACCGATAGCATTTTCATATATTACTGTCGTCGGTCGCTCAAATGAGGACAATATTGCTATGATATCCGGTGGAGGCGTGGCTACGTATTGCAATATGTCTTTTGCTTCTGCCAATAAAATAATGACGCTTTTTTCTGCAGGGCGCTGTTTTATATCGAAAACCTTACTCACCGCAGCTTCATTAGTTGCATCACAGCCGAGACCCCATATCGTATCTGTAGGATATAAAATAACTCCACCAGCCCCTATTGTACGCAAGCACTCTTTTATGTCGTTCTCGAAAACAGATAAGTTATCCATTGTAAATTCAGCTATATAAAGTAATTTGCACTTCTTGCAAAGCTAATGCATGATTAACAGTGGATTAACAAACCTCTAAGGTTTTATTTCCTGTCTTAGGCATTATATTTGTAAGGTATATTGTGAATAGTTCAAAAAAAGAGAATAAGATGAAAAAAGTACTACTATCACTCAGCGTTATTTTATTTGCTGCTGGAGCTGTATCTGCACAAAGCCACGAAGGTCATAATCACGGAGCTAAAACTGAAGAAGTAAGTTCTACCCTTAATGTGGATGATATGCACTTTCAGGAAGATTCACACAATTTCGGAACAATTCCGGAAGGTCCTGGTGCAGAGGTAGTGTTCCGCTTTGAGAACAAAGGAAGCGAGCCGATCATATTACAACAAGTACGCCCATCTTGCGGATGTACAACACCTTCTTACTCAAAAGATCCTGTATTGCCAGGAAAAACTGGAGAGATTAAAGCGATCTATAATACGAAAGGTCGTCCGGGCGGATTTGCTAAATCTATCACAGTTACCTCTAATGCAGGTACAAAAGTATTGACTATTAAAGGTGAGGTAGAAGCAGCGCCTGCTAGTTCGGTACCGGCTAACGGTTCTATGATGAAGAAAAGTTAATTAACCAATCTATTATAAAATTTTATTCAATAAACGATATGAAACATTTATTTCTAACATTATTAGTAGTAGCGGCAGGGCTTACAGGTGCATTTGCTCAAGACAATGCTAGTGCTCCAAGATTTGAATTCAAAGGAGAGGAAACACATGATTTCGGTTCTATCCCTGAAGGTCCGAGCGCAGAGTATGTATTCGAATTCAAAAATGCTGGTAAAGAGCCGTTGATTATACAGAATGCAAGCGCATCTTGTGGTTGCACTACTCCTGAATGGCCAAAACAACCTATTCTTCCTGGTAAATCAGGTAAGATAAAAGTGGTATACAATACACAAGGTCGTGTAGGTCCATTCAGCAAAGACATTTATATACTATCAAACGCTGTTAATCCAGAAGGTAAAGAGCGTTATGAGCTACACATAAAAGGTACTGTTCTATCTAAAGAAGAGTCTCAGAAAGGTAGCTAGTAATACCAAAATATTAAGTTTAAAGCCCGGCATGCCGGGCTTTATTATTTTATGTAGCAGAACCATTACAATTTTCTATTTTTGCCCAATGCCGGTAATTTCACATCGTGGTGCATCTATGCCACCATCTCCAATAAGAAAATTAGTGCCTTATGCGGAAGCCGCTAAAGAGAAAGGCGTTAAAGTATATCACCTCAATATAGGTCAGCCAGATATTGAGACACCGAAAGAAATTCTTGATGCTGTGCGCAACACTGATATGAAGGTGTTAGAGTATAGCCATAGTGCTGGTTTTGACAGCTATAGAAAGAAGCTGGTAAACTACTATGCATCTCATGATATAGAGGTTACTAAAGACCAGATCATAGTTACAACAGGTGGTTCGGAAGCAATTTTGTTTGCCATTATGAGTTGTCTTGATCCTGGTGATGAGATGATCATACCAGAGCCGTTTTATGCTAACTATAATGGCTTTGCTACAAGTGCAGGTGTAAATATCGTACCTATATCATCTTCTATTGATGATGATTTTGCATTACCATCTATTGCAGACTTTGAGCAGGCAGTAACTACGCGTACCAGAGCTATCATGATCTGTAACCCTAATAATCCAACAGGTTATTTATATAGCAGAGAAGAGCTGGAAGTATTAAGGGATATCTGTTTAAAGAATAACTTATTCCTGTTCAGTGACGAGGCGTACAGAGAGTTTTGTTACGATGGTAGAAAGCATATATCAGCATTAACGCTTGACGGTTTAGAAGAGCACGCAGTACTACTGGATACTATATCTAAAAGGTACAGTGCTTGTGGTGGTAGGATAGGTGCTATGGTAACCAAGAATAGCCAGTTGCTGAATGCTGCCATGAAATTTGCGCAGGCAAGGCTAAGCCCGCCATCATTTGCACAGATATTGGGTGAGGCAGCTATAGATCTACCAAATGATTATTTCGAAGCCATACACGCAGAATATAATGCAAGAAGAGACCTTCTTGTAAGCAGACTACAGGCTATGCCGGGTGTTAAGTGTCCTATGCCGGGTGGTGCATTCTATGCTATGGCTGAACTACCTGTAGATGATAGTGAGAGCTTTTGTCAATGGTTGCTTGAAGACTTCTCTTACAAAGGTGCAACACTGATGATGGCACCTGCTGCAGGATTCTATTTTACCATTGGTAGAGGAGGAAGAGAGGTGCGTCTGGCATATGTACTGAATAAAGACGATATCAATCACGCGATGGATTGTTTGGAGCAAGCACTAAAAGAGTATCCTAATACTATTGAATTATAGTATCTAGGCTTCTACAGTTGTAAACTCGAACTTCTGTCCGTTAAATAGGCCTTTGTCACTTAATTTAAGTGACGGTATAACTAACAAGGCCATAAAAGAAAGTGTCATAAATGGTGCTCTGAGTTCAGAGCCCATTTTTTTTGCCTTCTTATCAATAGTAGAATATTTTTCAGCGACAATATTTCCCTTCTCGTTAGACATCAACCCTGCAATAGGTAGCGGCAGCTCAGAAACTTTGCCCTGCTCATCTACGCAGCAAATACCTCCTTTGCTATCGACAAGCGTATTTACAGCTGTTGTTACAGAAGAGTCATCTACACCTACAACAATTATATTATGGCAATCATGACCGACAGTCGATGCTATAGCACCATGTTTCAAGCCAAAGTTTTTGATGAATGCAACGGATACTGGCGCTTTATTATCATATCTGTTAACTACTGCAACTTTCAAGATATCGTTACTTGTATCAGAGACAATATATCCATCCTCAACTTTAGCAGTGCCTATGTATTCGTTAGTTATCAGCTGACCATCAAGCGCTTCTATTACCCTTATTTTATCATTCGCTTTTGTAGCCTTTATCTTAAAGTCTTCTTCATTCTTATAGCTAATATTAAAGTTGTTGATCGGCTTGATTTCAGGCAAATCAACTTTGCTTTCGCCATTTTCAGCAACTATAGTTCCATTAATGTAAGTCTGAAGTACATTGAAGTTTGTGGTGTCATCAATTATTATAAAGTCTGCAGGGTCTCCTGCTTTAAGCTGACCCACAGGTAAGCTGTAGTGCTCAACAGGATTGATACACGCAGCTCTCAATACATCGTATAGATCATAGCCTTCGTTCACGGCTCTTTTAACAAGCGCATTAATATGGCTTTCTACCAACTCATCAGGATGTTTATCATCACTACAAAACATTAGTTCCGATGGGTGAGTCTTAAACAATGGTGCTAACGCTTCATAGTTCTTGGCTGCGCTACCTTCACGTATCAATATTTTCATGCTAGCTGCCAGCTTGTCTTTTGCTTCTTCTATAGTAAAGCATTCGTGATCGGTAGATATCCCGGCTGCAGCATATTTTTTTACATCATCACCTCTAAGACCAGGAGCATGTCCGTCAACCACCTTATTAGCATCTTTTGCAGCAGCTATTTTTGCCATCACCTCAGCATCTTCAAATAGTACTCCCGGAAAGTTCATCATCTCAGCTAAGTACCATATATCAGGACTACTAAGCAGCGTTTCTATATCTTTTGAATCAATAACAGCACCGGCAGTTTCAAAACTAGTAGCAGGTACACATGATGGCGCACCAAAGAAGAATTTTAGTGGCGACTGCTTACTGTTATCAATCATGTATTGAATGCCTGGTATACCACAAACGTTAGCTATCTCGTGAGGGTCTGATACTGTAGCTACTGTACCATGCTTCAAAGCAAGCTGAGCGAATGTGGTAGGCACCAGCATAGAACTTTCTATATGAACATGAGCATCAACAAAACCAGGCAATATATATTCACCAGGAGCATCATCTATTTTTTTGATGTTATCTATTATCCCTTGCCTGATGGTTATTTCAGCAGGATAGATAGTCCTGTTGTGTATGTCTATAAATTGTCCTCTTACAGTTTGTACACTCATGTTATAATATTGATTTGCCTGTTCTTGCATCGGTTACCTTCATATCAATTAATTGCATCATAGTGTGAGCTTTCTTCTTTGCTTCATCCGCTATCTTACCAGTATAAAGCTCGTCTATAGTTTGCTCCCACAATGATAACCACTGCTGGTAGTGTATAGGTTTTAGCTCTGTTATCTTATCGATAGCTACATGTTTTTGTATTGGATTTCCTGTATACCCTGCCTTATGTAATAGTACAGTTTCCCAAAACTGATACATAATGGGTAAGTGTTGAGACCAGTCATCTCCAATGATCCTATGAAAGATATGACCAATGATGTCATCTTTCTTCACTTTATCATAAAAAGTATCAATAAGTAGGACGATATCGTCTTTATGCTCTATATCTCTCATTGCTGTAAATGTACAATGTATTGATATATAATCGAATATGAAATGACATTTGATATCCGTTCATGTTGAAAAACAGTCATTTCGTGCAAGAATAAAGTCCATTCGTTGGATGAAAACGCACTTTCGTTGAATGAAATGACACTTTCGTTAAATGGAATTCATGGAATATCACATTATTTTTAACTTTGTGTTGATATTATAGTTATATAATATCAGCTTACGTTTTGTCAGCCCTTATGTGCCCTCTATTTACATAGAGTTGATTGTTACCCAAATATTAATAACTAATCATTATTAATATAGCTGGATGTCGGATTGAGAGGAAACTTGAGTCAGACTTCAGCTTTTTTTATGCCCTTAACTCTCAGTTTATCTATTTACAAGGAAACAGTACACCTCACCAGGACCATGTACACCTACTACTAATGTCTTTTCAATATCAGCGGTTCTACTTGGGCCTGTGTTCAAATTGATCATAGAAGGTAGTTCATTACCATACTTTTTGTTCAGCGTACTTATCGCGTCTGAAAGGTCTGGAACTAATTGATTAATATAAGCCACTATAACGTGGGTAGGGTAGAATACAGAAGTTGTACGCCCCATATTCTGATTACTAGTGATGATAACAGAACCGGTACGTGCTACCAGTAGCTCACAACCGGTGATACATGCATCTGCATCTTCAGGCGTATCGTCTGCATCAAGAGCAATGTTTATGTCTTGGCTACTAAGTGCGGAGAGTACGTTCTTCTCAGCACAAAGCATTTTTGCCCACCCTTTATTTTCATAAAGAGTCACAATGTTATTATATAGTTCGTCTTCAGTATTACAGTACACAAACTTGCCGCCAAGCTGATTAAAGTTATCGGCAAAAGTTTCCTCATCGGACATGCCTGACCTTGCATATATCTGCTCAGCCTGCTTCTTCTCTATTTCAGGGTATGGCATAGGTACGCTGGTTTTATTCAGCTCTTTACGTATACGTCCTAAAATATTTTCTCTCGCTTTGGATGTTTTGAATGTTGGCATACCGAATGATTGAAGTGCAAAAATAAAAAAGCGATGCCAAACTGTGCACCGCTTTTTAAATACTTTATAAGGATATTAAGATATGTCTTTTGTTTCTGTTACGTTGTTCATACCACTATTTACAGGTGGTATGCCTTCGTTTGGTGTCATATCTTCATAAGGGCGACTACCTATGAGACGCTCAAGGTCATCCTTAAATAACACCTCTTTACTTAATAGCTCTTCAGCAAGCAACTTCAACTGAGGCATATATTTAGTTAATAACTCTTTAGAGCGAGCATATTCTGTAGCTATAAGCTCTCGTACCTCTTCATCTATGATCTTAGAAGTCTCTTCAGAATATGGCTTTTGAGAAGGATATTCTTGCTCTGAATTATGGAATGAAACATTACCCACTTTATTATTCATACCGTAGATACTGATCATTGAGTACGCCATTTTCGTAACACGCTCAAGGTCGTTTTGCGCACCTGTAGATATTTGTCCGAATATCAGCTCCTCTGCAGCACGACCTCCGAATAATGCTACCATTTGGTCATTCATCTGCTCAGTAGTATACAGATACTGCTCTTTAGGTAAGTATTGTGCATAACCTAATGCAGCTACACCACGTGGTACAATAGATACCTTTATCAATGGGTGAGCATGTTCTAAGAACCAGCCACAAATAGCGTGACCTGCCTCGTGATATGCAATAACTTTCTTCTCCTGCGGAGATATGATCTTATTTTTCTTTTCAAGACCGCCGATAACTCTATCAATAGCATCGTTGAAGTCTTCCATGTCTACTTCAACTTTATTTTTACGAGCAGCTATAAGTGCAGCCTCGTTACAAATGTTTGCTATATCAGCACCTGCGAAACCAGGTGTTTGAGTTGCCAGTTTCTTGATGTCAAGATCTTTAGAAACCTTGATCGGTTTTAAGTGAACATCAAATATTTTTTCACGACCTTTTACATCTGGTATATCAATAGATATTTGTCTATCGAAACGTCCCGGACGTAGCAACGCTGTATCCAGTACATCAGGTCTGTTGGTAGCTGCAAGTACAATAATGCCTGTATCACCGCTGAAACCATCCATCTCTACAAGTAGTTGGTTCAGTGTGTTCTCACGCTCATCGTTACTCATTACTACGTTCTTACCACGAGCACGACCGATAGCATCTATCTCATCGATAAATACGATACAAGGTGCTTTCTCTCTTGCTTGCTTAAACAGGTCTCTTACACGGCTGGCACCTACACCTACGAATAACTCCACAAAGTCAGAACCGGACATAGAGAAGAATGGCACCTGTGCCTCACCAGCTACAGCCTTAGCCAATAATGTTTTACCGGTACCCGGAGGGCCTACCAGCAATGCACCTTTAGGTATCTTACCACCTAGTGCTGTGTATTTTTTAGGATTCTTAAGGAAATCAACGATCTCCATTACCTCCACCTTCGCTTCATCAAGACCGGCAACGTCATTAAACGTTATGTTTACTCGAGTACCTTTCTCAAACAACTGAGCTTTAGATTTACCGATGTTGAATATACCACCGGCACCGCCGCCGCCGCCGGCACCACCGCCCATCTTACGCATTATGAAGAACCACATTGCGATCAGGAATATTACAGGAAGTAAGAAAGAGCCTAGTATATCGTTAAGGAAACTACCGCGACTCTCGTATATTACTCGCACTCTATCATTCTCAGGAATGTCTGCTTGTGCTTCTTTAAGGTTATTTTCAAACTGCTCTACGCTACCAATTCTGAATGTAGCTGCAGGTGAATCATCTTTACCACCAAACGGGATAGTGGTTTCAGGGTCTTTGCTTTTACTTTCATTCTTGTTCAGGAATACTTCAACTTCTTCCTTATTCACTACTACAAGCTTGCTTACTTTACCCTGATCCAGGTATTTTTGCCTGAAGTCCTGAAAGCTCATTTTCTCCCCGCTGCTACCCATGCTACCGCTGAAAAAGTTAAGACCGATAAGCAGCAACACCATAATACCATAAATCCAATATATATTGAACTTAGGGCCTTTGCGAGGAGATCTGTTATCGTTTCCTGAACCTTTACCCGGCCTGAATTTTTTATCGTCCATTGTACTATTTACTACGTAATTATTAGTCTGTTATATCAACAGTATTTTTTAATCATTATGCTCTACTCGTCCTGCATCGCCCCAAAGGCTTTCCAAGTTATAGAACTTTCTTTGTTCTTCCTGAAAAATATGCACAACTATGTTGACATAATCTACTAGGATCCAACTCTCTCCAAGCTCTAAATGATATGGATTTTCTCCGCACTCGTCTTTAACCTTCTTCTCAACTTCGTTAGCTATTGCTTTTAGTTGTGTTTTTGATTGAGCTTCACACAGTATGAAAAAGTCTGCAACAGCTTCATCTATTTTTTTCAGGTCTAGGGAAACTATTTTTTCAGCTTTCTTATTTTGAACCGCCTCGAGCACTGTTTTAAAAAGTTTGCTATTTCTCGTCAAACGAGGAGTAGGTTTTGACCTTCCTTTCAGTGCAGTAATTATTTTCTCCAAATTAAGCTATATCAGTTATTTTGTTTGGCAATATCTTTACGTTCAAAATTAAACAAAGTTTGGCACTAAAATCACATGCCTTATTACAAGCTCCGATTATTGAACTGGATACTATAGATAGTACCAATAACTATGCCATGCAACTGATTGATGCCGATACGGCACAAGAGGGTATGACAATAGTGACAAGGCTGCAAACTATGGGTAAAGGGCAGCGTGGTCGGCAGTGGCAGGATGTAGCAGGAGAAAGCCTTCTGATGAGTATAGTCATAGAACCTGTATACCCTTTGTCGCAGCAGTTTTGCTTCAATATGGCAGTAGCCTTATCTATAGCAGAAGTCTTGCAAAACCTGTATGAAAACTGGGATGTGCGTATAAAGTGGCCCAACGATATAATCATCAATGACAAAAAGGCAGGGGGTATACTGATAGAGAATGTCATCAGAGGAAGCAAGTGGGCATATAGCGTGATAGGCATTGGGATTAATGTACAGCAAAGCTTTTTTGGTGCAGAGCTACCGTTTGCTACCTCACTGGGTATAGAGTCAGGAAAGCATATATCTGTTAATGCTTTTATGAGAGACATTAGAACTTCTATCATCAAGCATGTAAGTGATTACACTTTGCCGAATGAACTTTTGCACCAATTTAACAGTAATCTGTACAGAAAAGATCAGATACAGCATTTTGCAATAGACGATAGAGAGTTTAAGGCTTATGTGATAGGAGCAACGATGGAAGGGCAAATAAGACTACAGCACGAGGATGGTACTGTAGAAAGTTATAATCATGGAGACGTTCAGTGGTTGTGGGGACATTAAGATAATTGTATAGTTTAGAAGCTTGGATAAGACAATAAATAATAAAAAGAACACTTGGTTGCATATGGGCATTTTGCTCATAGCAGTATGCATTACCTATAGTAAAGTATTTGGTGCCGGCTTTATGTCTTGGGATGATATCGATTATGTATTCAACACTCCGGACATTACGATTATCAATGCAGAAACTTTCGCTAATTGGTGGACCGACTATTATATAGGAAACTATCAACCCTTGCCCATATTTACCTATGCTTTGGATTACGCTGTAGGCGGTAATCACCCATTCATGTTTCATCTGGACAGTATCATCTGGCATATAGCCGATGCAATATTGTTATACCTGTTCATGAGACGATTACAGGGTAATGTATATATCGCTCTGTTTGTTGCATTATTATTTGCTATTCATCCGGTACAGACTGAAAGTGTATCATGGATAGCAGCACGTAATAAAGTGATGAACTTCTTTTTCTTCTTCTTGTCTGCTCATGTATACATCGGGTATTTGAGAACGCAACAGAATAAGAAGCTTGTGTGGGTGTATGTGTGGGCTGTGGTGGCTTATCTGTGTAAGCTCACAGCGGTAACTTTACCTTTCGCCTTGCTGGCAATAGATATTTGGGAAAAAAGAGCACTGAATAATAGAAAAGTTTGGCTGGAGAAGCTACCGTTGATATTATTAGCCATCCCAATTGGTATTATCAACCTTCAGGCACAGGATGAGGTCTCTTTCTTGAATCTACATCCTGAATTTACTTACCTACATACGGTTGTGTTTGCAGGGTATGCTTATGTACAATACTTGGTCAATTTATTATTCCCTTTTAAGCTATCGGTACTTTATCCCTATCCTCAAGAGTTGGGAATAGTACATTACCTCTATACTGTTATGTCAGTTGCTATAGTAGCCATGGGCTTCGTTGCTTATAAGCGCAAGCTGTATGTGTTAGCCGGGGGTATAGCATTCTACACCGTGAATATCGCTATAGTGCTACAGTTTGTCCAGTTTGGAGAGGTGCTAATGGCTGACAGGTACTTATACGTGGCTTGTGTAGGTGTGTGGTATCCTGTGGTATACTATACATACCAATTCCTTACTAAGAAGAGTAGTGTTAAAGCTGCTGCTGGTGTTGCAACCGCTCTATGTCTACTTTATGGGATCAGCACATTTGCTAGAAATGATATCTGGTTGTCAGAGCTCAACTTCTGGAAGTCTGTGACGGATAAGTTCCCTGAGTCTTCAATTGCTCAGAGTAGTCTTGGCGGTATCTATATGAAAGAGGGCAGTATTGCTCAAGCACAAGAACATATTGATGCAGCCATAAAGTACGATGCTAAAAACTATAAGGCATGGTATAATAAAGGGGTGCTATTGCTAAGGTCTGGTAAGGCTAATGAAGCGCTAGACGCATTGAATAAAGCTATAGCTATTCGTGAATATCCTAAAGCACTATTCTCAAGGGCGCTACTATATCAGCAGACCGGAAATTGCAGGCTTGCTTTGCAGGATGTGAACAAGGTGCTGGAAGTAGAGAAAAATAATGCTCGTGCGTATTACATAAAAGCAGACTGTAGCGAGCAGGCGGGTAATGTACCAGAAGCATTAGCCAACTATGATCTTGCGATACAATACGAACAGCAAGAGCCGTTATTCTATTTAAGAAGAGGATTGATACATGCCCGCTTAAGAAAAAATGGCGATGCTATGCGGGATATGAATGAGGCTATAAAACTAAACCCTCAATATGCAGAAGCTTATTACTGGCGAGGTATGATGCAGTATAGAAGTGGTATGCAGCCATGTGCAGACCTGCAGAGAGCAGCGCAACTTGGGCTGGGTGAAGCAAAAAAAGCTGTTTCAGAAGTATGTAAGTAGGGAAGTGTTACCGATACATGTCGGCCCAGTTCTTTAGTAGTTGTATTCCATCATTCGTGCTGATGCTTTCAGGGTGATATTGTATGCCGATACATGGATATTCATTATGAGCTATAGCCATGATGGTTTTGTCTTCTGTATGTGCAAGTGGCGTAAGTCCTGTATCGGAAATATCTTTTATGGCGAGAGAGTGATAACGCATTACTTCACAAGGTGAGGCAATGTTATTATATAGTGCGTGGCCATGATGATATATACTACTGGTTTTGCCATGCATAGGGTAGTCTAATTCGTATAATGATGCACCGAAATACATACCTAATGCCTGATGACCAAGACATACACCAAGCATAGGTGTTGTCTGATGCATTTGGTGGATAACATCCATAGTAATGCCTGCCTGCCTTGGTGTTTCCGGGCCTGGTGATATGATGATCCTTTCAGGCTGTAAAGCTTTTAGCTCCTCTACCGATAGTTCATCATTACGATATACTTTACAGTCATTACCTGTTTGCAGTATATAGTCTTGCAGTATGTATGTGAATGAATCGTAGTTATCCAGCAGTATCCACATGTTCAGGCAACATTTGGTTGACGTTTGAAAAGAATGTTTGAAGGTCGGCAAAAACACTTTTTGCCATAGGCCATATTGTTCCAAGCTTATCTGCTACCCAAGGCGCAATAGGTTGTATGTATACATAGCTTCTCGACTCTTCTATAAGGTCGGGAGATAATACTTGCATCTCATTGCCTATCCACAGTAATGTACTGCACACAACAGCAGCAAGGGATGCATATAGCAGCCCGCCGACAGACTTGTTGACCCAGCCCAGCATTACTGCATCAAGCGCTGATTCTATGGCTTTAGCTATCAGCCGCACCAGCCACATTACTCCTATGAACAGGATGATATAACTAATGAGCTGTGCCCACCCCGATGTTACATAACCTTCCTGAAAAAGATAAGTCGCCAGACGTTCAGAAAGCTTTAAGGCACAAATGATACCCAGAACAATGGCTAGCAAAGAAAACGCGGCTACAATGATTCCTTTCATGTAGCCGCGTACAAAAAATATAATGATCAGCGTTATGATGATGATATCTAATATCATGCGCTATTGCTGAGCTAATAATTTCTTAACGGTTTCTGATATTGTTTTACCGTCAGCACGTCCTGCAGTTTGCTTAGTAGCCATACCCATTACTTTGCCCATATCAGCTGGAGAAGACGCACCAGTTTGGGCAATGATATCTTTAAGGAGCGCTTCCAGCTCGTCTTGACTAAGAGGTTGTGGTAAGAACTTTTCAATAACTGCCAGCTCTTCTTCCTCTTTCTTTGCAAGGTCTTCACGGTTTTGCTGTTGGTATATTTCCAAAGATTCGCGACGCTGCTTAGCCATCTTTTGCAACAGTTTCATTTCATCTGCTTCGGTCATAGTTTCCTTTGCACCCGCAGCAGTTTTCTCCTTTAATATTGAAGCTTTTATATCACGTAATGTGCGTAGTGTAGACTCATCTTTTGCACGCATAGCCTGCTTAAGCTCGTCCATTACTTTTGTTTCTAAAGACATATTTTAGTTTTTAGAGATTAACTGTTTTGTTCTTTTTCTAATGCGTCTGATGCTTTCTTCAAGAAGTCTTTTGCGAATGTTTTCAATTCGTTGGCAAGTTCCTGATTTTTGGTAGCACGCAAGTATGTATCGGCCATACCATGAATGGTCTGGTAGTAGAAGTCATTCATCTCATCTACCATCATTTTATTTGTCCATAAGTCTATACGTAAAGCAGACTTTTCATTGCCATCCCAAAGACCAAGTAGCATACCTTTTGCTTCTTGATTCCCATCTACACCACCATCAGGAGCATTCCACTCAATGCGCTCAGGCATTTTATCTTCATCCAGTTCTATCTGGATATTTATGTTTGATTTCTTAGACATCGACTTATTTATATTATTTAAACCGCAAAAGTAATACTTCGTTCTTTAAACTGCTTTTGCCCATTTATCCAGCTGCTTAACACATGCTGCAATATCTTTAGGGAGGGGCGATTCGCAAGTCACTTTCTCACCACTCTCCAATGTTACCACTAGCTTTGAAGCATGCAGCCCGAGCCGGCTCAGCAACGGTCGTTCTTCTTTCTTATCAGAAAAGTTATACTTCCTTTTGATCTTAGATAATAAGAAAGGTTGGCCATCGCCATATAGCTCATCGCATGTTATCGGGTGTCCTATAGACTGCATATGTACTCTTATCTGATGCGTGCGACCGGTATGTATCCTGAAGTTCATCAGTGTATATAAGGGCCATGCCTCCTGAATAGAGTAGTCAGTTATCGATGCCTTACCTCTCTTAGCAACAACCATTCTGCCTTTCTTAGTTGGGTGTTCCATTATCGGAGATTCGATGGTCCCGCTTTCTGCCAGCACTCTACCGTTCACAAGACCTGTGTAGTACTTCTCTACAAGGTGGTCTTGAAACTGTTTAGAAAGATATTTGTGTGCTACCTCATTCTTTGCAAAACATATAGCGCCACTGGTACCTCTATCCAGCCTGTGCACAACATACATATGTTGCTGAAACTGCTGCTCCAGTATTTTATTCAATGATGGTATTTCGTCATTGAACCTGTCGGGTATTACTAATATACCCGCTGGTTTATCAGCTATGATAAAATTATCGTCTTCGTAAAGTATATCAATCTTCATTAAAGTATGCTTTCAGGCAGCTGTCTTCCTGCTGTCTCATTTCATTTTTTTGCGCTGCTGTCTTGTCTTTATATCCACATAGGTGCAGTGCCCCATGGAATATCACTCTGTGTAACTCTTTTTGATAGGTAGTCTCAAACTTTTTTGCATTATCTGCTATCCTGTCTGTACTGATGTATATTTCACCATTCATCATTGCCTCATGGTCGCTCAGGTCGAAAGTGATAATATCAGTAAATGTATCATGGTCCAGGTATTGCTGGTTGATCTCCAAAAGGTAATCATCATTACAAAAGATATAGTTTAGTTCTACTTCTTCTACATCAGATTTGTTTGCATGTATAAGTGCCTGTAAAAAAGCGCTTAGTTTCCTTTTGTTCTTAAGTTTGGCAGATACCTCCTGCTCGAAAAAATGTACAGGCATGATGCAATTTTACTGCAAATATCGCTAAAGTTTTTCGCCTTATCTTTACACCTCAGTTTTGGTGTATGAAAGAAAGTGTTGCAGCTAATATTATCAGGTTGTCTGAGCTCTCAAAAGGACAAAAAGCGCTCATCGAGCGTCATGAAGAATCTGATTTTCAACTAACACTCATGGAGATGGGTTGTGTACCGGGTGAGCGTATATGGATAGAGATGGTAGCCCCCATGGGTGACCCTATAGCGATACAAATAGCAGGCTATTACCTGAGCATCAGGAAAAAGGATGCGGAAAATATCTGGGTGAATATTGCTGTATAGTGCCATTGCTCTACCTTCTGCATTATCTATAAAATAATTTACAATTTAGTTTTTACAGCAAGCGGTGTTTTATATACTTTTGCGCACATGCATATCGGACTGTTTTTCGGTAGTTTTAATCCTATACATACAGGGCATCTAATAGTAGCTAATCACGTTATTGAGCATAGTGAGATAGATAAGCTGTGGTTTGTAGTCTCTCCGCATAACCCTTTAAAAGATTCTCACTCTTTGCTGAATGAATACAACAGGCTACATCTTGTAAGGCTGGCTATAGAAGATAATCCGAAATTCAGAGCAAGTAATATAGAGTTTCAGTTATCTAAGCCATCTTATACAGTAGATACCCTTACTTACCTTACTGAAAAATTTCCTCTAGAGACTTTCTCTATAATAATGGGGTCTGATAGCTTTCAGAATATACACCGTTGGAAGAACTTTGAACACCTGATAGCTAACTATGCTATCATAGTATACAATCGTCCTGGATTTGAAGTTACAGAAACACATGGTGCTAACGTTACCATCCTGGATGCTCCTATGCTGGCTATCTCTGCCACTCATATAAGAAGCGAAGTGAAGGAAGGTAAATCTATCCGCTATATGGTACCTGAGCCTGTACGTGAGTATATAGAAACCAACAACTACTTTAAGTAATTACTGATCCTTCCTTTTCTTAAGCTTGTATTGAGGGGAGAACTCTGCACGGTATACTCTTATCATCAATAAGAAATAAGAGAATAATAGCGGGCCGAATATGAAGCCCATAATTCCGAATAAAGGCACTCCTATTATAATGCCGAATGTAGTAGTTATCGGGTGGATATCTCCTAAACGTTTAAGAATAGTGAAGCGTAGGACATTATCTACACCACCTGTAAGTATCAGGGAATAAATTGCTAGCCCAAGTGCCTCGGACATACTACCAGATACTGCCAAGTATATACATAGAGGAGCCCATACTACTATACAGCCAAGTATTGGCACTACTGAGAATAAGCCTGTAAGTATGCCCCATAAAAAGAAGGCGTCTACTTTGAATATATAATAGCCTAGCATGGCTACTATCGCCTGGCTGGCTGCTAGTATAGGTATACCTATAGCATTAGAGTATACCATCACTCTGGTAGCTTCCCATATCTCATCATTATTAGACTTTTGGAATGGGAGATAGTCCATAATGGTTTCTTCCATCTCCTCCCCCTGCACAAACATAAAGTACAGTATGAAGAATGCCATAATGGTATTAGTCAGGAAGTTGATAGTAGCACCAAGTACTGCAGGTACAGAAGATGATATGTTCTCCAATAAGGATACTACCTGTTCGCTACTGATCGTTACGGGAATGTTCATCTCCCTGATCTGGACAGTAAGGGCATTGATAATATCATTCAACTGCCCCGTTTGGCTCAATAAGTTGCTGAACTTAGGTATTATAGCTTGAAACAGAAAAAACAATGGTAGCACAAATACGACTATTGATGCTATGATCAGTACCATAGCAGCTATCCATTTTTTCCATTTCCTTTTATGTATTAAATAAAAGAAGTAATTTCTCAACAAGATGTACATGGTTACCGCTGCCAGTACGCCGGGTATAAATGTAGAGAGCTGGGTAATAAGCGTTAAGCCTAATATTACTATAAGACTTAAAAGCCCCAGCTGTTTGATGTTATCGTTGTTGAGTAAGTTCATTTAGCTATAACCGATGCTAAGTAATAAATAAAAGTTAAGGTATGAAAGAGCATGAACAAAAGAGCTATCAGAATGTTTATATTATAAACACATTAACCAAAGAAAATTAATCACAAAAACGATTCATTATGGCAAGAACAGGAAGTATTGTAGCAACATTGTTAGTAGGGGCTGCTGTAGGTGCAGCATTAGGTTACATCATTGCTACTGACGAAGACAAACGTAAAGACGATCTTGATAAGCTTAAGAAACAAGTAAATGACTGGGCTGATCAGGCGAAAGACAAAGCAGATCAAATGAGGAAGAAAGCTGAACATGTTGAAGAAGACATTTATAATGCGTAGTATTATATATGTTCGGAGGAATAATAGATAAAATAAAAAGCTACCTCGAGTTAAAGCTTGATATCTACAGGCTAGAGGTAGTAGAAAGAATATCAATCATTATGAGCTTTATAGGGTTCATGATGATTGCTATGTTCATGGCTGTAGCTATATTTATTGTAGTAGGTCTTGGTTTAGGATTATATATAGGTGGACTTATAGGCTCAATAACAGGCGGTTATTTTATTACCGCTGGTATTTATTGTCTATTTATGATACTACTTATCCTTCTCAAGAAGCCTATACTGAAAGCTTTAGCCGGTATATTCGTAGATATATTTACTCACGATCTCAAAAAGAAAGTTTCGGACGAATAAACACCATTTTAGATGAGCCTTAAGTTATACGGAAAAAATTTGACCAGTTTAGAAGCTTTAAGAAGAGAACAAGCTTTGCTTAAAGCTGAGGCTAGCTATAAGATAAATCATCTTATAGGTGAGGATAAATTGTCTGATGATAAAAACCCACTTGGTGCGTCTGATGTTTTCAAGTCAGGTTTAGATTTTATTACATCTTCCGGTGCTACTAACAAGCTGATGGCACTAGCATTACCGGCTGTAAAACTGGCGAGCAAAAAGATGGAGAAAAGCGTATTGAAAACAGTAGGTGGAGAGATAATAGGAGGATATCTGAAGTGGAAAGCTATTGAGTTTGGCTACAGAGCTATTCTAAAAACATTGAAAAAATAAAAAAAGGTGCTATTCAGCACCTTTTTTACTATTGTATATATTAGTTACAAACTATCCACTTTTTCTTTTATTCAGCGCTTTTGCAAATACCTGTCCGAATGTGTTCAGGATAATTGCAATGTCCATTGTAATGCTTCTATGCTTCAGGTAGTAAACATCCCACTGGATACGCTTACGTAATTCTCTTTCTACGTTGATCTCACCAATATAACCTTTTATCTGAGCCATTCCCGTCATACCAGGTATAGCTTCATGTCTTAGATTATAGTAAGGTATAAATTGAGCGTAGTGTTTAGTGTGATATAGCATATGCGGGCGTGGACCTACAATAGTCATATCTCCTAACAGTACATTGAAGAACTGTGCCGTCTCATCCAAGTGAGTTTTACGAAGAAACTTACCTATAGGGGTTATTCTTCTATCATTACTGGTAGCCTGTTTAGTATCAGCATCCTCGTTCAGGTACATAGTTCTGAACTTGAAACAGTCAAACTCGATGCCTTTATAACCGGTACGTTTCTGAATGAAGAATACAGGTCCTTTAGACGTTAGTTTAATCATGAGTGCGATAAGAGGGTATACCCAAGACATGACTAATAGTATGAATGTCATAGATATAATGATATCCATCGCACGTTTAACCACAGCATAATATGGTGATGGTTGATACACCATGTATCTGTGATTAATTTCACGAAACAGTTCACGAATTACTGCAATATCCGACTGGGGGGCAGAAGGTCTTACAGTCTGAGACGTTGGTATTTTTATTACAAACGGTTGTTCCATTAATCTTTCTAATCTCTTTCAATAATCTATTCGTGCTACCTACAGCAAAAATCGTGACAGTTTTTGCAAAAAGGGGGTGAATCAGTAAAAAAAGTTTAAAAAAATATAACACACAACTTATTGCATAGTATCTTTTTCATGAAAAGCGCTAATGTATATAGAATATATTAACGCGTAATATGCTGTTCCTGCTTGTGTTTGGAGCATTGCCTCCTGGAACATGAAGAATAATATAGATATATGGAAGGCTAATATATAAGGTTCGTCTAGTAAACTATAAAATTTTGTAAAAGGTGATAATGTGATAATAATAAGTAATATCATTCCTCCAATCCCCACCATAAGTAGTGATTGAAAATACATGTTATGAACATTGGTATTGTAAAATGGCGAGCGATGTGCCAGTTGAGGGTGTATGTTTCTAATGCCTATTTCCTTAAGTTTTTCGTTTTGCAATGCTTGTGCATCGCCATTACCAGCACCTTGTACCCATAGGTTATGATCACTTACATTATCAAAACAAAGTCTCCATAGGAATAATCTTAATGTGAAGTTGCTGAAATCGCTCTCTTTTACATTACTATAGTCTTCCAGAGTTACAATACTCAGGTCTTTATTCATGATATCTTCATAGCGATCTCTTACCGGATTGTCCGTAAAAGTCAATAAGCACAACCCCACAACTAATACGGATACTGCTAACCCAATCCGCTTTGGGTTGAGCTCATTTCTAAGGATAAAGCGTATGTAAAAAGGAACTACACATAATATAAACAATACAATGAGCGTCTTAGAGGCTAGAAGTGTAAAGAATAGTATTTGGATAATCGTGATTGCCACTTTCAGCTTAAAACGATTCCCTGTGAAGTGCTGTTTCCATTTAAATAACAATAAAACAGATATAGAGAACAATGAGTATAGTGCTTCATATACAGCGTTTGGGTCTTGTTGTTCTACAAGTTTGTGGTAAAACATGTATGTAATATCACCGGTAGTTACCCAGTTGAAAGTACCGTATGCAATGCTATATATAGCTACTGCAGTAACGCCACATACAAAGGAGAGTAGTATATGTTCAAGTCGTTTCTTATTAATTGGTAGCCCTAAGCCAATTATAAAGGGGAGTAGAAGCAGGCTGATCTTTGACTGGGTATCAAAGAGAGACTGTTCCGTATTATCACTATAGGTATAGCTGAAGGCAAATAGTCCAAAGTATAGTAGAAAAGCCCAGAATATTTTACGGTTCTTTATACGTTTCTTGATCAGCGAAAATTCACCATTGAGCAGCCATACGGCAGTCAGCACCACAATACACAAAGACGTGTACTGGTAAGAGAATGGTAAAATAAAGCAGAGGGCATATAGTATGTAATATAAAGCTATGCGTAATCGACCTGCCTGCCACATGAGTACAAAAGTAGCTGAATTAAGTGTTACTTTTGAGGCTTTTTAAAGGTATCTTCTTTAAGTATGAAACAATCCCTTCTGAAATCCTTCTTCTCGTCAGGTCTGCAGGCTTTGTCCTTGCAAGTACTGGGAGTATTCTTTATGGGGGTTGTAGCTTACTATCTCAGCGTAGAAGATTTTGGTATCATAAGCTGGGCAAATGCGGTGAGCATGTTCATGTGTACATTGCTCAGCTTTGGTCTGGAGCAGGTTGTTGTCAGGCGTATAGCAGCCTCCAAAACCTCAAACTGGGCTGCTGCAGCTTTTTTTGTACACGCTTTGGCAGGGTCTTTTGTAACTCTTGCGGGGGTGTTTTTCTTTGCAAAATACTGTACTAACTGTAATGAGGGTATAGCTTATTTACCATTATTCTTTGCAGCGCAGGGGTTATTGTTTTTGGTAACGCCATTGAAGCAATTCCTGAATGCGAAACACATATTCACACCTTATGGAGTAATAGCTATTTTCAGCAATCTGCTAAAAATAGGCGTAGGTATATACTTGCTGCAACAAAACTTGTTAACTATAGATAATGTAGCATATATCCTTATGGGTACAGCCATACTGGAACTTATATGCTTGGTCGCTTATGTACTTACCAGAACAGATTTCTCTTTCAAGTTTAGGTTTAAGGCATATAAAAAGTTATTGAAGGAAGCTGGCCCCCAATATATGGCTGTTTTGTTTGATACCAGTATGTCTCGCGCAGACTGGATATTACTAGGGCTAATTGGAACAGCGTCTTTTGTGGAAACAGGTGGTTACAGTTTTGCTTACAGGGCGTATGAGATAGCGAGGCTGCCAATAGGTATTATTGCACCGGTGATATTGAACGTTTTTGCAAAGATGTTTGTAGGTAATAATAAGATGTCTGCAGATAAGCAAGGCACCATTAGGATGATCTTTAATATTCAGATGTTCATTGCTATGCTGATACCTTTAACTATGAACATAGTGTGGTCACCAGGGCTGGATTGGCTATTTGATGGTAAGTACGGTTCCGTAAATGCATATGAGTTCTTATTACTCTCAATATGTATCCCTATACATTTTGTGGTGAATTTACTTTGGACTGTGACCTTCTCCGCAAAAAAATATAAAGCGATAACTACGATAACTATAATTATAGCTATCTCTAACATTTTATTAAACCTTCTGTTGATACCCAAATATGGTGGTATGGGCTCTGCCATAGCATATTTGCTCACCACTATAGTACAAGTAATTTTGTATTACCGAGCTGTAACCGTTAGTGGGAAACTGCTACATCTGCCATTGAGTGCAACAGTATTATTTTTCCTTATTGCTACAGGTACATACTATCTTTGCACCTTATTGCAGATACACTTTATGTTACAGCTAATATTGGCTGTAGCTATATATGTTATAGTAGGTTTTGCAACAGGAAAGGTCAGTAAGTCGGACTTTGTAGCCTTAAGAGCTTATCTTAAAAAGTAGATGAATATATTATACTTATGCGATGAATATCCGCCGGGCAGACATGGTGGCATAGGTAGCGTGGTACGATTGATGGCACGCACAATGTCTGCTATGGGGCATAGTGTTGTAGTAGCAGGACTGTATGATTGGGGCTATGGGGGAGAGGACTACTTTGAAGATAATGGAGTGAAGGTGTATCGATACAGAATGATACTCGCATCCGAATGGTTCAAAAAGCAGGACTCCATACGTGTAAGGGCTACTTACAAATTGATGAAGCTTTCTAAAGTATTGCATGTAGACATCAAAAAGAGCCTATCTATCTATAAAGAAAATATTGAAGCCTTAATAAAAAAGCATGATATAGATATTATAGAAATGCCTGACTATCATGATTACAGGAGGTTTGCCAGTAATTATATTTCCCCTCTCACTTTCTCTGCACCGACAACTATCAAAATACACGGTTCGCTTACTTATATATACAAGGAGAATAATCAAACTGTACCAGAACATATATGGCAAATGGAGCATGATATGTTTGAGGAAGCGGATTCTATATGTAGTGTGAGTAAGTATGGTGGAGAAAAGATCATGGATTATTTGGATCTGGAACGAGAAGTGAAAGTATTATATAACGGCATTGATACTAGTAAACTGAGTGATTTGCCTGATAAAGATGAGAACAAGGTCATCTTTACAGGTACGCTGAATGAGAATAAAGGGATATATCAGCTACTGGAAGCATGGAATACTGTCCATAAACACAATAAGAATGCGCAGCTGTGGATATATGGTAAGGGGCCAGTGCAGAAGTTGAAAGCGATACTCAACACACAGGCACGTAAGACTGTACACTTTAAAGGGCATGTGCCGGGAGAGCAACTGTTTAGAGAGTTAGGTACTGCAGCGATGTGCGTATTCCCTTCATATGCAGAGAACTTTGCCTTAGGGCCGATGGAAGCTATGGGAAGTGGTGCTGCAGTGATATATACCAAGAGGACTTCGGGGCCTGAACTGATTGAAGACGGAAAGGATGGACTATTGATAGATCCCGCAGATATAAATGAGATAGCAAATTGCATCTTGGAACTATTGAATGATAAGGGGAGAAGAGAACAACTTGCAATAGCAGGAAAGAAAAAGATCATTGAGCAGTTTGATATAGAGCGTGTGGCTGAAAAGCACATAGTGTATTATCAGGAAGTAATAAATAACTAGATGCAAGCTGAGCAGAAGCAAAAAAATATAGACTGGCTGTTGCTGATATTTTTATTACTGTTTACCAATCAGGCGGTATTCAGTGTAAAGATAATAGGGTTGGTGTTTATTTATTTGTTTCGCTTTAACCTGAAGTTTGATTTTAAAGGAGAAAAGACTCCCCGGTTTTATGTCTACATCATCCTTTTAGCTCTAGTTAACTATGCGGTTTTTATCAGGGACTATTCTGTAGAATATACATCGGCATTTTTAGTAGGTAATCTGTTTTGGATATTTTCGTTGCTAGGTTTTCATCAGGTAAGGCTTAGCTTGGATAGATATGGGCTGAATTGCTTTAATAATACACTAAAAGCATTTACTGTCATTAATACATTCGCTGCATTGTGGCAGCTGGGCAGCATTATGGTCATAACAGGAAGATTCAATCCTTATACAGGTTTAGAGTTTCCATATGGTATGTCTACGGGAGATAACATCTTCGGCGCCTTTCTCCAAAACTCGTATTACAACCTGACTGTTAGTGGTTTTTTAACTGTATACTTTTTGTATAGGAAGCAGTTCTTTTATACATTATTGGCAAGTACGACGTTGATACTAGTATTCGGAAATTTTGGGACATTAGTCTACTTGGCCATGTTATTCGGTATGTTGATAGTAGGCATTATCAACGAGCTGCTAAATAAGAAGTACCAGATCTTCAATAAGTTTTCTCCACCCACAGGTAGTATAGTGCAGATACCAGTATTGTTGGTGTATGTAATAGTCTTTTACTCATTACTATCACCATCTAATACCAAGTATATAGTAGAGAAGTTTAAGAATAAGATATACTCTCTTTCTACATCGGGAACTAATAACTACAGAACACAAATAGCTAATCAGGAAGTTGACCCACGTGCTTACGATAGGTTTCTAAGTAATTATTACGACTTAAGAGCGAAAGAGAACAAGAAAAATGAAAGGATATATCTTTCAGAGTTTGCCAGGCAAAGTAAGGGTAAACAACAAAGGGATGCTCGTGAATTGAAAAGAGAGATGACAGAAAGCTATATCCTGCAATTGCAAGGAAAGACACTGTCTGTAATTGAGACTTATCAATACTTAATGTCATCCCCTAAAAACCTATTATTCGGGGCAGGTACTGCAAGGTTCTCTTCTCTGACAGCACAAAAGGTAGCAGGCTACGATTCCAGTAGATTATTCATGGATATTATACCCCACTACCGTGCAGAAGAGTATCAGAATAACCATATGATACTGATAGATGAGCGTAATAATAGTGATCCTGAGTTTTTCTCTACGTTCAACTGGCCAGATAGTTTTTATAACCAGATATTTGGTGAATATGGCCTTATTGGCGCAGGGTTGTTCTTATTCTTCTATATAGGTTTTTTTGTAAAGAAATTTAAATACTGGTCATATACTTTCTGGCTGTTTATCATACTAATACCGTTCATGCATTTGAACTACATATTCGATACTTTATGTATCATGCCTTTTTTTGAGTGGATGGTATTAGCAGATATAAAACGTGGACAATTGAATTCAGTAGCCGCTCATGAATAATAATACACCTTTGGTCACAGTACTTATGCCTGCGTACAATGCAGAGCCATATATCAATGCATCGGTTGATAGTGTGCTGAATCAGACATATAAAGACTTTGAGTTGCTGATCATCAATGATGGGTCTAAAGATAAAACCCGTGAGATATTGGAAAGCTATTCCGATAGCAGGATAAAGCTGGTGCATCAGGAGAACATGGGACTGGTAAAAACCCTTAATAAAGGAATAGAACTGGCATCAGGAAAATACATTGCCAGATTTGATGCAGATGATATTTGCTACCCCGAACGTCTGCAGAAGCAAATGGACTTTCTTACGAAGAATCCTGACTATATATTGGTAGGTAGCGAAGCTGACTATACTGATGAGTACGATAATTTTATATTCACTTATCGTTTCTCTCTTTATGAAAACGATGATATACAATCAGCAGGATTCAAGCAATGTCCATTTATACATTCATCAGTTACTTTATCAAAAGATGCAATAATCAAAGCAGGTAAGTACAGCGAGAAAGCAATAACCTTTGAAGATCACTTGCTTTGGAGCAGAATAGCAGAATACGGGAAAGTAAAGAATCTGCATGAACCGTTGATAAGAGTACGCTTCAATCCGGACTCTGTGACAATAGACGAAAAGTGGAGAGGTAGAGAATTTATTGATCTAAAGCAACGTTCTATAAAGAACGGTGAGGTAAGTGATGAAGACCTGAAGTTATTAAAAACTATTCTGGCTAATCAAAACTTTACTGAATATAAGAAGGCTTCCTATCATGGCATGTTAGGTAAGAAGTTTCTTTGGAATCAACATAACCCGAAGAAGGCCAGACAACATTTAAGAGTTGCCATGAAAATGATGCCGGGCAAGCTGGAGCCGTACTTGTTATATATATTATCATACATGCCTGCAAGCTTGGTAAAGCAGTTGTATAAATTTGCGAAATCTAAACAATCTTAATGAGAGTAGCATTTATTTCCAGAGCAACACTGCATAGTGCACCAGGTGGAGATACAGAACAGCTGTTACAAACAGCAGCTAATCTCAGAGAGCTAGGTGTGGAAGTTGATGTTTACCTCACTAATGAACAAATAGACTATAAGCAATATGATCTGCTACACTTTTTCAATATCATACGTCCGGCAGATATTATAAAGCACATACAACTTTCTAAGAAGCAATATGTAGTGTCTACTATTTTTGTTGATTATGGTACGGTGCCTAAAGAGAGTTCTGGTATGATAGGTGCATTGAGAAAAGTATTCTCAGATAATGGGCTAGAGTATATCAAAGCTATAGCAAGGTATATTAAGAATGGAGAAAAGATAGTTAGTAACTATTATCTCTTGCATGGACATAAAGCATCTATAAAATACGTAGCTGAACATGCTGCAATGTTACTTCCTAATTCAGAGAGTGAGTATAAGCGCTTTCAGGCTAAGTATAATATTCCCCGACCGTATAGAGTAGTACCAAATGGTATCAATATGGAACGGATAAGCAAAAACTATCCTGTAAATGAAGCGTACACGGGTGCCGTTATCTGTATGGGCAGAATTGAGGTGATCAAGAATCAACTTAACTTAATAAGAGCTCTGAATAATACAAGCTATAAACTTTTTATTCATGGTAAGCCATCACCAAATGGTGGTGCTTATTATGAGCAGTGTAAAGAGGAGGCAGCAGATAATGTGGTTATAGGCGCTCATTTAGGAAGTGATGAGTTATATGCAGCTTACAATAGTGCATCCGTCCATGTTTTACCCAGCTATTTTGAAACAACGGGTTTATCTTCGCTAGAGGCAGCAGTTATGGGTTGTAATATAGTGGTAACGGATAGAGGGGATGCAAAAGAATACTATCAGGATGATGCATGGTATTGCGAGCCTGATGATCCGGTATCTATAAAAGCTGCAGTAGACAAAGCGTATAATGCACCTTATAATGATAACTTGAAAAAAAGAATTTTAAATAGCTATACTTGGCAGAAAGCTGCTGAAGAAACATTGGCTGCATATAAAGAGGTGCTAAACAAATGAAAGGTTTAAGAATAGGCATATTAGGTACACGTGGTATACCGAACAGGTACGGTGGCTTTGAGCAATGTGCAGAGTATTTGGCAGTAGGCCTTGCTAAGAAAGGGCATAATGTGTGGGTATATAATTCTCATGACCATGAATATCAGGATAACGAATGGAATGGCGTAAATATCATTCATTGCTATGACCCTGAACATAAAATAGGTACGGCCGGACAGTTTATATATGACCTCAACTGTATCAGAGATGCACGTAAACGTAAGTTTCATGTATTGCTACAGCTAGGCTATACAAGTAATAGTATATGGTATAGACTATGGCCTAAAGACTGCAAGAATGTTGTGAACATGGACGGTTTGGAATGGAAACGTAGTAAGTATAGTAAGAAGGTACAAAAGTTTTTAAAGCATGCAGAACGTTGGGCAGCTGTGAACGGTGATGTTTTGGTTGCAGACTCAGTAGGTATTCAGAAATATCTGAAAGAAACTTACAATAAGCCATCGCACTTTATAGCATATGGTTCAGATGTTTTTGACAGCGCGTATGAGCCATTGTTAAGCAAATATAACCTGGAAGCAGGTAGGTACAATATGCTTATGGCAAGAATGGAGCCGGAGAATAATATTGAGACAATTATTAAAGGGCATGTGTTCAGCGGTACTAGTAAAACACTTTTAGTAATAGGAAAAACTGAAAATGCTTACGGACAGCATTTAGTAGAAACTTATAAACATAAAGAGCAAGTAAAGTTTCTTGGTGGTATCTACGATATCAATATTATAAATAACTTACGCTACTTCTCACATCTTTATTTTCATGGGCATTCTGTTGGTGGTACAAATCCATCACTGCTAGAAGCTATGGGCAGCAATGCTCTGATAGCTGCGCATAATAATTCTTTTAATAAAGGGGTGCTTGGCGATGATGCATTTTATTTCTCAGACGCAGAAGAGTTAGTGGATATAATTAGAGGTGTAAAGTCTAAGGCTGAGTATGGCAACTTCCTGGATAATAACACAAAGAAAATACGCGACCAGTATAATTGGCCGCGTATCGTAGATGAATATGAGAAAGTCTTAGTTTCTGCTGTTACAGAGTAGTTACTTTGCTTTAAACTTATTGATAGCATTTCTTGTAAACTCACTAAGTACAAGTCTACCACTGATTGACGCGCGTTGAGCAAGTAGCTCATCCCAGTCATCGGTACCTTTCCAAAATACTTGTTTTAGTTCGGCCATTGCGTCTGGACTACTGTTTTTTAACTTGTTAGCAAGCGTGTTGATTGCATTGTCCATTTCTTCTGTTGTTGCATGTACACTGGCGTATAAACCATATTGCTCAGCCCATTGAGCACTACGCCATTCTGTTGCATCTATTGATAGCATAGAGAATGCTGAAAGGCCCATTTTGCGCTCTACTGCAGGACCTACAACAAATGGTCCGATGCCTACAGCCAGCTCACTTAGTTTTATAGAAGCGTGCTCTGTGGCAATGGCGTAGTCTACAGATGAGGCCAGACCTACACCACCACCTACAGCTTTACCGTGTATACGGCCGATAATGAATTTAGGACACTTACGCATTGCATTGATAACATTAGCAAAGCCACTAAAGAATGTTTTACCTTCTTTATCATTGCTGATAGCTATAAGCTCGTCAAAAGATGCACCTGCACAAAATGCACGTTCGCCTGCACTTTTTAGAATGATGACATTAACATCTTTATTTTTGCCAGTCTCTGTAATTGTATCTGCCAGTTTATTGAGTATAGCTCCCGGTAGAGAATTGCTAGCCGGATGGAAAAACTCAATTGTAGCTATATTATCTTGAATATCGCTTTTTACGTATGCTTCTGTACTCATAGTTTTATTTATTCTTGATTTCTCTTTTTTACCATTGTTAGTATAGTAGCTATTGCAACTGTTTCTCCTTCATCGTCATACACATCTACCAACCATCTTACAATACCTTTTGCTACATCATCATCACTGCGTTTCTCCTGATCGGTTTTTTGTTTACAAGTAAACTTAACACCTATGGTCATACCCGGATAAACAGGTTTTGTAAAGCGGCAATCATCAATACCATAGTTTAATAATACAGGTCCTTTCTTCGCATCTACGAATAATCCTGCTGCTTTAGATAATATAAAGTAGCCGTGAGCAACTCGCCCTTCAAATATGGTTCCTTCAAGAGATGTAGCATCCATATGTGCATAGAAATTGTCACCACTTACATTTGCAAAGTTGGTGATGTCTGTTTCTGTAACAGTATGTTTAGCTGTTATAAGTGTGTCACCTACTTCAAGATCTTCAAAGTATTTTTGGAAAGGGTGCTCTACTGTTTCGTTTTGCTTACCACCTTGCTGATACACATTAGTGATCTTAGAGATAGTAGTTGGAGAACCTTGTATAGCGGTACGCTGCATATAGTGTAGTACACCACGCTTACCACCCATCTCTTCACCACCACCTGCACGACCAGGACCGCCATGTACTAATAGTGGCATTGGTGAACCATGACCTGTACTTTCTTTAGCAGACTCTTCATTAAGTATCAGTATACGACCATGCATACTAGCAGTGCCAATTACAAACTCTTTTGCAATGTCATCATCTGCAGTTATAAGTGAACATACAAGAGAACCTTTACCTAGCTTAGCCAGTTCTATCGCATCATAAATATCATTATAAGGCATGATAGTAGACACAGGTCCGAATGCTTCTATGTTGTGACAGTCAGTTTTATTGAACGGGTCATCATTTAAGAAAACAATTGGTGGTAAGAAAGCACCTTTGTTTTTGTCCGCTCCTACAACCTCAAAGTTCTCTAAGTCGCCAATAACTATCGACTGCGATTTTGAAAGTTCATCAATACGGTCTTTTACTTCCTGCTTTTGTGATGAGCCTGCAAGTGACCCCATACGCACACCTTCAACACTTGGGTCACCGATAGTAGAACCTGAAAGCCTTTTGCCAAGTGCAATCTGTACATCTTCTACTCTGTCGGCAGGTACTATTATACGTCTTACCGCAGTACATTTTTGTCCTGCCTTTGTAGTGATCTCTCTGGCAACCTCTTTTATGAATATCATAAACTCAGGCATGTCAGGAGTTACATCAGGACCTAAAACAGAGCAGTTAAGTGAATCAGCCTCAAGGTTGAAAGGCACCGCCTCTGATATAAGTCTAGGGTGAGATTTTAGTTGCTGACCTGTTGATGCACTACCTGTGAAGGTGACTACGTCACCCGTTTGTACAGTATCTAAAATACCTCTGGCAGATCCACATATAAGTTGCAGAGAACCCTCAGGTAGTATGTTTGATTTTATGATCTCTTCAAATACAGCTTCTGTAAGGAAGGATGTAAGTGTAGCTGGCTTTACTATCGCCGGTACGCCTGCAAGTAGATTAACTGCTATCTTCTCCAGCATGCCCCATACAGGGAAGTTAAACGCATTGATGTGTATAGCAACCCCTTCCTTAGGCACCATAATGTGGTGACCTATGAATGTGTTGTTCTTAGAAAGCCTCGCTGCTTCGCCATCTACATAATAGCGCTCGTCAGGAAACTGACGGCGTAGGCTGGCGTTGGCAAATAAGTTACCGATACCGCCTTCTATATCTACCCAAGAGTCTGCACGGGTAGCACCAGTGTATGCACTTATCTCGTAGAAGTATTCCTTTTTCTCTAACAGATGAAAAGCTAATGCCTTAAGCATTCTGCCTCTTTCCTGAAATGTCATTTTGCGCAATGCCGGACCGCCTACTTTTCTGGCATAATCCATCATAGCTCCAAAATCTAACCCGTCGCTACTGGCAGTATAAATAACATCTCCCGTAATGGCATTGTATAGTTCATTTCCATCTTTTTCAGATGTTACCCATTTCCCTTCAGCATAATTTTTTAGTTGTCTTACAGCCATATTGCTAATGAATTTATATTGTCTATTTTCAATATTATTTTATGTATAATCAGGATAGGCTGCAATTTATAATATTTGTGATGAAATACCTTTATTAGCAGCTATACCATTAACAATGAAACTTATAAACAACAGTACAGCAGATAGGTTGTTGAAAATACTGGCACTGCTAATATTACTCGCTGGTGTTGTATTCAGAGTATGGGTATATCTGGAAGGACGCAACCTGATAATTGACGAAGCCAATGTAGCTCGAAATATATATGAGCGTGGTTTTGTCGGGCTGGCTAAACCTTTAAGTTATGAGCAGTATGCGCCACCTATATATCTGTGGTTGACAAAGTTAAGCACCACACTATTTGGTATGGGCGAACTTGCCTTGAGGCTTTATCCATTTATATGTGGATTGCTGGCATGTTATGTACTCTATAAGTTGCTACATAAACTTATGTCAGTGCAGGGATTGTGGTACCCGATTCTGCTTTTTGCATTGTCCCCTATATTCATCAGATACTCCTCAGAGCTAAAACAGTATATGCCAGATGTGCTCATAGCGTTGCTACTGATATACATAGCATTGTCAGTAAACACTACTAAATATAAAGCAGGTCGGTTTGTATTGATATGGGCTTTTTTAGGTACTATAGCTGTATGGGCTTCTATGCCTAGTGTGTTTGTGTTGGCGGGAGTAGGTTGCTATTATATAATACAAAGTATACAGCAGCGTAGATATAAGTTTATTATATGGTCAGTCGTAGTATCGGGTATTTGGTTGCTGCAGTTCCTTATCTATTATTTACTCATATTAAAACCGCAAGTATCGTCCTCTTATCTACAGAACTTCCATCATTACGACTTTTTATTTGCTACGCCATCTTCACCAAAAGAATGGGAGCACAATTGGAAAGTCTTTAGTGAGCTAATGAGGCAGTTTGAAGGTAAGTATGCTTATGTGCACAGTATAAATGTTGGATTTTTACTTGCCGGTATTATAATGATGGCCAAAAGAAATATGCCATTAGCTATACTTTTTACTGTGCCTATTCTCAGCTTGATGGCAGCAGCAGCTTTTGATCAGTATTCGCTGATGCCACGAGTATCGTTATTTATTATTCCTGTTTTTATAGTCGTTGTCGGGTATGGTTTTTCAGAGCTTTTCTATTTGAAAAATATGCTAGTGAAGTTGCTGCTCGTAGCTTTTGCATTATATGGTTCAGGCTGTACACTATCGCTACTAAAAAAGCATACGTTTAAGTATGAAGAGATAGAGGAGGGTATGCAGTTTATTAAAGATCATAAACTGCCTGCAGCAGCAGTGTCGATTTATCATAGTTCTATACCGGCATTTAAGTACTACACCGAGATGCACCCTGATAAAGAGAAATGGGCTTCTTTAAAAGATGCGGACCAACTACAATGGTATATTAACTATGATTCGCTAGGTTGGCATATGCAGCATATATGGAGTACTAGGCAGCCTTTAGGTTTTATTTACACTAATGCTACTGAAATGGAGATGAAGAAAAGAGATGGAGGTATCAGGAAGCATCTGCAGTTAATAGATAGCTTGAACAGACCTTTCATAAAATCATATATCTATATAAAGAAGTAGGTAGTTATACTTCTTCAGCATTTACACCAAACTGCTTTAAATGATGCCAGCAATGTTTATATAATAGCTGTATCCAACGTTCATAATTCAGTTCTCCAAAGAAAGGGTTCATTATTTTTTTAGAAGGCTCTTCTGCAAACAAGTCAAAGAAGTCTTCCATTTCCTTTTTTACTTCTTCTATAGAGTCTTCTACACGTTCATGTCTTGGAGGAGGTGGAGTGTCAGGTAGCAGTTTATTCGGCGTATTCTCTCTAAATGGCTTGTCACTCATCAGGAAGTCCTGCATTTTAGGTACATGCTCTTCAGGAGTTTGTAGTGTTCGCTCTACTTTGCCGTTCGCTTCTGTAAATGCATCAGCCATATGGTCTACCATTTGGTGAAAATTCATTTTACCCCACTTTGGCTCTGTAGCAGGATTTATACTTGATAGCACAGGGATAAATTTATTCCTGATAAATGCTGCCTTGTCCGATGTGTGTATATGGCTCATGTTATTATAATAATTGTTTGATGAGTGCTTCTTGTCCTAGTCCTTCAGCTTCAGCTTTATAGTTACGTACCACACGGTGGCGTAGTACTTCCATACTTATAGCCTGAACATCTTCTATATCAGGTGAGTACTTTCCGTTTAATAGTGCATGGCACTTAGCTCCAAGGATCAGGTATTGCGAGGCACGTGGACCGGCCCCATAGCTAATATAGTTTTTAGTCACCTCAGGAGCATCAGCATTTGATGGGCGAGTTTTATGTACTAAAGACACTGCATATTCTAATACATTATCAGGTACAGGCACTCTTCTAATAAGTTGCTGAAATGCAATGATGTCATCACCTGTTAAGACCTTAGGTAACTCAATGTTCTGTACACTAGTTGTTGAACGAACTATAGCTACCTCCTCTGCATGGCTGGGATAGTCCAAATAGATCTGGAACATGAACCTATCTAGCTGAGCTTCAGGCAGCGGATAAGTACCTTCTTGTTCAATAGGGTTTTGTGTCGCCAGCACGAAGAATGGTGCTGGTAGTTTATACTCATGCCCTGCAGCAGTCACATTACGCTCTTGCATAGCTTCCAGCAATGCAGCCTGAGTTTTAGGTGGTGTACGGTTAATTTCATCTGCCAGTATAATATGAGCAAATATGGGACCTTTACTGAATTTAAATTGTCTATTGTCGTCTAGTATCTCAGCTCCGATAATATCACTTGGCATTAGGTCAGGGGTAAACTGGATTCGCTTAAATGAAAGATCAAGGACGTCTGATACAGTTTTTACCAATAGTGTTTTTGCTAACCCTGGTACACCTACCAACAAACTGTGTCCGTTGCACAATATAGATATCAGTAGTTTGTCTACTACATCATCTTGCCCAACTATAACCTGCCCAATAGCCTTTTTTATTGTTTGAAAACTTTGTGTCAGGGCTTTTGCCGCCTCTGTATCCGAAGTGTGTATTGACATGTATATGAATTGAATTCAAAAGTCTAATATAAGAAAACAGATAGTAGTACTATCTGTCTTAAATATCGTAACTATTTCTATTCTATCTATCCTTTTAACTAATATTTAGTAGATGTACGTATGTTAGCGTTTGAATAGTTTTAATCTCACGAAATTTAAATCTGATATAATGGAAGTAACGATACAGCAAGCACAAGATCAAGTAGATGAATGGATCAAAACTATCGGAGTCAGATATTTTAGTGAGCTGACCAATATGGGGATTTTGATGGAGGAAGTAGGAGAACTTTCCAGGCTTATGGTGCGCAAGTATGGAGATCAGTCTTATAAAAAGAGTGATGAAGGTAAAGAGTTGAGCGATGAGATGGCGGATGTTCTATGGGTGTTATTGTGTTTAGCTAACCAAACAGGGGTTGATCTTACTCAGGCTTTTCACAAAAACATGGAAAAAAAGACAAAAAGGGATGCTGAAAGACACCACGGGAACGAGAAACTGAAATAAAGTGTCATGAAAATGACATCTAACTGTCAGTAACTTAATTATCAATTAATAAACAGCTGAAAAAGCAACCAAAAGGCATTAAAAATAGAGGGTTTTCTTTTAATATTTTTATACCTTTAGCCCTCACTTTTAAAAAAACATATATGAAGCGTATTTACTTACTTATTGCTCTTGTGGCGCTTTTGGGTGTTAATAACCAAACTCAGGCACAGAACTTAGATCTTGAAATTTATCACCGTACTATTTCTGATACAATGAGATTCGGTGGTCCTACTGGTCACATCATTAGATGGGGCTTCATCAACAAAGGTTCAATGGCTCTAAATGCAGCTACTGATACTTTACTTCTAAGTACAGCATACTCTTCTGGTGGTAGCAACCGCAGAAGACTATCATTACCAACTGCTGGTATTCCTACCGGTGATACAGTATACTTCTCTGATACAGTATTCTTCTCATCTGCTCCTGGTAGCAATCCATTCAACTGGTGTGATACAGTAAGAGCGTACAGAAATGGTTCTCTTATGGCTGAGACTGACACAACTAACAACGTTATTTGTAAAACTATACCTTTCAAAAGCCAAGTATCTGTTGAAAATGTAGTTGCTGATAATTCATTCAACTTGTTCCCTAACCCGGCTACAAGCAAATTAACTATCAACTTCAGCTTATTGAATAGTGTAAATGATGCTAAAATATCAATAAGAAACCTTGTTGGACAAACTGTTCTTGAGCAGCCATTGTCAGATAACAGCAAAGGTAAAAAGCAAGTTGATCTTAATATCTCTAAATTAAATGCAGGTATATATGTTGCTGAGCTAGAAGTTAACGGTCAGAAAACTGTTGCTAAATTCTCTGTAATGAAGTAATCCTCATTAAAGAATATTAAAAGGGCATGGCATACGTCATGCCCTTTTTTTTGTATAATTTTGAGGGTCAATATGGTCTTCTCTTCGAAATTGGTAGAAAATGCTGTGAATGAGCTTTCTAAGCTGCCGGGTATAGGTAAGAAAACAGCATTGCGTATGGTATTGCAGCTGCTTAAAAAGAATAAAGATGAAGTGAATCAGTTTGCGGAAGCAATTGCTAAGATGCGTAATGAGATTCAGTACTGTGAGTCATGCAATAATATATCAGATACTAAGCTCTGTGAGATCTGTAGCAACAAAGGCAGAAATCACTCTCAAATATGTATTGTTGAGAACATCCGCGATGTTATTGCAATAGAAAGCACACAACAGTATAATGGAGTATATCATTTATTAGGTGGTATACTATCTCCGTTAGATGGTATAGGCCCTGCGCAATTGAATATTGATAATCTATTAGCCAGAGTAAAGAAAAACGACGTGACTGAATTGATCATGGCGCTTAGCCCTACAATAGAGGGAGATACTACTGTATACTATATTGCTAAACAAATGAAAGGGCTGGAAGTAAATATCACAACTATAGCCAGAGGAATTGCTTTTGGTGGTGAGTTAGAGTATGCTGATGAAATGACGCTGGCTAGATCTATAGCTAAAAGGTTACCAATAGATAGCTATGTTAATGTAAAAAGCTAATTTACTTACCAATAGTTGCGTTATGGCTCCCTTCTTTATAAAGACCTTCATCTTTAAAAGTTTCAACGTTATCATCTGAGCTACTAGTAGATGTTGACTCTAATGTTTTAGTTTCTGCATCTACTGCACTTGAGGTAGATGAATAACCAGAGCTAGTATTACCTGAATTACTCATGTCTGATCCTGGTGCAAGTTTTTGTGAGCAACTGCAAATAAGAAGTGAGCAAATAATAAGAGATGTTGAGATATAGTTCATTTGATATTTATTCCTGACAAATAAAGAGTGTTACAAAAGTAACACTCTTTATAATGCTAAATGCGATGTTATTTCTTAGAAGCTTTTACAGACTGGTTAATATGACTTTTTGTAGACAAATCGGCTTTATCAATAGCTTCACTTTGGTTTATTACAGCATGTCTGGTACTCATTGATTTATTATTTCCGGCGCTAGCCAACTGTGGCGCTTTATCAGCACTAAAGAAATAGTATTTATCTGATGTTTGTTTGTCATCATTACTACTCAACTGCTCGACTTTAGCACTTTTGTACTCTTGCGCTTTGTTTTGTTGTGCATATATCAATGAAGTACTACCTGCTACAAGTAATAAAGCTAAGATGATTCCCTTCTTCATAATTAGTATAAATTGTTTGATAAACTAAAATCAAAATCCGTGCTAGATTTCAATATTACCTTCATATACCAATTTCGTCGGTCCATGTAATACAACTTCCGATATTCCTTCCGTTCCTTTACTGGTAAAGGATACAGCCAGTTTCCCGCCAGGAGTGTCTATTGATATGTTAAAACTGCCAGTTTTATTTTTAACAGATGCGATGGCGCTTGCCGTAACGCCTGTACCACAGCTGAGTGTCTCATTTTCTACTCCGCGTTCATAAGTTCTGACTTTTATCGCACCTTCTGATAGTTGTTCTACAAAGTTCACATTTATGCCCTTTGGTTGAAACTGCTCCTTATTACGAATGTTATGTCCATCATCAACTACATTACAGTTGTCTAGATCAGTAGTCCATTTTACATAATGGGGTGATCCGGTGTCAAGTATTGCATGATCTTCAGAAAAATTTATCTCCTGTACATCTTGCATGCCTAGTGCTACAATACCATCGTCTGATATATCTGCATGATGCATCCCGTCAATTGCTATAAATGTTGCGTGGTTAGACACTACACCCATTTTTTTTGCAAATGCCGTGATACATCTACCTCCGTTACCGCACATAGTACTTTCATTACCATCGGAGTTGTAATACACCATCTTAAAGTCTACACCATCTTCCAACTCTAGTAGCATCAACCCGTCTGCGCCAATACCAAAGTGGCGATCACAAAGAAAGTTTACTTGTGGCTGTGATAGCTTGATTGAGTTATCACGGTTATCGATAATTACAAAATCGTTACCGGTACCATGATATTTATAAAAGTGAATATTCATTTATCTATATTGAAAAGTTTGTTCTGCTCTTGAGTTCAAGTTATTAGTAGGTGCTCCATTTTTATATAACTGGCTTCTCCAGTTAGTATTTCTTAATTCACCCCTCACTGTAGAGTGTAGTAACCTATAGTCATTTATCATAAAACCAGGATTGTAAAATAAGAATGCTCCGGGAGAGCCTTGATTGCCTGGTGCATTATATACCCATACTTCATATGGTACAGCTCCTTCCTCATTACTTACTACATACCTTTGTTCCGGCTTGCCATACTTAATGTACATAAAGCCTCTTTCAGTTTCATATCCGGGTTTAGCTTTCGAGCCAAATAGCTTATTTACTTCTTTGACTTTTTTTACAAAATCATTCCATCCTTTCTCAGGTTCCAGCGGATATTTGTTTTTCCAAAAGTTGTAAATAAAGTAGCGCATATACGTCTCCTCAGGACGCTTGAGGAAGCTGTTAATATTATCTCTTTCATTTACTGATGCTATTGGTAATAGCATTTTAAGAATAGCTTTTAGTTGTGACGGGCTATACTTACCAACAAATGTCTCACTAACTTCAAAAACAGTTACATCTTCAAATACTACTTTGTTGGAATCAGCAGAAGTGTCTTTAATTACAGTAGGGTTGATGTTACTGCGTTGAAAAAATAATGATTGTTTAGCCAACTTCTGTCCTGCATTATCGGTTAATATAAAGTTGAGATAGTAGTTGCCTGACGGTAAGGCGTCTATCTTAAACTTCCCGAGAAATGGTACGACTGTAGCCGCGGTTATAGTATCGTGTCTTTCAAGCTGAAATACGGTGTGGTCATACTCCTTTTTAGAGATACTTATATCTTGAACTAATGGTAATCGTTCTTTAGATATAGATCCGGTACCATATAGCTCGGCGTAGTAATGTAACATTTTTCTATGGTCGTCCAGGAAGTTTGCAGATAATGGTATTTGCATCCTCCCGTTTTTCTGAAAAATGCTGGTAGTACTAGAATCTTTGTAAGATGTATCTATAAGCTGTAATACGCTATAGAATACCGCAGAGTCAGGTGGCTGCACTAGTACTGAATCTTTATAGCTAAAGCTTTTGTTAGGATATTTACTTTCAGTCAGTTGGAGGTCTATATACACCCATCCAAAGCCCACTGCTTGTCTGTTGAGATCTATAATATTTTGGAGTTGTGCTGCTTTAAGGTCAGCAGCAGGGGTTGTCTCCAGCAAGTATTTTTTTGAATTTTTTATACTGTCGCTATGATCTATACGTAAGGTTGTAATAATGCCAGCCTGATAGTGTCCGTTGTCATTAAGCGAATAATTTACTGTATTCGGATCTACTTGCCAGTATATCTCCAAGTATGGCGTATAATCTCCTTTTTCATTAGGAGCATAGAAGAGTTTATAAGCTGGTAAGGCATTAATACCGAAAGAAACATACCCAAGTAAGGAAAATAAAATACACAGCCCTGTCCTACGAATCATTTTTATTATTTTTCGCAAATTACAGAAATAGCTTTACTTACTCGTGTATGTCACAGATTGTTAGTCCATTAATGCCTTTTCCTAATATAAAATGGTGCTTATTAATATCACATACCGATAAGGTAATCTTCGATACTGCTGAGCATTATGAGAAGATGACTTACCGAAACAGATATTACATAACAGGTGCAAATGGTCTGATACAGCTCACTATACCACTAGCTCAAGGTCGTAATCAACGTACTGCAATGAAAGATGTGCAGATAGATAATACAGAAAGTTGGCAGCAGCAGCACTGGCGTACTATTAAATCTGTATATGGACGAGCGCCATTCTTTGAACATTATGCTATGAGTCTAGAACCATTATTTACTACTGTTTGTGAGAATTTAACAGATTTCAATAAGGTAGCAGGTAAGTGGCTGAAAAGGGAGTTGCAATTTACTTACGAGGAAGAGTATTCTGATGCGTACGTAAGTAAATATAAAGATGTAAAAGACCTACGCAAAGAGGTAAAGCCTTCTATAGAGAAGACTCCTTTCAGTGAGCATGAAGCTATCTACTATCAGATGTTTAAAGAGCGAAATGGTTTCTATAAAAACTTAAGCATATTGGATCTGTTATTTGCTGAAGGGCCTATGGCCATGCAGATAATACAGAGAAACGCAGCATTAATAAATGAATGGTAGTCTACTTACCTCTCTTGTGTGTGAAGCCCCTCATTTTCCATACACCAAACATAGCCTCGTGTATGATGCCGGAACTCATTTTTGACGTCCCTTCTTTACGATCTACAAATGTGATAGGCACTTCTGTTATCTTGAAGCCAAGCTTCCATGTGCGGTATTTCATTTCTATCTGGAAGGCATAGCCGATAAACTGTACTTCATTAAGTGGTAGTGCTTTCAGGACATCTCTGCGATAACATACAAACCCTGCAGTAGGGTCGCTCACAGGCATCCATGTTATCATTTGTGTATATATAGCACCACCACGTGATATGAGCTTTCTATCCCAAGGCCAGTTAACAAGCTTTCCTCCGCGCACATATCTAGAGCCTACAGCCATGTCAGCACCAGCAACGCATGCTTGGTGTAGTCTTAAGAGGTCGTCGGGATTGTGCGAGAAGTCTGCATCCATCTCGAATATGTATTCGTATTCTCTGCGGAGTGCCCACTTAAAGCCTGCTATATATGCTGTCCCAAGACCCAGCTTGCCGGTTCTTTCAAGCATGTGTATCTGCTCAGGATAAGTTTCCATAAGACGGCGCACTATGTCAGCAGTGCCATCAGGTGATCCATCGTCTACCACAAGTACATGATAGCCTCCGGCTAGGGATAGAACTTTTAGAAGGATACGTTCAATATTCTCCTTTTCGTTATATGTAGGTATTATTACGAGTTTGTCCAAAACGGGCAAAGTATTAAAAATCTAAAATAAGCAATTCTCACTTAGTGCTTCATAATATTTAGCTAAGATTTTAAACCTGACTGCTTTAATTTCATATTGGTTAAAATTTCTGTTAGCTTTTGCTTTGTATGTAAGGGGAAATCAGCATTCATCATCCAGTCATAATATTGAGGTTGCTCCTTGAACACGTCCTCTACTTTACGACCCTTATTTTTACCAAAGTTAAATACCGGTACGCCATTTTTCAACACCATACGCCTGGCATAGTCCACCATTTGCTCACCACTATTAGTAAATTGATGTAGGGCTTTGACGTCGTTTTCCAAGTTTGGGTATTTATCCAACTGTGCTTCCAGTACTTCTATAGTAGCCAGTATATCAGCTTCAGCGTTATGAGCATGCTCCATTTTCTTATTACAATAGAACTCGTATGCTGCACTCAGCGTACGTGTTTCCATCTTAAAGAATATCTGCTGAGGGTCAATAAATCGTCTTTCTGTAAAATCTACTGATACACCTGCACGCAGTAGCTCTTCAGCCATCATAGGTATGTCAAAGCGTATTGCATTGTAGCCACCCAGGTCGCAACCTTTCATAAACTCATATACTTCCTTTGCTACTTGCTTGAAGGTAGGGCAGTCTTTTACATCTTCATTGGTAATGCCGTGTATTGATACCGACTCTTCAGATATTGGCATTTCGGGATTGATACGTTTTACGTATTTATCACGGGTGCCGTTGGGGTTAAGCTTAACCAGAGCCATTTCTACTATTCTGTCCTTCGCAGTATCAGTCCCCGTTGTTTCGAGGTCAAAGAAAATAATTGGTTTTTTTAGTGAGAGTTGCGCCATTATTCTTTTTTAATCAATTCTGCTGCGAACATACATTATTCCAATCAATTCCGTCGAATGTTCCGGAACTCATTAGTAACAAACATGTTGGTTCATTAGTAGAAGACAATAATGCTTTCACTTTCGTTTGTAGTAATTCTTTATTATCTATTACCTCTAGGCTCTCAGTGTCAAAATGATCCTTTACTGTTGTATTACTGATTGGCGGTAATCCCTTAAGTTTTATAGCATGGTGGCTGAAATATACAATAGCTGCATCAGCAGCTTGCATGCTGCCTTTATATTCTTTTAAGAACTGCTCGCTCAAGCTACTGAATGTGTGTAACTCAAAACATGCTATCAGTTTCCTGTCAGGGAAAGCTTCTCTTGTAGCATCTAGGGTAGCCTTAAGTTTTGATGGTGCATGGGCAAAGTCTCTATAGACAACAAGATTGTCTTTCTCTATCATCTTCTCTAGTCTGCGTGCGGCACCAGTAAAGGTTTTGATAGATTCATAACAATTTTCTTCGGTAATGCCTAGTTCTACACAAACAGCAATTGCTGCTTGCATATTGAGTAAATTATGACTACCAAATACAGATAGAGGTATGTTACCATTACCGGTATTGAGTATAGCCGTGCCATCCTTATATTTATAATCAGGCATGGTGTATGGTTGGGCATTAAGTTGAGTTGCCGATTTTGCGACAAGCTTCTTTACTTCTTCATCCTCTGCATTGTATAATAAAGGTGCATTGGCTTCAATGTTAGATAGGTAATGCTCAAATTGCCATAGGTAATTCTCGTAAGTTGGGAATACATTGATATGATCCCATGCTATACCGCTTAAAACCGAGATGTGTGGATGGTAGAAGAATATCTTAGGTTTCTTCTCTATAGCAGATGCTGGGTACTCATCACCTTCTAGTATAATGAGTGGAGCATCTGTAAGTTTTACAGATAGGTCAAAGCCTTCTACTTTAGCACCTACTAAATAATCAAAATCTATACCCCTATCACGAAGTATATGCATGATCATAGAAGTGATGGTGGTTTTACCATGACTTCCGGCTATTACAACACGCTTTTTATCTTTAGAAACCTCATATACATATTCAGGAAATGAATAGATAGGGATATTTAACTCCTGTGCTGCTTTTAGTTCGGGATTGTCGCCTTTAGCGTGCATACCCAGTACTATAGCATCTATTGAGGTATTTATCTTTTCAGGGTGCCAGCCTTCCTGTTCAGGTAGTATATCTTTATTAGCTAGGTTAGTACGTGCCGGATCATTGATCTCATCGTCACTACCTGTTATTTTATACCCCTTATTATGTAGTGCAATAGCCAGCTGATGCATGATGGCACCACCCATAGCTATGAAATGTATGTGCTTCATTAAATTTTATTATCTTCGTACAAATGTAACCAAGCGTTTTTTTAGTTTTAATAATTGACAAACAAGATGCAAAAATTTACAATACTTCGTCGTGTGATTCCCGTGGTGGCAGTTTTAGCTTTAGCTGTAATGATGACAGCTTCATGTACTTCGACTAGTAAATACGGCTGTCCTAATAAGCTTCAGTCAACTACTCAGTTGCCATAAAATATTTACAGGAAATTATGTTTACAGGTTGGTGAGTTTCTCGTCAACCTTTTGTTGCATAAATAATTAAGGGCTGCATATGCAGCCCTTAATTATTAGTTTAGAATAATTTTTATAGGAATGAATAGCCTACATGTATCTGGATGTTACGTCTTTTCCAAGACTCTCCGATAGACGAAAAATTCTGATCAGAAAAACCAAATATATATCTCGCACCTGCATTCAGTTTGAATGGCAAGTTCAACCATATACCTACTACGCCTGACACATCACTATTATTGAAGAACCCATCAGGGTTGCTAAGTATATTGTCTTTATCATTAACAGAAAGTACGCCTGAGTATTGTGGCCCTAGTTGAATAACTGCATTGCCAAACAGGTTAAGGTTTAACAATATAGGTATGTTGATATAAGACACGCCCAAGTCGCCTGTACGAGTAGAATCGTTTGCCGGGTTTTTTAAAAGAGTAGGTGTAGCGGCAAGCTTTGCACCTCTTACATTGTAAGTGTTTTGGCTGTAGATAGCTTCTATCTGACCGCCTACTTTTTTAACACCAATGCTGGCGAACGCTCCTGCGTGAAAACCTGTTTTAGACCCGGCTGTCCATGCATCACCATTTAGTCTTGCAAAGTTCAGGCCGCCCTTTATACCTAACTTGATATCTACAGGTAAAGCTTTAGATACGCTTGGTTGTGCAAATGCAGCTATAGGTGCATATAAAACAACGAGTGCTAGTAGTAATTTTAATTTCTTCATATTCTATAGTTTCTGACGATACAAATGTATTAAAGGTTGAGTAATAAATAGTTTTGGTTATAGATATATAATAAGGAATTGCTCATTGTATGGCAATGTTCCTTCATGTATTAAGTCGATTAGTTTAGCTCCTTGCTCTGGGTAGTATTGAATAAAGTTCTCTGTACGCTCCTGAAGCCCACCATTAGGAAAGAGTACTGATTTTAGCTTTTCATACCTGTTGATCTCTACCTGCATTTTACGCTTCTCTGCACGATACATCTTCTTCTGGAGTATATCCAGTTGATGCTTCATTTTGCTGAGTGCAGCGCCTGCTGACTTTTCTAGGGTAGGATCAAGAGCTACAGCTTTCCGTTGTAGCTTATTCAGTATTTCTTCCACTTCTTTTTCTTCACCATTTGTCTTCCATTCGCTGTTTGTGTGCTCGTCTATGTATGCTCTTGTTAGCTCATCAACACTTTTGAATAGATCTTCTGTTGATAACTCAAGCTTGTTAACTAGTTCAGCCTCATTGCTCTTTACAAGCATAGCAGACTGGCGTAGCATTACAGCAGGATAGAACACATTGTAATGCCTAAACACTTTTTCTAATTGCAGCCAATATGCTACTTCCGCTCCACCACCAATAAATGCCACGTTCGGTAAAATACTTTCCTGTAGTATGCCTCTTAATATCACATTGGGGCTAAACCTCTCAGGGTGGCCTTTCAACTCTTTTAGCAGCTCATCTTTACTGAAGCTAATATCTGTATTTAGTACTACCCATCTATCCTCGTGATGCTCTATACGTTCACGTATTTGGTCCTTAAGGTAAAAGAGGTTGATATCTCTAGGGTAGGCTTGTGTTTTGTAGTTTTTTGCGAGTAAATCAGCTTGCTCATTCACCAGATTTACAGCCGTATGGTTCAGTAGATCGTCTTCCAGTACATTCAATATCTCACTTTTGAAAATACTACTATCAGCATCTATTACTACCAGCCCGTATCTGCCAAAAAGCTCATTTACCAAGTACCTTGTAGCATCAGCAATATTTTTTTGTTTTAAATATGCTTCCGTAAGAATCTCTTTTAGCTCTTTGGTATGGTTTGTCGGTGGCCCCAATACACGAAATAAGTCATCTAATAAGCCTTTAAGACTTTTGGTGTCCATTCTACCTACCGCGCCCGTCTGCCCGTCGGCATCCCATCTATATTTATCACCGTTATATCTGAAAACACCCAACTCATCAAGATCATTATCTTCACTACCTATATAGTATACAGGCACAAACTTTTTATCAGAATGTTTGCTGTTGAGCTCTTCAGCGAGCTTAATAGCATGTGTGATCTTGTATATGAAGTATAAATACCCTGTCAGTAAGTTGGGCTGATGTGCGGTACATATAGTATAAGTGTTCTCCTCTGCTAAAGCGGTTATATTATTGTTTAATAGCTGGCTAGTCTCTAGTTCTTTATACTGACCTTTCAACTCTGATACCAGTGCTTCCCTGTTTACAAGGTATTTAGATCGCTCCTTTATGGCGTGCTCAATACCTTTTTCATCGGGTCTGTATCTATAAAATGGTCGTAATTCAGGTGAGTTGTCAAGATAATCCGTAACTAGCTTTGAGAATGAATTTGTCTTTTCGTAAGGTATGTATGTACAGCTACTGTCCACTCGGGTATTTTAATTTTGTCAGCTAAGGTAAAGCTACGTAATGAAACCTGCTTTTATATAACTATAAAGAATGCTAATTGTTTGGGATGAAACTCGTAGTTTACACTTTAGCATGACTACCTATAACAGCATCAAGAATTGGTCGGAAGATGAACGACCACGGGAGAAGCTATTACAAAAAGGGCCATCAGCACTCACAGATGCTGAACTTTTGGCTATACTTATATCCAGTGGTACACGCGAACGCTCAGCACTGGATTTAGCAAGAGATGTGCTGAAACAAGCTAATGGTAACCTTAATGACCTCGGTAGACTAGGTGTAGAAACATTCCAGCAAACAAAAGGTATAGGCGAAGCCAGAGCCATCACTATTGCTGCTGCTCTGGAGCTGGGTAGACGTAGGCAGATGGCTTCAGCTCAGACAAAACCGGTTATCAAACAAAGTAAAGATGCTGCTGATATTTTTATTCCCCTGTTGCGTGACCTAAGCCATGAAGTGTTTTATGTTATGTATTTGAGTCAGTCCAACAGAGTTATACGTTATGAGCCAATTGGACAAGGCGGATTGAGTAGTACAGTAGCAGATATCAGGATCATACTTAAAAATGCTTTGCTGAATAATGCTTCTAAGATAATGGTAGCGCATAACCACCCTAGCGGCAACCTGACAGCCAGTAGAGAGGATATAGCACTTACAGAACAGCTGAAATCAGCATCTGTACTTATGAATATCAAGCTGTTGGATCATATAATAGTTGGGGAAAACATGTATCTAAGTATGGCTGATGAGGGGCTGTTATAGTGTCTATTAATTGCTATATTGCAAGCTATTTCCAATAGACTGATTCAAATAGCTAAATGCTGAAAGTAGGAGTTTTCGGAGCCGGACATCTGGGACGGATACATATACAACAATGGCAAGAAGTTGCCGACATAGATTTTATTGGCTTTTATGAACCTGATGATGCTAAGGGCAAGGCTGTAGCTGAAGAGTTTGGGGTGAAGAGGTTCAGTGATATAGATGAGCTGATAGAGAAGACTGAAGCGCTAGATATTGTATCCACCACCATAACGCACTACGATATAGCCAAAAAGTGTTTGCTTGCAGGTAAACACATTTTCATAGAAAAGCCACTGGCACAGTCTCTTGAAGAGGCTAAAGAGCTCGTACATCTTGTAGATGAGGCTAATGTTAAGTGTCAGGTAGGGCATGTAGAAAGGTATAACCCTGCCTACCTTGCTTTGGAAGAGCAAGAGTTGAAGCCTATGTTCATTGAAGCTCATAGGTTGGCGCAATTCAACCCCAGAGGTACAGATGTGTCTGTGATATTGGATCTGATGATACACGACATTGATATCGTTATGCATCTGGTAAAATCTCCAGTACGCAGGATATCTGCGAGCGGAGTTTCTGTAGCCAGCGAGTCTGCTGATATAGCTAATGCACGTATCGAGTTTGATAACGGATGTGTAGCTAATCTTACATCCAGCCGTATATCAATGAAAAAAATGCGTAAAATGCGTCTTTTTCAGAGAGATGCGTATATCGGAATTGATTTCTTGGACAAGAAAACTGAAGTAATTCAATTAAAAGAAGAAGGTAAAGCAAAAGGTATGTTCGATTTGCCGCTGCAGCTACCTGATGGCGAGCGTAAAACCTTGTCTGTAAACATGCCTGAGGTAAAAGAAGGTAACGCTATCAGGATGGAGCTGCAGGAATTTGCCGATGCTGTTAATAATGACCAGCCTGTAAGAGTATCCGTTTTTGATGGCTATAATGCCATGGATGTTGCTCATCAGATTCTTAAAAAAATGAGCCTTCATAACGAGTTACACAACGTTTAGCACAATATTTGATGGTAAAAGGACGTTCTAACGTTAGCAATTTAGAATTATTGCACAGATGAGACTTAAAATTTTGTTGTATTTGATGCCAATAGTCCTATTGGCAGTGGGTTGTGAGATAATTAATCCTGAAGAGGATACCCCTACATATGTAAAAATTGATGGATTCGATGTACAGATCAACGATCCTCAGAAAGAGGGTAGTGCCTCATCAGACATCTCCAGTGTTTGGGTTTATTATAATAATAATCCTGTAGGTGTATTTGATCTTCCTTGTAATGTACCTGTAATTACTGAAGGAGATGCAGGTATCATATCAATTGCTCCAGGGATCACCCTGAACGGTTTTCAGGATTTACAGCCTATATACCCTTTTTATACATACGATAGCTTCACATTAAAAACTGCACCTGGTCAGACTGTGAACTTCGATGCAACAACAAGCTATTATTCTGCTACAAAGTTTTTGTATATGGAAGACTTTGAGGTAGGTAATTCATTTGATGAGTTCGTTGTAGATGCAACAGATTATGCTAAAATGAAACGCTCTGATGCTCCTGCTGACGTATTTGAAGGTGGTGGCTCGGGTTTAGTATATATGGATGCAGATCATCCTGTCTCAGAAAGTATTACAAATAAAGGTTTTGATATTGCTCCCGGAGAAGTTTTTCTAGAAGTGGATTATAAGTCTACAGCCAGCTTCCAGATAGGAATGTATAATACATTAACAACCGGTGTAGATGTGTATGAGTACTTCGCAGGTGTAAAGCCATCCAATGGAGAATGGAAAAAGATATATATAGAGCTGGGAAGCTATACAACTGATTACCCTGGTGTTGATTATAAATTAATGATCCGTACCTCATTAGAGGGGCTTTCTGAGGGTTATGTTCTGTTCGATAATATAAAAGTCGTTTCATTCTAAGTTAAATAACAATGTCAGCCCCCGAACTTAAGAAAAGAGCTATTAGGAAGCTTGTGCTGCTAGACTATCTGGCAGCATTAGTGGCGTGGCTTATCTTTTGGGGGTATAGACATTACTTGCTGGGTGATATAGACTATTGGGATGTGTGGCAAATATTTGGTCTTAGAGATTATGCTATGACGCTTGTAGTAATCCCAGGAGGGTGGTTAGTACTGTACATGTTCTCAGGTACATATTTCGACCTTTACCGTAAATCGAGACTGGACGAAATAAATAGAACTCTTATATCCTGCATTCTAGGTAGCGTTCTCATTTCCTTATTCATATTTGCAGACGATAATGCAGATTACGCTTACTTTATTAGAATAACTGGTCGTTACTTATTTATTCATACAGCTACTACTTTAATACTTCGATTGTTTTTGCTCAATAGTGTGAAGAATAATCTTGTAGAAGGTAGGGTAGGTTTCAATACATTGATAATAGGTGGCAACTCAAAAGCTATCAGCATATATAAGAAAGTAGCAGATAGCCCGAAAGTACTAGGTAATATATTCAAGGGTTTTATTTACTCTAATAAAGAGCAGAGTAATGGAATGAGTAAGTACCTGCCACAGTTAGGACATTTATCAGAGCTCGAAAAGATTATTGACGACCACGAGATAGAGGAAGTGATAGTTGCTGTTGATTCATCTGAACACCACCTTCTGGAGAATATACTTACTCGTCTCAGCTATCGTCCAGTGGTGGTGAAAATACAGCCTGATCTGTATGATATCATATCAGGGTCTGTAAAAACCAGCAACGTATACGACGCGGTACTGATACATATTTACCCTGATCTGATGCCAGACTGGCAAAGGGTATGTAAACGTGGTATAGATATATTAGCTTCTTTGTTTGCACTTATCGTGCTTTCTCCTGTGTTGTTATTCGCAGCTATAAAAGTGAGGTTATCATCTAAAGGACCTATCATCTACAAACAGCAACGCATAGGTTTATTTGGTAAGCCTTTTCACATTCTGAAGTTCCGCTCTATGGTGACGGATGCAGAGAAGAATGGTCCTGCATTGTCTAGCGATGAAGATCCTCGTATCACACCTTGGGGTAAGTTTATGCGCAAGTGGAGGATAGATGAACTCCCTCAATTTGTGAATATCTTGAAGGGGGATATGTCTCTTGTAGGTCCCAGACCGGAAAGACAATATTTCATAGACAGGATAATAGAAACACATCCGCACTACAAGTACCTGCACAAAGTAAAGCCTGGATTAACGTCTTGGGGTATGGTACAGTTTGGCTATGCGGAGAATATCAATGAAATGATAGATCGTATGAAGTATGATCTGCTTTATATAGAGAACTGTTCTTTGGTTCTTGATATAAAGATCATGATGTACACACTAAATGTGCTCTTCCAGGGACGTGGGAAATAAGCGCCCGTTATTGACATTCAAATAAGCAATAGCTTCCCCAACTACAAACGTACTTCCCGTAATTAATAATGCATCCTCTTTGGCAAGGGCTATTCGTGCAGCCTCTACTGCATCAGCTACGCTAACAAAAATGTTTCCTTTAAGCCCTGCTTCTGTTGCGTGCTTTTTAAGTTCGCTGGCTGGCATAGCACGTGGTATGTCTGCGTTGCAGAAATAATAGGTACTGTTTTTATCAAATAGTGCTAGTGCTTTGGCTACATCTTTGTCTTTTACAAAACCCAGTACTATATGCTTTTTTGCAGCAGAGATATTGGTCCACTGTTTTAGTACCCCTGCAAGCCCGTGAGCATTATGTGCAACATCAGCTATTATGGTTGGTTCTGTTTGTATCACATCCCACCTGCCTCTGAGGCCTGTAGCTTTTTTTACTTTAGATATGGCGTGTATGAGTTTGTCCATTGGTAGGTCTACCATACCATTGGATACCATAACATCTCTAACTGAAAGCACTGTTTTAATATTAGCAGCTTGATAATCACCTATCAGGTCTGTAGTAATATCGATCATTTCATGACGCGCACCATGAATAGCTTTAAAGTTTTGAGACTGTAAATTAGTCTCAGTTCTTACAAGGTTCCATACCGCATCAGCATAGTATACAGGGCTTTTCTTCTGTACAGAATGACGGAAAAATATCTGTTGTGTTTCGGGGTGTTGTTCACCTATTACAACAGGTATACCTTCTTTGATAATACCTGCTTTCTCTCCTGCTATATCAGCTAAGGTATCGCCCAGCAGGTCCATATGGTCGTATCCTATATTGGTGATCACGGACAGTAGTGGGGTAACTACATTTGTACTATCAAGTCTGCCTCCTAAGCCTGTTTCTATGATGGCAACATCTACCTCTTCTTCTGCGAATGCAGCAAAAGCCATTGCTACAGTAATCTCAAAAAAAGAAGGTTCTATATCTTCTATATGTTGCTTGTTCTTTTCTACAAACTCTACGACCCATTCTTCACTTACAGGAACTCCATTAATACGTATACGTTCTCTGAAATCTATTAGGTGGGGTGATGTATACAAACCTGTTTTATAACCAGCCTCTTGCATAGCAGCTGCCAGCATATGACTTACGCTGCCTTTCCCATTAGTGCCGGCAATGTGTATCGATTTGAATTTATTCTGCGGGTCATCTAATACCTCACAAAACTTGATGGTATTAGTAAGGTCTTTCTTGATAGCTGCAGCCCCAACTCTTGTAAACATCGGTAGCTGCTCATATAGGTAACTAACAGTTTGCTGATAAGCGTTTGGCATATGTTGTATTTAAGAACGGGTTTTAAATACAAATGTAATATTCCCAAATTGTTCTTCGGGTGCAGAGCTACTTTTATTGAAGCGTATTTTCTCTACTTTCTCCAGAGCTATCTGCCTCAGCTCCGAGCTACTGGCAGATGTTATGCGCTTATTGGTAATAACTCCGTCTTTATTTACTGTTATACGGATGGTAACGCTACCACTCTCCTTAAACTCAGCATCACGGTTAGGAAATGCTACTATATTACGCCCGTTAAGAGTATGGCTGATACCACCGCCCCTGCCGGGAGTGCCCTCATAATTACTGGCCCCGGGTGTGCCGCCAGGTACGCCTCTATCTCCACTGCCAGTGGTATTACCTTCGCTTCCACCATCATTATCTGCACCTGCTCCATTACCACCTTCACCATCACTACCACTGTATACGTAGCGTGCCTGTCTGCGTGTATTATTGTTATTAGCAGGCCTATCGTTACGGTCATTTACATTGCTGTTAACCGCATTGTTCCTATTGGTTGTATTACTATTTGTGTTATTAGAATTGATAGCCGGAGCGTCAGGGTCGTCACTTTCAAGGACATTGGTCGGCAAGTCTGATGATGATGCGTTGCTTAAGCTGGTACTGGCTGCATTATCAGGGGCAGGTAGCCCTACAGACATAGGTTGGTTAGTACCATATCCATCCTCACTGGTGCCCAGGTTTACCTCTATACCCATTTCCTCTATTGGTTGTTGCTGGGGTAGCTGGTAGTTTATGAAAAAGAACAATAGCAATAGGACTACATGTACACCTATTGTCCATGCAGCAGCTTTGATATTTACAGGTTGTTCCTGAACCATACTCATACTATGCTAAAGTAATGAATGCAACTTAAGTAATTTGTTAATGTGTAGTGTCTGCAACTATGAGCTGCCTACCAGTCATCATTACGTCTGTTAGGTATAGCAGCTTCAACATGTTTAGCGCAAAAGGACTCAAACTGTTCTGCATTGACATCGTTTGGTGCTGTCATCCATTGATAAAGGCGATTATCCACACAGTTAATAGTAAGTGTACCGTGACGTAATAATATCTTTTCTGCTTCAGTCCAGTTGATATTTCTTCTTCTACTGTTTACAGGTAGCTTGATACCGTCTTCGCTTACAGACACTGTTAACTGCTGTCCTTTACTGTTCTCCCAAAATGTAGCAAATGCCAGAGCTGCTGCCAGTACGCCGAATATAGCTGCTGGTATATCAAACTGTTTAACCAACAAGAATATGGCTACTGCAATAGCAATGCCTACTTCTATTATTCTAAATACTTTGCTGTTTTTGGGTTTTGTTAACCATTTATTTTTTAAAAGGCCTGCAAAAAGTATAGCAATACCTGCTAATAATACTGTAGTAGCCGCTCCGTCTAGTAGGTCAAATATATCAGTATCGCCGACTTGCAGATTTCCACCATCAGGCATTTTGATCTCTATATTGTTTATTAATAGTGTAATGCACGCTACTGCAATGAATGCCAGTGCTGCTATAAGGTGCATAGCTGTTACCTGATGAGGCTTTACCTTTTGTGTAGCCAGTGGTACTTCGAAAACCATGTTGCAAAAGTAATATATCGTTAGCCTTCATCCAGCCTATATGTATCGGCCACGTGCTCGGCTATTGAATTAAGTTCTAAAAATGTACAGTCAGTTTCAGGCAATACTTCATGCCATATGTACGGCGGTATCTCAAACTGCACAGGCCCTTCATGAATAGCAGTTTGTACTTCTGTGTCGTCTATGTGTTTCCAGTTAACAGTACAGGTGCCATTTAAAAGCATTAGTATTTCAGGATCTTTAGTAGCGGAGCCTCCCTTATGGTAGTGTCTGCCACTGACTGTACCAGCCTTGCGATATACAACTAAGTGTGTGCCTGTGCGTGTCTGCTCAAACTCAGCAGTAAAACCTCTTTCGTCTTTGCCTGCAGGATGTATGGCCGTTACCTTTATCATTCTTCCGATTGGTTTTCAGTAGTTGCAGTCTCAGGTTGCTCTGTACCCGCACCGCCTGGTAGCTTCACACTATAGTCTCTCAATGTCTTATTTACATCCCCTTCAACCAGTATAGTTTCCTGTTCCGCCATTTTACGTAGTCTCCAACCAAGATATAGGTCACCAGTAGGTACATTCAGCTTTTTAATAGTCTGATTCACAATTTTACTAGCCTTCTGGAACTGGTGAGAGCAGAAGCTAAGTAGTTGTTCGTCAAAGAAGCTGGCTTCTCTTGTATATAATTTCTTACCACCTTCCAGCAGACGCATACCTGCATTCTCTAATACCATGTTATCCCATTCTTCTCCATCCACTTCCAGCTCTGCAGGAGTTACCTGTCTCGCTAGTCGGCGTGCTTTTATTAGCTCTTTTGGTAATATTTCACTGATGTTTTTAGGGTAATAGACCTTGCCTTCGGCATCCAGAAACGGTAATCCGGCAATATTCAACACGAAATATTTATCCAGGTGCTTAGCCATATGGCCTAATATCCAGTAGTAGGCACATACATCAGCCGGCCATGGTGCCATCCAAAGCCACACCACATCACTAGTGTTTTGCCCAACTTTATTAACCACTTGAAGTAGCCTCTGCTGATCATCAACATTTATCTCTTCTTTCTCATCATTGATCACTCGCTTCCAGAAATCTGTACGTAGCTGACTAAATGATTGATTTTCAGATCTTTTTATTGGTCCTACGTGTAAAATGTCTTTCATGACAATTACCTCTCCAGCCATACTTTCTTCTTCTCGTACAGCTTCTCTTAATGGCTCCGCAGCCATATCTCCCACAACTATGTGATATATCATGAGGGTAAAAATAATGGATTAATACAGCAGGCTATAGTAAGTAGGTTAAAATACTATCCACATAATGTGTAGAGATATGTGATTTGATGACATATTGTCATTAAAATAATGCGTTGATATGTTCATGAAACCTTGTAAAAGGTATGTTAAAATATTAGTTTTAATGCTCGTTTAACGCATCCCTGCTAAACGGCATATGAAATGTGCTGTGCGTTAAGTAAAAAAGCATATGGTACTAACTATTACGTACTGCATGCGTCAAATAAAATGTAAGTAATATCCGTCGCTTAATATTTAAATTTTATGAGGAAGTTTCTATCATTATTGTTGGTACTGACATCGTTTGTTGCTGTCGGTCAAGATTGTGGGTTTGACTCATACCATCAGGAAAGGATGTTAAAAGATCCTGACTTTGCAACAGCAGTTCAAAGTGCTAATGCTGCGTGGTCTGCAAAGGCTATGGCTATGAATAACTCCAGGTACATGACCACAGGGTATGGTACAGAGTATGAGATACCGGTTGTGGTACACATTATTCATACCGGTGGTGCAGTAGGTACTATATATAATCCTGCAGACTCAGTAATTGAGAATGCAATAGAGGATATGAATGAGATCTACCAAGCCAGACATGCTAACTACGAGGATACTAACGGAAATGGTGTACGTTTCCCGGTAAAGTTCGTGTTGGCTAAGCGTACTTCTGGTTGCTCGTCTACATCTGGTATTATTCGTATTGATGGTACTTCTTTGTCGGGTGCATATAATGCAAACGGTGTTAAACGTAATGGTTCTAGTGGTGTAGATGATGAAGAGTTGAAATCTTGGAGCCGTTGGAATAACAGAGAGTATTATAACATTTGGGTAGTTAACAGAATAGATGGTAGCGATGGTACATCAGGATCTTTCACTGCTGGTTATGCACAGTTCCCAGGTGGTAGAGATACTACGGATGGTACCGTGATACTGGCTACACAAATGAAAGCTGGTGAAACGACACTTGCTCATGAGTTAGGTCATGCATTCTTCCTTTATCATACTTTCCAGGGTGACGGTACGGGCAGTACTTGTCCTACAAACACCAATTGTGCTACAGATGGTGATCTGATATGTGATACTGAGCCTCATAGAAGAAACCCTAGCACTTGTCCTTCAAACTCTTCAACTAATATATGTACAGGTAATACCTGGGCAGGCGCACATAGAAACTTTATGGATTATAACTCTTGTCCTGATAGATTCACAGCAGGGCAGAGAGAACGTTTCCTTACTGCATTAACTGATTTTCGTCCGGGTTTAGGTAGCTCATTGGGTGCTGTAGCACCGCCGACCACAACTACAGTATCTGCTACTTGTACAACTGCTATCAATCCAGCGAATGTTGCTACAGCTATGACAGCCAATATGGGGCCTACAAAAGTTGTTTTAAACGACCTTACTTCAGATTCTAAAGGTTATGCTGATCAGGGCGGTACTGCTTATGAGGATAGAACTTGTAATCAGTGGGCTACTGTAACGCAAGGCGAGAGTTATACTCTATCTATAAACACCGAGACTAACAGACAAGACGTACAGGTTTACATTGACTACAATAATAACGGGTCCTTTTCTGCAGGTGAGTTAGTATACGCTCACAATACTGCTCTTAGTGCTAATGGTGATGAGACTCACTCTACAACTTATACTGTACCATCTACGGGTGTTACTACATGTACACCACTACGTATGCGTGTAATTGCAGACTGGTTTACTGCCACTCATGTTACAAATGGCTGTGGTCAGTTAGATTATGGTCAGGCAGAAGATTTTACTGTATATGTTAAGAAAGCGACAGATACAGTTACACTTACTAATACTATAACAACAGGTACAAATCCTACATGTCCTGCTAATGGAGTTACATTTACTGCAAGTGCTAGTAAAACATTGACAAGCCCATCTTATCAATGGTATATGAACTCGCAAGAGGTCGGTACGAATAGTAGTACTTATTCACCTACCGGGTTAAGTTCAGGTAATACATATTATGTACAGTGTAAAGTATATTATACTAACGATTGCTCTGTAGCGGATAGTGGTATGACCAACGCGATAGCATTGAATGTAAGTAGCACAGTTACTCCTTCAGTTACTATTGCTGCAAACCCATCAGGAGCAATTTGCTCAGGTACTAGTGTGACCTTTACACCAACACCAACGAACGGTGGTGCAGCTCCAACTTATCAATGGAAAGTGAATGGAGGTAATGTTGCTACAGGTAGTACTTATACTACAACCTCATTAAGTAATGGTGATGCAGTGACTTGTGTAATGACTAGTAATGATGCATGTGCTTCGCCGACAACTGCAACAAGTGCAGCTATAAATATGAACGTGACCGGTTCAGTTACTCCGAGCGTGAGTATAGCATCTAACCAAGGTACATCTATATGTAGCGGTACAAGTGTAACGTTTACAGCTACACCTACCAATGGTGGTACAACTCCAAGTTACCAGTGGAAAGTGAACGGAGGTAATGTAGGGACAAACAGTACAACATATATTACGACAACACTAAGTAATAATGATGTAGTGACTTGTGTGATGACAAGTAATGCATCTTGCGCCTCGCCAACTACTGCAACAAGTAGCGGACTTACAATGTCTGTGAGTGCACCTGTTACACCAAGTGTAAGCATAGCATCTGGCAGTGGTACTACAATATGTAGTGGTACAAGTGTAACGTTTACAGCCACACCAACAAATGGTGGTAGTACGCCAAGCTATCAATGGAAAGTGAATGGTGGTAATGTAGGTACTAATAGTACTACATATACTACTACAGGATTGAATAATAATGATGTAGTGACTTGTGTGATGACCAGCAGTGATGCTTGTGCGTCACCAACTACAGCTACAAGCTCTGGTATTACAATGACAGTGAATACTACAGTTACGCCAAGTGTGAGCATTGCATCTGGTAGCGGTACAACAATATGTAGCGGTGATAACGTAACCTTTACAGCCACCCCAACAAACGGTGGTAGTACACCAAGCTATCAATGGAAAGTAAATGGCGGTAACGTAGGAACAAACAGCACTACGTATACAACTTCTACTTTGAATAATAATGATATAGTGACTTGTGTGATGACCAGTAATGCTACTTGTGCATCACCAACTACAGCTACCAGCTCAGGTATTACTATGACAGTGAACTCTGCTGTTACACCAAGTGTTACTATCGCATCTGGTAGTGGTACTACAGCATGTAATGGTGCTAGTGTGACCTTTACTGCCACACCAACAAACGGAGGTAGTACACCAAGCTATCAATGGAAAGTAAATGGTGGTAATGTAGGTACGAATAGTGCTACTTTCACAACCTCTACTTTAGCTAATGGTGATGCAGTTAGCTGTGTGATGACAAGTAATGCATCATGCGCATCGCCTGCTACAGCTACAAGTAATACGATCAACATGACGGTTACTTCTTCTGTTACACCTACAGCTACTATATCATCAAATTTAGGTACTACAATATGTGATGGTGCTACAGTTACATTCTCATTATCAACTACCAATGCAGGTAGCACACCAAGTTATCAATGGAGAATTAATGGTGTAAATGTACCCGGTGGTGGAACATTAAATTATGTAACTGATTCAGTTAAAAATGATGATACGATTACATGTAGACTATTAAGCAGTGCTGCATGTGCATCGCCAAATATAGTATTCAGTAATGAACTGGTGATGACAACATTGTCAACTGTCACTCCTTCTGCAAGTATATCTTCTAATAAAGGAACATTGATATGTCCGGGTGAGTCTGTAACCTTTACGGCTACACCAACAAATGGTGGTACTACACCAAGCTATCAGTGGAAAGTAAATGGTACTAATGTTGGTACGAATGCTAACATGTTTACTAGTACTACTATCAATGATAAAGACACCGTGACTTGTGTAATGACAAGTAATGCTACTTGTCCGTCACCTGCTATGGTGACCAGTAATAGCATAGTAATGAATCACAATGCAACTGTTACACCTGGTGTTAGTATATCGTCAAGCAATACTGCAGCTTTCTGTCCTGGTACTAGTGTGACTTTCACAGCTACCCCAACAAATGGTGGTAGTACACCAAGCTACCAGTGGAAAGTGAACGGTACTAACGCAGGTACTAATAATGCGACGTTTACAACTACTACACTAAGCAATGGTGATGCAGTTACATGTGTAATGACAAGTAGTGCTACTTGCCCTGCTCCTGCTACAGCAACAAGTAATACAATTAATGTAACCGTTATTAGTGGAACAATAACGCCTGCAGTATCTGTCTCAGTTAGTCCTAATGATACGGTATGTAACGGTACAAGCGTGACCTTTACGGCTACACCAACAAATGGTGGTACTGCACCGAGCTATCAGTGGAAAGTAAATGGTAATAATGTAGGTAGTAACAGTGCAACATACACCAGCAATGTATTGAATAATGGAGACGCAGTTACCTGTGAAATGACTAGTAGCCTTACATGTGCTAGTCCATCATCGGCTATTAGCAGTGCAATTAATATGACAGTGAATCCTAACCTGACTCCTGTTATAGCTGTTTCTGTTAGTCCGAATGATACAATATGTGCGGGTACTAATACTACATTCACTGCAACCTTTGCTAATGGTGGTACTTCTCCAGTATTCCAGTGGAGATTGAACGGATCTAACGTAGGTGTGAATAGTAGTACTTACATGAATAGCTCGCTTGCTGATGGTGATGTTATAACGTGTGAAATGACCAGTAGCGAAACGTGTGTAACGCAGGCTAGTGATACAAGTAATGATATCACAATGACTGTTAATCCGATACTGACTCCGGTAGTTACTATAGCAGTATCTCCAAATGATACCATTTGTGATGGCACAACTGTAACGTTTACAGCTACTCCTGTTAATGGTGGAGCATCACCTAGTTATCAGTGGAAGTTGAATGGTGTAGGTGTTGGTACAAATAGTACTACTTATACTTCAAGTACGTTGTTAAATGGTGATGTAGTTACTTGTGAAATGATATCGAGTGAAGTGTGTGTGTCTAAACAGCGTGATACTAGTAATGCAATTAATATGACGGTGAACCCGAACCTGACGCCTGATGTTACTATCGCGGTTACACCAAATGATACAATATGTGCAGGTACAACAGTTACATTTACTGCTACTCCAACTAATGGAGGTACTTCTCCATCATATCAGTGGGTAGTAAATGGTGCAACAGTTGGCTTCAATAGTAATACACTAACTACTAACTCTATTCCTGATGGAGCAGTGGTTTATTGTGTACTTACAAGTAGCGAGACTTGTGTTACTAAGTCAAGCGATACTAGTAATAGCATCATAATGAAGGTGAACCCGATACTGACACCTGATGTAACTATAACTGTTAGTCCTAACGATACAATATGTGCTGGTGCTTCTACTACGTTTACTGCTAATGCAGTAAACGGCGGTTCTGCTCCGGTATACCAATGGAAAGTTAATGGATCCAATGTAGGTACTAACAGTAATACATTCATAACGTCCACATTGCTTGATGGGGATGTAGTAACTTGTGTATTAACTACAAACTATCCTTGCCCTAGTAAGACAATGGATACAAGTAATAGCATAACTATGAAGGTGCTGTCAAACGTAACACCTGTAGTTATTATTACAAGAGCTCCTACAGATACGATCTGTGATGGTACAACAGTATTATTCACTGCTACATCTGCAAACGGAGGCACAATGCCTGTTTATCAATGGCAGGTGAATGGTACCAATGCAGGTACTAACAACAGCATGTTTGCAACCAATACATTAAATAATGGTGACGTAGTAAGAGTGATCATGACTAGTAATGCACAATGTGTTACTAAGCCTGCTGATACAAGTAATGTGATAACGGTACCTGTTAAAACTAAACAGACTCCGGATATTACTATTGCAGTGAGTCCTGATGATACAGCATGCGCTGGTACATCAGTTACCTTTACTGCTAGCGCTACTGTTACAGGCGCAAGTCCTTTCTACCAGTGGCAAGTAAACGGTGTAGACGCCGGTGCTAATAGTCCTACGTTTACAATAGGCGGTTTAAGTACTGGTGATATGGTAAGATGTATATTGACTACAAGTGATACTTGTGTTACTAAATCGAGAGATACAAGTAATGTGATCAATATGACCATCATACCGTTTGTGACACCTGACGTTACTATAGCGGTGAGCCCTAATGATACAATATGCGATGGTAATATAGCGACGTTTACAGCTACTGCAGTAAATGGTGGTACTGCACCAACATATCAGTGGATGAGGAATGGTTTGCCTGCAGGTACTAATAGTAGTACTTATACCAATGGCTCATTATCAAATGGTGATGTGATCAGCTGTATACTTACCAGCAATGCTAAATGTCTTTCTAAGCCAAAAGATACCAGTGCAAATATTACCATGACTGTGAAGCAGAATGTTACTCCTGTAGTAACTATTGCAGTTACTCCTAGTACTACTATATGCGATGGTGCAAATGTTATTTTCACAGCTACTCCAACTAATGGTGGTACAACTCCTTCTTATCAGTGGAGAGTGAACGGTACTAATGCAGGTACTAATAGCAATATTTTCATAACTAATACACTTGCTAATGGAGATGTTGTTGACTGTATCATGACTAGTAGTGAAATGTGTGTCACTAAAGCTGCTGATACAAGTAATGCGATTAACATGACTGTTAATCCAAACTTGACACCTGATGTTACAATAACAGTTAGCCCTAATGATACAATCTGTGATGGTACTAGTGTAACATTTACTGCTACTGCTGTTAACGGTGGTGGTACTCCAACATATCAGTGGAGATTAAATGGTGCTAATGTGGGTACAAACAGTACTACATTCACAACAAGTACTTTAAGCAATAATGATGTAGTAGACTGTATACTGACTAGTAGCGAGACTTGTGTTACCAAAGCAATGGATACAAGTAATGCTATCAACATGACGGTGAATCCGATATTGACACCTGATGTTACCATAGCGGTAAGTCCTAATGATACAGTATGTGATGGCACAAGCGTAACATTTACAGCTACCCCAACTAATGAGGGCGCTACTCCAACATATCAGTGGAGAGTGAACGGTGCTAACGTGGGTACAAACAGTACTACATACACATCATCTACTCTTGCAAATAATGATGCGGTAAGTGTAATACTTACAAGTAGTGAGGCATGTGTAAGCAAGCAAATGGATACGAGTAACGTCATTGATATGACGGTGAATCCAAACTTAACTCCTGTAGTAACTATCACAGTTGCTCCTGGTAGTACAATATGTGATGGTACGCCAACAGCATTTACAGCTACTGCAGTTAATGGTGGTACTACTCCAACATACCAGTGGAAACTAAATGGCAATAATGTAGGTGTTAACAGCAACGGATTTACTAGTAGCAGTTTATCTAACGGTGATATAATAACGTGTGTACTAACAAGCAGTGAAACTTGTGTTACCAAAGCAATGGATACAAGTAACGCGATCAACATGACGGTAAACCCACTAACACAACCTGCAGTAGTAGCGGTAGCTAATACTGGTACTAATATCTGTCAGGGTAGTGAAGTGACCTTTACCGCAAATGTTACAAATGGTGGTACATCTCAGGCATACCAATGGCGTAGAAACGGTACAGACATAGCAGGTGCTACTAACAGTACATTTAATACTACGGCTATAACGTCAGGAGATGTAATATCAGTGAAGCTTACGATCACTGCAGTTTGTCCTGATCCTGATACTGCTATCAGTACAGGTTTGGTAATGTCTGTTGTGAACCCTTCATTATCATTCACAGTTAGTCCTAATGATACTATATGTGATGGTGTTCCGGCTATGTATAACATAACAGGTACTAACGTAGGTAATACTCCTGCATACCAATGGTATATTAACGGTAGCCCTCAGCTAGGTGCTGTGGCTGATAACTTCACTATACCTAGTCCTGGTACTGGTGATGTGATCACAGCTAGATTTACAGGAAGTGATAACTGTATCAACGTTCCTCCTGTAGATGCTGATGATACTGTTACTATGCAGGTACAACCAACTACTGCACCTACAGTGAGCATTACTCCTAATCCGGGCACAGTGATCACTTCAGGTACAATTGTATTCTTTAATAGTAATGTATCTGCCGCACCAAATATTCAGTATCAGTGGCGTAAGAACGGTATGGATATACCGGGTGCTACAGGTCTTGCATATACAGAGATCAATGCAAAAGATGGTGACGAGTTCTCTCTATGGGTGAAAGTTGATGATAGCTGTCGTGTTGTAGATACAGCGGTGAGTAATACGGTTATCTTAACGGTAGAAGGTGTAGGTGTTGCTGAGGTAGGTTCAGTATTTGATGATGTAAATATCATGCCGAATCCTAACAATGGTACATTTATACTTACTGGTACGCTTGCAACTTACTTGAGTGAAGAGGTAGTAAATATAGAAGTGATCAACACAGTAGGTGTGGTGATACACAGAGAAGAGGTAGAACTGAAAGATCATGAGTTGAAGACTCGTGTAGAGCTTGGAGATAAAGCTCATAATGGTCTGCACCTAATAAGGATAACTGCTGAAGGCAGAACTCAAATATTGAAATTCATTGCTAACAGATAAACTGTGCAATGAAGCAAATAAAAAGGCACTGCAATTGCAGTGCCTTTTTTAATAATAAGCGATGAAAAAATATTAAATGAACTTGTTATCCTTTGCAAACTTTATTGCATCTGCTTTTGAATGAACGTTCAGTTTGCTGTAAATATTTTTGATGTGTGACTTTACTGTCTCTAAGTCAATAAATAACTCTTCGGCTATTCTTTTGCGGCTTTTACCTGTGGCTATTTGTTCCAGTATCTCCGTTTCGCGTGGGGTAAGTGGCGACTCTTCATTACGCTGGAATGATTCAATAACCATGCGTGCTATTTGAGAACTCATTGGTCCGCCACCACTCATTACTTCTTGGATAGAAGAGATTATCTTTTTGGTAGGAGTGTCTTTTGTAAGATATCCTGATGCGCCATTAGCCAATGATCTGAATATGTTTAGATCCTGCTCATAAACGGTAAGCATAATGATATTTACATCGGGCACTAGTTTCTTGAGTTTAGGTATAGCATCAATGCCTGATATGCCAGGTAGCTCTATGTCTAGTAATATCACGTCTGGCTCACATTTGGCTATCTTCTTTGCAGCATCTTCGTAAGACGCAAAACTGCCTGTTACTTTATAACCTTCGGTATTTCCCAGCAAGTATTCATAACCCTCACGAATCGTGGCATCATCCTCTATCAGACAGATAGATATATCATAATTAGACATGGGCAATTAAATTAGTGCTATATAAAATTCATGTATAGCAATTAAAAATCCTCTATTGAATAGTATTATTTAGTACAATTTAACACTTATTTGCCATTCTTACGTTGGATCCTAAAGTGTAGGTTGATAGTTGTTCCCCTTTTAGGAGTACTATCAATGTACAGTTTACCTTTTAGTCTTTCAGCGCGATTGCGCATATTATTGAGCCCGTTACCCTTTACTACTTCTTCTACGTTAAAGCCGTCACCATTATCTTTCAGCATGATGTGAAGTGTGTCTAGGTCTTTAATTGTAGCTTCCATCTTTACCTCTGTAGCGTTAGCATATTTCAGTGTATTGTTAAGCGCCTCTTTAAATATCATGATAAAGTTGCGGCTCATATCCAGAGGTAGTCTGTATTGCTGCCACTGTTGCTCATTGCTCTTTACCAGCTCAAATGTGATGTTGGTGTCTTCAAACAGTTCTATGGCAAAATCCTTTACTCTGTTGAGTATCTCATTCAAGTTATCGTTAGCAGGCTGTAGTGACCATAGTATGTCCTTAGTGCCCCCGTACAATTGTGCTGTATTATCCTGTATCTGATCTATGATGCGTTTATTGTCAGGAGAGAGATTACCTATCTTATCCTGAAGTACGCTGGTAAGTATGTTTATTCTGGTAAGTTTATTGCCCAACTCATCATGAAAATCTTCTGCTGTACGCTGGCGCACCTTGTTCTGTTCCTCACGTCGTAGTTCTTGTACTAGTTGTTCTCTATTTTGTTTGCGACGATTAAGCAGGTACTGAATACCTATACCAGATAAGATACACAAGGCAAGAATGGTAATGCTAAACCATTTTGTTTTATGAAAAGGCGTGATGATCTCAAAAGGATAAGTAAGTGATTTTACTTGTTCGCCATTTGCTCGTTTACATTCTACATGTAGCTTGTATTTGCCTGGTGGAAGTGCTGAGTATGTAATTGAGTTAAGTGCTGACCAGTCAGACCATGGAGCGTCCAGCCCTTCCATCCTATAGCGATAAACTAGCTGCTGTGAACCTGATAACGAAATGCCTCTAAAGGTAAATGTTAAGTTGTTTTTTTTATGTGGTAGCTGCAGCTGATAAGGTACTTCATACCAACTATCTGTACTATCAAAGTAGGTAGTATCACGAATGTTGTCACCAAATAGTTTCAAGGACTGTAGTACTATGCTTATAGGTGATGGTTGTAGCTGTTCTGTTTTCGGATTGATACGTACCAGTCCTTTCATAGTGCCAAACCATAATAATCCGTCATTAGTTTTCGCAACGGCATTATGGTTGCTTTCCATTCCTGTAATACCTTGCTCCTTGCCATAGAATGATACCTGAGGCTTATCGCCGTGCATCTCTATTTTATGAATACCAAAGCCTGTGCCTGCCCATAGGTCGTTGTTATCATCAATAATGACATTGTATACAAAGTCCGATTGTAGTCCGTTGTCGCTATTAAGCACAAAGTATTTATTAGTTCTAAGGTCATAACAAACTAAACCGTTATCTCTCGTGCCTACCCATAGCTTATTACCTTGTAATGCCAGACATTGAGCATTAGCTATATCTTTTTTAGCATTCTCTGCAAATGGCACAGAAGTGGTGTCGTTGTATCTGTATAGTAATAGACCGTTGTCTGTAGCTATAATAGTGCTATCATCGCCTATCGTAATAAAAGACATTACAGCAGATGACGGTATATTAAGTATCTCAAACTTATTTTTGTTGTATACAGCAGCTCCATTGCTGGTACCTACCCATAGCTTATTGGCAGTGTCTTTATATAAGCTGATGATAGTATTAGATGGTAGTTCCGGACGATTGTAATAATATCGCTGTGTGCCTCTAAGTCTCCACAAGCCTAAACCGTTTGTCCCCATCCATACATCATATTCGCTATTAATAGCTAATGATGTTACGTATACTTTACTATACTTCAACGGTATCTCAACAATGTCGTTATTATAATAAGAGAACAGTCCATCCACATAAGTGCCTATATATACACGCCCGTTAGGTGCAGAGGCTATGCTTACAACCTGCTCACTTTGTAAGGCGGATGATTCATCATCAAGTATAGATATTTGCGTGCCTGAAAAACGGAATACACCTTGACCGTCAGACCCTAGCCAAACATTGCCTTCGTCATCAGTTATTATAGAAGTAATAGCATTATCTGTAAAGCCATTCTCTCTGTTGAACTGTTCCAGCTTGCCGTCTTGTAGCTTATAAGCACCTGCAGAGCCCAGCCAGATAGCCCCTTGTTTATCTTCAGCTATTGATATCAAGGGTATGTTGTAGAGCGGTTTGCCACTTGCCACTACAACTCTGGCAGTATCATTATTTAGTTGAAATAGTCCTGATCTTGTGGTCAGGTATATTTTGCCATTACTGGCTTTGAAAATTCCTGTCGTAAGTATCGCAGGCTTGTTAAATGACGGCACGTAGTAGAAAACACTGTCCCAATTATTATTGTAGTACCTGAATATTCTACCATTATTACTACCGACATATAAAGTGTCCTTTGTAGGTAGTATAGATGTAACAACGATATTACTATCAGGTAATGGTAGTTGTACTACTTTATTATTGACTATTCTATATACGCTGGTATCAGTATAGCACCAAACTGTATTATCGGGTGCTACTTTGATATCTCTGGGTTGATTTCCTACGCCGTTCTCAGGAGATTGCAAGAGATAATGCTCAAACTTTTTTCCATTGAACTTTGAAATGCCTTTCGGCCCTCCTATCCATAGGTTGTTGTTCTTATCTGTAACAATGGTTTGAATACTGTTTGAAAGTAAATTTTTTCTTACAGTATAGTTTGTAAAGCTATTACCATCGTAGCGAGACATGCCTCCCAGTGTACCTATCCATAAATGACCATTAGCATCTTGTGATAATGTGGTTACCTGTGATTGTATCAATCCATCCTCTACATCCAGCGAATAAAAAGGGTAGCGTTGAGCATGAGTATGCAACGCTAGAAGGCAAATACTGAGTGTGATGTAGAGGTGCTTATTCACTGTAATGTGAAATTAGTTTTTTAAGCGCATTTATTAACGCTTAACATCGCACAAGGGTAAGTGTTTACGAAAACATAAAAAATTTCCCCCTAAACGAGTGATGCCAAAAAAGGCAAATCCCCCGAATCGGGGTACAGATAACAGTTTTGAGCTGCCTAGTTTTGAATTGTCAAAAAACCTAAGCAGATGAAACCTTTGAAAATACACTACATATTAGCTTTCCTTATCAGCCTGTCACCCCAACTATGCGTTGCCTCAAATATTAGTGGTAAAGTGCTGGATAATGATAAAAAACCTGTAGCTGTAGCTAATGTTGTACTGCTTGATGCAACAACAAACACACTGGTAAAGTCTGCATTGACAGATGATGGAGGAGTCTTTGTTTTTCAAAATATAGAAGATGGTAGCTATCAACTGAATATTACTACAATTGGCTATAACGATTATAGAAGTGAACAGATAAATGTAGTTGGCAATGATGTGAATATCGATGATATAATACTCGTTCCCAAAAACAATAAACTAAAAGAAGTAACAGTAAGAAGTAAGAAGCCACTCATAGAAGTACATGCAGATAAGCTGGTAGTGAATGTTGAGAATAGCATTGTAAATGCAGGTTCTTCTGCTATGGAGATATTAGCTCGCTCACCTAATGTGAACGTGGATAATAATGACAATATAAGTATCAAAGGCAGACAGGGTGTAAACTTAATGGTAGATGGTAAGATGATGGTCTTGTCAGGCACAGATCTTGCTAATATGCTTAGAAGTATGTCTTCTGAAAGTATCAGTAAGATAGAGATCATTAGTAATCCCGGAGCTAAGTATGATGCTGCAGGTACAGCAGGTATTATCAATATCAAAACAAAGAGAGATAAAAAGCAGGGGTTGAATGGAAGTGTTACAGCGTCTTATGCGCAAGGAGTATATCCGAAAGCAAGCACAAGCGTCAACCTGAACTACAGGAATAAAAAAGTGAGTAGCTACCTGACTTACAATTATGGTTACAGAGGTTGGTTCAATAGGTTACAGCTGAACAGAAGGTTTTATGATGATAACGACGCATTAGAGTTTTCATACGTGCAAGACAACTTCTTTAAGATGGCCTTCAATAATCATAATGCAACATTCGGAGTAGACTATGCTTTGAGTAAAAAAACTACTGTTGGTATTGCAGGTACAGCTGGAACAAATGGATTTAGCCCGATGGCAAATAACATGTCTAGCGCCAGGAATGGGAATAACGATGTGCTTTATTACTTCAACACTACAGGAAATCACAGGCAGGATTATTATAGCTATTCTGGCAACGCAAACCTACGACACAACTTTAATGAGCAGGGTAAGCAATTGACTGTAGACCTGGATTACGCTAGGTATTGGAATAAGTCTAATCAAAATTTTACGACAGTGTATCTGCAACCCAACGGTGCCAAATATCAGCCAGACTATTACATGCGGAGCAACTTAACTGGTGTTACACAGATACGTTCGCTTAAGTCGGACTATACACTACCATTACAAAAAGATGCAAAGCTGGAAGCCGGTATTAAGTCAAGCTATGTAACATCTGATAACGAGCCTCTGTTTTATGAGAAAACAACAGGAGATTTTGAGTTGGATACAAAACGAAGTAATCATTTTATCTATAGAGAGAACATCAACGCAGCTTATGTAAATCTGAATAAGAAATGGGATAAATGGAGCACACAATTGGGGCTACGTGCAGAGAATACAAATATAGATGCAGAGCAAATAACGCTTGATAGCTCATATATATGGAGTTACACACAGCTTTTTCCAAGCCTTGCAGTGCAGAGAAGTATTAGTAAGAACCATGATCTAGGGTTAACGCTCAGCAGGAGAATACAGCGCCCTAACTATCAGCAGCTAAACCCATTCAAGTTTTTTATAGACAATACTACTTATAGGGAAGGCTACCCGTATTTGCGTCCGGCACTTACCTATGCAGTAGAAGCATCGCATACGTTTAAAAAGAGGTTTTCTACAACATTTACTTACAGCATTACATCAGATAATATAACAGAGGTGATACAGCCTAGTGAGACTGAAGATTCAATAACTGTACAGACAAATAAGAACTTGGCAACAGTGCACTACTATGGTATCAGTGGGGCGTACCCTTTTCAAATAACTAAGTGGTGGAGTAATGTGAGCAACCTCGTGTTTTATTATGCTCACTATACAGGCTTTGTTGCTAATACTAACCTGAGTAATGGGTCACCTGCATATACATTGAGTACGAACAATAGCTTCACACTGCCTAAGGGTTTTAGTGCGGAGTTAAGCTTCTGGTATCAATCCAGACAGATATACGGATTTATGGATCTTAAAAGTATGTGGATGCTGAACGCAGGTATACAAAAACAAGTATTCGATAATAAAGGAACTATAAAGCTGAATGTGCAGGATATATTTTGGACAGGCCCTCCGCGTGCTACATCCACGTACAATGGTTACATAGAAGATTTTGTAGTACAGCGCGAAACCAGGCAAGTGTCATTGACATTTAGCTATCGCTTTGGCAAGCGAACAGTTGCCCCTGCAAGACGCAGACGTAGTGGTGCAGAAGATGAAAAAAGTAGGGTAGGCAACGCAGGATAACCAAGGATTTTCTCATCGTTTTACCAAATGAGCTCCTGTGTCTACAGGACGATAAAATTCCCCGACTAGCTTAGTGCTTTAGAGCAGTAAAAGTGAAAGGGGATTTTTTATTTAAAACGTTCTCCGTCTATACCCATCCATTCCATGGCATTCTCAAAGAGAAGCTTGTCTTTCATTTCTTGCGAGAACGACATGCTTTCTATTAGCTTACCGGGATGATGCTCACCAAGAGGGAAAGGGTAGTCACTACCCATGCATACTTTATCGTTGCCCATTACATCTACAATATATTCCAATGCTTTATCATCATGAGTTAAAGCATCTATCCAAAACTTACCAAGATATTCTCTTGGGTTAACTTCATTATCAATAGCGCAAAGGTCCGGACGTACATTAAATCCATGCTCTATTCTGCCTATAGTGAAAGGAAAACTACCACCACCATGAGCAAATGCTACTTTTAGTTTTGGGTAGCGCTCAAACACCCCGCCAAATATCATAGAACTGATAGCTCTTGCCGTTTCGGCAGGCATACCTACCAACCATGGCAACCAGTATTTGCTCATCAGGTCTTCGCCCATCATTTCCCAAGGGTGTATAAATAAGCTACAACCAAGCTCTTCTGCAGCTTCCCAGAATGGATTGAAATATGGGTCGCTCAGGTTTTTATTATTGATGTTAGAGCCTATCTCTAGTCCCGGCATTTTTAGCTCTTTTACACAACGCTCCATCTCTTTGATAGCCATATCAATATCTTGCAACGGCACAGTGCCTATACCTACAAAGCGAGTAGGGTGATGATCTACACATTGAGCAATATGATCGTTAAAGAAACGAGATGTTTCCTGCCCATGCTCCGGCTTAGCCCAATAGTTGAACAACACAGGGATAGTAGATAGTACTTGTACACTCACCTCTGTCATGTCCATCTCTTTGGTACGAGCTTTTGGATCCCAACAGTTCTCTTCTACCTCTCTGAAAAATTTATCACCTTTTATCATACGGGCACAACATGGTTTGTGGTGCTCCAGGTGTATAAAATCTCCATAGCCGAACTTTTTGAACCAGTCAGGAATATGTTCGGGCATGATGTGTGTATGTATATCTATTTTTTTCAAAGCAGAAAAGTTGAAGTGTACTGAAATGTTGTTAATCTATAATTTCTACGTTAGCCTCAGGCACGTACAAACTAAAGTTTTTGAATACAGATAACTGTATCACTGATGAAGATATAAAATTATTAGCCCCTACCTTATCATACTGATGAAGATGTGCTAACTGTATGTTGAAGTCTTTATTGAACTTATAGCCCAGCCCTGTATATATCCAGTTACGACCATAACTCTCAGGCATCAGGTTGTCAGATTGGTTGATCCATAGCTCATCAAAAGCATGGAAGAATATAGAGTGCTTACCGTCATTTACTTTAGCGATATCAAAGCTAATGTTGAAACGGAAACGAAAACGATTGCGGAAGTTGCTACCGTCTATAATGTATCCATTCTGGTTAGGCTCCAATTCTATATTGTCTATAAAGCGATGCTCAAAACGAATACGGTTTTGTATCAGTACTTTGCCTGTATTAAACTTAAAGAGTGCCTGCTCCCAAATGTTATGCTCATTTATAGCTATTGGAAGCGAGTAGGGCGTATATGGCCAAGAGCGTACGTAAGAATACCCCACAGATAGCTCTGTATTGTTATTTAAAGAGTAGTCTATAGATGGACGTACAATAAACGTTGCCTGATCATTCAGTATCTGACCTGTACGTTCATGTAACTCATTACTAACGGTAAACTTATCAGAAAGGTAAAATCTGTTCATCAACAGGAACCAGGAGTTCACATTACCCTGAGTAACGTTTTGTGCTTTTGCGATGTTAGAAAATAAGGTTAGTGTTAAAACTGTTATTGCTATTGTTTGTCTCATTATGTTGTAAAACTTACTTCATATTCGGTATGTCAGCATTGCCAAACTGATACTTATAATTGAATTTCATTTCGATGATTTTCCAGCTGCTGGTACGTTTTTCTAGTTTGATGTCATAAGTACCCACTACCGTCCAAAGGTTATTTCCGCTGTCATTGGTCTTGTAGTGACCTGCTGTAACATAAGCAAAGGCTGTTGCAGTATCGCCATCAACCTCAATCAGTTCATTACCCAGTTGATGATGTGTATATTCCATCCTGTCAAAGAACGCAGACCACTCTTCTATGATCTCACTGCATCCTTTTTTCTCAGGATGTCCACCACCAAATGATGAATAGTCCAGGAATACTTCGGTAGCAAACACCTCGTTAGACATTCCGTCCCAATTGCCTTCGTCGGGATAAATAAATAGTTTTCGCACAGTATCCTGTACGGCTAGAAAGTCTTGCATGGTATATGTCGTTTTAAATTTATACTCCTTCGAATATCATAGCAGCACCCTGGCCAACACCTATACACATGGTAGCCAGTCCGTATTTGCTGTTACGTTTTTTCATTTCGTATAGTAGTGTTGTTGCAATGCGTGTACCGCTACACCCCAGTGGATGACCCAATGCAATGGCACCTCCGTTCACATTCACCTTCTCTTCATCAAGGCCAAGTTCCTGCATGCAAGGTATGCTTTGTGCAGCGAATGCCTCATTCAGTTCTATCAAGTCAAGGTCTTTAGCTTCAAGACCCGCACGCTTCATCGCTTTTTGAGAAGCTGGTATCGGACCAATACCCATTACTGAAGGGTCTACTCCTGCTATAGCCATACTCTTGATCTTTGCTATAGGTTTCAGGTTGTATTTCTTTACCGCTTCGGCAGATGCCAGTATCATAGCAGCAGCACCATCATTGATACCGCTAGAGTTACCCGCTGTAACTGTACCGTCTTTCTTAAATACTGTTTTAAGCGTACCTAGTTTCTCCAGTGTAGATTCACGTGGGTGTTCATCGGTATCTACTACCATTGTTTTGCCCTTGCCCAGATCAACAGTATAAGGAGTTATCTCTTCTTTGAATTTATCGGCTGCTTTAGCTGCAGCATATTTCTGCTGGCTATTCAGTGCAAACTTATCTTGTGCCTCACGAGAAACATTATAGCGTTCTGCTACATTCTCAGCAGTTTCACCCATGCTGTATGGGTGGTGTAGTGCGCTTAGTGCTTTATTGACAAAGCGCCAGCCTAGTGTTGTATCATATAGTTCAGGAGCACGACCAAATGCTTTATCAGATTTAGCCATTACAAATGGAGCACGGCTCATACTTTCAGAACCACCTGCTATATAGATTTCGCCATCGCCACACATAATAGCTCTGGAAGCATCCATGATAGACTGTAAGCCCGAAGCACACAGCCTATTTACTGTATTACCACCAACAGTAGTTGGTAGACCTGCCAGCAATGCAGCCATACGTGCTACGTTACGGTTATCTTCTCCTGCCTGGTTAGCAGCTCCTGCTATCACATCTTCTATCTCATTTACATCTATTGATGGGTTGCGCTCTATCAAAGTTTTGATACAGTGCGCCAGCATATCATCGGGACGAGCACCACTAAGTGCGCCGCCATATCTTCCTATCGGTGTTCTTGTTGCGTCTACTACGAAAACTTCTTTCATGTCTTATTTATGATTTGCAATTAGCTAATTTCCAGAGCCTGTTGCAGGTCTGCAATAATATCGTCAATATGTTCTATGCCCACACTCATGCGTATCAGCCCGTCAGTGATGCCAAACTTTTGCCTGTCTGATGGTTTTACGCCTACATGCGTGGTGGATGCAGGGTGTGATACCAGTGTGTCGCAAGTACCCAGAGATACGGCGCTTACACATAGCTTCAGGTTATTAATGAATTGCTTTCCTGTTTCATATCCACCTTTAAGCTCAAAGCTCATCAAAGCACCTGCGTGCTTCATCTGTGCTTGTGCAATATTATAATCTGGATGATCTTCCAATCCCAGATAGTTTACTTTCTTGATCTGTGGATGGTTATTTAAGAACTTAGCAACCTTATCCGCATTAGCACAATGCCTTTCCATGCGCAGGCAGAAAGTACGGAGACCATTATTCAGTAAAAAAGCATCAAAGGCATTACTGTTTGCACCTAGTAATCTGTGCTTCTTAGTAACTATGGTATTCATCTTTTCCAGATCACGACCCAGTAGAATACCACCTACAGCAGTACCATGACCGTTCAGGAACTTAGTAGTGCTATGCATTACATAGTCTACATCATATTTAAAAGGCTGTTGCAAGTATGGTGTTGCAAATGTGTTATCTGCACATACGGTAAGTCCGTATGTTTTACCCAATGTGCTTAGCCTATGTAAGTCTATACATTGCAGGGTAGGGTTGGCAGGTGTTTCCAGATACATCAGGCTGATGCTCTTCTCTTCAAATATCTTTCTCTCTACAGCTTCTATGTTGTGAAAGTCTGTGATGACCACTTCAATACCTAAGTCTGGCAATACTTTATCAATAAGCTCTTGCGTGCCGCCATACAATGAGTGGTGGGTGATGATCTTTTCACCAGCCTTCATATTGCTCAGCAGCATAGTAGTGATAGCTGCCATGCCAGATGCATGCAATATAGCTTTTAGCTCTAGAGCTTCGCCTTGTGTGTTTTTAATACCATAGGCTTCCATCAAGGCTATTTTCTCTTCCACTTCATTTATAGTAGGGTTGCCAAAACGCCCATATACATATCCTTGCTCTTTACCTTGAAATATATCTACGGCCTGCTCAGCACTATCGAAGGTATAAGTGCTGGTAGCGTAGATAGGAGTAAGATGCGCGCGGTTGCTCTCTTGCTTATGCCCGCCATGTATGCAAATGGTCTCAAAACCTTTGTCGTGGAAGTTGCTCATTGTAGGGGCAAATGTACGTTATTTGGGAGGTTTATAGTAGTGCTGTAAAATAGCAAAGCCCCTTTGTCAGGGGCTCTGTATATGAGGTTTATTGCTAATTAGTTTTTGCGGGTGAAGTCTATCTCCATGGTCTTGATCTCCTTTCCGTCCTGTACCATGTACATCACCATTCTCATATGGTCGTCATCTACAAATGTAAAGTCTTCTCTTACGTCCATTTCAGCTTTAGCTACAGGGTCTGTTGTTTTACCTCTGTACACAATCGTCTTCGTACTAGGGTCATACTTACCCTCTATGTACATGATGCCTGTTCCTAAGTTATCTATCCATGTATTCATGAATAGCTGGCGCGCATTATCATAACCGGTGTATGATAGACCGTGAAATGGCATACCCATAAAATCGCCTCCGAAGTCTAACTTCTGATAACGCCCATCCATAACCATCTCCAGAGTCATAGTTGCTTCCTGCTTCATTGGTGGTTGACCCGGCATGTAGTGGGTAACTTTTTCATCCCATTCGCCGGCATATGTTGCCATTATTTCATGCATGTTGCCGGGAGTGGCATAGTCCATCCAAGCTTTCATATCTTCTTCGCTTTGTGCGAAGGTGTTTGTCGCAAATAGTGCGCACGCTGCAAGTAGTAGTAGCTTTTTCATTGTTTAGTGAGATTTTAAGGCAAGTTAAATAATCGGCTAATTCCTACCAATGCTTTAACTTGGTACCGTATTATCTAAGAATTAAGGATGAAAGAGCTATTGCAACAGTATGCCAGATATAATGTGTGGGCTAACCAACAGTTTATTAAGGTGTTACGACAAATGACAGAGGAGCAGGTAGATATGAAGATACAGAGTAGTTTCCCTACGATAAGAAAAACTGTATATCATATGTGGAGTGCAGAAGACATCTGGATGCAGCGTATGGAGCTGGTAGAACGGCCGTTATATCAGGCAACAATATTCGAGGGTACTTTAGAGGAAGCTTTGGTAAACTGGGAGAAGACATCTGAAAAGTTGGTGCACTTTGTAGAGAATAAGCACGATGATGAAGCATTTAACCACATAGTGCAGTATTATGATCTGAATAAAAGACCCTCAAAAGTTCCTATAGTAAGAGTACTGATGCAAGTGTTTAACCATGCTACCTACCATAGAGGCCAACTAGTGACCATGTGCAGACAAGCAGGTGTCAAGAAAATACCGCAAACAGATTTTCACGTATTTGCTGCGAAGTAGCTAGGGTGAAGAGCTCAATATAGTGTGACTAATTCTTTGCTCTTAACTTAGTTTTTGCAGTCAGCTAGAAAATAAAAAACTATAACTTTCGTTATTACTCATCACTATATAATATGTTACATATGAGAGCTCTTTTTATCATATCATTGATACTTTTATCTAATATTGCTTCGGCGCAGAAATCAAAATTTTATTATGGTAGAGATTTTCTTGAAATAGAGGGTACAAACTATGTTGTATCTCAAATATATCAAGATTATAAGCTCTTCAGTGAGGGACAAAGTTTTTTAGAGTTTATTAATACAGAAAACGGAGATGTTACAAAAGTCGAATTTTCTAAAGATGCCAGTATTGTCGATGTACAGCAAGTGAAGATTGACGAAAAGGGTATTAATACTATGATTATTCTAGCTAAGACTGTCAACCTTAACGGTAATAAATCTATAGACTGGACCGACCCTACACAACTATATGTTATATCTATAGATGGTAATGAAAAAGTGCGTATTACTGAAGACCATTTCTTTGTTAAGTCTTGGGTAGTAAATCAACAAACTGGATGTATCGTAGTTATTGGAGGGTACGATACCGACAAGAATGGGAAAATCAACTATAAAGACGAAAGAGGAACTTTAATCTACAATTTAAAGACCATGAGTGTTGTAAGCAAAAAGCAAACGAGCTAAATAAAAAAAGCCCTGCTGTAAAGCGGGGCTTTTAGTTTGTATCGACTATAACTAACTAGTGTATGACTTTTAATACCTGAGATTGAGAACCGATACTGCTTATAGCTCTTAGTATATATGTGCCTGTTGGCAATTCAGATAAACTTATAGAAACTTTATTGTTACCCTGTACGGCTACTGTACGTACTACTTGTCCTGAAGTGTTGTATAGGTTAATAGTGTTTACTTTATCAGCATGACTAAACTGTACATTCACTACATTATTTGCAGGGTTAGGATATGTTTTAAAATGTAGCATTTCAGCCGACTGCTGCATAATGCTTACTGTAGAAGTGAAGTTTGTAGCCTCGCTAAATGCTGTGATAGCATTGTTAGGCGTATTGGTGAACCCTGCAGCTGCTACAAGTTTATTACCTGCTCTACCAAGTGCATAAGCAGTGTGCTCACGCTTCATATCGTTTGTAGTGTCTAATATAGTCACAGAGTTATTTGAAGGATCGTACACTTCAATAGTTTTGTACTTGAACGATCCTATGCCTGTTTCACCACCCATCAGGTATACATAGTTGCCATCAGCCATTGCATAGCCAAAATATCTTTTTACAAACGTTCCTGATATAGCAGTCCATGTATCATTAGTTATATCATATACTTCTGCTGAGTTTAATGCTGATCCTGAGCTTCTACCACCTATCACGTAGATCTTGTCATTCATATAAGCTACCTGTGCATTCTCACGGTTGGCACTCATATCTGTAAGCTTCGTAAACGTATTTGTATTAGTATTTAGCTTGAATAGGTTCTTAGAGCTAGGAGAACCACCACCTATAAAGTATATATCATCACCTACTGCTACCGTTACTACACCTTCTTTCTTGAAACCATTAGGTGCACTGATAGAGCTTGCATCCCACATGTCTGTAGCTATGTCGTAAGTATAAATTTCATTCTGACCAGCCATGTATAGTTTACCATTAGCACCAATGATTGTGGTATTACATGTGGTAGCACCTGACTTTTTAGCGAGCGTATCCCATTTGTCTGCTGTCGCATTGTAGCGGTATAGGTTATTTGTACTGCTGCCACAGTTGCTAAAAGAGTACATGTACTGTCCGTAGCTGCAAGATGCCATGCCCCAGTGCGTCTGTGGGTAGTCAGCTATTTGTGACCAAGTGAACTGTTGCTGACCAAATGCGCTAAGGTTCAATAGTAGCGCTAATGCAAGTAATACTTTTTTCATAATTATGTTTTGTATTACAAAGGTCTAGTTTATTCATTTTCAGTGCATTACCATAATATTGGTATATGTGTATAGGTGCTGGCACGGATAAAAAAAGCCCTACCGATTAAGGTAGGGCTCATTACCGAAAATATATCTATGAAAACTTAGCTTTTGCTGTCTTCGTCTTTTACTTCTTCGTATTCTACATCTGCAACATCATCAGCATTATTGTCTGCTCCGGCATTGCCTTCAGGTTGTCCCTGAGCACCGCCTTCAGCATCTTGCTGTGCTTGATAGATGTGCTGACTAGCAGCCTGCCATGCGTTATTCAACTCTTCCATAACAGTATCTATAGTTGCAAGATCTTCAGCTTTGTGAGCTTCTTTCAGCTTGCTTACAGCATCTTCGATAGTTTTTCTCTGATCAGCCGGTATTTTATCACCGTAGTCTTTCAACTGCTTCTCAGAATTGAATACTAGACCGTCAGCCATGTTCAGCTTCTCAACGCGCTCACGCACTTCTTTGTCCGCCTCTTCATTAGCTTTCGCTTCGTTCTTCATTCTTTCTATCTCGTCTTTGCTCAAGCCGCTACCAGCTTCGATACGGATGTTTTGTTGCTTACCGGTACCTTTGTCTTTCGCACTTACGTTTAGTATACCGTTAGCATCTATATCAAATACAACCTCTACCTGAGGAACACCACGTGGTGCCGGTGGAATACCGTCTAGTATGAAACGTCCAAGAGACTTATTGTCTTTTGCCATCGGGCGTTCACCCTGTATAACGTTGATCTCTACGCTAGGCTGGTTGTCAGCTGCTGTTGAGAACACCTCACTCTTCTTAGTAGGTATAGTTGTGTTAGCTTCTATTAGTTTGGTCATTACGCCACCCATAGTCTCAATACCAAGAGATAGTGGAGTAACGTCCAGTAGAAGTACATCTTTTACATCTCCGGTAAGTACACCACCCTGTATTGCAGCACCAATAGCTACTACCTCATCAGGGTTTACGCTTTTGTTTGGTTTTTTACCGAAGAATTTTTCAACTACTTCCTGTATTTTAGGTATACGTGTAGAACCACCTACAAGTATGATCTCATCTACCTCAGAAGCTTGCATACCCGCATCTTTCAATGCTTTTTGACAAGGCTCTAATGTGCGCTGTACCAAGCTGTCTGCAAGAGACTCAAACTTAGAACGGCTTAGCTTGCGTACAAGGTGTTTAGGAACACCATCTACTGCTGTAATGTATGGAAGGTTGATTTCAGTTTCCTGGCTAGAAGAAAGCTCAATTTTTGCTTTCTCAGCAGCTTCTTTAAGACGCTGCCAAGCCATAGGGTCTTTACGTAGGTCAATAGCTTCGTCAGATTTGAATTCATCTGCCAACCAGTCCATGATCACTTTATCAAAGTCATCACCACCAAGGTGCGTATCACCGTTTGTAGATTTTACTTCAAATACACCATCACCAAGCTCTAGTATAGATACATCAAATGTACCACCACCAAGGTCAAATACTGCTATTTTGCTGTCTTGGTTCTGTTTGTCAAGACCATAAGCAAGTGCTGCAGCTGTTGGCTCGTTAATGATACGTTTAACTGTTAGACCTGCGATCTCACCGGCTTCTTTAGTAGCCTGACGCTGAGCATCGTTGAAGTATGCAGGTACAGTAACTACAGCTTCAGTAATGTCTTGTCCTATAAACTCTTCTGCAGTTTTCTTCATTTTCTGAAGAATCATTGCAGATATCTCCTGTGGAGTATACATACGCCCATCGATGTCTACACGAGGTGTATTGTTGTCACCCTTTACAATTTTGTAAGAAGAGTGGTCTATTTCATTCGCAACTTCGTCATATCTGCGCCCCATGAAACGCTTGATAGACATAATGGTATTGTGCGGGTTAGTAATTGCCTGACGCTTTGCAGGGTCTCCCACTTTACGCTCTCCATTCTTTAAAAAAGCCACTACCGACGGGGTCGTGCGGCGTCCTTCTTCGTTGGATATTACCTCCGGCTCGTTACCTTCCATCACAGCAACGCAGGAGTTAGTAGTACCCAAGTCTATTCCGATAATTTTTCCCATAATTATAATTCTTTCCTTTGTGTAATTAGTAAGCTCAAATAAGCTGCTAATTATACTTCAATACATATGCCACAACAGAACGTTCGGCAATAATGTCAGTCATGCTGTCATTCTGAAGCAAAAGTACCTTAATGAACTAACATTAAGGCACTATACATTCTTTTAAGTGTAATATTGTCAATGGTCTGAACGACCGCGTATACGTAACTGTTCAGTTGCAGGATTCAACTTAAGTGAGTCTATTGTATTAGTACTGATAACAACTCTGTCATAAGTACGTGCAGCTCTAGAGCCAACTACACCAATTACATTATCACCTACAAAGTTGGTATAGTTAGGTTGTATATTATCTCCGGTCAAGCCACCTGCCTGACCTTGGTTGATCTGATTATAATAGAATAGCTCAGGGCTACCTGCGTATACAAATATGCTACATGTATCTATATCACGAACATAGTTTTGAGGAGCAGGACCTATAGCCGCACTTAGAAAAGCGTAAATGTCAGAATTTGGTACTTCAAGATCAAAACTTTGACCTGCTTCAATAGCGGCAGTTTCTGTATCGAAGAAAAAGTCTACAAACTTATCAGTCTGTGTATTATCTAACAGGTTCACATCAACATAATTGAAGCGTATAACGCCTTCTATAATGCGTGCATTTGCAGGCATATAGGTTAGTAACTTGTATCTTGATGATGGAAGTGTTCTGTCAAAACTTATCTGATAATATTCAAAATCAAAGTTTGGAATATGAAATCCAAGATCTTCTTTGTCTTCGTCATCATTAATTATGCCTATAAAGTTTGATGAGTCTGTACGACCGTTAGTATAGGTAATTAAAAGACGATACCAATTATCATAAGATAGCGGCATGTCTGAGTTGAAGAATTTGTAGGCAAAGTTTGGGTCTGAAAAGAATTGCTGGCTTTTAGTTACAGGCTCATTTTTCTGATAGCCTTCATCATTTGCATTAACTTTTACCAGTTGCTGTGTATTAAGCACAGTACTTCTATCAGTGCTATATTCTACTAGTTGTACTGTAAGGCTATTATAAAAGCTACTGTCAGGCACTTTTGCCAGCTCAATAGCACTTTTGTTCTCATCTATAAAGGCCTTTTGTATACGGATATAATGAACGCTGTCAGCAGGATTAAGTAATCCATATACAGCTGTAGTTGGCTTATAGGGAGCAGATACCGTAAAATCTTCTGAGCAACTTGCTGTTATTAATAACGACAGTAACCCGACTATGAAAAGAGTTTGTTTCATGTTTACCTTAAAATTCAAGGCTACAAAGATAGCAGATTACAAAAAAGAACATAAAAAACATTTTAGTAGAGCATTTTTATGATATATGTCTGACAAATAGCTATAAAAAAATATTTTTACCTAATACTAACATTTAGTTAGTTGCCCACGTCATAAGTATTGTGAGAGCCTAATTACATACATACAGACAGTGAAGTAAGATATATAAAAGTAGAGCAGATTGGCACTGAACGTTCATAGCAGAAATAAAACGTCTGTTAAAGATGCAGGTCAGCATGATATAAAAGTGCTGATTAGCCAATGTATTGCCCAGGATATTCACGCCCAAAAAGCCCTATACGACAAATTTTCACCTATGGCATACGGGGTCATAAAACGATATACAAGGCATGATGAGATAGCTCAGGAGATGTTGAATGATTCATTCTACAAAATATTTACTAAGCTGGATCAATATGCTCATACCGGATCGTTTGAAGGGTGGATAAGAAGAATTGTCATTAATACTGTTACAGACCACTTAAGAAAATATATAAGAGACAAAGAAATGCTTCATGCGGCCGAAATGCCGGATGATGTATATATGAAAGAAGACATCGTTGGTAATATCTCTTATAAAGAGTTGCTAGCACTGATACACGAACTACCTGATACACAAAGAGCTGTTTTCAACCTTTTTGTATTGGATAACCTATCACATAAAGAAGTAGGAGAACATTTAGGAATAACCGAATCAAACAGTAGATGGCATCTGAATGATGCCAGAAAGCGATTAAAAGAAAAAATTAATTCAATAATGAAATAACGCAATGGAAGAGCGTAAAAAACATATTGATGATATTTTTCGTGAAGGGCTGGATGGCTACACGGAAACACCTCCTGCAGAGGTGTGGACAGCCTTGCATAAACGCATGCATGAGCCACCACCTGCGAAAAAGCCTTTCCCCGTATGGTGGATGTGGGTAATAGTAGGTATCGTTGCAATATCTGCTACTTCTATTATTGCCAGCCAGTTATTGGGTGGTAATGACAGGCAAGTTGCAGAACAGATACAGCAAAAAGAAACTCAACAAACACAACAGCCAAGTGCAAATAATAATATTGCTCAATCTGAGCCTGTAATAACTAATAGTGAAACACTTCCAGTCACTGAAAGTAAATCAGATATAGCTTCAGATAAAGAAAGGAGCGTTGTTGTACAGAGTTCAAATAATAAAGAGAACGTAAATAGTACTGCTATTAAGGCTAATGAAGTGAATGCTGAAAAGCCTGCTACCCCGACCATATCTGCTAAAGATGTTCAGCAACATGACTATCTTAATGCCAGCCCCTCTAAACACATACCTACACAAAGCGCAGTAGAGAGGACTAATAAAAATACTGTGGCTATACAGAAGTATAAATTACCTGAATATCAGGTAACTCCTATTGATGGGCAGCCCCTTAAACCGAATCAGGTAAGTATTACTTCACCATTAGCTAAAAATGTGCCAGCCCCTGTACTATCACTGCCGCAAATACAAGCTGATGCGACGAAGGCAGAGCAGATACCGATAAGAAATAAAACAGCAATGCCTGTTGATAACAATTTCAATTACTCTGCTCCTGTAGCTAGTATTAGCAGTACATTGTTTAGTAATTTGGAAGTAAATACCGTTGCTACACAATCTGCATTATATAACGCCTCTGCAGGTAATGATGATATAAATAGGCATATTAATACTGACAAAAAGAAAAAGGTTTCTTCTGATTTGATTATTGTTGATAGTGGGGAAGCTGATACAGCCCAAATATCAAAAAATCTGACTGAGGTAGAAGATAAAGATCCTCTGAAGCTTCCAATATCTATTGGTATTAAGGCAGGCTACCAAAGAGGTGTTGATAGAAACTTTAGGGCAGATAAGTTTGTAATATCACCTTATATTGAATATAGTCTTTCAGATAAGCTGGCACTGCTGTTTCAACCTGCATACTTAACGGGTAACCCTACTACAGGTAGTCTTCAGAACAGCTCTGCGTCATATGTAGATATTTTAGACTCTTCGTTTAACAGTACAGAGATGATTGTAAGAGGAGAGGTTGATAGTAGTGTGCTAACTCCGAATCCGCCTGATACTGTTTTTAGAACATATACTTATACGCAAACCATAGACTCAGTGCATGTGTCTTATACTGTACAAAACAGACAGCTTTGGGATATTGAACTACCGCTAATTTTAAAATATAAGGTCAATGACTTCATCTCAGTTTTCGGCGGTGGATCAATAACTTACAGCGCTGTATTACAGACCAAAGAAGATGTTCAGAGATTTAGTGGTATGAAAAGGGAGTATGTAAATGAGCTGGAGCCCCAGACATTTTATGTAACACAGCCAGGTCAAGGTCCGCCACCTGCACCAGATCCGCAATCTATTAGCAGTGTATTCCCAACTTCAGGTACTCCGTTTAGTGCCTATGAGCCAAGGCAAACTTCTAGTAGTAGCACGAAGACATTTACACGATATGGCTTCATGCTTGGGGTGTCCGCCACCTGGAATGATAGATGGATGGTTGACTTAATGATGCATAAGACTGGAGTAAACACTAATATTGTACCTGATAAGAACATACAAAGACTATATAACCAACCATATTTCCGCCTGTCTGTCGGATACAAAATATTTAAGTAGGATGAAGAAGATAATTATACTGGCATTCTTGTTTATTACAGCGGCAAACTTGGCATCTGCACAAAATAGCCAAGTACTTGGTAACATGAAGAGGTACGATAGTACTTTGGTAAAGTTGGATACCGTTGAACTATATGTAGATACAAATGCTGGTCCTCAGGTCTTTCCTCCTATGCAAACAATGACTGATACTAGTGGAGACTATATATTTAATTTTCCAGCTAGTACTCCAATAGGTACGGTCTTAAAAGTGAGTGCCAAAAATTGTGATGGACTGATTTTCGATAGTACCTATGTATACACGGGTAATAAAATTATATGTAACCTAAGAGTCTGCGTTACTGCTCCTCAAAAATTTGATGGTTATGTTCATCTGGGCGGTCCTAACAAGCGGCCTGCTCCAGGTAATGCCAGGGTATATCTCATTGAAAAGTGTCCCGGAAATGTAAGTGCGGTAAATTTAATAGATAGTGTAACTACTGATACGAACGGTTACTATTCTTTCGGTAGTACTTACCCTACTATTAATACCGGTTGTGAGCTGATTATGAGAGCCAGACTGCTCTCTCAGTCGCCGGATTATACTAAATATTTACCTGCCTATACCACATCAAATACGAGTTATAGTTTAAGGTGGTCAGGGGGGCAAGAAATTACTTCTAGTATGGCCTTTGATGGTGTAAACATGTTGTTGCCTGAAGCTCATAATCCATTTGGAGGTCCTTGTCATTTCGGTGGTATGGTAGTAGATGCTGGAGCAGGAAGTACAGGTACTGCGCTACCGGGAAGAATTATCCTAATGACAGACTTTAACGATGTGCCTGTAGCATATACTTACTCTGATGCTAATGGTCAGTTTAAAATATCAAATATTCAGTTTGGTACATATAAGCTGTTTGGAGACTCTTGGGGCAGAAGCAACCCCGATCTACTTGTAAAGGTAGATGCTAACAATGTGGTTATATCTAATATCTTATTTGAAGAAATAGATACCACTGTATTTAAAGGCAAGCTACTTACAGGTATCGGTCAGCTAAATAATCAACATTTAATAAAAGTGTATCCTAATCCTGTAGATAACATATTAAATATATCTGGCTTGAGTACGTTAGATCATGAGGATATAAATATTGAAATTCTGAACAGTATTGGACAGAAAGTATATAGTGAGGAAGCTAATAAGAATACTGATAAAGTAATTATACCTGTCAATAGCTTAGTTACAGGCATATATATCTTGCACATCTCTACAAAGCAAGGTATAATGACATACAAGTTTTCTAAATAAGTATATATAAATACAGGTGCTATGTAGGCTCTTGTATTGGAATAGGCACAAAAAATAAGAAGCTCAGTAGTACTACTGAGCTTCTTATAATCGGTCATCGCTTATTAAATTGTTCATCGCGAGCGAGCAGTGAACATGTTTTCAGTGACGTGTTTTTAAGATTTTTGCTTCTTCAAAGTGATACCTTATAGTCATTTTAGTTTTTCAAAGTGATGGTATAGGCATTGTTACAATTACAAATTCTTCAAAGTGATGTCTTACAGTTACTGAATGGTTCTTTCAATGTGATCAAGGTAAAGTTTAAAATAGTTTTCGTGAGATGTAAGTTTTGTTTGTCAATTACTGACAATACAAATGTCTCTATAAATCAAGCGTTTAACAAGAAAATGAGGGGGGATATTATTTGTTTTTCAAACCACGTTCTGGTGCATTATAAACCGCTTATAATAGTATTATAGACTGTATAAAAATGACTTTAAGAACGTTTAAAAATGTACAAAAAAACAGTTGTTCTTTGTTTATTATTAGGTAGTTTTACTGTTCAATTATATTATTCTATTTGTAGTAGACTGTTTGTCAAGACCATAAATATCTAATTGGGTACTGAAAGAAATATAAAAATTGCTATAGCTGATGATCATGAGCTATTCAGGAAAGGTGTTGTCAGTCTGGTTTCATCTTTTGATGGTTTTGAAGTTGTAGCAGATGCGCAAGATGGTATCCACCTGATAAGAGCTATACAAGCATTAGAAACACCACCTGATATTTGTATTACTGACATAAGTATGCCTATTATGGATGGATATCAAACTTGTGCAGCTATTAAAAAGAAGTGGAAGGATATGAAGGTGACTGCTTTGACTATGTTTAGGAATGAGCTGTCTATCATAAAGATGTTGAGTAGTGGCGCCAATGGTTACATGCATAAGGACATTTCTACAGAAGATTTTAAGAAAGGCTTACAAATGCTGTATAAAGATGGCTACTACTATCCTGAGAATCTTTCTAAGCATATATATAACGCGCTACATAACCTAAAGAATAACCAATATACATTCACGCTCGAGGAAGAAAAGTTTTTAAGGGAATGCTGTAGTGGTAGGTCTTATAAAGAGATTGCTGTACAAATGAGTACATCACACCGTAGTGTAGCATGGATGAGAGATAACTTATTTAAAAGGCTTCAGGTAAATACCAGATCTGGCTTAGTGATGTGTGCAATACTGTTAGGTATATATCATGTAGAGTAGGCTAGCCTTACTTAGTTGCACTGTCTATCTTATCACACATTTCTGCCAATTCTTTTTTCAGCATAGGGTGTTGTAGCATATCTATCGCGCCATCGGCGGCGTAAGACAGCAAGCACATAGCAATGAAATCTTGATCATCTTTACCCGCATAGTTGTTACGTAGCTCTGTTATCTTGGCATCAGCTTGCTTTACAGCTTTACGCACGGCTTCTTCTTCTTCCGGAGTAATGCGTATTCTGTAGCTGCGACCTGACAGCCATACGTTTATTGGAATAAGATCGTTTTGTTCTTCCATAGTCTATTCCGTTATGGCTGCTGTTTGAGGTTCTTTTTTCTGCATGAATTTTTTCTGGAATACGATCAGCGTAATTACACCAGTAGATATTGCAGCATCTGCTATATTAAATACAGGGTCGAAGAAAGAGAAGTTATTACCACCCCATATCGGCACCCAGGTAGGCAGAGTAGTATCTATTAACGGGAAATATAACATATCTACAACCCTTCCATGAAATAGCTTGCCGTAGCCTTCTCCAAAAGGTACAAAGCTTGCTATGTGAAAAGAGCTCTCACTAAATATCATACCGTAGAAGATGCTATCTATAAGGTTACCCAGTGCACCGGCAAGTATCAGTGAACCACATATGATAATACCATTAGAGTAGTTCTTCTTGATAAGGCTTTTCAAAAGGAAAAAACCGAATACAACTGCTACCAACCTAAAGAGCGTGAGTATCAGCTTGCCTGTAGCAGCTTCATTCAGCTTCATGCCAAAGGCCATGCCTTCATTCTCTATAAAGTGCAGCTTAAACCACTCGCCAAGTACATTCACTTCTTCTCCATAGTAGAAGTTGGTTTTGATGTATATCTTGAATATCTGGTCTAGAACAATTACCAGAAAAATTATTATTAACGCGTGGCGATACTTCACAGTATTATAATATTATAAGCGACAAAGATAATGTTCTCATGCGGTAATATGGAATTCATATAGGTTGGGTATCTATAAAGTCTGTTAAGACTTTTATCATTTTATAGCTCTAGTTATATGGGTAAAGGCAAAAAAAATGCTTTGTAAACATACAAAGCATTTTAAAATATGTGTCTGTAATTATTATTCTGTTATCAGCTTCACTTCCTCACCATGTACAATTGTACGGTCAGATGCATCATCATTATTCACAAATGCTATCACATGGCAATGTTCTGCATGCCAGGCTTCATCTATCTTAACTGTGAAGTTGCGCTCATATACACGTCCCGGTACTTTAGGGTCTACTTTCGGAGGTATAGCTTCTCCGTATGTAGGTGTTACAATATCACGTAAAACGTGTTCGTGTAAATATTCTTTAATGATCTCTAAGCTTTTCTTTTGAGCGTCTACAATGCTATCCTCAGTGATCATTAATGTAAGGTTCTGCTTGATATTTACATCTGCAGTGTAAGCAAGTTTTACTTTGATCTTAGCTTCTCTTGTAACATTATCATATGCACTTGTGATGTAGATGTTTACGGGAGTAGGAATGCCAGCATTTACTTTCGCTGCTTCACTCCAGCTAGGAGTGTTGATGCCGATGTTGTCATTATGAATGACTCTGCCAAAGCCTGCAACAGGCATGGCGCCTATGCCACCGAAAATATCTTTACCAACATCAGTAGCATCCTGTGTGCGGAAATCATATTTAGATAGCTGTTCTCCGTTTTTCTGTACTGGTTCTGCTTGAGGGAAGTTAAAAATGTGGTAACCTATTATCACAATGTTTTTATTTAGCTCTTCCTTTATAGATGCCATAACGGTATGACCATTAGGGCATGGGGGGCAAGAGACACCTGTAAACTCTTCTGCAACTACCTTTTTGGTTTGTGGTACCTCTACATCTGCAGTATATGTAGTATCCTCACCTTGCTGCACACCTTGTCCAAAGTTTATCTTAGGACCTATCTCCTTGCAAGACTGAAACCAAACAAGCCCTGCTGCTACACTTAAATAAAGTACTTTTTTCATAATATAAATTCCAAAACTGGCTACTAATTTACTTAATTAAGGCTTAATAAAGGCTTTTAGGTTAACTTTACTAAGTAAAAGTTTTGTCATGCAAGAAAGTAAAAGACAGAAGCAGGTAGGAAAGCTGATATTAGAAGAAATGAGTGATATATTCCAGAGAGAGGGAATGAATGTTATAGACGGCGGTATGGTATCTATTGCCAGCGTATCTGTAACGCCTGATCTATTGGAGGCGCGTATATATTTGAGCTTGTTTAAAATAAATGATCCTGATGCATTGATGCAGCAGATCGTAGACAGAACGTCTGAATGGCGTAACCTGCTTGGTAGGAGAGTAAGGCACCAATTACGCCGTATACCGGAATTGAAATTCTTTAAAGACGATACGCTGGATCACGTCTTCAAAATGGAAGAGATATTCAAGACCATTGAAGGTGATCTGAAACCAAAAGACGATACGCAAGAAGAAGATTCATGAACCTGACGCTTATATGGCAGCTGGCATGGAGATACCTGCGTGGTAAAAGGTCTGCTAATGCGGTGCCTATACTGTCGCGCATAAGTATGTTTGCTATAGCTGTAGGTGCAGCTGCTATGATCATTCTTTTTTCTGTGTTCAATGGTTTTGAAGGTATCGTCAGAGATTTATATAAGGCATTCTACCCTGAAATAAAGATCACATCGGCTAAGGGTAAGTTCTATACCCTGTCTGATGATACCTACAACCAACTAAGCACTGTAGATGGCATAGCTACGATCAGTCGTGTAATAGAAGACAATGTACTGCTTAGCACAGGAGATGCGCAACGCGTAGCTACATTAAAAGGTGTAGATGGTAACTACTTCAAGGTAAATAGCGTAGCTCCATATATTACAGATGGTGTGTGTAATGTAGGGATCGACCCTGTAAATACTGCTATTGCAGGCAGCCAGCTATTGGCTCAGATGGATGTAACAGTGAATAATCCGCTAAGTAAGCTACAGGTGTATTACCCGAACTCAAAAGCAAGTGCAAGCACCATGGCTACTATGCCACAAAACGCATTCAGGTCTTTGAATCTAAGACCCGATGGTGAGTTTACGGTACAGGATGAGTTTGACAGTAAGTATATACTTGCTGATATAGGTGTAGTGCAAGACTTAGTGCAGGAAGGGGGTAAGTATTCATCTTTGGAGTTGTTGCTACAACCAGATGCAGACCCTGAAGATATCCAAGAGCAACTACAAGCTATACTAGGTGTAGGCTATATAGTGGCTACTCGCTACGAGCAGAACAAAACACTCTATATGGTCATGCGTGCTGAGAAATGGGCTGTATATGGCATTCTGTTATTAGTGCTCATGATAGCCGCCTTCAATATGATAGGTGCACTATCTCTACTAGTGCTGGAAAAGCAAAAAGACATCAGCATACTAAAGGCAATGGGTGCCAGGAAGAGTACCGTAAATGCTATATTCCTGGCAGAAGGTGTATTATGGTCTCTACTAGGTGGGGGCATAGGTTTGCTGCTGGGCGGTGCCTTGTGTTTCGGTCAGCAACAGTTTGGCTGGGTAAAGCTGGGCGGTGCATTCATCATTAGTGCTTATCCTGTACAGATACACTGGCAAGACTTTGCACTCATCATCGTTACCATTATTTTAATAGGTATACTGGCCGCATGGTTCCCTGCTATGCGTGCAGCAAAGGTGCAATCCATTACACTTAAGAGTGATTAACACATTACATTTTCTCAGGTAGGTTGATGCCTAGCGTGCCCATAGCATGACGCATTACTTGTGCTGTCATGACGATGAGCATAAGGCGCAATTGCTTTTTCTCTTCATTCTCTGCTTTAGAGATGCTGTGTGCATCATAGAATGAGTTGAAGTTTTGTGCTAGCTGGAATGTATAGTTGCACAACAATGAAGGGTTATACTCTTCAGCTGCTGCTACCATCACGTCTGCATATTGCTCTAGTGTTACTACCAGCTTTTTCTCAGCAGGAGATATCGCTTCTGATAAAGCAAAGTTGCTGAACGTGCTGGCCTCAGGAAGCTTAGGCATATTCTCTTTGCGTAGTATAGAGCAGATACGTGCGTGTGCATACTGTATGAACGTTGCTGTAAACCCATGCAGGTCTATCGACTCTTTCGGGTCGAAGATCATCTTCTTCTTAGGGTCTACACGAAGTAAGTAAAACTTAAGTGCACCTAAACCAATAGTCTCATACAAGCTAGCCAACTCTTCTTCTGTAAAACCTTCTGTCTTGCCGGCTTCTTCAGTTTGTTGCTTTGCCATGGCTATCATCTCGTCCAGCATGTCATCGGCATCTACAACAGTACCTTCACGGCTCTTCATACGCCCTGTAGGTAGCTCTACCATTCCGTAAGACAAGTGGTATATACCATCAGCACAAGGTTCGCCCAGCTTCTTTAGTATCAGCTGAAGTACCTGCATGTGATAGTTTTGCTCGTCACCAATTACATATAGCGACTTGTCCAGATCGCAATCGTTATACTTAAGTATGGCAGTACCTATATCTTGTGTAATGTATACAGATGTACCATCAGAGCGAAGCAAGATTTTTTCATCAAGACCTTCGTCCTCAAGGTTCACCCATATAGAACCATCTTCCTTTTTATAAAGTATTCCTTTTTCTAAGCCTTTTAGTACTATCTCTTTACCTAATAGGTAAGTATTACTCTCGTAGTACATCTTATCAAAGCTGATGCCCATACGCTCATATGTAGCATCAAATCCAGCATACACCCAGTCGTTCATGGTTTTCCAGAGCTCTACTACCTCTTTATCGTCAGCCTCCCACTTACGAAGCATCTCTTGTGCCTCTTTGAATATCGGAGCTTCTTTCTCAGCTGTTTTCTCGTCCATACCGCTGCTTACCAGCTCTGCTATCTGCTGCTTGTAGGCATCGTTGAACTTTACATAATAATCACCTACGTAATGGTCTCCCTTTGTGTTTGTACTATCAGGTGTACCACCATTAGCAAAGTGCTGCCATGCCACCATCGACTTACATATATGTATGCCACGGTCGTTGATGAGGTTTGCTTTAGTAACATTATTACCTGCTACATCCAGTATGCGAGACGTTGCATCTCCCAGAAAGATGTTACGCATATGCCCGAAGTGTAGTGGCTTGTTGGTGTTAGGAGAGGAGTACTCTACCATTACATTCTTACCTGTGCTTTGCTGCATACCATAAGATGTATTGTTAAAGTTAGAGGTGAGGAACTCAGACCAATACTTATCGCTGATATGGAGGTTCAAGAAGCCAGCAACAATGCTATAGCCTGTTACAAAACCTGCATGTTCTTTCATGTAGTCGCCAATTGCAGTACCGATGGTATCAGGTTTTTGTCGGAGCAGTTTAAGAAAAGGAAACAATACAAGAGTATAGTCGCCTTCAAACTCAGGCTTTGTTTGGTTCACAGTTATAGATGATGCAGGTATATCTGCATCAGGGTAAACTGCTGATAATGCTTGTTGTGCTGCTGTCTTAATTTCTGCTACCAGACTCATTACGTTGCTCTATTTGCCGCAAAAATAGGTACTTGCATTTATATATGGGTATTAGAATGCAAAAACCCTGCATCTTTGCAGATACAGGGCCGTGCGCTTTTTATATTTCCAATGCTGAAAGGGTCCCGACAGGAGTTCGCGGATTTAATTAGGTGTATTCGGAGTTATCGGGCTGGACTCTTGTCTTAATTACTTTCTATTACAAATTTACTAGCCTTTTTTGACCTGTACTAGAGTGATTTCACGCTTGATTTTCTAAAAAATATTACAGGGGAGCGATTTTAGACCCTTTTTTTGTTAAATAATCGTCACCATTTTCATGACAACTTAATGTTTATGCATAGCATATTTCATTATATTTGATAGAGCACCACTATCTGAATGAAAAAACCTGTAATAACGATATTATCATTAATGCTGCTGAGTCATATAAGCTTAGCACAAAATCATGTCATTAATGGTGATTTTGAGTACAGGTCTTCTTGCCCTTGGATGTATGGTCATGTGAGCTTTTGCAATAATTGGAGACAATATACCGACGGCACCAGCGACTATTTTAATGCATGTGCTCCAAGCACCTCTCAGGTAAATGTACCATATACCTGGTTTGGTTATCAGCAGGCTGCCAGCGGACAAGGTTACGGAGGTGGTTTCGTTTACTTGCCAGCACCTAACTTTTCCAAGAAAGAATATCTGGCAGGTGAGATGATGCCACTGGATATAGGCAGACCTTATGAAGTGTCTATATCTGTTTCTCTTGCCGATAGCTTAAGTGTTGCTACCAATGATCTAGGGATCTTCTTTTACAAAGACGGACCTTACACACGTCGCGGATCAGGAGTTTTAAATGTTACCCCACAAGTATCATTTAGCTCATACGGGCCCATTACTGATACGGCTAACTGGGTGAGGTTGAGAAAAGTGTTCGTAGCAGACTCCAGCTACAGCAATCTTGTTATTGGTGGCTTTATGGAAAACCATGTACTTACAACAAGTGTGGTTGGTACAGGCTCAACGGGATATTACTTCTTTGACTCTGTGGTTGTAAAACCATTTGATTCGTTAGCAATAAATATAGATGATACTGTATACTGCGTAGGAGATAGCATAAAGGTGGACTTGTCTATATATGATACTGCCTCTTATACTAGTACAAGTGTGTTCAATCTACAATTATCTGATGCTAACGGTAGTTTTGGTACACCGCTTACTATTGGTCAAACAGTTGGTTATTTAGCAGACACTATACTTACCTGGCTCCCTGATACACTAAGCAAAAGCAGTAATTATAAGGTGAGGCTTGTAAATGCTACCGGCACTACTGTATCTAATGACTGCACAATCGAGATCTATAATACAGATAGTATAAGCATGCAGCTCACAAGTAATGAGCCTATATGTGTTAGGGATACTTTGTCCTTAATGGTAAGTTCAGATACATCTGTTACTGATTATATGTGGTCAGGACCATCAGGCTTTTTATCTGTATCGCAAGATGCAGTACTTCCGTCTGCTACAATAAACCATAATGGAATATTTTATGTGTCTGCAAAGTATTATGCATGTGAAGTTTCTGATAGTATACCTGTTGTAATAAATCCTGCTCCTGAACAGCCCACAGCTTTTTATAAAGATCCTATTTGTCTGGGAGATACACTAATGCTCACCGCTATCTGTGCTACCAGTGGAGTTAGCTTTGAATGGGATGGTGCTAATAACTTTAGTAGTACTGATCAGTTTCCTACTCAGTTAAATGCAGGTTATATAGATACTGGGTATTATTTTGTTAGCGCCTCAAAGGATGGCTGTACTTCTTTAGAAGACAGTGTGTATGTTTCCGTAAATAGCAAGTACGCTATTAATATAGCAGCAAATAAAGACAGTATCTGTTCAGGTGAAATGATACTCTTTAATGTAATGCAGCAAATTAGCGGAGGTGTACATTACCATTGGTATCTAAATGGTCAACCTGTTTCAGGTAATAATAAAAATACATTCAACTCTACTCAGCTAAATGATGGAGATACAGTAATGTGCATCATGGAAGATAGCGTAACCTGTGGAGCGCCTTATGCAGACTCCAGTAATGTGATAAAAGCTGCTGTGCTGCCTACAAAAGCACCATCTGTAAGTATTGCCGTTACTCAACAAGGGCCTACAGGGCAAGGGACAAGATTAAGCTTTGTGGCTAAGCCGGTGGATGCCGGTATACCATTGTACCAATGGAAGGTAAATGGTGTAGATGTACCTGGCGCAACGGGGCAGATATTTAGTAGTACTGCATTAAATGACAAAGACACTGTTTGCTTAGAAATAGAAAGTGCCTACATGTGTGCCAGCCCGCTAAAGGCTGTAAGTAACTGTATCTCGATAACAGTTGTAGGTGTGGATAATAAAAATGAAATAAAAGAATTAAAACTATATCCTAACCCTAGTGAAGGTTACTTCGTCGTAGAAGGTAAGGTTGGTAGTGCAGGGCACTATGATATACAAATAGTGAATACAGTGGGACAGGTAGTATATACTACAGATGTAATTGTAGAAATAGATAAGATATACAAAAGTATTGATGTAGATCTGCCATCTGGTGTATATTTACTACTACTTAAAGAAGCAAAAACTAAACAGAGACAAACAATGAGACTAATAATAGAATAAAAGTAAAAACACATACCTACCTAAAAGTTTATTACAAATGAAAAGTATCATACCTATAATACTACTAATGTCATTGTGTGCCAATGTTGCGCATGCACAATTTTTTAATCATGTACCTAATCCAAGTTTTGAACAGAAAATAAATTGTCCTGCCAATCAGAGTGGTTTAAGCTCTGACTGTGTATCCTGGAGGTCATATAACACTTACACGGCTAGTCCTGATTATTACCATTCTTGCAATAGTAGCTTAGTGCCATCTAATGGTGGAGGCTACCAAATGCCGTTACATGGTAATGCATATGCGGGGTTTATAGACTTTAATGGCCAAAATGGTACAAGACAGTATTTAGCCACTAGTATAACACCCCTTGTATCAGGCAAATCTTATGAAGTATCAATGTCAGTTTCTGTCGGAAATATTTCAGGTCACTATACACAAGGACTAGCAGTTCATTTTTATGATTCATTTGTAAATAGCTACTACTCAAGTACGTACATCGGGTTATCTCCAAGAACTAACTTTGACCATCATGGTCAATTAAGTGATACAGCAAACTGGGTCAGGTTGAAGACCTACTTTACGGCAGATAGTGCATACGATAATATTATTATTGGCAACTTTTATGCTTCGCCAAGCTCTACTCCGGCCCCTGGTCCTAATACTTTATGGGGATATACCTATATAGATTCTGTGGTTGTAAAGCTCGTAGATACGTTTGCTACTATTTATACCGATAATAGTCTGTGTGCAGGGGATAGTGTTGATGTTAGATACACTATAACAGACTCTACCGGCTACAGTTCTAATACAACCTTTTTATTGCAGTTGTCTAATAGTGTAGGATCATTTAGTAACCCAATTACTATCGGTAGTAAAACGGGTATGAATACTGATGTGGTTTCGGGACTAATACCTGCCGGTACTCAGCATGGCAGTAATTATAAATTTAGAATTGTATCAGTAAGCCCTAATGTTACAGCATTAACTACAGGGTTTATTAAAATAGGGAATATAGATACCGCTAATGTACAAGTAAGTAGTAATAGCCCTGTATGTGAACAGCAGAGTATTATATTAACCAGTAACAAGAGTGTAGATACTGGTGTGTATTATCAGTGGACTGGTCCCGGAGGTTTTACTTCTACAGATGAAAGCCCAACACGTACAGCTGCATTGCAAAGTTATGAAGGGCCCTACTATTGTACTACGAAAGTGTACGGGTGTACGCAATACGACACTGTGGATATAATCGTAAATCCTAACCCTTCTATACCAACTGCTAGTAGCAATACTTCTGTATGTGCAGGAGATACCCTCGAATTGACTGCTATCGGTACTAACGGTGCTACCTATAGTTGGACGGGACCTAACAGTTATAATAGCAGTGATCAAAATCCAAAAATTATAAATGCTATAGTTGCTAACAGTGGAACCTATGGAGTAACAGCAAACTTGAATGGCTGTGTTCGTTCTTCAAGTACAAGTGTGACCGTACTTGCAGCACCTGAGAATACAGTTGCTAATAGCAACACACCACTATGTGTAGGAGAAACACTTAACCTGACAGCTACTAATAATACCTCAGGAGTAAGCTATAGCTGGAGTGGACCTAATAGCTACAGCAGTAATAGTCAGAACCCATCTATAAGCAACACCACAACAACACAATCAGGAGCTTATATAGCTACCTATAGCCTGAATGGTTGTGTAGAAAAAGATACAGTGAACGTAGCCGTGAATATAGTGCCGGCAACACCTGCTGTGAGTTATAATACACCGCTATGCGTAGGAGAGACACTTAACTTATCAAGCACAAGTACTACATCAGGAGTAAGCTATAGCTGGACAGGTCCTAATAGCTTTAGCAGTAACAGTCAAAACCCGACAAAGAATAGCGTAAGCATTAGTGATACAGGTACTTATACACTAACAACAACTAGGCTTAACTGTAGCTCCTCACCTGCAAGTATCAAAGTAGATATACGACCTACACCATTTGTAGTGATGTACACTAATGATGATAGCATCTGTAAAGATGAAACAGTTACATTCAACTCACTGGCAAATAATGCCAGTGGTAATGTACAGTACCAGTGGTACGTAAATGCGCAGGCTATATCAGGAGCTACACAAACAACATACACAACTAACCAACTCAATGATGCTGATGTTGTGTATTGCAGGATGATAGATAACGCCAGTTGTAGTGTTCCGTTTACAGATGAGAGTAATGATATACAGATAGCAGTATTACCTTGGTTAGCACCATCGGTTAGTATAAGTGTTAGTCCGCAAGGACCGATACATCAGGATAGCTTAATCACCTTTACAGCTACAGCAGTGGACGCAGGTGTGCCTATCTATCAGTGGAAGAGAAACGGGCAGGATGTACAGGGAGCTACAGGACAGACATGGGCAGCCAGAACCTTGAATAATAATGATGTCATATGTGTAGAGATAGAGAGTGGCTACAAGTGTCCAATGCCGCTAACCGCTAGCAGTAACTGTATAACAGCAGAGGTGGTGAGCGTAAATAAAATAAGCAATGTCAAAAGTCTGAAGTTATATCCAAACCCAAATGCAGGCCAGTTTGTATTAGAGGGAAGGATAAGTAGTGCAGCACATTATGATATACAGATAGTGAATGCATTAGGACAAGTAGTATACACTGCAGATGTAGCTACCAGAGCAGGCAGCATTTATAAAAGTATGGATGTGAATCTCGCATCAGGAGTATACTTGCTGCAGCTACAAGAAACTGAAACTAAACAAACACAAACGGTACGATTAATAATAAAGTAAGTCGAAGCTTTTGCGAGCAGGTCTTACGTATAATTTTATAGTATGAAAATTATCCTATCTACTCTTATCATGCTTGTTATAAGCATGCAAGTATATTGTCAAACTACTAATCATGTGCTTAATTATGATTTTGAGACATATACACAATGCCCTAATGCCTATTCTCAAACTAACAGGTGTACGGGGTGGCGATCCTTTACAGGAGGAACCTCTGACTATTACAATACCTGTGGTGTAGGTAGTCAGGTTTTTATTCCTAGCAATGGCTTTGGGTATCAACATGCAGCAAGTGGTAATGGCTATGTAGGAGGGGTGGTATATGGGGGCAATAATTACAGAGAGTATATTGCAAGTGAGATAACACCACTTGTGGCCAAGTCAATTTATGAGGTGTCTATGTACGTGTCTTTGGCAAACCTTTCGGGATATGCTACCAATAATATTGGTGCATTTTTTCACGATAGTGCACTATGGTATAGCAACTCTAACTATATAGATGTAGACCCTCAAGTACTTTATACAAACTATGCACCAATAAATGATACCACTAACTGGGTTAGGCTCAGAAAGAAGTTTTATGCAGATTCTGCCTATGACAATATTGTAATTGGAGGGTTCCTTGCTCCTAATCTTGTTACAAAAGTGCCAACGGGGGTTAACTTAACCACTTCTTATTATTATTTCGACTCTATAGTGGTCAGGCCCACGTCTGGTATATTCATAAGTGATGTAGATAGTGTGCTATGTGCTTCAGATAGCTTTGACCTAGAGTATTTTGCTGCAGGTGACTTTGTCTCTACAAATACTTTTACCGCACAATTATCTAATAAAAATGGTAGCTTCTCCTCACCGATAAATATCGGTATACTTGTAAATGATACGTCAGGGGTTATCAGGTGCGGACTACCAAGCAATACTTCGCCGGGCTACGGTTATAGAATACGCGTGGTGTCATCTAATATAGTTGATACGTCGTTCGAGGAAAACTTATTTGTAGGTATAGGCAATTTGGATAGCGCAGGTATTCAAGTAAGTAATAATACCCTGATGTGTGAAGGTGGTAATATTAATTTCATTGTAACTCATAATGCATCTATTATATCGTTTAACTGGACAGGTCCTAATGGTTTTACCAGCATAGCTCAGAACCCTATAATCACAAATATAAGCACTGCGAATAGTGGTGTTTATTATTCTGAAATCAAAAGCTATGGATGTATAAAGAGAGACACATTAGATGTTCAGGTTAAACCTAATCCATCATTACCTGCTGTTGGTAGTAACTCAACCGTATGCGCAGGGGATACTTTATATCTTACCGCAAGTAGTACATCAGGAGCAACTTACACGTGGGTCGGTCCTAATATGTTTCAAAGCAATTTGCAGAACCCCTACATTGCAAATAGTAATGTAAGCAATAGTGGCACATATACCGTTACTGCAAATCTTGATGGTTGTACCAGATACGGTTCAGGAGCAGTAAGCGTGGTAGCGGCGCCGGAAAATATAAGTGCAGGTAGCAATACCCCGCTGTGCGTGGGAGATGAGCTTAAGCTGAACTCCAGCAACACTACCAGTGGTGTAAGTTATAGTTGGGCAGGTCCTAATAGCTTTACCAGTAGTTCTCAAAACCCAACAATGTCTAATGTAACTACTATGCATACAGGTGCTTATATAGCAACCTTCAGCCTTAATGGTTGTGTAGAAAAAGATACTGTATATGTGGCGGTAAACCCTATACCTGCGGTACCTACTCTTAGTTATAATTCACCGCTTTGTGTAGGTGACCAGCTCAGTTTGACATCATCCAGCACCACTAGTGGTATCAGTTACAGTTGGTCGGGACCTAATGGCTTTACAGGAAATATTCAAAACCCTAATAGAGTTAATATAAGCTTAGCAGATACAGGAGATTATACGTTGATTACGACAAGGCTCAATTGTAGTTCTGCACCTGAGCTTATTAACGTTGAGATTAACCCTAAGCCTTTTGTGGTTATTACAACGAATGCCGATACCATATGTAAGGATGAAATTATCACGCTAAATGCTTTGGTCAACAATACAAGTAGTAGTTTACAGTATCAATGGTATATCAATGCACAGCCTATCATCGGTAGTAATATAAATGCGCTCCAAACTAATCAAATACAAGATGGTGATGAGGTATATTGTGTTCTTACTGACAATGCGAAGTGTAGTACCCCTGTTAGTGACCTGAGTAATGATCTGAAGTTTACAGTTCTGCCTTGGTTAACACCTTCAGTTACTATCAATGTAAGTCCTCAAGGCCCTGTACATCAAGATAGTTTTCTCACATTTACGGCTACGGTAGTAGATGCAGGTATCCCCACTTATCAATGGAAGCGGAATGGCAACGATATTGTGGGTGCTTGGGGGCAAACTTGGGCAGCTAAAACTCTCAAGAATAAAGATACTATATGTGTCGAGATAGAGAGTGGTTATAGATGTCCGAGACCACGAACTGCGAAAAGTAACTGTATAGCTGCACAAATATTAAGTGTAGATGATATAAGTCATTTAAATAACATTAAAATATACCCTAATCCTAACGGAGGTAAGTTTGTTATAGAAGCGCAAACATCCGGTACATCAGAGTACAGTATAAATATCTTTAACGCTCTAGGTAAAGAGGTATACAACACTCATACACACGCTACCAGCGGGCGCCTTTACAAAGAAATAAACCTCGGCAGACTAGCCGCTGGTGTATACTTATTAAATATCCGTGATCTAAAAACAGGTAATACCAGTACTGCACGCTTGATGATTGATTAATATATAGTTTTTTATTACTATATTGAGTAGAACGTGTTTACTCAATGAGGCTACTGATAGCTATAATTTGTATGGTGTTTTCACTTGCTCATATACATACTTACGGGCAAGCTACTAACCGTGTTCTTAATGGAAATTTTGAATATAATTATTCATGTCCATCGAATATATCTGAAGTAAATGCTTGCGTAGGATGGAGGCAGTATACAAAAGGGTCGTCTGATTATTATGATACTTGTGCTACTGGAAATGCTGATGTTCCTACTAATTGGGGAGGTTATCAACAACCCGCGAGTGGAAAATCTTACGTAGGATTATATACTTATCATAAAAATGATCCAAGGATTTATAAAGAGTACGTAGCAGGTAAGATGATACCATTGGTTCCTGGTAGTAGCTACGAGGTTTCCATGTCGGTATCTCTGGGCAATATCTCTACATATGGTACTAATGATCTTGGTGTTTATTTTTATGATACATGGGATGATAGTATTGCTACATTCGGACCTTTAAATGTCAACCCTCATGTATCATGGTATAATCTCCAGCCTATTATGGACTCTGTTGGTTGGGTAAGATTAGTAGATACTGTACAGGTAGATAGTGCTTACGATAACATTATAATCGGCGGGTTCAAGCACTACAACAATCTGGTTTTAGATTCTTTTCCGGGTATTGGTGATGATGGTTATTATCTCATTGACTCTGTAGTAGTAAGAAATATCACACAGTTTGTAGTTAGTGTAAATGACACACTACTTTGTGCCGGAGATACCGTTCATGTGTCTTATGTCGATCTTGATACGTCAGGATACAGTTCAGCTACTACTTTTACATTGCAACTATCAAATGCTGCAGGCTTGTTTACTAGTCCTGTAAATATAGGCGCTACTATCGGTGGAACTGCAAGCGGAACATTAGTAGGCGTGATACCTGATACCATAACGAACGGGAATAACTACCTAATTAGGTTGGTTACATCCAATAATGCAGATACTTCCAACTTTAGCGATGTATTGAAAATAGGTAATCTAGACACGTCAAACATTCAGGTATCTACAAATGCACCTGTATGCGAAGATCAGAATATAAGTCTTTTGGCTACTTATGATAGTAGTGAAGTTAGTTTCAACTGGTCTGGTCCGCTGAACTATAGTTCTACACTGGCTAATCCATACATCGTTATATCTGCGCCTCTGCACAGCGGAGAATATTCCCTGATAAGTAAAGTGTATGGCTGTACCCAGTATGATACACTGAATGTACTAGTGAAGCCTAAGCCAATTCTACCTACCGTAAGTTCTAATGCTCCTGTATGTGCAGGTGAAAATCTACAGATATCTTCAGTTAGTAATAGTGGGGCATCTTATAGTTGGCAAGGCCCCAATAGCTATACTAGCAGTCTTCAAAATATCACTATTCCTAATAGTATTACCGCCAATAGTGGTACGTATACTGTCACTGCAACAATAGATGGTTGTGTTAATTCAAACAGTATCAGCGCAACAGTATATACTACACCTGTCAATACATCATCAAGTAGTAATACGCCTTTGTGCGAAGGGCAAAACATTAGTTTATCATCTACCAATAATACATCAGGAGTCTCTTATAGTTGGGTAGGCCCTAATAACTTCTCCAGTAATGCACAAAATCCATCTATTACAAATGCTACCACAGGTGGCTCGGGTTGGTATGTAGTTACTTCAAGTATAAATGGATGTACCCAAAAGGACAGTACGAATGTTGTGGTCAATATTGTGCCGGGTACTCCTACTTTAAGCTATAATAATCCTATTTGTGTTGGAGAAGCCCTAAAGCTAACTGCTGTCAGTAATACGTCAGGAGTTTCTTACAACTGGACAGGTCCTAATAACTTTACAAGCACATCAGCAAACCCTAATAAGAGTAATGTAAGCCTTAGTGATACAGGAGAGTATACTCTGGTTACAAATAAGTTAAACTGTAGCTCTACACCGCAGAATATATCAATCAAGATAAATACTACACCTTTTGTAGTGATGTATGCTAATAAGGACTCTATTTGTCAGGATGAACCTGTAACCTTTACTGCTTTGGCGAATAATGCAAGTAGTAACCTTGTGTACCAATGGTATATCAATGCTCAAGCCATATCAGGTGAAAACCAATCAACTTATACTAATAGTAAGTTACAACATGGAGACTTTGTGTATTGTAAGTTGACCGACCTTACCAAATGTAGTGTGCCATTTATTGATGAAAGTAATGACCAGCAAATGTATGTTTTCCCGTGGTTGGCACCATCAGTTAGTATAACTGTTAACCCGCAGGGAGCAGTTCATCCTGATAGTTTTTTAACCTATACCGCTCATGCCATAGATGCAGGTAAGCCAAAGTATCAGTGGAAGCGTAACGGGAATGATATTTTAGGTGCGACAGGAGTTACGTGGGCAGCTAAGACGCTAGATCATAATGATACTATATGTGTCGAGATAGAAAGTGGTTATCAATGTCCGCAACCGCTAAAAGCAGAAAGTAACTGTATTGGGGTTGAGCTGCTTGGAGTAGGTGATGTAGAAAATATTAAAAAGCTTGTCCTTTATCCTAACCCTAATAATGGTCAGTTTGTATTGGAAGGTTTGTTAAGCAAACGATCTGTATATACCATAGAAGTGGTAAACGCTTTGGGGCAACTGGTTTATAAAGCTCAAGAAAAGTCTATAAATACAACTGTAAGAAAACCAATTGAGCTGAACAATATAGCTCAGGGGGCTTATCTGCTAAAGTTCTCTACAGATAGTGGTTATACAACATTAAGGTTCTATGTAAACTAAAGCAGTTTTATTTTATTGCTTCTAATAGCTTTTCCATTACACTACCTCTTGACCCCTTTATCAATATAGATAAGCCTTCGGGTTGATTGGCCTTGATATATGCAGCTGCATCTGTAGAGTTAGAGAAGTATTTATGATTTTTTGTTAACCCTTCAAACTCTTTACCAACAAGTATGACCTCGTGCCAATCATGCTCGTCAATATATGCTACCAACTCACGATGTTCTAATGCCTCATCATTACCCATCTCTTTCATAGCGCCAAGCCATAGGGTTTTATTAGGCATATTGTTATTGTGGAAGTTGCTAATAGCTGCTCTCATGCTTGTAGGGTTAGCATTATAAGCATCTAGTATGATCTTATTGCTGCCTACTACTAGCAACTGAGACCTGCTATTATCTGGACTATAGTTATTGATAGCTTTCTTGATATCGTCGATATCAATATTGAAGTGTAGCCCTATAGCTACTGCTGCTAATACGTTCGCAAAGTTGTAAGCACCTACCAGCTGTGTATGAATGGTAGTCTCTGCATTTTTGGTAAGTACAGCAAGCTTTAGAAAAACATCATCGGTTAAAGGCTTAGCAATGTACGTTGCATTAGCAGATCCGTATGTTATTTGACTGTCTATGCCTTTTGCCATGTCTGCCAGGTAGTCAAGGTCTGTATTTCGGAATATAGTGCCGTTATTTTCTCTTATATGGTCATACAGCTCACCCTTACCTTTCCTGACACCTTCTACGCCCCCAAAGCCTTCTATATGCGCTTTACCGCAATTAGTAATAATAGCATGTGTAGGTAGCGCTATTTTACAGTATGAAGCGATTTCTTTCTGATGATTTGCCCCCATCTCAATAATAGCCAGCTCTGCATCATCATGTATGCTTAAGATAGTTAAGGGTATACCTATATGATTGTTGAGGTTCCCGATAGTAGCATAGGTTTTGTATTTGCTGCGTAGTACAGCTGTGATTAGCTCTTTAGTAGTTGTCTTACCATTAGACCCTGTAATAGCAAGAAAAGGTATATCTAGTTGTTTACGGTGATGTAGTGCTAGTTGTTGTAAAGTAGCTAATACATCATCTACCAGTATTGTTCTATCGCTAGTATCGTATTCCTTTTCATCCACTACTGCATATGCAGCGCCAGCCTCTAATGCCTGTTGTGCAAACTTATTGCCGTTGAAGTTTGGACCTTTCAATGCAAAGAAGATATCACCCTCTTTTAGTTTGCGAGTATCAGTTTGTACAGAAGGGTATTGTTTGTAGACGTTGTATAGTTCTTCTAGCTCCACTTGGCGAATTTTAAACCTGATAAAAATAATAAACCCCTCTGATTGTCAGAGGGGTTTAGAAATATTAAACAGATATTTTTCAATTATCTTCTTGGTGCTCTACCGCTTTTACCAAAGTAGTTACCTGGTTTTTCGCTATTGTCACCGTTAGGAGAACCAAGGCGATCCATTACAAGACGGAAACCTACAGTTGAGCTAGCTTTGTAAGCGTGCATGAAGCGACGAGTACCTGGAGACATCCAGTAAGCACGGTCTGCCCAAGATGCACCTTTGTATACTTTAGCTTCGTTGTTGATCAGTGTATTCTTACCATACTCATAAGTGAACATAGAAGCAGTATCACCGTCACCATAATCTCTTAAGTCAGCATCAAGACCATCAAATCTTTCGTAGTTAGCAAGCTCTGTAGAGTCCATTCTACGAGTCATTAAGTGACCAAGAGTATCTTTATCATCAAGGCTGTTATCTTCCTCGATTCTTCTGTAAGTTTCGTAAACATTACCACGGAACGGACGGAAGTCGTTAAGATCAGCAGTGTATGGACGATAAGTATCTAATACCCACTCAGATACGTTACCAGCCATGTTATAAAGACCATAAGCATTCGGAGTGTAAGAGAAGATAGGAGCAGGAATGTCTGCATTATCATTCAATCCACCTGCAAGACCCATAACATCACCGTTACCACGCTTGAAGTTACCAAGGAATTCACCCTGATAAGAGTTACGTAGACCGTAACGAGTAGTGTAAGCATCACCCCAAGGGTAAACATTGCGATCAGTGATCACCTCTTCACCACGACGACGCTTAGTCTCAGGCTCAGGGTTGTTACCGATGTTACCAAGAGCTGCATACTCCCACTCAGCCTCTGTTGGAAGGCGGTAGTTTGGTAGTAAGTAGCCATCAGAATACTTCAGGTTACGCTCACCTGCACCTTGAGGATCAAGGTCTTTCTTACGACCTTTACCAGCAAGACCGTCGTACTGACCGTTTACGTATGTCTCAGTATCGAAGATGTCTTCGTTAACCTGATTTGGATTTCTTTTTATGAAACCGTTCTTAATAAGTATGTACTCATTAACACGGTCGCTACGCCATTTAGCAAACTTCTGAGCCTGATGCCAGTTTACACCTACAACAGGATAGTAGTCATACGCTGCATGACGGAAATAGTATTGTGTTAGCGGTTCGTTGTAAGAAAGAGCTGAACGCCAAACTGAAGAATCTGGCAAAGCGTCTGATACAACCAATGGATAATCCGAACCGTAAGTACGGCTTAACCAATAAATATATTCACGATAGTGAACGTTTGCTACCTCAGTCTCATCCATGTAGAATGATGATACAGACACAGTACGTGGAATGTTATTCCTGTCTTGTGTAAGGTCTTCTTCCGTCATACCCATAGTAAAACGGCCACCTTCTACAAATGTTAGACCAGGACCAGTTTGCTGACCATCATAGTCTGCTACATCAAAACCACCAAGTCGAGAATCGTTATAATCCCAACCGGTTACTCTGGAAACACCGGAATTTTTATTGGAAGAACATGCTGAAAGTAAGGTTGCAACGCCTAAACAAAGCATGCTCACACCGACAAGAGATCTTTTCATAATCAAAGAAAAAAGTTTGCTACAAATTGAAAAAAATAATCTGTTAAAGTGTTACAATATTAGAGTGTTCTTTTCACAAAGTCAAGCTTTACGCTAATTATGCTAAAAAAATGTTGTTTTTAATGATTTTGAAGGATTTATAATATTCTGGGCAGTTTTAACGTTTTTATAAGCGGCATGACTATTGTTTGACACGTATATAGTATTAAACCATTATTTTTGAACCTATCTATCTAGTAACTTATGACAAGTAAAGCGACGAAGGCATGTATGAGTATTTTAACCGCGGTTTTTATTTTATTAACCGCCGGTAAAGCTTTTGCAGGCATTGAGACAACTATTACTGTAAAACCGGAACATATCCGCTCTGGTATCGTAACTAAGCGTATCGACCTTAAGTATTATCAAAAACCTACTATAGTTTTTAAAAATGTTACTTACACAGATGTAGATCAAGTGCCTGAAGAGGCTATACCAAGAGACCCTAAAAACTATGACATACTTCTAGGTATGGATAGGAAAAAGCCTTTTGCTGTTATTCGTATACCCGTATATAGCTTAACAGAAAACGGTGAAGGCATCAGAAGAATTGAAACTATATCATTAGAGGCTTTTGAAAAAGAGCCTGAATATCAAAATTCTTACACCAGAGCTGCAGCTAAAACTACAGCTGCAAACTCTCCTCTTGCATCAGGTACCTGGCACAAAATAAGTGTGCCCGCAACAGGTATGTATAAGATAGATTACAACTTCGTTTCATCTCAGCTAGGCGCAACGAATATTCCCTCAACAAGTATAAGGCTGTTTGGGCATGGCGGTAAAATGCTACCGGAGCAAAACCCTGCAAGAATGGTTGAAGGACTTACCGAAACAGCCATATCTGTATACGATGGTGGTGACGGTACTTTCGGTGCGGGGGACTATATTATCTTTTACGCACAGGGACCAACTAACTGGGTGTACTCTGAAGCAGATGGGAAACTGATACAAGAGCAAAATTATTATACAGATAAGGGCTATTATTTCTTGAACTTTGATGGAGGTACTCAAGAAAAAAGGTTGGGTGTACAATCTAACCCGCCTGCTGGTAATGTTAATGTAAACACGTTCTCAGGTGTAGCAGTACACGAAGAAGATCTTGTTAATCCGCAGCGTTTTGGTAAGAAATGGTGGGGTGAAGAGTTGAGTAATGCACCGGGGAAAGACAATACGCTTAGCGTATCATTAGATCTTGGTGCAGGCGTGACTGGCAATGCAGAATTTGAAGTGCATGTTATTAATACAGCTAAGACAGTTGTAGGCTTTACAGCATCTCTAAATGGACAGTATACTGATAATATAAGTATCAAGGCTACAAACAATGATGAATATGCACCTAAAGCTCTGGGACAGAAAATAAGGTTCTCAGTACCATACTCTGGTGCGCAAGCAACATTTGATATTAAGTTCAATAGCCCGTCTAACGAAGGGTCGGGTTATCTTGATTATATAAGAGCAAATACTCGCAGGACTTTGAGTATGCATAGTAATGTGCTGCAGTTTGCTGATGTAGAGAGTGTAGGTGATGGTAATGTAGCTACATACTCTATTAGCGGAGCTAATCCTAACATACAAGTATGGGATGTTACAGATGCACAAAGCCCGGTACGTATGATGGGGTCTATGCAGGGAGGTAACTATGTATTTACACAAGATGCAAGTACACTACACCATTTTGTAGCCTTCAACGATTTTGATTTTAGTACTCCTGAATATGAAGGTGTGGTACCTAATCAAAACATTGCAGGTGCAGGCCCTGTAGATTATATTATTGTTACGCATCCATCTTTTAAATCTGCTGCAGAAAGGTTGGCAAACTTCCACCGCGAGCGTAATGGCATGAGGGTAATAGTGACTACAACCACACAAGTTTATAATGAGTTTTCTTCAGGTGGACAAGATGCATCAGCAATAAGAGATATGGCTAGAATGTTTTATCAGCATGCCGGTATGTATGAGCCAGATATGCCTAAATACTTATTGTTAATGGGTGATGCATCATATGACTACAAAGACCGTGTGAACAACAATACGAACTTTGTGCCTACGTTTGAAGCAGAGGAATCTTTCTATTTCCTGGCTACCTACAGTAATGATGACTTCTTCGGTTTTCTTGATGATGGGGAGTACATAGAGCGTTATGATATTGTGAATGCCTTGGATATAGGTGTAGGACGCTTACCTGTAAAGAGTTTGCAAGAGGCAGATAATGTAGTGAATAAGATCATACACTACAAAAGCCCTGAGACACTGGGTCCGTGGAGGCTGAACATACTATATGTAGCAGATAACTTTGATACAGCGGGGGATCATTTGGGTGATGCAGAAGTAATGGAAGGCACTATTGACGAAAGTAGTGAGATACACAACAGCGCAAAAGTGTATCTTGATGCTACACCGCGTATCAGTACGCCCGGTGGGCAAAGGGCGCCACAGGCTAATAAAACTATCAACGATAATATATTCAAGGGAACGTTCCTGATTAATTATAGTGGTCATGGTAATACAACTGTATTAGCACATGAGCGTATCATCACTAAAGATGATTATAACAAGTGGAACAACTTTGACAGGATGCCTTTCATGGTAACGGCTACTTGTGATTTTGGTCAGTTCGATCAGCCATCATTTGTGTCGTCTGGCGAAGACTTGATGTTGAAGCCCGATGGCGGTGTAATAGCTACACTTACTACCACACATCTGGTATATGCATATGCTAATGAGATACTTAATCGTGAGTTTCTTGAAGCACAGTTTCAGCATGTAAATGGTAAGTGGAATACCTTTGGAGACGCTATACGTATAGGTAAGAATAGTGTTTATGCAGATTCTAAGTCTACATCAGATGTGATAGAGAACTTCAGAAAGTTTGCTTTGTTGGGTGACCCTGCATTAGAGCCTAACTTTCCTGAACATTTTATAGAGACTGAGAGTGTGGTAGATGGTGCCACAGGACAACCTACTACTACTATTGGAGCACTTGGAGAGTATGTAGTGAACGGTAAAGTAGTGGATGTAGATGGTAATCTGCTTGACTTCAACGGAGAATTATCGGTTACTATATTTGATAAAGCAAGAAAGGTGAAAACCATCACAGACTTTGATGCAACCTTTGAGGTGCGTAATAATACCATCTATAAGGGTAAGGCTACAGTTAACAACGGTAAGTTCTCTTTTGCTTTTATAGCTCCTAAAGATATTAACTACGAGCTGGGTAACGGACGTATCAGCTACTACGCTGAGAACGGTATCACTGATGCTGCAGGTAGAGATACCAACTATGTAGTGGGTGGGTATTCAGATAATCCTAATCTGGAAGATAACCCTCCTGTTATCAGAGCATACATTAAGGATAGTTTGTTCCGTAGTGGTGGTCTTACAGGCTCAAATACGGCATTATTCGCAGTAATAGAGGATGAAACAGGCATCAATGTATCAGGTAATGCTGTAGGGCATGATCTTATAGCCATACTGGACGATGATGTGGCTAACCCATATGTGATGAATGACTTCTATGAAACAGCACCTAATACCTACAAAAGAGGTTATGTATACTTCCCTGTGAATGATATACCTGAGGGTAAACATAGACTAACTATTAAAGCGTGGGATGTCAACAATAACTCTGGTGTAGGCTTTATAGACTTTGAAGTAGCTGATGGTCAGGTAGTGAAAGTGCAGAAGTTAATGAACTATCCTAACCCGTTCAATAATATTACACACTTTGTGTTTGAGCATAATCATCCTGATGAAAATCTTACAGCAGAGATAAACATTTATAATACAGCAGGTGTTTTTGTACGTAAACTGACACAAGATTTTATATCAACAGGCAGCCGTAGCAATGAAATAACATGGGATGCGACAGATAATAATGGTGGTAAGTTACCGTCAGGAGTATATATTTACCGTCTGAAAATCAGTACGCAAAATGATATTACTACTACAGCATACCAAAAACTGGTACTTGTGCGTTAGTATATTGTTTGGCTTTCCTTAAATTGCATAGCCTATAAATAAAGGCATGGAATTTGCCCACATAGATAAAACGAATACCTTTGCAAAACTTTGAAGTAAATTATAATAGAATGGCAAAACGCTTTGCTTTATTAGGATTAACATTGATCGCAGGATTGATGTCCAACGTTTCTAACGCGCAGACATCACTAGCGGGACAAACCAATACAGTTACAACAGCTGTACCTTTCCTTAGAATATCACCGGATGCCCGTTCAGGAGCTATGGGCGACGTTGGGGTAGCAATAAGCCCTGATGCGAATGCTCAGCACTGGAACGTGGGTAAAATGCCTTTTAACACCAAAAAGTATGGTGTATCAGCAACTTACACACCTTGGTTGAGAGACCTTGTGCCGGATATATTCCTGGGTTATTTATCTGGGTTTGCCAAGTTTGGTGAGAATGATAACCAAGCACTTAGTGCATCATTAAGATATTTCTCACTAGGTGAGATCAACTTTACAGATGATCAGGGTAACCCGCTGGGTACAGGACAACCAAACGAGTTTGCTATCGATCTAGGATATTCTCGTAAGCTTTCAGAATACTTATCTGCAGGTTTAAGTTTCCGCTATATCAACTCAAACATAGCAGCAGGTTATAACGCAGCAGGTGGTTCTGCCATTAGTTACAACCCTGGTAATGCTTTCGGTGCGGACCTTGGTGTATACTACAGAAAGAAAAATGATATTGATGAGTTTCGTTCAGGTACATTAGCACTAGGTGCTGTGTTGTCTAACGTAGGGTCTAAAATATCTTACACCAATACACGTAGAGATTTTATACCTATCAACTTAGGTTTAGGTGGTGCTTATACTTACCAGGCAGATGCATACAATGCTGTTACATTCGCTCTTGATATTAATAAGCTATTGGTTCCTACTCCTATCGATACCAATACTGACCCAAATACAGGTCCTGATGTAATTATTCCAGACAAAACTGTTGTATCTGGTATGCTAGGTTCTTTTGGTGATGCACCGGATGGCTTCAGCGAAGAGTTAAGAGAGTTTCAAGTATCTGCAGGTGCAGAGTATTGGTATCGTCAGCAGTTTGCAGTACGTGCAGGTTACTTCTGGGAGCATAAGCTAAAAGGTGACCGTAAGTACTTCACCGTAGGTCTTGGTGTTAAATACAATGTATTCAACCTGAACTTTGCTTACTTAATACCTTCTGGTAGTGGTATCAACCGTAACCCGCTATCTAATACGTTCCGCTTCTCATTACTATTTGAATTTGATGAGTTGCAGAAAAATGAAGCTCCATAGTAGAGAATAAAACATTATTAAAAATATAGCGCCCCTCATTGAGGGGCGTTTTTAATTAGTTATTGTATTTCTAGTTGTCTTATTCTGCAGAATCTCCTTTCAGTTTGGCAACTTCTTCTTTCAGAGCAGTTACATCGTCTGATATTTTACTGAGTGGTTTCAGGTAGTTACCATAGTCCAATACGCCTATAGTAGTTTCACATTCTACACAGCATATAAATATGCCATTGTACATATAGCCGTTAATAGGTTGCTCTAGCGCGCCGAAAGTATCGTGTCCGCATTTCGGACATTTAGGTTTTACCATGTTGTGTGTATTAATTGATTGACAAAAGTAGGAAAATCAGCTTTAGTCTTTCCCGTCTTTTCGGTTCCCTTCATCATCATAATCTGGCGAGAGGTAACCAATGACATTCTTGGTTATGTCTTTCAGAACAAGAATAGTGGCTATCATGTGAGCAGCCAGCATACCGTTCCATATAGTAATGATGTAGTAGCCATAATGAAACCAGGCATCTTCCATGTTTTTAAACTTTTGCGCTGGGAAACTGATGATCAGTAATAACACTACTGCTTCTATAAATGCAACCACACAAAGGTGGGTAATAGCATTCAGCCTGATGAATATCTCCTTCTGCGGCTCCTTCATTTTGTTAATGGTAAGCGATAGTAAGGTGAGCATGAGTGCTATAATAGTAGCCGCAGCGGTGATGATTGCAGAGCAGTAGTAGAGGCTGGCCTTTTGTACTGCTTCCAGCAGGTTCTTTGCCTGGTTGGCGCTATATATGTTTCCTGTTACTATAAATACGGCAGCCGTCACCACTATTGCTATGACCCAAGCAATGATCAATGGCTTGCGCAGAGAAGGATCAATAAAATACTTCAGGTACCTCAACATGTAATATCGACTATAGCTGTCTATATATTACAAATGTAGATGCGTAAATGTTTATGTTACTTCGATTAGTTTATGCCCATTCGCTCAGCTCCAGCCATCGCAGTTCTTTTTCTTCTAGCTCTTCAGTTAGTTCTTGCATGCGTTTGCTCACAGCTTCCAGCTCTTCGTAAGGCAGATCGGGATTGGTCATTTTTTCAGTGAGGTCTGCCTTCTCTTGCTCCAGTTTGGGCAGATCTTTTTCTATTTGTTCAAACTCTCGCTGCTCTTTGTAGGATAGTTTCTTTTTCTCTTTTGGCTTCTGTTGTTCAACTTTTGCAGCTTCTTCTTTCTTTTGGGCTGCTTTCTCTTCAGCCTCTTTTCTTTCTTCTTCTTTCTGCCATATGCGATAGTGCGAGTAGTTGCCCGGGAAATCTCTTATTTTACCATTACCTTCGAAAACGAACATGTGGTCTACCAGCCTGTCCATAAAATATCTATCGTGAGATACGATCAAGAGGCACCCCTGGTAGTTATCCAGAAAGTTTTCTAATACAGATAGTGTTGGTAGGTCCAGATCATTTGTAGGCTCATCCAGCACCAAAAAGTTAGGGTTGCGGAACAGTATAGTGAGTAGCTGTAAACGCTTTTGCTCACCACCACTAAGTTTTGACAAGTAAGTGTATTGTTGCTCTGGCGGGAACAGAAATAGCTCTAAGAACTGAGATGCACTCAAAGTCCCACCTTTAGCTAACGGAAAACTTTCGGCAATGCGTTTCACGTATTCTATGACACGCATATCTTCTTTGTACTCTAACCCCTGTTGAGAGAAGTTGCCGAACACAACGGTATCACCAATATTTACCTTGCCGCTATCCTGCATCTCCTTCTGCTGGATGATGTTGATGAAGGTAGATTTACCTGCACCATTCTTTCCGATAATACCTACACGCTCTCCACGCTTGAAAGTATAGTCAAAACCTTTGAGTATAACCTTATCGCCATAGCTCTTGTAGACTTTTTTCATCTCCACGATCTTACCGCCGAGCCTGTTCATCTTCATCTGCAACTCTACCTGGTTGTCTTCTATGCGCTGCTTAGCTTTCTTTTCTATATCGTAGAAGCTGTCTATACGACTCTGAGCTTTTGTGGTTCTGGCCTTTGGTTGACGGCGCATCCACTCCAGCTCTTTGCGGTATTCGTTCTTAGCTTTATCAATGTTAGCTTGCTGGTTTTCTATGCGTGCAGCTTTTTTCTCCAGATAGCTTTCGTAGTCTCCTTTGTAGGTATACATATTACTGCCGTCTATCTCCCATATCACATCACATACAGCATCCAGAAAGTATCTGTCGTGTGTTACCAGTAGCAGGGTGACATTCTGCTGATTAAGGTAGTTTTCCAGCCACTCTACCATAGCTACATCCAAATGGTTGGTCGGCTCATCCATTATCAGTAATACATGCTTATGCTCAAAGCCTATATCAATAAGTGTTTGTGCCAGTGCTACACGCTTGCGTTGCCCGCCTGATAGGGTGTTTACTCGCTGCTCTAAAAAGTGAATATTCAGCTTGCCGAGTATCTGTTTTACTTTAGCCTCAAAGTCCCAGGCGCCCAGCTCATCCATTTTGCTGATAGCATTAGCTAATATGGTTGGGTCTTGCTCTTTAGATTCTGTTATGCGTTCATACTCTCTCAGCGCCTCTGCTACAGGATGATCGAAATGAAAGATATTATCCAGTATAGACAGATGCTCATCAAACTGAGGGTCTTGCTCGAAAAGTGCTACTGTAACGTCTTTATGTATCCATATGTTACCACTGTCCGGCACATCCTGACCCGCAAGTATCTTCAGCAAGGTACTCTTACCACTACCATTTCTGGCTACTATTGATATTTTATCACCCTCGCTGATGTGGAAAGTAATGTTCTCAAATAGAGGTTTTACTCCAAACGCTTTGCTGATCCCTTCTGCCGTTACATAATGCATAAGCCGCAAAGATAAGGGGGAGGATGTTTATATTATGACACTTGTTAAAGAAATAGCTTACTCTGCTTTTTCATAGGCTTCCTTCAGCCACTCCATTAGTTCTTTATCCACTTCTTTTTTATCGGTAAGCTGTACACGATGGGTACACATGCTACCAAAAGGACCTGAATTGCCAAGCCTATCTGTAGTTGGCTTACCTTTTAGTTTTAGTCCCAGGTCTAGGCGGGTTTTAGTGGCTGGTTTTATTAGGGCGAACTGTTTTTTACGAATGATGCTGACACTATCTTTTTTAGGAGTAATAGTAATATCATTACCGAACTTGGATATTTTTTTGATCAGCTCATCATATATAGGCTTTAATATTTCTTTGCCTTTGTACTGAGTAGTTACCAGATCATCTGCATCGTGAGAAGCTGCATCTGCACCGCGAGCTTTTAGCGCAACAAAGTTGGCGAAGCCGTGAGTGAAACCATGTTCTGATTTAAGGAAGTCCATAATGGCTTTGTGCTTCTCCAGCTTAGACTTTTCTACCACCTTTATCCAATGCTCCAGTGGTTTGCCTGTTTTCTCTTCTAGTCCTTTTCCCATTGTATTTGTTTTACCAAGCTCCTAATATTGATCCCATTAAAGTTAAAGCTATTACCGAATATCCTGCGTTGATCAGCCATAGTTTTAAAGAACGTTTCTCAAATAAGTAGATAACACCCATGAACGTGGCTACCCAGCCTATACCAGCCAATAGTCCTGCGAACATACCGTAGGCTAGAGTACCTTCTGAACCTATGAACATCTCCAGATTGATAGCAGCAATAAGTATGAGTAATAGTGATACTGTAAATACCTGAGCCATATTTCTCTGTTGCAGCTCTCCTTCTGTTTTTCCTGAGGCAGCCATCCAAGCCTTGCCAAATAAAGGACCGTACCATATACCCCCTATGACAAAGGCTGATAATGAAGCTGCCAGTATAGATAACCAGTTGATATTTGCTATTGCTTCTGCGAAGTTCATATTGCTTGTAATGATTGCAAGACAATATTATAACTAACCACAGGCAGGGTATTGTAAAAAATTAACCTTTCCTGTCCAGCGGGAAAAAGTTACCCTGTTTGTCATGTTCTTTGGAGATAAACTCATCAGGGTTGAATCCTGAAAAATGTCTGAACTCTTTAATGAAATGAGACTGGTCTGAGTAGCCGCAACTGTAAGCAATGTCTGTCCACGATACCTTTTCCTTTTGCTGCATTTTTTGCAATAGCTCATTAAAGCGTAGTATACGTTGGTAATATTTTGGCGTAAGCCCTACATATTTTTTAAAGGAGTCTATGAGTTGCTTTTGTGTTTTGGGGTAGATATCTAAAATATGATTAAGGTTAGATACAGGTTGCTCTTGTAGCTGTGTGATGACTTGCTTTAGCTCAGAAGGTGGCTCGTGGTCAGCTTTATATCTTTCATTCAACCATTTTTCTGCAAGGGCAAACTTCGCTGTTGCATCAGCAGCTTCTACAAGGTCATCCCTTAGTTGCAAAACGTCTTTTCCTAAAACATTTTCTGCTGGCACTACTTGCTCTGTAATGTTCTCTAATGGTTGATGGAAATACGGGTATGCTCCAGATGGTTTGAACTGTACTACAAACATAGAAGACTGCTCATGAGCAGAGATAGATATATAATTCTTGTGCATGCCCGATATCCATACTTTAGTATAGTCAGCATTGGGCTGCAGCGTATCATTATCATAAGTGTGGCGCATGTAGCCATCCAGCTCGAATATCAGAAATACATGCCCCGTAGGTACTACTCGTTCAATAGAATGGTCAGGTACAAAGTCTTTGAAATATATCATTACATCAGCATGTGCTGCAAGACTGCCTTGTGGCAGATGGTGGTTCATGATCATACCTGAAAATTAAGAACATCCGCCAAAGCGTACAATAAAAAATCACGGCTCATAGACATGAGCCGTTCATCCTTTTCTTAACCTTTAAAACATGAAAAAGAATCTTTACTAGAGATGGTGAGTGATGAGGAGTATAGATGATAGACGAATGTAGTCATATCAATGTGAGTATACTCGTGCCATTAGTCGAAATGACATTATGGTTTTATCAAAGGGGCTTTTGGTTAGAGGAAAGGACTTTTTGTGGTTGGTAAACACTGATGATATGAGATTATAAAAACTTTGACTTTTGTATTAAAAAAAATTATTTTCATATATCCATAAACGAATCTCCCAATTATATGATAATAGGTGTATTAAAAGAGCAACAGCAGGAATCAAGAGTGTCTCTTGTGCCTGAGGTTGTGGCTGCATTGGTAAAGATGAATGCAACCGTATATGTAGAGCAGGGGGCAGGTGAGCATGCATACTTTAATGATGCTGCCTATACTGATGCAGGTGCTGCAATAAAGGACAGAAATAGCATTGCAGCAGAGGCAGACATACTGCTCACCATCAATGCAGAGAATATACCTGATACTATAAAAAGTAATGCTGTAGTTGTTGGTGCATTTCAGCCTTTATTCAATACACAGATGATGCAAGACTGGGCTGCGAAGGGTTATGTCGTATTCAGTATGGATAATATACCTCGTACTACTCGTGCACAGGCTATGGACGTACTTAGTTCTCAGGCTAATATAGCAGGCTATAAAGCCGTGCTTAAAGCAGCCACAGAGTATTGCAGGTACTTCCCCATGTTTATGACGGCGGCAGGTAGTATACCCCCCGCAAAAGTATTGATACTGGGTGCCGGTGTAGCTGGGCTACAGGCTATTGCGACAGCTAAACGCTTGGGTGCAGTGGTTGAAGTATTTGATGTGCGACCGGCAGTGAAAGAAGAGGTGATGAGCCTTGGGGCTAAGTTTGTAGAGGTGGAAGGTGCCGCAGATGCATCTAAAGCTGGTGGGTACGCCGTAATGCAAACAGAAGAGTACCAACAAAAGCAGAAAGCCAAGATACGCGAGCATGCTAAGAAGTCGGATATCATTATCAGTACAGCACAGATACCTGGAAGGAAAGCTCCTGTCCTCATCTCAAAAGCCATGATAGAGGACATGAAGCAAGGTTCAGTTATAGTAGATATTGCAGCATCTACAGGTGGAAATACAGAGCTGACCAAAGACAATGAAACAGTAGTGCATAACGGTGTAAGCATCATTGGTGACTCATACCTACCATGCTCTATGCCAGCCGATGCCAGCAAGCTATATAGTAAGAATGTGCTCAACTTTCTGAAGCTGATCATAGATAAGGATGGTAACCTGAACCTGAACTACGAAGATGATATTGTAGCAGGTACATGTGTTGCCAAAGAAGGGAAAGTAGTGAACGAACGTGTGCTCTCTTTTATTAACCCTCAAACCAGTAAGGCTTAAACTTATTCTTATGGAGTTTATCAACGAATTATTTGCAGATGCAGCCACGTATAGGTTACTCACTATCGTGATTCTGTCCATCTTCTTAGGTATCGAGGTGATATCGCGAGTGCCATCGGTACTGCATACACCGCTGATGAGTGGTGCCAATGCCATACACGGTGTGGTCATCATCGGGGCTATTATAGTCATGGGGCAAGCGCCATCTGACGATTATCTGGCGCTAACGTTGGGCTTCCTCGCAGTGATACTTGGCACACTGAATGTGGTAGGTGGCTTTGTGGTTACAGACAGGATGCTGGAGATGTTCAGCAAAAAGAAAAAGAAAAAATAATTCTGCTCACTCTAATCATATAATTGCATGACGCAACAAGCTATATTATTACTGGGATACCTGATAGGTTCAATAACCTTTATCATTGGTTTGAAAATGCTCTCGCATCCTGATACTGCCAGAAAGGGAAATATTGTTGCCGCAGTAGGTATGACAATTGCCATTTTGGTCACCATATTCCTGTACAGAGACGATGCCGGTAATCCGCTGGGCAATTACGGCTGGATATTTGGCGGGTTGGTAGTAGGTACTGTAGCGGGTACTGCTATAGCTAAGAAGGTACAAATGACTGCAATGCCCGAGATGGTGAGCCTGTTCAACGGTATGGGTGGCGCCTGTGCTATGCTGATATCCATTGTCGAGTATAATCATTTACAACATAGTCAGGTGGCTCCGAGTGTGGGCATTATGATTGTTATCGTCTTGGGTATGATCATAGGTACTGTATCCTTTACAGGTAGTATGATAGCCTGGGGTAAACTCGCAGGTAAGATAAAAGATAAAGCTATACCTGCAGGACAGTTAGTGAACTTCTTACTGTTCGGTGGATTGATCGTTTTGTCTGTAATGGTGATAGGTGGTTTTACAACTAACCCTGTTTTGTTTTACAGCATACTGATACTGGCAGCGATGTACGGTATCCTGTTTGTAATGCCGATAGGCGGTGCTGATATGCCAGTGGTGATATCATTGCTTAACTCATTTACAGGTGTGGCAGCTGCATTTGGTGGCTTCTTGTATGACAATCCAGTAATGCTTACAGGTGGTATATTGGTAGGTAGTGCAGGTACTATACTAACGATACTGATGTGTAATGCCATGAATCGTTCTCTTAAAAATGTACTTATCGGTTCGTTTGGTGGAGGTACTACCGGTGGCGGCGGTGGTGATAAAGAGCAAGGCTCCCACAAAGAAGTATCTCTAAATGATACTGCTGTATTAATGGCATACTCTCAAAAGGTAATGATCATACCAGGCTATGGTCTGGCTGTAGCACAAGCACAACACGCCTGCCATGAACTGGAAAAAGTATTAGCAGAAAAAGACGTAGAAGTAGTATATGGTATACACCCTGTAGCAGGCCGTATGCCAGGTCATATGAATGTACTACTGGCAGAGGCAGATGTGCCTTATGAAAAACTACTTGAGATGGAAGACGCTAATGATATGATGTCTACAACTGGTGTGGTGATGGTGATAGGTGCGAATGATGTAGTAAACCCCGCAGCTAAAGATGACCCTTCCAGCCCGATATATGGTATGCCTATACTAGAAGTAGAAAAAGCTGAGCACGTTATTGTTAATAAGCGTAGTATGAAGCCTGGATATGCAGGCATTGAAAATGATCTGTTCTTCAGACCAAAAACATCTATGCTGTTTGGCGATGCGAAGAAGGTATTGCAAGACTTAGTAAGTGAACTAAAACAAATGTAAAATAGTAAAGCCCCGTTTGGTACGGGGCTTTTTCAAACAAACAAACATAGGGGAATTACTAACAAACAAATCATCCTCCTAACGACATATAAAGTTGCCGCGACTTCTAAATATTTTTACATGATCTTATCTAGGTTGGCTGCTAGAAATAGCAAGCCTAGTATAGTGGCAAATAATACCATTTTTTGTGTTGTCTCGTTGCTGAGTGTAGCTTTAACACTTGCCAAAGCTCTCTTTAGTGTATTGCCTGATGTAGTGGCAACAGCCTGAATAAAGTTAATTGTAGCCTGCATATCCTCGTGTGTTTTTTATGGCTGCTAATATGTGTAGCAACTATTGTTTTGAGTTGTGTATGTACTATAAACTGAATTAGATATTTACAGCTAGTACAAGACAAGTAAGGATACCTACGAATAAAAGGATCTTTTGTGTAGCTTCTTTACGAGCGATTGCTTTTGCAGGGTTTGCTTGTTGAGCGATTGCTTGAGTCGGGATGTGATTGATTGCGATTTGCATGATTGTGTTTTTTTAATGTTTTGTGTTTTTGTGTGTTTTTTATTTTCTGTCTTGAAACGCTTGTTGTTTGTTTCGTTTGACAATGCAAATATGCAACCTGAATACCCCCTCTTCCAAAAAATCGTTAATCCTTAACGCGCGGTTTGTAAATGCTTAACGGGCTGTTATGTTAATGGTTAACCACTGCTTAACATAAAGAGGGTGTTTGTGTATAGGAGTACACGCTGTATGCCTTTGCTGGAAGGGAGTGGGAAGCCTTTTAAGAAAACAACTAACTATAAACATAAGTAGGTTTTTCAGGGCAATGTTTCTTAGTTGGAAAAGTCTAATAAAAAAGAAGCCTCTAAGAATAGAGGCTATCATTTACATATAGAGGATAAGAGAGAAATTTGGTTGTCGGGCAAATACCATCCACACGCTATCAAAATGATAGCCCGACAATATTTTAATATCTTTTAGATGTTAACTGCAAGTACTATACAGGTAACTATCGCAATAAATAATATGATTTTTGTTGTTGTCTCTTTTTTGGTGATGGCTTTAGCCGGGTCAATCTTTGGTGTCGCTTTTTCTGCAGCTACAAGTTTAGCTGTTGGTTCTGCATGTACAAAAGATGATACGTAAGACATGTGCGTGTGTTTTTTACTTTGTGTGTGTTTTTATTTTTGTCTTGAAACGCCCTTAGGATCGTATTGACAATACAAATATGCATCACGAATACTCCTGTTTCCAAATAATTTGATGACCTTAACTGCTGATTATGAAGTGCTTAACAAGAATGATGTTAATGGTTAACCAACAAATAAGAAAGCTGGGTGGTTATCATATGGTTTACTAACTTTATAGTAAATGTTTTTGATATGAAGCCGATATTATTCATCATACTCATAGCAATGCTTTCTACTGTTGGGTATGCTCAAACTAATCCTCCAGCTCAGCCACAAACAGATATAGCATTGAAGCTATATCCGAAAGAAGCTAAAACATATGTAAATGTTTATGTAGAGTGCGAGCGTATAACAGACATAGTGATAACTATACCGGGTACCGACAGAAGTAACCCTATAAGCATTCCACTGAATGGCAGACCCGACTATCAGCATAAGATCGACGTTACTCTCTTACCCGAGGGTACGTATACAGTAGAGGTAAAAGGCGATGGGCTGGAATTGTCCGACACTTTTGTTATTGATAGATAATGGTTCTTATTGTCATTTAGCTGTCACGCCTTTGTCATTTAATGATAGTAAAATATCTATATGACAAAACTTAATGTTAAATTTATTGTAACAGTATATGTGATATATGAATAGTGTCTGAATTATGTAATAAATTATAAAGCCGTAGCTATGCAAAAGTTATACATACTCATATCGGCATTTCTAGTTGCTTCACTTGCAGCTTATGCTACTGATGATCCTCAAGCCAATACTACAACAGGAGCATCATTTGGTAATCATTTCCCGCATTTTGATCCATCATTGAATGGTGGTAAAGGTGGTAATAGTTGGCGAGAAGCAAGGTTGATAGCTAAGACTTATTTGAAGTACAATAACATTATTTTTGAATATGTAGATTCTTCCACATATTCATACAGCAACAGACGCGGCAGTGGCATTAATCCTGAAGATCCTAACAATGATGAACACATCCTTTTTGACAATAGCTATACTTATGAATACAGTATATCTAAAGGAGCCTATCATAATAAAACACTGAGACACCAAAACTTTAATAGTAATAACAAGGTTACAGACCTTACTTACCAATCTTGGAACGTCAACAAGAACCCGCCAACATGGTGGAATACCGAGCGCTTTTTATACCATTATGACGCTAATCAGAAAATAACTTCTTCTTACTACCAAACTTGGGTAGGTACTTTGTGGATCAACCACGTAAACTCAACACTTGTATACGGTACTAACAATCAGATAAAAGAGGTCAACTCTACAGGTTTTGAAGTAGACTATTCTTATGATATGAATAACAACCTTATTTCTTCTGAGGAAATGGTATTCGATCAAAATAGTAACCAATGGCTCAATAACGAGCGTAAAACCTACTCATACAACGGCTCTAATGTGAACACATACGTCCTGGAAAGTTGGGATAATGATAATGGTGTTTGGCAGAACAAGTCTAAGTGGGAGTATCAGTATAACAACAGTAATGATGTAACAATAACAACTGAATACTCTTGGTCTGGTTCTTATTGGCAGAACTACAAAAAAGTATTTACCTCCTACGATAGTCATGGTAATATGATAGAGAATGTAGAACAGGTATGGGACCAAAGCAGCAGTAGCTATCTAAATAGCAAAAGAGAAACAAGAGAGTACAATGAGTTTGATCAGCCAACATTAATAACTACTAATACATGGAGGGTGAATAACTGGGTTGCATATACAGGTGATGAGCAGATAAGACTGTATTATGAAATATACGATCCTACATCAGTACCTGAGATCGCAGCAACTACAGACATGAATATTTATCCTATGCCGGCTAATAATGAGCTGAATGTAGATGTGCAAATGAACCGTGCAGACAATGTTCACCTAATGCTTACAGACATGTTTGGCAGAGCCATTATACAGCAGGATGATCACACTGCTGCCAGTTATCATAAAACACTATCTGTAGCAAATGTGCCATCAGGCAACTATGTGTTGATGCTGCTAACAGATAGCGGAGATCAATACAGCAAGACAGTAGTCATCAATCATTAGCAATATAATTACCGTACTATAAAGTAATTTAAAACAGCTCTACATGAGCTGTTTTATTGTTTTAGGCATTCATAATTAATAGTGTTTTACTATTTTAGCTATGTACATACGCCTACACGGTAAATAGAATATTTACTTGTACCTAATAAAAAGTAAAGAGCTTAACAGTATATGAGAAAGTTATTGTTCATATTATTGCTCTTGTCGTCTACACAGATATATGCACAAGACGACGAGTCTGATTTCTTACCACATGTAAGTATCATGGCAATAGATAGTACTGAGCGTGTGGCACAAGAGTTCTGTAAAAAAGTAATGGCTCAAGTACCTGGTTATTCTTTTGCTTTTGTGGATAAGGAGGATATTTACATGTCTAAGTATGTATATGACAATACTGAGTTTGAATCTGTAAGGTTTGAGTTTCAGTTTGTTATTGAGGATGTGATGAAGGCCGATAGTACAATGGCTAAACAGCGTGTAGTGAAACTTCAGAACATTACTGCTGAGTTATCAGCCATGACTAATATTTACAATTATATATATAACACTACTCATAATTCTGACAAGCTTTTAGCTATTAGCAGACATCAGAAAGCAGTATCATATAATGGTACTGCATACAATAGCTCATTGGTTGCAGATGATTATAAACCAGGCTATTGGATATTGAGATTTTGGAAGTTGTAAAGTTGTAAATCCCTCTTATGAGGGTGTTTTCCCCCTGTTGAGATTGATAAGAAAAATGTAACTTTGCAGTTCAAATAAACGTTGAACTATAAGCTATTTAAGAATAGCATTTTAATATATATAGAAAAATATTCAAAATTGTTTGTTTGTTTTGTTTGATAGAGGTGCTGCTTTTCTTGGCGGCACTTCGCATTTGTACAGAAAAGCCTTTGTAATCAGTACAAAGGCTTTTCTAATAATAGTATATGGTTGTTTTTGACTATTTCAGCTTATCATTTAGGTGAATGTTTCCTATTTCTTTCGGCTGATTTGTCTCTTCGTCTACAGGCTCTTGCTCTATAGGGTCATCCATAGGTTCTTCTTCCATTGGCTCATCCATTTCAGGCTCAGTCTCAGGTAGGCTAATTCCCCAGATCATAAGCTCGCCGTTATTTATTTCATAAGCTTTTAGCGAATTAGGATCCATGTTGTTATATAAGATGCCTCTTGTGGAAGTGTTATATGTGTATGGGCTGCTAAATGTAAAGGATGCAGGCGCATTTGCATTATCAATATCCCTGCTGGTTTCTACACATGTTTCAGTAGTATCATCTTTACTGGTAAAGAGCTTTGTAAAGCATAGCTGGCGAGGTGCCTTACCTTCTTTCTTAATATAGGCTACTTGCGGTACGCCTTCCATCTGTTTAATAAACTTAAGTGGTAGAAAATCATTTTTATCCATCCAATAAGCCAAGTCAATATCATTTACATTGGAAATGTCTCCGTTTATTTGGATTTCCTGCTCTGGTACTTCTACTACAAAAGCTTTTTTAAACTCCATCTGATCATTTAGCCTAATAGCAATTATGTCTTTTGACTTGAATACACCAGTACCTGATGTATTATTTTGCCTGCTAAATACATGCCCTGCTATAGTATATGTTGGCGAAGACATAGACATACCGCCCATGGTAAATATGATATTGTTATTCTGATTGGTCAGTTCTTCACCCAGTTGTTTGTTCACACTTTCCAGTATTTGACTGTATGGGATTTTAGCTACTTGGTCCATACTGCCTTCTGGGGTGAGTGTGGCAAAGAATAAACCTGTAGGATTTCCTTTTATTATAGCGTCTTTGTAATAATATCCACCCACGTAAGTCATACCTTCAGTAGAGTTAAAGAAGGTAGGGTACGCTTGAAAATCTTGTCCTGCTAAGTCTGTAACTGTTGAGTTTTCGCCATTTTCAGACTGTATTGTATGAACATAGTAAGAATAGAAACCTTTATCAGATAACAACCTTCTTACGGTTACGATCTTATCCATGACACGTTCCATTGATACTACATCCCAGCTTGATTTCTCAGGATTAAAAGTCTTCTTCCATTTAGACTCAAGGTCTGCAGACATAGCTTCGATAGTATATGCTCCGTTCTTTTTAATAGTTACCAGGGCAAAGCTTTCAGGATCCATTGTGCCTAACACTTTCCAGCTGGCGCTCCCATCAATTGTTTTTTTATTAAGCACCTTGCTCTCCCTTACTGTCATGAGCACCGTTTCTTTTTTACTCTTGTCTGTAAATATGAAAGTGTATATACCCATGTTGAAGCCCATGGTCTCCAACTTGTAAGATTCCGGTAGCTCCAGAGACATAGTCTCTTCTTCACGCAGGCTCATAGCGCTAACACGCTTAACAAAGAAGTTTTTATTATCAACCTTTTCTTTTGAGAAATACGGCACTAGCAATATCTCTCCCATTTCTCCACTCTGATACATGCCCGAATAATTGGCTTTATTTATTCCCGGAAGTACCGCCTCTTGAGCATATAGCTGGGTGCTCGCAAATAATATTGTTAATGCTAATAAAATATGTTTCATATACCGTTTGTTTACCTCTGCTAATTTAAGTGTTTCTTAAAAATTCTTACAGCAAGTAACGAATATGCGAAAAATATATTTAAGACCGAGTTAAAAAGTGCCACACAGGGAATTAGAAATAAATGTTAAAGGAGAGAGCTTGATTAAACCCTGCCATAGATAGGGAGTCTTACCACACAGAAAGAAAGATCGTTTAACCCAATAAAGAAAGAAATGAAAAAAGTAATATTAGCGGTAGCAGTACTTGTAGCTTCAACAGCAGGTGTGTATGCACAAGGAGGAAAAGGTCATGGTGGTATGCGTGACCCAAAGAAAATGTCTGAACGTATAGCTGAGAAGCTGGAGTTTACTGATGCTCAGAAAGGGCAAGTGGCAACTCTTAATGACAAGTATAGTGGTGATGATTATGATAAAGAAAAGTATCGTGCTGAGTTTAAAGAGATCATGACAGAAGAGCAAAAGGCAAAGGCTCAGGAGATGAGAAAGAACCATCAAAGAAGGAAGTAATAGTTAGGGGTGCATAAGTTTAGGGGCTGTTCTGTTTAGGATAGCCCTTTTTCATGCAGATGTGATTGTTTTATGTTTCTTTGCATTGTGCAAGTAGATTATATAATCATAGGGCAGGGTATCAGCGGTACTTTCTTAAGCTACTACTTGCTGAAGGCAGGTAAAAAGGTAGTGGTGATAGATGAGTTTCGTCCTGATACGCCAAGCCGTGTAGCTAGTGGTATCATCAACCCTGTAACTGGTAGGCGCATAGTACGCACGTGGCTTATAGAACAGCTACTACCTTTTGCCGAGCAGGCTTATGAAGATATTGGAGCTGTATTAGGTACTGAGGTAGCACGCAATGTTGAGATGCTTAGCTTTCATGCAACAGAACAAATGAGCAGTGCCTGGAGAGATGCCATAGATGGTGGTGAAGACTATCTGCAAACTATAACAGATACTACTGCTTATAATGATGTATTTAGCTTTTATCATGGTATAGGTGTTACAGACCCTTGTTTGCTGGTACACTTGAATAAACTATTACCCGCATGGAGATCTTATTTAGAGCAAAAACAAATCTTGCGCAACGAACGGTTTGAGCTGGACGAGCTAAATATACTAGAGCATAGTGTTAGTTATAAAGATATTGAAGCAGCGAAGGTCATCTTCTGCAACGGAGTAGAAGGCTATGATATACCACAATTCAAACGCCTGCCGTTTGCCTTAAGCAAGGGTGAAGCTATTACAGTAAGTATACCTGATCTACCGCAAACACATATCTACAAGCAGGGTATGAGCCTGGTACCGGTAGGTGATGATCAGTTTTGGGTAGGCTCTTCTTTTGAGTGGGAGTTTGAAACAGACCAACCTACAGATGTGTTCAGGCAGCGAGTAGAAAAGCTACTGAACGAATGGGTGAAGCTGCCATATACAATTGTTGATCATAAAGCTGCAGTAAGACCTGCAAGCCTGGAGCGCAGACCATTTGTAGGTGTTCATCCGCTACATCCATCATTGGCTATACTGAATGGAATGGGTACAAAGGGTTGTTCTTTAGCACCATTCTTTGCCAATCAATTAACGCAGCATTTGATACACGGAGCAGAAATAGAATCTGCAGCAGACATCAAACGATTCAATAAGATACTCAGTAAATGATCTACTGGAGGTAGCTGGCTTGTAAGGAGTTACTTGCAGAAAGGGTAATATCTGTGTTATGCACCAGTATTATTCTATATCCTTCTTCTTCAAACTTCTTAACGATGATCTGTATCACACCTTTTTTGTCTTTGGCTTCTTTTCCGGTATCATCCAGGTTGCCTGTAGACTCCCAGTTAGCAGTAACTATCACAAGGTCTTCAGAAAGAGCGCGGGCATAGATGCCGCCCATGGTGAGTTTTGTCTTTTTGTAGATAGAGTTAAAGGTTCTTTCGTGCAGGTTTTTGATCTCTTCACGGCCTACATACACTTTACCAAACACGTTGGTGAATTCTGCATTCTCTGAGAACATATCTACAAAACAGTCGATGTTCTTCTCATTCCAGAATGTGGTGAACTTATCCAGTAAGGTGCTGATGTTGCTTGTAGTAGTCTCGCAAACTTTGCTTTCGATATTCATTATAGTACTATCCCTGCCTTTTTATTGATGCAAAGCTACAACAGCAGTATTTTTTAATGTCTATCGGCAAATAAGGTTAGTTTATATAACTCTTATCTCAATTTGTCTTCGGTTAACAGTAATTAACCTTAATTAACCTGATAGGAGTAGTATATCAGATATGTTTGATATCTAAACAGGCACGATATGAAAAAACTACTACACTCACTCTTACTAATTGGCGCAGCTTCAAGCTTACAAGCACAACACATAGAGTTTCCGCTTGATACTAACACCGTTACTATAGACGGAGTAATGAACCAAAGCGAATGGCAAAATGCACAAACGATATTGATCAATGTAAACACGGCTGAAACAGTGCAGGTCATGTTCAAGCATGATAATAACGCAATGTACTTTGCCTACTCAGGAAAGTTAGAAAGTGCAAATGCCCTTTTCCCTGAAGTATTATTAGATCCGAAGAACGTAGGAGGTAGCTCTTGGAGTAATGGACAATGGTGGTTTCATGTATCTGCAACGGACTGTGAGGATAGTACTAACTATGGTATCTACAATAACTGTATGGCTGTACAGCCTGATTGGCAAGGAGCGCCAAACTTTACCATGGGCGCACCTATGACAGATACGGTAGAGATAAGGATACCGTTTAGCAAAGTAGGGTTCAGTACAGCTACTATGGATACTATGGGCATCTCTATGATGGTCACCAATACTGTAAGTGCTTATCATCTTTATCCTACAACAGCAGACAGGAATATGCCCAACACTTGGGCAAAGGCAACATTCAGTAAAGTATATGCGGGCATCAGCAGCCTACAGGAGAAACCATTGCCTATCATTTTCCCTAACCCTGTAAAAAACGAATTGCATATTGATATGCGTAATGCTACCGGAGATATGACCATAACTGATATTACCGGAGCAGTGCTATATCGCAGTGATGATATTAAAGGACGTATTACTATACCTGTTGCTCACTTGGCAGCAGGCACTTACCTGGTTCATATTATGAGTGAACAATCTCAGTTTACCAAACTGTTCATCAAACAATAGTCAACACTACAGGTAAGTGAAAAAAGAAGCCCTGCATTTGCAGGGCTTTATTATTTCTCTTTTACTACAAAGTGGTAGCCGATACCCTTTAGCGTGATGATCTCAACCTCGTCGACTGTATTAAAATAGCCGCGAAGTTTTCTGATATATACATCCAGATTGCGACTGTTGAAGAATGAGTCATCACCCCAAATAGTGTGTAATAATATTCTTCTTTCTACAGGTTGGTTTTTATTAGCACATAACATGCTCAGTACCTGAGACTCTCTGTTAGATAGCTTCTTTACTTTGCCATCTATGTGTAGCTCATACAGGTTAGGGTAAAACTTACAAGTGCCTAGTATCACTTCATCTTCTATCTGCTGATGGCTTGATTGAGAAGAGCTACTGATGCGCAATTGGTTCTCTATTCTTATCATCAACTCTTCCATGCTGAAAGGCTTTTTTAAATAATCCGTGCCGCCTGAAGAGAAGCCTTTTACTACATCTTCAGTTTGCGTTTTAGCAGTAAGGAATATGACAGGCAATTGCGGATGCAAGTTGCGTATAGAGCTACCCAATGAGAAACCGTCTACATTAGGCAACATCACATCCAGTACGCAGATGTCCGGTGAGAAATGGCGTAGCGACTCCAGTACACGAGCACCGTCTTTATGATGCATTACTTCATAGCCCTTCATCTCCAGTGTCTCTTTTACGATCTGCGCCAGAAACTGCTCGTCTTCTACGTATAGTATCTTCTTTTTCATGAACTATCTACCTCTGAAAAATTTTAGTTTAAAGCTGCATCCACCTTGAGGTTTATTATTCATTTGCACTGATCCTTCGTGTAGTTGCATTACCTGTTGCACGTAACTTAATCCAAGACCGTAACCTTTTACATTATGTGTATCTCCGTCAGGTACTCTGAAGAATTTATCGAACACCTGTCCGCTATACTCTTGTGGTATACCAGGGCCATTATCTGCTATATCAATAGATACTGCAGAGTCTGTAGCAGTAATGGTTATGTCTATCACAGTTGGCGGTGTACCGTACTTGATACTATTGTCTATGATATTCATGACTGCACCCTGTACATGCAGCTTATCAGCATGAGTAATAAAGCGCTCTCCCTTTTTAGTAAGGTTCACAACCGCACCTTTCTGCTCTAAGCGTAGACGTAAAGCACTTACAATGTCTGATACCAGATCATATAGGTTTACTTCCTGACGTTGCAAGGTCATCTTACCTTGTTCCATCAGTGAGGTATTCAATGCTTTGTTTACCAATAGTTCTAAGCGGTGTGTTTCCAACATTGCCATTTGCACATACTCTCTTGCCTTTTCAGGATGGTTCACAACATCGAAGTTGTCCAGTGCTTCAAGTGCTACTTTTACAGTAGATACAGGTGTCTTCAATTCATGAGACATATTGCTGATCAAACCATTCTTCAGCTCACTCAGTTTTATTTGTCTGCGCAGGCTTCTGTAGGTAAACCAGAATGCAGTACCTGTAACTATCAATAGCAATAAGCCGAAAAGTATTTGAGGCAGTATTTCTTTAAACAGATAACCGTTATAACCTGATACTTCTATCTGTTGATTATTATCAAGATCAAGAGTTATTTCTTTAATCTTTTTGCCACTGGTGTCACGGTCGATCCATTCAGTTTTAAAGCCTAGTCCTTTAGAGTTGATGATATATTCAAACCTTGTTTTAGTAAGCGCACTATCGTTGCCAAGCTGTACAGCTTTCAGGTTATTGAGGCTATCTTTTATCAGTTCAGAAGCAATGATCTTAAATACACCTGATAGCATTTTGCTTGCGTTCTCAGAGTCAGCTGTTTGAATATTGATAATAGTGTCCTTATTCTCAGAATAGTATACCTGTGGAGTAGAACTGACAATTTCTCCGTCTGCACTCCAGCTACGTCTTAGTTTTATGTGTGTAGATTTTTTACCACTCTTCTCTACAATGTCTTTTAATTCTTCAAGCCCTTTGGGTATTTGATCCAAGTTATAGGTAACACTTTTATGTGAGCCTATAGCACTCTGTACGCTGCTATCTAATAAGATCTTATTTTTCTTGAGTACCTCTTCTAAATCTGATGCACCCTCTTTAAGAATAGGATCTACAAACTTTACGGTAATGATAGAGTCCGTAACCTGTTTTTGTGCCTGCTCCAGCTCAGCTAGTAACTCTTTCTTTAGTTGCCCCTTCTCATTGTCATATTCATTCACCAACCAATAGGATAAGAATAGCAATAGCAATGCCTGACTGATGAACATCAGCCCTCTTATCAGCATTAGTTTTTTTGAGTTGTTTGCCTTCATTGCTATTGCAAAATAACACATTGGCCGGCATAAGTAAATCAGCTTTAACCTTAATTAACCTTAATTGCACATGCGTTAACCTACTTCCACAAGGCTTGATAATAGTTTTACATCATCACATAAAAATCAAGTCAATGAAACGTATCAGCTTAATCGCATTATTATTTGCAACACTTAGTTCTGTTGCGCAAGACAAGAAAGGAACCATAGTTTACACAGAGACTATTAAACTCGATATAGAGCTGGAAGGTGAAGCAGCTGCTTTTGCTGCTATGCTACCGAAAGAAACAAAGAATAAGAAGATGCTCTACTTCACACCAGAAGCCACGCTTTATAAGAATGTAAAGAAAGAAGAACAGCCACGTGCTGCAAATGCAAATGGTGTGGAGATCATGATCAACACCAGCGAGCCTGAAGATATTACATATACCGATCTGAAAGCTAAGAAGGCTTACCGGAAAAAAGAGTTCATGGGTAGAACTTTCCTTATAGATGGCGATCTGGAAAAGCAAGACTGGAAAATGACAGGTAAGCAGAAAAAGATATTAGACTATCCATGCCAGCAAGCTACACGTATAAGTGATGAGGATACTATCACTGTTTGGTTCACACCTGCTATACCTGTGGCATCCGGTCCGTCTGAGCTAGGGATGCTACCTGGTATGATACTGGAAGCGCAAATAAATAGTCAGGTGAATATTGTGGCTACGAGTATCATTCATGATGAAATAAATGAAGCAGAGTTTGTAAAACCTAAAGGAGGAAAAAAAGTAAGCAAAGATGAGTTTGAAGCTATAGTCAAAGAAAAAACAAAAGAGATGCAGGAGCAGTATGGTGGTAGTGGAAACAACATCATCAGAATGGAAATAAGAGATTAATCATCACGAGCAAAAAAGCATCAACTATGAAAAAGCTACTAACCACAATACTGTTTATATACACATCTGCATTAGCATACGCGCAGCAGAACCTGCAAGGTATGATCATGGACGAGGCGGGCACACCGTTAAAATACGCTACAGTCTCCCTGCTGAAACCTGAAGACTCTACGCTCGCGTTCTTTGGCATCAGTAATGCATCCGGCGTGTTTCAGGTGAAGGATATAAAAGAGGGTAAGTATCTATTGCAGGCAGCAATACTTAGCTATAGTACTTACTATAAAAATATAACTGTGCCCATGGCTAATGGTGGCGATCTGGGCACTATATTCATGGAGCAAAAAGATGTGCAGATGGATGGTGTGGAGATAGTAGCAGAGAAGATACCGATGCTGATCAATAACGATACTATAGATTATAATGCAAGCGCATTCAAAACCAAACCAGATGCTAATGTAGAAGAGCTGCTAAAAAAACTTCCAGGCGTACAGGTAGATCGCGCCGGTAACATCAAAGCACAAGGGGAAAGAGTGAGTAAAGTATTTGTAGATGGTAAGGAGTTCTTTGGTAGCGATCCTAAAGTGGCAACAAGAAATCTTCCTGCTGATGCCATTAATAAAGTACAGGTGTTTGATAAAAAATCAGATGCGGCAGAGTTTACCGGCATAGACGATGGTACTCGTGAAAAGACCATCAACCTGAAACTAAAAGATGATAAGAAGAACGGCTACTTCGGCGATGTGTTAGCAGGGGGTGGTACTAGTGAACGATTTAAAGCAGCCGGCAAGTTGTATAAGTTCAGCCCTAAAACACAGTTTGGTGCGTTGGGGATGTTCAATAATATCAATCGCTCAGGTTTTAGCTTTAGTGACTATCTGAACTTCAGCGGCGGTATACAAAGTTTGATCTCAGGAGGTGGCAGGCTGGAAATAAGTGGAGATGATCAGATGCCGATAGACTTCGGTCAGCCTGTAACTGGTATCGTTACTTCTGGTGCCGGAGGTATCAATTACAGTTATGAACCTAAGAAAAATAAGAGAATAGGTATCAGCTATCTGGGAAATGGCGCGGATAAAAAAGTGAATGAAAGAACCTACTCACAAAACTTTACCAATACAGAAGATTATACATCCAACAGTGAGCGCGACGATAATACCAGAGAGTATGCGCACAGGCTCAACCTGAACCTGAGAAATGATCTGGACTCTCAAAGGCAGATCATGCTTGGTGCAAAAGGAGAGACCAGCCGACGTAAATTCAATAGCTTCAATAATTCAGCATCCAGAGTTGAGGATGTGATATTTAATAGACAAAATAGTACTGACCTGGAACAAGGCAATACAGTTGGTGGTAATGTGAACATGTCTTTTACCAATACTTCTAAATCGCGCGATGATGTATTCAGAGCATCAGCAAACGGTAGCTATAAGCGTACAGTGAATGAAGAACAATGGAATAATGTTACCCAATTTTTAGGACAGTCGCAGACGTTGGTGAATAACCAGTTCCGTGATGATAAGGTATACGATTATGATTACAACGGTACTGCATCTTGGACGCATGCAATAGGTAAGCTTTATTATCTAAGTGCGGATGTGGATGCCGGTAGTGATGTACAACATCTTATTCGTAAGCAAGGGTTACCTGCAAATGAGACTGTTGTTATAGACACACTTAGCCCTGACTATAGCAGAACATATACTTCCATCACACCAGGAGTAACGTTCAGGAAAGCTACAAGACAAGTACAACATAGTTTAGGTGCCAGATACGAACAGGGTATTCTCGAGCAGGGTAGCAGGATGACGAATATCGCTTCCAGAAATTATGGTTATATATTACCAACCGCTTCATGGAGGAACCAGTACGGCAGAGGCAAGCATGTAGAGTTAAGATATCGCACATCAGTAAATGCACCTAACTATCAGCAATTGATGCCTGCACCTGTGGCTACCAGCCCGCTAAGTGTATACTATGGTAATCCTAACCTGTCTCCGGAATATGAACACAACGCTTCGGCCAACTGGATGGTATATGACCAGTTTACGTTCTCTTCATTTTTTGCGAGTATATCAGGAGGTTACACTCATGATAAAATATCAAGAGCCGTAACTATTAATAATGCTAACCTTAGCCAGATAAGTACTATGTTGAATGTACCTGATGATTATAATGCAAGGCTCAACTTGCAATATGGCACACCAATAAGAAAGCTGGGTATAAAAGGTGAGGTGTCTTTCAGTGAAAAATATAATAGAGGTATCACGCTTGTAAACGATGTACAGAACATTACGACAGGATATACTCATGAACTAACCTTAAAGCTAGGCAATCGTAAAAAAGAGAAATGGGATATAGAAGTAGGCGGTAGTATCTCCCTGACAGATGTGCGTTATTCTGTACAGCAAAGCATGAATAATGTTTACTATAACACTGCAGGTTTTGCTGAGCTAAGCTACAGACCCAATGACAGATGGTACTTTGCATTATCAGGAGATGTGACACGCTACGATGCACGAAGTTTTCAGACTGCCGTTACCATACCATTATTACGTTCTGAGGTATCGTATTACTTCCTTAAAGCAAACAGAGGTGTACTTACACTTGAGGGCTTCGATCTGCTGAATCAGAATAAGGGTCTAAGGCGTATCAGCCAGCAAAACTATCTGGCAGAGGTGCGTTCTAATATTATAGGCCAGTATTTTATGCTCAGCTTTAAGTATCGTATCAACAGAGCGGGCAAAGCAGGTAGCGGAGGTGTAATACAAGATATAAATGTGAACATCAGGTAGTTGTCTGTATTAGTAGCGGGTTAAAAACATAGATGGTTTTTATTAATTGGTAATATTTAATTAACTTATATTACTTTTTATATAAACGTTTTAAAATATCTATGAAGCCAGCTCTACATAAACCCGTGCTTTCTGCTATTATTCTATTGCTGCTTACGCTAGGAGTATATACAGCTCAGGCACAATATTGTAATCCTACATATACTGATGAGTGTGGCGTGTCGGGTTTACATATAAATGAAGTAAGTACTTCCGGAGGTACAAAAACGTTTACTAATACAACAGGGTGCGCAAATAATAGCTATGCAGATTATACCTCACCAACTATGGTAGCAGCACAGACTGCTGGTCAGTATTTCTATATAAGAGTAGGGTTGGGGCAAAATAATTTGAACCAAAAAGCAATAGTAAAAGTATATATCGACTGGAATCAGGACGGCGTATTTGATACAACATCAACCTCTCAGGAGTATATAAGACCGATAGCAAATATCAATGAACACATATTGAACACCAGTCCTTTTGCTGTAAATGACACACTGATAAGTGTATATGTTCCCTACACTGCAAAAGATGGTATCACACGTATGCGCGTACGTACAGGCTCAAATGGTAATACGCCAGACCTTGGTTTAGGACCATGTAAGAACAGTCCTATGGGAGAGACTGAAGATTATAACTTCGAAGTGATCAACCCTTGTGTAAAACCTGATACATTATCTGTGCCGTACAAAACAGATAAAGAGGCAACAATATCCTGGGTGTCAAAACCTAATGTGAAGTACTATGAGTGTGTTATAAAAAGAGATATATCATTTCCGCCTAATGCTATTAGCGGTGGTATAACAAAGAACATTTCTGTATTTGTAGACACTCTAGAGTGTAATACAGATTACTTTGTGTTTGTAAGACATATATGTGATACAACAGGGCCTGTATCTAACTGGACACGCTCAGGGTGGACTATGATCAAGCTACAAACACTACCTTGTTGTTCTGAGCCTAATGTGACTATTAATAGTGTGGGTGCAACTACAGTATCGTTTAGCTGGCCTAAAGTACCTGCTGCAAGTGGTTATGAGTATGTATTGAGTGTTAGTCCAAACTTTCCTAATAGCGGTGCACAAACAACGTCAACATCTGTTAATGCACCGGGACTTCAACCCAAGTCTAAATATTACGTTTATGTAAAAAGTCTCTGCTCACCTGTGAATTCGCAATGGAGTAAGACTGAAATTACAACATTCCCATTATCAGTGAATGAAATGAATAACGATAATAATTACATTCATGCATATCCTAATCCGGCTGCTGATATACTTCATTTAGACATTAGCAATGAGCAAAAAAATGGTGTTGTTACCATCAGTGATATATCAGGTAAGATCGTTTACCATCAGAAAAATATTTCAGAACATATGTCAGTATCAATAGCTGACTGGAATAGCGGCTTATATATTATCCGTTACACTACCGACAACCAAACATCAGTATTGAAGATAGTTAAGCAGTAAGTGCTTCCATATTTTAGAATTACCCCAAAGCCCTCGATAGAGGGCTTTACTTTTATGAACCATTTAGTAATGTTATTTGTCTTAATGATGTGGACTCATTCTTAAAACAATACGGAGAAGCAGCATATACTACTGTAGGGTTTTTCTGGATGGCGCTATGGGCCTTTGCATTGGGTTATGTCATCAGTAGCTTAATACAAATATTCGTCACAGAAGAGCGTATGAAGAACACTATGGGTGATGATAGTGCTAAAAGTGTCGGTTTGGGTGCATTCTTCGGTTTTATCAGTAGCTCTTGCAGCTTTGCAGCATTGGCTACCACGAAAACACTATTCCAAAAAGGTGCAGGTTTTATTGCTTCTATATCATTTCTATTAGCGTCTACTAATCTGGTCATAGAGTTAGGCATTATCATTTCCATTTTCATGGGCTGGCAGTTCGTAGTTGGTGAGTATGTGGGTGGTATACTGTTAATACTTTGTAGCTGGCTACTGATATCGCTTATTAATCCGAAAGGTTTAATAAAAAAGGCGAAAGAAAACTTAGGCAAAGATGAGCAGGATGGTGATGATAATAATAAGTCGTTCAAAGAGAAGGTACGCTCTACAGAAAGTTGGGCTAAAGTAGGGAAGCAATATGGAATGGAGTGGAAGATGGTATGGAAGGATGTGACAGTAGGCTTTACCATAGCAGGTATAGTAGCAGCTTTTGTGCCTGACTCATTTTTTCAAACACTGTTTATCAATACAGGTGATGGTGGTAGTGACTCGTTTGGGTTCTTTACTTTATTAGAGCATACGCTTGTAGGACCTGTAGCAGCTTTTCTAACGTTCATAGGTTCTATGGGTAATATTCCTTTGGCTGCATTGCTGTATGGTAAAGGGGTGAGCTTTGCGGGTATTATGGCTTTTATATTTAGTGACCTGGTAGTGTTCCCTGTGCTGCGCATCAATGCTAAATATTACGGCTGGAAGATGTCGCTGTTTATACTGTTCCTTCTGTTCACATCACTGGTAGCTACTTCATTGCTACTTCATTATGGTTTAGACCTCTTTAGCTTATTGCCGGATGCAAGTTCATCTAAAAGTATTACCGAGCGAGAGCACTTTAAGATAGACTATACCTTCTTTTTGAATATGGCATTTCTACTGGTATCGGGTGTACTTATCTACTTTGGTTTTGTAAAAGGAAAAGATGTGATGCATCATAAAGAGATGGCACCCAAAAGCATGACCATGGAGCGAGTATTAAAAGTGCTGGCGATCTTATGTTATGTATGGTTAGCAGGCGGATTAATAGTTAAGTACTTCGTATTGTAAATAAAAGAGCCGCTTGAAAGCGGCTCTTAAGGTTTTTAGTCTGCTATCTTATTCTTAATAGATATTGTTTGTGCACTGAAGTATCCTAGCGCACCTCCTTCAATGTTTGATTTTGGGTTAGATGGGGATGCTGTTTGAGAAGCCCCGTCAGCTTCTATAAGCTCCAAAAAGTATTGATATATCGGTCTGTCCAGACAGTTGATCTCTATTGTTATTCTGTCTCCTTTATCTATTGTGTAGTCAGGGCTGAATAATACGGCTTCTCTGCTATTACCATTGATGAACAGGTCATCTTCTATAAAAATATCAGGTACAAGCGTATCGTTGATGTACAATACAGCGCGATAGTTATTACCCGGGCCTGCAGGATCGGTATAATGTACTACGGCAAACTCGGTTTCATCGCCAAAGCCTGCAAACGGGCGAGTAGTAATAGAGTCAACAGGTACTAAGCCAGGCATAGTGCTTACTGCTTTATAAGTCTCGCCTTGTGTGCTTACCGTTAGCGTATAAGTATGCCCTTCGATACCTGTTATATTTTGCCCTCTGTATAATCCGGTAGTAATCTCAGATAGTTGCTCCGAGTTGCCCTGGTCATCTGTTATGGTAATTACTGCATTAGATATTTCAGGGAAAGTGTTTTCCTGATCTACCTCTATACTGCGAGTAAGCTTTACAATAGTTGGTTCATTGCTATTGATATGTCCTTCTATAACTACCTTGGGTGGAGCATTATCTATGTTCACATCTATTACTTTAGTACACGATACTGCAGCTGCACTAAATACTATTCCTGCTATGATATATTTTAAACGCTTCATGCTGTATTAAAATTTAAAGTTGTAAGTGATAGCAGGTACAATGCCGAATAGGGATGTTTGTACTGCTTGTGTTTTTTGTGCGTTGTTAGGGTCTTGCTGAAACTCTATTGAGAATGGGTTATATCTGTTGTATGCATTATATACAGAGAACGACCAGCTAGACTCTCTACCACGCTTGGTGATCTTAGTATAAGTAGCACCAAGGTCAAGACGGTGGTACGATGGCATACGAGAAGCATTACGTTCTGTATAGTAGAAGTAAGTCTGCCCGTCAACTATGTATTTACCGGCAGGGTAGGTTATTGCATTGCCTGTGTTGTATACCCATATGGCAGATACTGTCCACTTCTTAGAAATGTCGTACATACCTACAAGAGATATATCGTGTGTTCTGTCGTAGCGCGCTACATACCATTCGTTGTTATTGATGCCGTCTATTTTTCTTTCTGTTCTTGATAGAGTATAGCCTACCCATCCTGTAAACCTTCCGAAGTTCTTTTTAAAGAATAGTTCAAGACCGTAGGCTCTACCTATACCAAATAGTAGCTCGCTTTCTATTTGTTTATTTACCGCCAGCTCTGCACCGTTGCGATAGTCTATCTGGTTTTGCATGTCTTTGTAATATACTTCTGCACTGAACTCGTATTGGTTGTCTTTAAAGTTTCTGTAATACCCCAAAGAGTACTGATCTGATATCTCAGGTTTTACATTGATGCTGCTAGGTATCCATAAATCTGTAGGGTTACTGGTAGTCGTATTGGTCATCAGGTGCAGGTTCTGCGTGCTACGTACGTAGGCTGCTTTTATTGAAGACTCCTCTGTCATACGATAGTTCAACGCTATACGCGGCTCAGGGTTAACGTATGTTTTTGCAAACTCTCCACTCTGATAAGTGGTACTGTCTATAGTATTACCAAACTCATCATAGCTGTAGAAGGTGCCCGGACCAACTGCTGAGAAAGAACTTACTCTGATACCATAGTTCAGGTTCAGCTTATCAGTGACTTTCCATTCGTCAGAAACGAATACTGCATTCTCCCATGCCAATCTGTCTTCAATATCTGTGCTGTTGAACTGACTATTGTTAGACACAATATTACCTGGAGTGATAGTATGGTATATACTGTTCAAGCCAAACTTGATATTGTGTTTAGTGTTGGCATAATACTGAAAATCCTGCTGTACGTTCCAGTCTTGTATTTTAGACTTGATGTCGAAATTGACAGCATCTGTACTGATACCTATGTTATAATTGTAGTTACTATAAATAACTGAAGTATTAGAAAATAGCTTGCTGTTGACAATATGGTTCCAGCGTAGTGTACCAGTAGTGTTTCCCCAATCAAAACCAAAGTTCTCATTTACCCCCAATACATCTCTACCAAAGTACCCTGATAGGTAAAGTCTGTTCTTGTCATTTATAGTGTAGTTCACTTTCGCATTCAGGTCGTAGAAATATAGCTTGCTATTCTCCAGCGTGCTATCGCCCGATAGTTTTAGGAACATATCAGCATATGTTCTTCTACCTGTAACCAGGAATGAGCTTTTCCCTTTTTGTATCGGACCTTCTACATTTAGCTTTGAAGAGATAAGGCCAATACCGCCACTAACGTGATAGTCCTGATTGTTTCCCTCGTTCATCTTTACATCCAATACAGATGATAACCTACCACCATATTCTGCAGGGATACTTCCTTTATATACCGTTACATCTTTTATCGCATCAGAGTTGAAGGTAGAGAAGAAGCCTAACAGGTGCGATGCATTGTACACCGGTGCCTCGTCTAGTAGTATCAGGTTTTGGTCTGATGAGCCACCACGCACGTTGAAACCGCTATTCCCATCTCCTGCTGAGTTGACACCCGGCATCAGCTGTATAGTTTTGAGGATGTCTTTTTCACCCATGATGACAGGTAGCTTTCCTGCTGTTTTCATGTCCAGCTTCATGACACCCATCTCATTTCTGGATAGGTTGGCATCGGCACGTTCTCCTTTTATCACTACCTCTTCCAGTTGCTGACCTTCGTCAGACATACTTATATTTTGAGTGATGTTCTTATCCAGTATGATCTTTTGTTCACTCATCTGATAGCCCAGATAAGTAACGGATAGGGTATATTCACCTTCAGGAACGGTAAGCGAATAGAAGCCGTACTCATTGGTCACCCCGCCGGCACCTTTTATTTCATTGATCTTAACTACCGCACCTATTAAGGCCTCTCCCGAAGATTTTGCCTCAACAGTACCGCTGATGGTGAATTTTTGTTGTGCCTGAGCATATATACCTGTTAAGAGTAATACTGCTGTAAACAACAACTTGACTGATTGCATGATAGATATTAATTAGTGTTAAGCGATGAATATTATTTATGGTCAACCTGTAGATACATACCTGTATTTACGTATGCAAAAAGACTATAATCAATAGACATTGACAAACTATTGTCAACAAAACGGAAAAAAATAACAACGAGCTGCGTTGCGAGATTATTGTACATAGCAGGTTTACAACACAGACAGCTAAGTTTTGTTTTACCCCTATTGTAGCAAATAAAAATGCTCATCAACAAGAAGTCAATGAGCATTATATATAGAATTGCTTTAACCTATGTAGCCTTTTTACCTGTCAGCTTCACTATCTGTAAGATGCCGATGCGTATCAACAACAGCCATGGTGTGCCATGTAGTAGCGTGTCAAAATAGTCCATGCCTTGCATGCCATGTGCGCCACCTGCTATCCACTTTATCTTACCCCAAATATGTGGCTCAGGTGTAAATGGTGCAAGCCCTAGTGTGAGGCATGCCAGTATAATTATCTTGGGGTCGTTAATGAGCTGTTTCAATACTTATAATTTATTGTCTGTTATTCCTTAAATGGTTGTGTCATCTGATGATGGAAGTCCTGCGGGTAGTTCTCATCACCATCAAAGCCCAGGGTAATATCTCTGCCGCTCTTAGGTATGTATGCCGTGCGAAATATATAATCCCACAGACTTAGGCTGATGCCATAGTTCACCCCATACTTATGCTGTGGTGGCAGATCTTTAGCGTGATGCCATATATGCATACGGGGATTGTTGAAGATATATCCTATAGGACCATAGCCCCAACCTACATTAGCATGGTTCAAATGACCAATGAGTACAGCGAACATATGCATAATAAAAAACTTCTCAATGCCTACACCTATCATTGCTAATGGCAGGTATTGTGCCGTCTTGTAGAAGATGGTTTCCATCCAATGAAAGCGCAAGTGTGCCGCAAAGCCCATCTCTTTTACGGAGTGGTGTAGCTTGTGAAACTTCCACATCCAGGGCACGCGGTGTAGCATACGGTGTACATTCCATTGTATGAAATCTGCTATTACAAATATGAGTGCAAACTGTGCCCATATAGGCCAGCTATTTACTTCAATAGCTACCAGGTTCTCTATACCGAATAATCCCAGAAAATCATTAAAGGCTTCCACCGCTACATTAGACAATGCATTGTAGCCTATAAGTGAGAATAGAAAGAAGTTGAAAAAGATATAAAACCCATCCAACCAAAAATCTCTGCGGATAAGCTTTTGATTCTTACGCCATGGGAATGCTATCTCTAACACCCACACCAGCAAAGATACTCCCACCAGCCAGTAGAAATAGTTAGTCCACGAAGGTGTGGTCACTTCCTGTACTAAGTAGTTCCAATAACCGGTAAAAGAATCTTTGATGAGTGCCCAGTACTTATTCATAAACTTTCTCGCCTTTGTTCAGCCAGATGCCCCATGTTTTACTGTATGCGTGTACTGTATCTGTTTTGCCTTGTTTGTTATATAGAGGTTTGCCACTATTCGCCCATTCAAATATGCCACCATACATGTTGGCAATATCTTTGTATCCTGCTTTTTGTAGTCGCTCTGTAATGTCTTCACTACGCTTACCTACAGAGCAATACACTATTACTTTTTTGTCTTTAGGTACGCCATTCATCCTTTTTATGTCAAAGTCTTCGTAGCCTACCCATACCGCATCTTTTATATGACTGACCTTGTACTCCTGCTGCTCACGCGAATCTATAAATACCGCATCTTTAGCCTTGGCAGCTTCATCCACACTTATTTCTTCCACTGAGTGAGATAATAATGTTTTCAGCATCAGGTTGTAAGCACCGCTTTCTACCTTGCGTTGTGCACTACTGCTGCCGAAGCTAAATACAGCCATAGATAATATGATTATTGTTCTATACATTCGATTCGTCGCGTCTGCTAACTGTCCTGCGTGGCGGTTCGTAAGCACATGTGCCTGCGGCACAGCCAAAGTTGAATATCGCCATAGAGCCAAAGTACAGCCCGAATAGAATGAGTAAGTATTGCTCTAAATATATTGCCTGTGCTACTGCAATGCCTGCTACTATCAGGTACATCGCCCTTCTGAAATTCCAGCCTTTTAATATTCTATCCTTCATGTATCTAGTTCAGTTTGTTTCTCAGGCTCATCCATCCGCCGCCGTTATATACTTCCGTATATCCGTTAGACTTGAGCATGCCTTTTGCCGAAGAGCTGCGCATACCTGATGCACAACATGTGATCACCGGCTTGTCTTTCTTTATTTTATTCATTTTTCCCTGCAGTTCATTCAGAGGTATGTTCACACTACCTTTTATATGACCGCCGGAGTATTCCTGCGGGCTACGTACATCTATTATCTGCGCACCGTTTTGCATCAGTTCGCTATAATTAACAGGCGTACCCCCGCCGAATAGTTTTTTTAACAACTGTATCATTTAATTGTTTTTATGATAGTTCACGTCTGTCCATCCGCCACCGTTGTACACGTTGGTGAATCCATTACCTTGTAACATCTGAGTAGCCATACCACTACGTCCGCCACTGGCACAGCATAGCACTATATTGCCCGAAATGTCTTTCAACTCCTGCACGCGCTGTGCTATCTCATTCAGCGGTATGTTCTTAGAGCCTGCTACGTTACCTCCTACAAACTCTTCAGGTGTGCGTACATCTATGATAGTAGTATCTGCACTTTTAATAATGTCTGAAATGTTATTCATTATCTTATTTATTATAATAGTTATTACTTCTTCTTGGTACTTATTTTGAACGGTGCGTACAGCGGACAAAAGCTAATGAAGCTGGTGAGTATAAAAATACCTGCCAATATCAATAGTATGATGGCTGCAGTACCTGTTATCTGACCTGTAAAATACAGTATGCCAATTATAATGGCTACGATTATTCTGATGACTTTATCAACAGTGCCCATGTTACTTTTCATCGTTCAGTAAGTTTGGTTATGAATCAAAAGTACATATGTAGCTACACGGGTACGGTAACAATAGTTACAAATCGTTCAATAGCTTTATCTGGTGGCGGTAGAGTATCACTTTTTTGTCGTTTTCCAGCTTCTTGAGTAGTCTGGATATTACCACACGGTTGCTGGCCATTTCGTTGGCTATTTCCTGGTGCGATAGGTTGATGAGTGTAGAGCCAGTGGCTTTGGACTTTTCTTTCAGGTAGTTGACCAGCCTGTCGTCCAGCTTCTCAAAAGCTATATGGTCTATAGCTTGCAATAGTTCATGAAAGCGGGCCCTTACCGTGCGCATTACAAAGCTCTTCCAGGTAGGGTATTTCATGATCCACTGGTCCATAATGCTGCTGGGTATCAGCATCAGCTCACTATCTTCTTCTGCTATGGCTTTTATCTCACTGGTCTGTTGCTCCATACAGCAGGTAAAGGTCATAGCGCAGGTCTCAGAAGCACTTACATAATATAGCAGCAGTTCACGCCCTTCTTCATCTTCTCGCAACACTTTCAAAGACCCTTCGGTAACTATGGGTATCTGCCTGATATTCTGCCCATAGTTGAGTACGGTATCACCTGCATTCACGGTTACTATGGTGCTGTTCGCATATATCTCGTCCAGTAGTTCTTTTTCAAAAATCTGGTCTAGCTGCTTATTCATGCAGTAAAAATAATAAAGCCTGTAATATGGTGTGTTAGACCATCTATTTATGTTTTGTTATATTGAGTGTACATAAGAAAAACCATGAAGAGAATATTTTTCATTTTATCACTTATCTGCTTGATATATACTAGTTGCGATAAAGTAAATACTAAGCCGCCTACCCAAAGTAATGATCCAAATACCTACCATGATAGTGTAGGTTTTGCAACTGCAACAGTAGATGGAAATGATGTAGAGTATAAAAAAATAGGCGTTAAAGAAAACTCCTTTGTAAATGAAAGGGTAGATCTAGATATTGCAATTTATCAAAATGGTATACACGTTCACGGTATGGGTATAGATTGCATTGATTTAGGTCAAAAAAAGCCGCAAAAAGTTTTATCTACTATGAAGTGGTATATTGTAGATTCAATAGGTAAACAGAGGCTCGGCGACACATGTACAGCATTTTATATACTTTCCAATCAGGATGCAGTTGAAGAGTATTACTATACATTAGATACAGTGGGGAACTACATTCAGATACATGATTATGATCCATCAACAGGAGCATTCACTGCTGATTTTAAGGTTACTTTTTTCAGAAGTGATAAAGGTAAGCCAAGGACAACTCAATGGCCTGATACGTTACGTATCACAGATGGGCATGTAGAAGTACATGGGTATAAAAACTAAATAGAATCAAATAAATAAAGCCCTGCAATAGCAGGGCTTTATTGTTAGTGTGTGTTTTATAATTAGTTAAGCTCCATGGGTACTTCCATGAGTAATAACTTAGTGTCGCTATCTGCTTTAATATCTAGTCGGTCGGTGCCCCATATACCTATTGCATCACGCTTGTTCAGCTCTTCTCCTTCTATAGTTGCTTTACCTTCTATAAGGAAGGCGTACACCCCGTTACCGTTCTTCTTCATGGTATACGTATGGTCAGAGCCGCCACTCAGGTTACCCAAGTGGAACCATGCATCCTGGTGTATCCATACCCCATCATCATCCTGATTTGGAGATAGTATCTGGTACATGTTATTATCCAGCTTGCTTTGGTCCAGCGTTATCTGGTCGTATCGTGGTTCTACATTTCTCTTGTTAGGAAACACCCATATCTGTAACAACTGTACATGCTTATCCTCATTTGGGTTAAACTCACTATGGTAAATGCCTGAGCCGGCACTCATTACCTGTACATCTCCCGACTTGATGATGGCTGAGTTGCCCATACTGTCTTTATGTTCCAGGTCACCTTCCAGCGGAATGGTGATGATCTCCATATTATCGTGCGGGTGTGTCCCAAATCCTTTTCCCGCCGCTACATAATCGTCATTCAATACACGCAATACACCAAAGTGCATACGTTCAGGATCATGATAGCCTGCAAAGCTGAAAGTATGATGGGTGTTCAACCACCCGTGGTCTGCATGTCCTCTTGACGATGCTCTGTGTATAACCTTTTGCATAAGAGTTGGATTTACTTTTTTATAACGGCTGCAATCTATGTAAAGTACGAATTATAACAGATAAGGATAATAAATGGTTGTATCATGTTTATACATAGGTCATATGTTTTTAACGTTCCCTTCAACCTTATTATCAGGTATTTGTTTTATACAGAATGCCCGTAGTACAAAAAGATAATATACCACCAATAAAAGTGTCCAGAGAAAAGCTGGCACAACTGGCTATAGCACCTGAAAAGAGTGCGAAGGCTGCTAAGCTGATATACGTTACAGATGAGCAAGAGGGCATTACCAGAAAGAAGTCAGGAGAGGACTTTAAGTACTACAAGAATGGCAAGCTACTGAAGGATAGAGATGATCTGGACCGCATCAAGAGCTTGATGATACCACCGGCATGGACCAATGTATGGATAGCTACACAGCCGAACGGACATCTACAGGCTACTGGTTATGATGATAAGAACAGAAAGCAATATAAATACCATAGCCGATGGGTAGTACTGCGTAACCTCACCAAGTTTGCTCACTTGTATGACTTTGGTAAAGCATTGCCAGGTATCAGAAAAAGAGTGTATAAAGACTTAGCAAAGCATGGATTGCCACAGGAGAAAGTACTGGCAGCGGTAATCAGTATTATGCAGCATACCAACATAAGGATAGGTAATCATGAGTATGAAAAGCTGTATGGTTCTTACGGGTTAACTACGCTTAAAGACAGGCATGCTGATATTAATACTAGTAGTGTGACCTTTCACTTTAAGGGTAAGAAAGGAGTGATGCATGATATAAAGCTGCAAAGCAGGCGACTGGCTAAAATCGTACAACGCTGTAAAGACATACCGGGTAAAGAACTGTTTCAATATTATGATGATGACGGCAAGCATCATAGCATAGACTCTGGTATGATCAACGACTATATACACGATATATGTGGTGATGAGTTCACCGCCAAAGACTTCAGAACATGGAAGGGTAGTGTACATGCGCTTCAAGCACTTAAAGAAGCAGGTTGCTGCGATACGGATAAAGAGCGTAAGAAAAAGATCGTGACAGCTATAGACCATGTAGCAGAACAGCTGGGTAATAGCCGTGCCATATGCAGGAAGTATTATATCCATCCATCAGTTATTGATAGCTATAACGATAATAGTCTGGACGACTTCTTTGGCAACAAGAAAAAGGGACGCAATGCAAAGGTTGGTCTTAGCTACGACGAAAGAGTGCTGATGGATATACTGGAAATGAAAAAGAAAATAGCTATTGAGGAGTAACCTGTATTTGCCTGAAGGTAAGGTTGATCCTGTCTGTACCTACTTTAGTACGTTTGGGCAGTTGGTGCTCCCAGTTGGTTTGCATGCTGCCACCCATTAATAGCAAGCTACCGTGCGATAGGTCGAGCGCTATTTTTTCTTCCTTTGTTTTATAGTCTCTTACCTGGAAGGTACGTTCTGCACCTAGACTTATTGAAGCAATTACAGGGTCAGTGCCTAACTCTTTTTCATTATCTCTATGCCAGCCCATATATTCTTCTCCTGTTCTGTACATATTTATGAGTACTGTATTGAAGGCTTGGTCTGCTGCTTGCTCTACTTTACTTTTTAATTCATTCAGTATATCAGTCCACTTATGAGTGTGCATGGTAACACCTGAATAAGTATAAGGCATGTCTCCGTACAGAGCGGTTAGTCGTGGTTGTAATACCTTCTTCCCAAACATGATGATCTCTTCCTGCTTCCAGATGGTCTCTGCACGTAGTTGACAAAGGTAATGGTCAGCTTCATCCTTAGTGAAGAAGTCATCGTAGTATATAAGGTTACCTCCGTATGGTAATATGTTCTTTTGCTCGCTGTCTGACAATTCCATGACAATATAAAATTCGAATATGATTTTTAATAATCCAAATATTAGTTTTGTATTGTGAAATGGTCGCTCTTATTAATTCTTATCTGCCTATGCAGTGCCAGCCATGCTTTTGCCCAATATGAGCAACTGCTGGATAAAAGCTTTGCTGATAGAGCCCGCTTACTGGACGCTATACTTTATAGTACGTCTGATAAAACAGCTACGTGTACTGCTGTTATAAATTATGCAGAGCAGAAGTCTGATAAAAAACTGAAGCATCATGCTGAGGTAGCGTTATTAGCATATCAGGCAAATAAAAGTGTTGATGCTGATTATATGGCAAACTATCAGGAGCTGTTATCAAAAGTTCGTTCTGATAAACTGTTATATATATACACACTTGCCGGGTATGCCAGGTTATTGGAAATTAATCATCAACTCATTCCGGCATTTGAAGCTAAGCTAAGAGCACATGAGCTGTACGAGCATGTCTCAAGCACAGTATATCCTTACAAGAATAGAGAAATATTTGAGTTAGGTAGATCTTATTATCGCTTTGAGAATTACGACAATGCACTCAACTGTTTTCATTCAATACGTGAGCAATGTACAGATAGCGGCTTCATTGTCAATATCATTAACCTGACTGCGCTGATACACAGAGAGCGCCAAGTATGGGATAGCGCTCATTATTATTTCGAAGTGCTAAATAAAATTGCCGAAGACAAGCAGGAAACAAGCTGGCAACTAATAGCACAGCTGAATAGGGGGCATACCTATTATAAGTCGGGCGATATTGATACAGCGTATGCAATGTTTATGCGTGCCTACAATTTTGCCCATGAGCATGGTTTAGATTTTGGTATCAGCGAGGCAACGGCTACTATGGCAGCTATTAGTGTGAAGAGAGGTAAATACCAACATGCAAAAAAGTATGCTTTAGAAGGTGTGAGCAAGTTTGGACAGCATAATTCTTTTTTTAATGATGCTAATATATTCGATGCACAAAAGCTGTTTGAATCGCTTGCAGAGATATACTATGCAGAAGGTAGGTACAAAGATGCTTACCTGTATATGGATAGTCTGGTAATGGTACTAGATAGTGCTAACAGGAGAATCAACCTGCCCGCAGCAGCAAATACTGTAGAGAAGCTATTGCAAAGTAAGTACGAGCAGGAGCAGCAAAACACATTACTTGCCAAAGAGCAGAAAAGCCAGATGAGAAATGCTCTTATTGCAGGCATTGTACTGCTGGCTATCATCAGTTTATTATTACTCAACAGGCAGCGTATCAGACGGAAACAATTGGTAGCTGAAAAAAATGCCGCAGAAGCTAAACTGTCAGCAGCCAAAATGCAATTGGAAGATTATACCAGAAGCCTGCAGGAAAAGAATAGCCTTGTAGAAAAGTTCACCCAAGACCTGGAAGAGTATAAAGCAGCAGAAGATGCTGAGCGAAGAAACCAGACGCTCCACCAGTTAGAGCAGGCTACTATTCTTACCGATGACGATTGGGATAAGTTCAAGCATATGTTTGAGCAAGTACATTCCGGCTATTTGCACAGGCTTAAAGAAAAGTTGCCCGACCTTACTCCTGGCGAAAGCAGGTTCATGGTACTGAGCAAGCTAAAACTGAGCACAAAAGAGATGGCTGGGATACTCGGTGTAGGCACTTCTACCATAAGAAAATATAAGCATCAGGTCAGGAATAAGCTCAATCTGCCTGAAGATAGCGATCTGGATAAGATTGCAGATGTTATATAATACTGCTTGTTAATAAATTGATAATCATTCCATAACATATTACGGACGTTTTAGTAACGCCCCTGTAACACGTAAGTAACGGCAAATAATTTGTGGTATCACCACTCATTTGCACATTTGCTGTATGGTCATCAACTCATACGAAAAACAATCTATGACTAAGTACAATATGTATGTCGCGATGGTACTCATCGTTGCTGTTGTATTGGCTGTTTCCATATGGTTTTGGTTCGACCATAAAATAGAGCAGCTGGAGCAGCGAGAGTATTTACAGACAGAAATTAAGTAAAGCGTAAAGTAGGCTTAACAGAATGGGAGGTATAGAAAAGAAGATCATCTGTATTACTACCGGTGTAGTATTGTTTTGGTTTCTATTACAAGTGTTGCATATAATATTGATGAGATAGTTCGGTACTATCGCTTAACTACGTTTCGTGATGATTATCACTTAGTCAAAAATTAAGCAGGGGTTTGATTAAGATAGATGGTATATCTGAAACAAATATCCCCGCGTTTAGCGGGGATATTATTTTAATTGTAACAATGCTTAAAATAAACTTAGTGCTTCGTGAACTGAAGCTCATGCTCGTCAAGGCTAGGTACTTTAGGTAGCTTAACTTTTTTAAGAGTGTTGAATAAGACACCTACACCAGCCATCACCACAACCATCCATACTGCTATACCAAGGCTGTATAAGTTGAATTTATCTATATCTGCAAAGCCTAACATTTTACCCATAATACAGCCGGCGAAGCCACAAGCCAGTCCGGTACCGATTATAAGAAGCTTATTGAAAGTTTTGATTGATGGTACTACAGCCCTGATGATCCAAGCTGCAAGTACGCTAAATAATAAACATGTAAAAAGTCCCATGTGATCTTAGTTTGTATATCTATATAACAGTTTAAAAGGTAAAAAGGTTTGGCAACCCATTCATTTACAAACACCTATTGTCAATATCTGTGCCAAATCGATCTCTTAAATGTTATCTGTATGTAAACATCAGATCATCTGAAAAGAGCTAGCTTTTTATACCTTGTATGTATACTGTTTTTGCGTTTACAAACTCCTTGATACCATGGTGAGACAGCTCTCTGCCGTAGCCTGATATCTTAGTGCCACCAAAAGGCAATCTAGGGTCTGACTTTACCAGTGCATTTACAAATACTGCACCATCTTCAGCATTATCAATAAAGTATTGAGCATCTTCCATATTATTGGTGCAAACCGACATGCCTAAGCCGTAGTTGCTCATATTAGCCAGCTGCATAGCCTCTTCTTTACTTTCAGCTATGATGATCGGCGCGACAGGTCCGAATAGCTCTTCGTCAAAGGCAGGCATACCCGGCTTTACACCTGTAAGTACGGTAGGGTAGTAGGTAGCATCTTTTCTTTTACCACCCATCAATAGTTCCGCTCCTGCGTTTAGTGATTTTTGTACCTGCTCTTCCAGTGTTTCTGCAAGGTCTACTCTGGCTAGTGGTCCTACCTGAGTACTCTCCTCTGTAGGGTCGCCAAGCTTAAGGGTGCTGATCTGTTCTTTTAATAGTTCGGTAAACTTGTCTGCCACATCCTTCATGACGATGAACCTCTTGGCAGCTATACAGCTTTGCCCAGTATTCTTCATACGAGCATCGCAGCCCACTTTGGCCATTTCTTCAAGGTTAGCATCGCTGAGTACTACAAAAGCATTACTACCGCCTAGCTCCAGTACGGTCTTCTTAATATTCTTACCGGCATTGGAAGCTACAGCCTTACCTGCTTTCTCACTACCTGTTAGTGTTACGGCTTTTACTTTCTTATTATCTATCAGTATCTCTGTTTGCTTACCTGAGATGATTAGGCTCTTAAATGCTCCTTCAGGAAAACCAGCCTCGCTGAATATCTCTTCTACAAACAATGAACAGCGAGATACATTCTTAGCATGTTTTAGTATACAGACATTACCCGCCATAAGTGCCGGTGCAGCAAAACGAAAAACCTGCCAGTAAGGAAAGTTCCATGGCATGATAGCCAGTACTGCCCCAAGTGGATGATACTTGACCATGCTCTTATCTGCATCTGTTTCTATGATCTCGTCTTTTAGAAACTCGGCTGCATTTTCTGCATAATAGTCGCACACCCAGGCACATTTATCTATCTCAGCGTATGCTTCAGTAATAGGCTTACCCATCTCTGCCACCATAGGTTGTGCATACTTCTCTTTATTATCGCGAAGTAGTTGGCCTGCTTTTTTCATCAGTTTTGCTCTATGCTCGAAGCTGGTCTTTCTCCACTCATGGAAAGTGTTATCAGCAGTATCAATAGCATTATTAATATCCTGCTCTGTATGTAGGTCAAATTCTTCTATTGTCTCGTTGTTATATGGATTTATGCTCTTGAACTTTTCCATCTTAGTGTAATTAAGTGTTGTAGAATGGTATAAGAACATGGAAAGTAGGTAATTGTTATATAAACATCGGTGATGGGCGTGTTAAAAATTTATATCTTGCTATGGTATGAATAAAAAGTCTCCATTACTCACTCGCATAGGCTGGTTGTTACTATCAGCAGTAGTGCTAATGGTAGTGGGACTATACAATAACTTTCCTATCATCACTACAGATACAGGTACCTATATATACAGTGGTATGAACTGGAAAGTACCTGTTGACAGACCTATTACCTATGGTTTGTTCATCAGGTTTGCATCACTGGGCTTTTCACTTTGGTTGCCTGTACTGGTACAAAGTATACTATTAGGGTATCTCTTGTCCAGACTTATAGGTCGCTATGTGCCGGACATCACAAGAGTACAGAGTTTTGTGCTGGTAGTGCTTATATCATTACTTACAACTGCCAGCTGGTACAGCAGTAGCTTGATGCCTGATGTGTTTGCCCCCATAATAGGTATAGCACTGGTGCTGTTCTATGATAAGTATGCACAACCCAAGCATCGTGTTGGACTGGGTGTCATTATATTCCTATCTGTGCTGATGCACAACTCTCACTTAATATTATTACTACTGTTTGGTGCAGCTACATCTGTATTATGGTTGGTGAAAAAGAATAGACAGTTACTCAATAGAGGTTTACTAGTGTTAGGAATAGCTGCAGCAGCGTGGATAACCAATAGCTGGGTGAATAAGAATGCTGGGTATGGTTTTAGCCCATCCAGTGCTACCCATATTTTCTTAACTGGTAAGATGGCGGAGAACGGTATGCTACAACGCTACCTGAATGATAATTGTGATACACAGCCGTATAAGTTATGTGCTTATAAAGATAGTCTGCCTGCTACAGCATGGGAGTTTGTATGGAATGGAGATAGCCCTATAGCAATGACCGGCGGCTGGGAAGCTAACCGCGCTGATAATAAAGCGATACTAAATGGAATAGTAACCACCCCCAAATACTGGCTGCCACTCGCTTATAAGAGTATTACAGCTACAGGTAGACAACTGACCCTTACGGGTGTGGATGAAAGTCTGAAACACTCATGGGTGGTGTTTGATGAAGGCACACCACCGTACGAAGAAGTAAGAAAGAACTTTCCTCACGAGTTGCCGCTGATACCCATGGCTCGTATCAACCTGAAAACGATAGACCTTGACTGGATGGAGCATATCCATCTTATTGTATTCATTCTATCAGGCTTGAGTATATTGCTACTCAGGAAAGAGACCTTCCGCAGGCGCTATGGTATAGCGTATACGCTTATCATCTTAGTGATAGTACTAAATGCATTCACCGTTGCCAATTTTGCTAATGTATTAGCAAGGCTCAATTCACGTATCATATGGTTGCTACCTGCCATGAACATGATCGTGCTGTTCAGAGAGTATGTGCTGCCTAAGCTGCGCGTAAAAGACTCAGGAACAGGGCTGTAGGTTTTTTCAGTACATTCTTATTAGCCTCAATTATTTGTTATCTACTGGTTAAGCACACGCTAATGAGATGTTAATGCCTGTTTTACAAACATGTTTACTTTCTTTACATGAGCATTTTTGCCTTCCCCAAAAACATATAGAGTATGAACAAACATTTAATGCTATTAGCCGCCGCACTGGTTATGCTAGTGTCATGTAGCAAACAAGAAACTACCGTTGAGCCTACTATGGCTACAGAATCAGGCGTTGTTGCTAAAAAGAAACAGCCGGTACCTTTCCAAGGACAATTAAGTTATACTTTCACAGCAGATTATGACCTGCCATGTGATTGCGGTGATTTTTACCCAGTAGGTACATTCTACGGTACAGGTAATTTATCTCATTTTGGAAATGTTACCTCACACATTAAACCATGTGTATCTCCGATCATAGAAGGTGGTAACTACATTGGTGACCATGTAGGCGTAGAGTGTGCATACTTTACTGCTGCAAATGGTGACACTGTTTATTGCTATACTTACCCGTACGATATCCTATTTACTCCTGCAGGTGCTGTAGGTGTTGCAACAGTTGATTTCGTTGGCGGAACAGGGCGTTTCAAAAATGCAACAGGTTCTTTTACAGGTACAGTTACTGTAATGGGAGCGACAGCTACATTCTCTAATATCAGCGGTAGCATCCAATATTAATACGATAGTTGCGAATGAAAAATACAGCCACCTTCGGGTGGCTTTTTTTGTGTGCTGTATATTGCAGGCAATTAACTCATTCGCTACATTGCATGTATATGAAATACAGCCTTTTATCGCTATCAATACTTTTATTATCCTATCAACTATGGGCACAGCCATTAGATGTAGATACTACTACAGGTGTTACGGCTCCGTCAAATGTGAGTAGTGACTATCAGCAACTGACGCGTCACCTAACGGAGGGTGTGATGGATGATCAGCTAAAGGCAAATATCCTTTTCAACTGGGTGACCAATAATATCCAATACGATGTAAAGGCATCCAGAGACCCTAAAAAACAAAACCCCACAATAGAAGAAGTATTAAAAACAAAAAGCACTGTAGCTAATGGATACATAAAGCTGTATGTGGCTATGTGCCGATATGCAGGGTTGGAAGCAGTAGCTGTGGATGGTTATTATAAGGATAGAAAGTTCACTAAAGGAGACAAACTCTATATCCCCAGAGATGGCTGGTGTGCTGTGAAGATGAACGGTGTGTGGGAGATCGTAGACCCTGTTAGTGGTTCAGGTTATATCACACACCAGCCGGGATGGCTGATGAGACAGTTAAGCAAGTTGTCTAAAAACGAGGTGATGTATAGTGATAAGCCTGAGTTTGAAAAAGATTATGATCCCAAAATGTTCATGATAGACCCTGTAAAGCATCGTGAGCAAAGAATGGCTGCAGACCCTTATTGGCAACTGGTAGGAGAAACGATGCCTTTGTCTGTTTTCCTTGCAGGAGATAGTGCAGTGAAAGCATTCAATGCTGTTCATAACAGAAGAATCAAAAACTCTCCACAGCTCATCAAAGTAAGTAAGCAAACCTTTGAAGAGCGTATACTTGATGCAGCGGATAGAATACATGATTTCAATAATAATTATTGGCTGGAGCTGGCAAGAAAAGAAAAACTGCTCGCGGCAAATACTATTGCGCAATATTCAGGGTCATACGCTAAGCTTACAGACATTAGCAAGGCAGCTTTTATAGAAGGTAAAGCCCACTTAGTGAAAGCCGGCGAGTATATAGATTCTCAACAAGCACCAGTGCAGCAATATTATGCTGAGTTAAAAAGAAACAACGTAGAAAAAAATAAGCTGGCAAAAGACAGGATGCGCGATTTGCGCGTAGCCGTTAAGCAGGTAATGTCTCAGTGCAACATCAGACGATCTACTGCAGAGCGCAGACAAGAATCTCTGGACAGTAAAGTAGAGCGTAACAACGAATACATTGCAGAAGTAGACACTGCCAGACTGCAACAAATAGAGCCGATAAATATGCTAAGGGAGAAGGACAACCCTATAATGTTGACACTGTTGGATAGCATAGATGCAAAGGACTCACGCATAAAAAATATAGAGCATGACCTGGATGATTATTATGAAGAGTTGACAAGGCTGGATGCAGATAAAGATGAATACCTTACTAAGTATGCAAAGTATGTAGGCATAGCAGACTCGCTAATACAGCAGGAAGCATATGCACGTGCAAGATTGCAAGATAGCTATGATGAAGATGTGACCTCGCTGGTACAACAACATCATATAGCTTGGGATACCAACGCCATGCATTATCAGGATTTGCTGTTTACTGCTTTTGACACATTGCTGGACAGGTTTATTACAATAGAACGTACGCATAACGACCAGTTTCGCTGGTATCGTAGTATTACACGCGATATGGAGCAATACTATCGTATGACAGGCGGTAGTGATGAGTTTAAACAGTTGTATGTAAACGTCACTAAAAGATATATGGCTGGGCTGTATCAGTTCAAAAGCTTATTGGAAAGTATGGCTGGGTTTTATACCAATAGCATAGATGCGCTTAAAAAGATAAACGAGTATTACGAAGAAGAGCAAGAGTTATTTGAATACATGGAGAAGGTAGAGAACGAAAGAAAAGACATTGAAGACAATCAGATAGAAGAAGATAAAACCTATGACGAGCAAGAACTGGAGCAGCTGGAAAAAGAAAACCAGCAAGCTATTAAAGATATAGAGGCTACTATCAAAAAACACGCTAAGTAGTGCTATCTGAATTTTCGCCTAATATAATTATTCATGGGTTCTTCAAAGTATTTAAATATCAGTATTGATAAGATGTTGAGTATTATGAAAAGGACAACAAAATTGTTATACACCTCTTTGATATAAAGTTCTACAAAGCCCATATGTATCAGATAAAACACATACGAGCTTTTACCCAACAGGATAAATAGTCTGCTACCAAGGCATCTGCCTATTAATGTACGCTCCGTAAGTAATCCATAGTAAAACACAGCTATACCAAATAAAGGCATCAAAAAGTTATTTACCGTTCTGCCTAGAGGGTGTATGATGCCATACTCATATCCTCCTTTAACGCTATACATAATACCTATTGATATCAATATCACTGTGAAACCTAAGTAGGTTATAAATTTAGATCTCAGTTGAGGTATACCTTTCTTTTTTAAATATAATGCCAGCCCCATACCAATTATGAACTCTGTACATCTACCGAAGAATGTATAGCCGAGCATAAAATCATAAGAACCCCATACACCATAATAATCCAGTCTTAGGAATACCTCGCAAAGTATGGCTCCGAAAGTTAGTAATGCTACAGGCAGCAACAGGATGTTGGGCAATTTTTTCCTGACTACATAAAAAAGTAATGGAGCCAGTATATAAAACGTTTCTTCTACTGTTAGCGACCAACCCTGTGCAATACCGCTGAACTTGTATACATCTGAAAAGCCACGTAAGAAAGTAATGTTGAGTATATAGCTTATTATAGACCCGTGCAGGTCACTTCCACCTCTAAAGTATTGCACTATGAAGGTTAGGGTAGTAAGCGCAAAGTATACAGGATATATCCTGGCTACCCTGTTGATCATGTACTTTCGAAACTGAACATTTTTCCATTCGTAATAGCGGTAACTGATAAGAAAACCACTGAGCACGAAAAATAAGGTCACACCTATATGAAGCTCACCGAGGTAGCCGGGGAATGTTTGACCAAAACGATCAACTGTAAAAGGGTTATGATGATGAATAAACACCATATATGCAGCAATGGCTCTTACACCTGTTAATGTGGGGAAGTACTCTTTACCACTAACTTTGATTTGGCTGCTGTTATCCATTATAAGCCTGTAAATATATATGACGCAGTTGAAGGTTTTAGAATTGTGGGAGTCTTTTTTACATTTTCCCGAATCTAACATTCCATTTCCCGAATAGAGAAACACCACTACATAGTCTGCTATTACATTTGTTATCAACAACCAGGGAGGTAGCCTATGTGTAGATACAACGACTTAGTAAGTAACAATTATGGTACAGTAGGATATTGTCCTCAATGCTTCAATGTACGTATACGCTTTGGTAATACAGCACTTGCAGTAGCTCATGCAGACTTTGTTGCGCTGAAGAGTAATGCGCAAGTATACCTGAGGGCAAACGAAATGGTAGCTGACAGAGACGAGAAAAGTATACAGCTACTTACCGTATCTCGCTCTATAGCTCTGATATATAGTTATAATGAACTAAAACGATTGGTAGTGCTACTAAACACAGCATACGAACGACTAAAAACAGACCTTGTGTACATTGCTACGCAAGGATAATAGAACGAAGTTTTTTTATTAATTCTTAGAATCATAGACACGATGGCAGCCTGTTTCTACAGGCTGTTTTTTATTATACACACTAACAAAGAAATTTTAATATAGGGTTAAAATACCCTTTTTTCTTAATATGATAGTTTCTACCTTGCATTCATAAATACAGCCATGACTTATGAAAATCACTACACTTATCATCGCAGTAGCACTGATGCTATTCAGTGCTGACAGTCAAGCACAAGGACTATCCAACATCAAGTTATCAATAGTAGATAATATCAAGAACCTCGAACAAGAATATGTGTATCACCATGCTGAGGTCTTTACAAAAAGTGCTCATCAAGATGAGTTACAAGCATTGAATAATAATGCAGTAGAGCAGGCTGTATTCTATGATCTGAACAAAGATGAACTGAATAAGCTTATACAAGAACAGCCAACGCTTATTCATCTAAACATCGAGGGGACTGATGGTAAGATCTTTCAAATAAAGCTTTCACGCTATGATATATTTTCAGAGCAGCCACGCTTTGGAGAAATGGCTAATGGTGAATACAGTCTTGTATCGTATACTCCAGGTATATATTACAGAGGTGTCATTGAAGGTGAAAAGGGTTTTGCATCATTCAGCTTTTTTGAAAATGATGTGCAAGGTGTAATAGCCAACGAGGAAGGCAACTGGGTATTAGGTAAGCTAAAGAATAAAGAAACTTTCATCTTTTATAATGATGCAGACCTGACAGGAAAGAACCCTTTTACATGTGGTGCCAACTCAGCAGGTGATGATTATAATGAAGAGACCATGAGAGGGCAATTCAAAACTACCAAGATATGCCCTATGAAACTATTGTGGGTGGGCGACTATGATTTTTTTGTAGCGTCTAACTCAAATACTACGCAGCTGTTCAATAATATGACAGCGATATTTAATAACGTATCTACACTGTATCAAAATGAGACACTACCAACGGTAATGTCTGAGATGTTTGCTCATACTACTCCTGACGGGTACGATGAATACAACTCTCCTAATGCATGGAAAAGCTTCGGTTACAATATTCATACCAGTAGCATATTTGATGAAGATCTGGCTATGCTCTTGGCTCTCGACTTGGTGAACAATTCAATCAGTATTGGTATGGTAGATGCTTTGTGTTCTCCTTATATACCAAATGCTGAAGCAAAGGGTGGTAAATATGCCTACAGTAGGATTGGTAGTTATTACTACAACGTACCCGTCTATTCGTGGACTATTTCTATATGTACTCACGAAATGGGGCATAATGTAGGATCAAGACATACACACTGGTGCGGATGGCCGGTAGGTGCACTCGATAACTGCCAGCAGGTAGAGCCTGATAACTTTGGTAATGGCTGCTTCCCCGGGCCTTATCCTAATGATGGTGGTACTATCATGAGTTACTGCCATAATGTATTAGGTACTATCAAGTTTACAAATGGGTTTGGGTATTATCCGCATGCTGAGATAGTGAAAGATGTGAATAATGCTGCCAGCTGTTTATGTGCTGCAAATGGTATTGCTGAAGTAGAAGATGCTATGCCAGCTGTAACTATCCATCCTAACCCTGCAACAGATAAGCTAACCATAACTTTTGAGGATAGTAAGTATACTGTAAGCAGATATGTAGTGGATATTACTAACCTGTTTGGGCAACATGTGTTGAGCTATGAAGGTTACTATAAAGAACTGGATATAGCAGCCTTGCCTGCAGGAGTGTACTCACTCATTATAACTATAGATGGAATAAGTGTAGTAAAGAAGCTGGTGAAGGAGTAGCAAGTTATTTTTCCTTGATCCACTCTTTAGCTTCATCGCGGTCTGAGAAGTCGAAGTATTGTACATCTGCCTTAGTAAATGGCGTCATGAATTTGGTCATCCATTCCTGCCAGCTTTTTTCGCCTACCATGGCTATCTTTTCATAATCGTTGGCGTGGGTGAGGTCAAACTTCAGGTCTTCCCAAAATGCGTCTATCTCCCAGCCGGAGAAATCTTTCATCTCAAAATACCAGCGTATGTTGCCATAGGTCTCTATCTTTTGCTTAGCCATCGGCATCAGCTGCTCCATATCATCTTTGCTCAGTTTGCTACTACAAATGGTATAGATGATGTTATTGCTCGGGTCTGTCGTTATCATTATCATATCTCTCTCAATTTACTGGCACTACAGCACGATAACAGGTATACGGGTATAAGGTTTAGTTAAAAAAGTGAACGGCCTGCATGGTGATGCAGACCGTTACACGGAGCAGAGTGTTTCTTATTCTCTATCTCGTTATTTCACTACTGTTGTAGTGACTTGTCCGTCTTCATGTACTACCCTCACGCCATAAGTGCCTGATGGTAGTGTTTGTGTGTTCAGGTTGATAGTTTGTTTTCCTGGCTGTGCGTTGTGTTTTTGTTGTATCAATGTTTTGCCTGTTACGTCAAACATTTCTACGGTAACGTCCATTGTTTTCCTGGTGTCAAAGGATATGTGTAATTCATGGTCTACCGGGTTAGGATATATGTTGAGGTTATAGATGTTCAGACTTCCTTCTTCCAGCTCTCCTACGCTTGTTGTTTTGCCCGGCTTAGCAATACCGTCGTAGCAGGTCATCTCACATGTTAGCGGAGCTACAGGGGTGATACCTACGGTGAACGATGCGCTACCGCCACCAAGTATATCACATTCCCACTCGATGGTAGTGCCCGGTGGTACGGTTGGCGGAGCAGCAGGACATGGGGTACTGCTAATGACAGACTGATTGTAGCCACCACCTGCTATAGGTGTCAGCTCGCTATAACAACAGCCGTTGTCGTCACAAGGAATGGTGATCCAGCGTGTAGTGCCCGGTGTCATTCCATAGCATACTTCAGCTCCTGCAGGTACAGTTATTTCGGCAGTGTAGTAGCATGGAGATTCTTGTACTTTAATGATAGGTGCGCCTGTGCCTAACAGACCAAATATATGGTCGTACACGGCACGCTCTAGTTTTGGTGCGTCAATACAGTGTAGTGCACATGACGGGTTGCCTCCGTTAAGGTCTTCAAAAACAGGGCGTGGTAATATCTCTACCTGTACTTTACCACCACATATGCGTGTGCGGTATTTTACATAGCCTTTGTACAAGCATCCCGGTCTGGCGGCTAAAGAGAAGGTAAAAGTGGATATGGTAGGGCTGCTCCATGATACACCGGGACATGGATCGCAAGAAGGTTGTGCAAGGGCTTTAGGGGTAACTGCGAATAGCATGCTCAATACTAGTAGTGAACATAGTACGATCATCTTTTTCATAATTCCAGATTTTGGTGAATGTGCAAGCTATCTATCATCTTTTCTAAATTTTTGCTGTTCTTGTTTCTGTCTGTGGTCATTCAGTAAGCGTATGTATATGGCGGATAAACGTGTTTACAAGCGCTTAATGAATTTGAGAAAAGCATCCTTCCTTCTGAATGATATGGGCAGCTCAGCGTTGTTACTCATCATTACAGTAGTGCCGTCGTTCTTTTTGATCATGAGAATATGGTTCACGTTGATAAGGTAGGACTTGTGTATCCTAAAGAAATTGTGTGGTGTTAGCATGTCTTCAAAGTCCTTCAGCGCGCGGGATACAATGTGGTGTTCTCCCGACTGTAAATAGAAGTGAGTATAGCTATCGCTGGCCTTGCAATAGATGATGTCTTCGGGTTTAATAAGGTATATGCCTTCCATTGCGGTAAGTACTACCTTATTAAAGGTGTTGATGCCTGCTCTCGTTACAGTTTGCATGTTACCTCCTTTATTTTAAAACTATATGCAATAAAGTGTACACACGGCTGTGTGTATGGCGTTTGCTGTTTTGAGTGTAGCAATAAGAAAATGCCGCTGCCGACATTGCCAATTTAGAGATGGGGGGATTTATCTCTGTTCTATAAAATTACGAAAAATCATATGCCCAAAATAGGGTGAAAACACCCTATTTCAGTTAAATGCATATTATGGTAAAATGACGTGAATATTAAGAAGAGAAAGACAGGTGGTGCTTTGAAAGTAGCTCTTTTAGCTTCTTTACAGCGTTGGGACCTATACCGTGTAGTGCTTTTACTTCTGCCTCTCTTGCAGTAGAAAGTTTCTCCAGATTAGTAAAGCCTGCCGCTTCCAGTGCACGCTGTGCAGGTGCAGCAAACTCATCCATAGGTATTGGTGTAATGCTACTCTTCGCCATGGTATGCTTTTTTTAGTTCGTTGATATCCAGTTTCTGCATTTTCATCATGGCATCGTGTGCACGCTTTGCTCCCTCTTTATCTTGTCCGCCTATGTATTGAAACATATCGGTAGGTACTACCTGCCATACTAAGCCAAACTTATCTTTTACCCAGCCACACATTAGCGGTTGTCCACCGTCAGCCAGGTTGTTCCAATAATAGTCTACCTCTTCCTGATCTGTGCAATTGATAACAAAAGACACCGCTTCGTTGAATTTAAATTGAGGTCCACCATTCAGTACGGCAAACTCCTGACCAAATAGCTTGATGCCACCTGTGAATAATGGGCCGTCAGGTGTTTGTCTGTTCTTAGATGTTATCTCAGCATCTTTGAATGTAGCAGCATAAAAGTCTAATGCTTCTTCTGCATTATTGTCGAACCATAAGAATGGAGTTATCTTTTGCATAGTGTTATGTTTAATGAAATTGTATTACAAACATAACAAGCATCAGACAAACATCAACTGTGTGATAGCGGCATTATGTATGGTAGAATACGACACAAAATAAAAGGGCGTTGCCCGATAGCAACAGCCCTTGCTTTACCCCAATTACTAATTCTTTATTTTACTTCTTCTTTTTCCTGACTTTTACGCTTTTCAAACTTTTCAGTCAATTGCTCAGCACGTTCATCATCTATAAGTTTCTTAGCGAGTACAAATACTTCTTCTTCCTCTTCTTCCATATGGTGCTCTAGGTCGTGTTTTAGTTCTTTAAACTTCGGCAACCAATGAGGGTTAGACATATCCATCTCTTCCAGCTCGTCAAACAGATCGTTTGCTTCCTCATGTTCTACAACACTATGACGCGCCTTGTCCTGACCATCTTGCTTCTCCATCAGTACTGAGTAGAACGCCTGCTCTTCAGCATTTGCGTGGCTCATTACATCATCTTTCAGCTGCTTGAATATTTTTCTGCGCTCTTCAGTATCGCCGGAAGTATCTTCCAGCTGACTAAGCCATTGGCGGTGTTTATCATGATCTTGCTTGATACGTTCGTAGATAGTCATAATCTTATATAGTTATTGTACTGAAATGATAACACCGCCAACATAAAAAAGGTTCGTAATGAGCAGAGATTTTAGAAAATAAATTATTTACGAAAACGTTAAAACCTCCGGAAGGGTTGAATAATCTGGCATAAACAGTTTTACTTTGACCTTTAATTAACAAAACAATTTCTCAGAGACAACTGTTATTTCTGATAACTAACTAATTACTCATTCAAATACAATAGGTATGAAATTAACAACAATAGCAGTAGCCGTTCTGTCACTAGGCGTTATGGCTACGGGATGTGTCAGCCAAAAAAAGTATCAAGAGCTAGAGTCTAAGTACTCTAAATCTCAGGCAGCGTTACAGTCTCGCTTAGCAGAGTCTGAGCAGCGTGCTCGTGACTGTGAAGGCAATCTATCCAGCGCAAGAACACGTGTTGCCAGTCTTGAAGAGCAGATAGCTGCAGAACGTGCTAATAATACATCATTACAAAATGCATTAGATAAATGTCTTACAGCATCTAACCAAGGTGGTGTGAACATTGCTAAACTGGTAGATGAGATAAAGGCATCTAATGATTATATACAACACTTGGTAAACCTTAAGAATAAGAGTGACTCTTTGAATATGGTACTTACCAACAACCTTACTCGTTCACTTAGCCGTGAAGAGATGAGAGATGTGGATGTACAGGTATTGAAAGGTGTGGTGTATATCTCATTATCTGATAATATGCTTTATAAATCTGGTGATTACACCATATCTGCACAAGCAGGAGAAACTCTTAGTAAGATCGCTAAGATCATAAAAGACTATAAAGATTACGAAGTACTTATTGAGGGTAACACAGATAATGTGCCTATCAACAAACCAAACATTCGTAACAACTGGGATCTGAGTACGCTACGTGCATCATCTGTGGTGCAAGCGTTACAAAACCAATATGGTGTTGATCCTCAGCGTATGACTGCGGGAGGTCGTGGTGAGTACAACCCTATAGCTACCAACGAAACAGAAGCTGGTAAAGCTAAGAACAGAAGGACACAGATCATCATTACACCTAAGCTGGATCAGTTCATGGACTTGATAGAGAAAGGTCCTGAATCTGACCAGAAGAACTAAGCAGGTTATAATATATAGTTATAAAATACAGAGACAAGGCTCCTTCATTTTTGAGGGGGCTTTTTTTATGCTGATTATCCGGGATGTAAGAAACTTTTAGCAGAGTGACTTGTTAGCAATAGAGTAATCAACTAAAATCCACAATTATGATAACCAGAGAGGAACTATTAAGTATAGCAAACAGGGAAGCGGTGCATTGTGTATCTATATTTATACCAACGCATAGAGAAGGCGATGAAGAGTCGAGTAAGCAAGATTCATTGTATTTGAAAAATCAACTGAAAGCAGCAAAGACGAAGCTTGCAGCTAAAGGTCTTGACGAGAATGAAATAAAAAAAATGCTGCAGCAGGCAGAAGCACTAGTAGACGATAAAAGCTTCTGGCGCGACCAGTCAGACGGGTTGGCTATATTTTTGGCAGAGGGTTTCTTTGAGTATTACACAGTGCCTGTAGATTTTAAGGAGCAATGTTATGTTTCAAACGAATTTTACATCAAGCCAATGATGCCATTGTTTAATGGTGATAAGCTGTTTTATATACTAAGCCTTAAGGCTGACGATGTGAAAATGTATGAAGGTGAGCTTCATAGCATCACCGACATATTTATAGAAGATGTGATGCCCGGCCAGCTGGAAGATAGAGTAGGGTATGACCATGAAGAGAAGCACGTACAGTTCAGAACACAGCAAGGCAATGAAGGTAAAGGTATGTATCACGGGCATGGCGATAGCGAGACTGACCATAAAGAAGAGATGCTACAGTTTTGCAAAGCTGTAGATAACGGCGTGCGCAATATTATCGGCGATGATCAGAGTATACCGCTTGTATTAGCGTGTAGTAGTACAAATGCAGGTATCTATCGTCAGGCAAACCATTACCACGGTTTGTGGGAAGAGTACATAGAAGGTAACCCTTCAGAACTGGATCCCGAATCGTTACATGAGGAGGCAGTGGATCTACTACAGTCTTACTTTGATAAAGAAAATAAAGAACATAAAGAGAAAGTAGCTAACCTGCTAGGTACAGGTAAGGCTTCAGGCGATATAAAAGACGTACTCGATAAGGCAGTACAAGGCATGGTAGACGCGGTATTTATTGATAAGAATGCCGATGTGTTTGGTACGTATGATATGACGAATATGAGCGTAGATATAGATAAGGAGCAATCTAACAATAATGTATCCTTACTTAATCTAATAGCAACAGAGGTGTTTAAAAAAGGTGGTGCTGTATACGAAGTAGATAGAGAAGATATGCCGGACCCTACCTCTGAGGTGAACGCACTATATAGAGCTTAGTACTTTTTAAAAGCTTTTGCTGAATATGATAGAAAGCACTCTTGAAAAAGAGTGCTTTTTTAATACAATCACTTGCTTGTCATATATTTAGTGTTGGAAGTAAAAGTATGCTGTATAAGATGAGCAGGGTGGTATTGTTATTTCTTTGGTGTAGTGTGATAGTGTCTTCTGTGCGTGCGCAAGATGTAGCAGTACAGCATGATAGTACTACAATACACACAGGCAGACTTATAGGTGTCGCTTCTGTATATACTATTGGTACTGCAGCTACCTTATACGCACTTAATGAAGTGTGGTATAAAAACTACGAACGTACGGGCTTTCATGTACGCAGTGATATGAAAGTATGGAATCAGGTAGATAAGTTCGGACATGCTTATAGTACTTATAGTCTCGCAGGGCCTATCAGTGATGCTTACCGTTGGGCAGGAGTAGATAGAAAGAAGAGTGCAATAATAGGAGCAGGGAGCAGTTTTATATTCTTAGGGATCATAGAGTTTTTAGATGCTTATTCTGCACAGTGGGGTTTTAGCTATGGAGATATGGGTGCCAACCTTATAGGTAGCGGAATGTTTCTGGCACAGGAGCTGGCTTGGGAAGAGCAGCGAATACAGCTAAAATATAGTTACCAACCTCGTAAGTATGATCCGTACTTTAAAGAGTGGACAGATGATATATATGGCACGTCACTGTCAGAGCGTATGCTGAAGGATTATAATGCACAGACTTACTGGCTGTCTGTGAGTGTACATTCTTTCGGGGTAGACTGGTGGCCTAAATGGTTGAATATGGCGCTAGGTTATGGAGGTGAGGATATGTACGGTGCTTATTTCAACTCCTGGAAAGACGCTAATGGTAAGTATTACGATGCTAATCATATTCCACGCTACAGGCAGATATTCCTGTCGCCGGACATCAACCTTGCCGCTATAAACACAAAAAGCAAACTGCTGAACACCGTATTAGACAGGCTCACTATCAAGATACCAGCGCCTACTATCGAGTTCAATACCAGAGGTAAGGTTATATTTAGGCCGATATACTTCTAGATCATTGCTTTAATAACCTCTGTATCACTGGCTGTCCATCTTTGTAGAAGACATGCAAAGTATACACTCCCTGAGCCAAGCCATTTAAGTCTAGTTTGTATTGCGAAGCCAGAAGGCGCTCTTCAAGTAAAAGTTTGCCGGAAATATCATACACCTGCAGTTTTGTCATTTCTTCAGCAGACGATATTTGTACCATATCATCAGTTGGGTTTGGGTAGACAGCAAGTTGTTTTGTATTATGTTCAGTAATCGATTGAGGACATTTCAACCTATTGAGCCTTTGCCATATCTCATTATTAAATGGTGGTGCTACCAGTCCGCTACTACCTGGTGGAGCTTCTCCCATTCTTACCCATACCATGTTTTGAGATGGTACTACATTCAGCAGTTGTGCGTCTCTGCCTAGTGCTGCAAACATGTCATTAGGGGCGTCTGCATTCAACGTGCCTTGAAATACTACCTGTGTTTGTGGTATCATATGGGTAGCTTTTCCATTTAGCCATGTCAGGTAACCATAAGCCAGATTCAGGTTTTGCGAAGTATTGACCATGCTATTGTAGTAATTGGTATCAGACAATACTGCTGTGCCATTCCACATACCTTTAGATAGTAATAGTAATCCGAACCTTGCCATAGACCTGGCTGTGCTGAAGTAAACCGTATTCTCATCTACTTTCAGGTAGAGACCGTTCATGCCTGTAGGGTTTTTCATCCATGTAGTTACCAACTGGTTGAGTTTTTTACCCGATGCTACTTCCAGTAACGTGTCTAATAGCGTGTAAGGCGCGTTATGGTATGACCATCTCGTGCCCGCATCGGCTATATATTGTAAGCATGATGGCTGCGTACAGCCGGGGTTGGCTACACCGTCATCAAGCCCGGTGGTCATAGTTAGCTGATGCCGAATAGTTATTTTATCTTCTTGTGCAGGTGTGCAACTAGTCCATCCGTTACCCAGATAAGCTGATGTTTTATCGCTAATAGATAACACATTGTTCTGCTGTGCTACACCTACTAGGGCGGCAGTAAGTGTCTTCCCTGCAGATGCCCAATACCAATTACTGTCTACAGTAAAGTTGCCGAAGTATTTTTCCAGTACTATTTTACCATCCTTTAGCAATATGAATGCTTTTGTCTTATTCTGCTCCAGAAAGTCATATAGTGCATCTACACTGTCGGTACAGTAGCCCAGATCAGCAGCTGATGTAGTATCCCAGTTGTTACCGGTTGTGGGTGGGTAGTATAGCTGTGCACTACTGTATATAGGAAATAGCAGTATCGCTATAATGCAGGTAAACTTATTCATAGCAGGTAGTTTTGACTATAGACAATGTAAAATACCATAAGTTTAATTGATACCTGTTTCAGATAATGGTTACGAACTTTTCACTAGCATACCTGTTCTTTGCAAGTATAAAATACCATCAGGATGAGAAGTTTATTATTAGCACTATTAATAGGCATATGTAGCACAACATATGCACAGGCAGATAAGGTAAAAGAGCTGGATATTACTTTGGATAATTATCAATATCCTTATGAAGTATCGTACCTATCGCTAGATGTTCAGCGCCAAAAATTGAAAATGGCGTACATGGACGTTAAACCTGCTAATTATAATGGGGAGAATGTATTGCTTCTGCACGGTAAGAACTTCAATGGGGCATACTGGGCTACTACAATACGCGCACTGATAAGAGATGGTTACAGAGTAATAGTGCCTGATCAGATAGGTTTTGGTAAGTCATCTAAGCCAGAATATTTTCAATATAGCTTTCAACAGTTGGCACAGAATACTAAAGCTGTGCTTGATGAGCTGAATGTGAATGAGGTAACTGTATTGGGGCACTCTATGGGTGGTATGCTGGCTACGAGGTTCGTGTTAATGTATCCTGAGGTGGCAGCCAAGTTTGTATTAGTAAATCCGATCGGGCTGGAGGACTATAAAGTAATGGTACCTTATAAACCTATAGAATGGTGGCATAATAATGAACTAAAGAAAGACTATGAGGCTATAAAGAAATATCAGAAGGAGAGTTACTACGATGGACAATGGAAACCTGAATATGATGAATGGGTAAACATATTAGCAGGTTGGACAAAGAGTGAAGCATATCCACTGATAGCTTGGAATGCAGCCCTAACATACGATATGATATTTACACAACCGGTAGTATATGAGTTTGAGCATATCAAAGCTCCTACATTACTGATCATTGGTACAAGAGATAGAACCGCATTGGGTAAACCATTAGTTTCTGATGAGGTAAGAAAAACTATGGGGCGCTATGATGAACTAGGGAAAGCTACAAAGAGAAAAATACCCGATGCAAAATTAGTAGAGATAGAAAATGTAGGACACCTGCCTCACATAGAATCCTTCAACGAGTTTATAACACCATTGCTGAATTTCTTGAAGGAGGACTAGTTATTTCTTTTTCTTCTTTGCCTGTTCTGCGTCTTCCTTCAGGCGGTACTGCACTATTTTTTTAATGAGCGCTTTGGGTAACTTTTTATCATAGGGAAACTGTATCGCGCCTTTAGATGTTTTGTAGCTGCTCAATTCTTCTGCAAAAACTTCTATTGGTGATGGTGTGGGGTAGAAGCCTAGGTGCACTTTGCCTGCACCAAAGTATACCACAGCTTTGTGTTGCTTGTATGCGGGCATGCCATAGCTGATATATTCCTCCGTATCAGGTGCTGCCTCTTTTATGATAGCTCGTATAGCTTCCAGATGTGGGATAGCTGCTTCAGGTTGAGCAGAGATATAATCATCAACATTTTTGAATGTGGTTGCCATTTTGAGATAATTATTAGTTAGCGATCAGCAAACATATGTCTGCAATTAGTAAGGTCAGTAAAATGATGCTGAGCTCCATTGTCTAATAGCACGGTTTTATTGACCTCACCAATTCCGATGAAATCTAAGCCAAGGTTCTGCGCTGTTATCCAATCCCATAGTCCATCACCTATGGATATGATATTATTGAATTGAGATACGTCATAGTAGCTTTTGGCATTGTCTATAGCTTGTGCTACTATTTGCTCTCTTTCGTGCAGCTTGTTAGATGCTACTATCAGCTCTTCCTGAAAGTCGATGGCTACAGATTTTAGTTTGTATTCTGCAGGTTGTATGAGTGAGCCTGTAGCATAGCATACGCCATAGCAGGTGTCATCTTCTATGTGTCTTACTAGCTCTGCAGCACCTTTTATTTCTTCAATGTCTGATTCAAAGAGCTTGTCCGTTAGCAACCACTCGAAATGCTCTAACACATCATTTGTAAATGGTGTATTCCTGTCTTGCTCGTATATACTCTTGGCAATGAAAGAGTCTGTATGATGCTTGTATGCTTTGAAGTTGGTATCAATATGTTGTACGCCCAATTCTTTTAATGCCTCTACAAATGCCTTTTGGTGTAGTGCTACACTATTAGTAAGTGTACCATCAATATCAAATACTATGAGCTTAGACTTTTGCATGATAAATAGATATGCGTTGTTGTTTTAATTATTTTCGCTGTGCTAAACTACTGCAATATGAATACATCTGAACATATAGCTAAGCATTTCAAAGGTGTACACTCCGGTGGGAACTGGACTGATGTAAACCTTAAAACTGTATTGGAAGATATAACATGGCAGGAAGCTACTAAGAAGCTCTACGACATTCACACCATTGCAGCGCTTACCTATCACGTGAACTATTTTGTAAGTGTCGTACTTAAAGTGTTGCAAGGTGAACCATTGCAAGGTAAGGATAGTGAGAGCTTTGACTGCCCTCCCATTGCATCCGAAGCTGAGTGGACAGCGTTAAAGCGTAAAGTACTTACAGACGCAGAACAGTTTGAACAGCTATTAGCAAATCTACCTGAAGAAAAGCTATGGGAAGATTTTACCGATGCTAAGTATGGTAGTTACTATGGGAATATCGCAGGCATTATAGAGCATACACATTATCATCTGGGGCAGATAGTTATCATTAAGAAAGTGTTGCGGGCACAGTAAGCAATAAAAAAGCAGGCCTCAAAAAATTGAGACCCGCTAAACCCAAGTGGGTGATTGATTATTGTAGTATGAGCTTTTTAGTTGTCTTTCCTTTAGATGTAATGAGTTCAATAAAGTAAACTCCTGCTTTTACATCATCTTTTGATGGACGCCACATAATAGTGTGTGCACCCGTTACATCATCACTACTATAAGGTGTCGTGATCAGCTTCCCTGTTACATCATATACGTTCATGACTACATGGTCACTTTTGTGGATGTTGAACTGGATATTAATAATGTCATTTGCAGTAGCCGGGTTAGGGTAAGTACTCATCACATTTACTGCTGTGTGTTTTTCTTCAATACTTGATGATACAAACGCATCCATTTTTATTTTTTCAGCATTAAGTATCTCTTTCTCGTCGCCTGTAAGAGAGCCATTGTAGGATACATAGCCAACTACTTCCATATTCTCTCTCTTCCATGGTATTGGGAAACCATCTACAGATGATACGGTAAATGAGAAGTGCTTGGAGTACTCTTTACCAACTGTTGGGTTGTTAGGTACTACACTCGTCCAGCCCCACGGGCCACCCAGCATAGTACGCAATACATGTTGATAGTAAAAAGTATTACCTGATGACGCTGTGGTTGTGTAGGTTCACCCTGAGCCGTCGTGACCATAATGGTTAGTGCTGTTCTTTTGAGCTATGTCTATATTACCCCATTTAGTGCCTAAATATTTTCTGGCTTCTATCTTACTTTCTGTAACACATACATTCACCGCTATCGGCATATTGCTAACGGCAGCGCTTGTGAACTTTATCACTACATCACCTTCATAAGTACTATCGTTTACCTGCTTCAAGTTATCAAAGCCTACAGAGGCTATGGCAGCTGCAGATAGCTTAGATGATACTTTTGTTTTCCAACTGGAGCCTGTAGGTCCTGTCGTAACAGAGTATTTGCCGCTATACTTCTCTCTGTCTATAGCAGCTGCAGGGTAAGTGTCCACATCAAAAGCGATGTCTACTGAGTCACCATCAGGTATATCAAAACCGTCTTTATTGTGCACCGCTATAGGAATAAGCTTTTCTCCATGAGTAGCTACCATGTCCTCCACCGCCTTAGATCCGTTGGGGCAAGTTTGGCACCATCCTCCTGAAAACTTCTCGATCAATACCTTTTTTACTGTTTGTGCAGAGGTGATATTAACTGTTAGTATAAGAAATAATATAAGTATAAGTCTCATCATAGATTTTCATTAGTGTTAGCATCTAAGACAGGTGTCAGGGCTAATTATGTTGGGGTGAATGCAAGAGATAGTGAGGAGTAGTGAATGCAGTAAAGCTGCTACTGTATGACTATGAGTGATTTAAGAATGTTAATTCTGTACAGAAAATTGTAAAGTGTAGCGATAATATTTTTGATTTACATAGTATTTCGCAGCATGGTATCCAACTATATACTATTACGGTTAAAACAGTTTGCCCGCTTTTATTCCTTTAGTGGTATACATCCATTATTAGGTATACCGGCTACGGGTGTTGTTTTTGCGTTTGTATCTGCACTATTGTATCAAAAGCTCCCGTATGCTCAATGGATATACTGTGCTATGGCCATAGCAGCGGTTACTGAGCTACAGCATAGTGCAACCAACTCATTCTTAAAGCAAGTACACACACGAATAAATTTCTTCAAAATAAAGCTGCCTGAGAACTTACTATTACTGATACCTTTTTTATTAGTGATGGTCTATTACAAAAGCTGGTGGGCTATGATAGCTGCTATAGCATTTGTGCTACCATACTCTTACTATAATACCAAATTGCCAAAGCCAAGAGCCAGGCAACTGCCTACACCATACGCAGGCTATGCTTATGAAGCCAACTTCGGTTTTCGTGCTATGTTTCCTGCATACCTTATTTATACGGCTTTATTAATTGTTGGTTGTGCGGTACAGAATGTTTATGTGCTTATGGTTCCATTTTTTATACTGCTATTCTGCATAACAGTGCCCTATACAGAACCAGAAAACCCTATGTATGTATGGATGCATAGAGTGAGTGCCGTCAGCTATTTGAAAAATAAATGGTTGACGTTATTTAAGAACTATATCATCACTTTTATACCCTACTTATTGTTAGGTGTAATATTCTATACAGCCCAATGGCCACTATTGTTGATCTCGTTTGCTATAGGGTTTATAGCGGTAAGTGGGAGTATGGTCATCAAGTATCATTTTTACCAAGGTGGTATAATAGCACAGATAACACAGATGATATTTGTAGTGTGTGCTATGGGTAGCATAGTAATGCCAGCAATGTTGGTAGTGCTGCTACTGTTTATGTCATTTTCTACTTATAAAGCGATGCGTAATCTTAAAACCATTCTTAAATGCTAACAATTCAAGCTTTACATAAATACTACGATAAACATCATGTACTAAAGGGTATTGATGCCAACTTTGAGGATGGACAAGTGCACGGTGTTATCGGACTGAATGGTGCAGGTAAGACCACCTTTTTCAATTGTGTATGCGGACTAATAAACTACGAAGGAAGTATCTCTCACTCAGGAGAGCAACTATTGAAAAATAGTATCGCATATGTGCCTACAGAACTATTCTTCTTCCCTCGTACTAAGGGTAAAGAATACTTAGAACTTATAGGTCATGCTCGTGGTGTGAAGAATATTAATAGCCATGTAACCAACACATTTGATCTGCCGCTTAATGAATATATAGACAACTACTCCACAGGTATGAAACGTAAGCTGGCCGTGGTAGGTGCTATGATAGGGGAGTCTGATATCTACATTCTGGATGAGCCGTTTAACGGAGTGGATATAAAAAGCAACCTCATACTCAAAAGACTGGTGCTAGAGCTAAAGCAACAGGGCAAAACGGTGTTGCTATCCTCACATATCGTGTCATCGCTTACAGAGTTGTGCGATAAGGTGTATATGCTACAAGAGGGAAGATTTACAAAAACCTACACACGAGAAGAATACTCTAAGATAGAGCATGATATGATGGAAGGGTAGAGTAACTGAACACAACGAATAAGAATTTTGTTATGTATTGGTTAGTGATAATAAGGGTAAAATAAAGTAATACTCGATAAGATAAATTTCAATGAAAATATTTAAGGAGTTTAAAGAGTTTGCCGTAAAGGGCAATATGATAGACATCGCAATAGGTGTTATTATAGGGTCAGCTTTTAATAAGGTGATAGATGCGATTGTTGAAGAGGTTTTTCTTCCGCCATTGTCTTTGCTTACAAACGGTGTCAACTGGCAGAATAAAAAGATAATTCTACGTAAAGCATCTGAAGGGGTTACGAAAGTAGAAGAGGTAGCTATTGGTTATGGTAAGCTTGTTGAGACCTTTACAGATTTTCTCATCATTAGTCTTACCGTGTTTGTAATCGTTAAGTTTATGAATAGCCTTAAGAATAGGGCGCAAGATATTAATGACGATACGGTAAAAACTCCGAAGGATATCGAGCTACTTAATAAGACCGTAGAGCTGCTTCAAAAGCAAAATGAAATGCTGGAGCAAAAGATGAAATCATAATGCTCCGCATTCCTTATATATATTTTATTATCGTTTTACCAGCTTAACGGTAGCTCCGTTATTTGTTCTGATATAGTATACTCCACTCGGCTGTTTGCTCAGGTCAAGTGTAGTAGCTTCATCTATGATCGCTATCCTGCTACCTGTGATATTATATACACTACCCGATATGGCTTTTGTAAACCTCACCGTACCATCAGTTGGGTTAGGGTATGCTTTAAAGTCAGTTGTTGAAGATTGAGTAATACCAGTAGTAGGAGCCTTCGGCAACCTTAGCTTTCTTATCATCATAGTATCACTACCTGTAGTGCTGGCAACCAGCATATCTCCATTATCCAGATACATGAGTGACGTATATCTTGTATAGTATGGGTATGGCGGGTAACTGGCATTTACAGCTTTACCTGTATTGATATCATACTCTAGCAGGATAGATCTGCCAGTCCATATATTAGTAGTCGTACTCACTGTATCGCCCCATTGTATGGTGTCAGCATTACCTTTGTGCACCAGTAGTAATGCTGCTAAGTTGCTGTATGTAGTAAGGCCTTTCCCTTCATTAGAAAGTACACTCACCTTTTTGCCAACACCTGGCGCGTCTACAGCATAGTTAATATTACCTGACGGCTCAGTTGACGTAAATAAGAACTCATCACCATTAGATGCAAAAGTATCTTGTCCTATAATGTTGGTCTTATATAGTGGCGCGTAATACAATAGGTTTTCATTATTATCAATATCCAGCCATGGAGACGGACAAGTAACATCTTCAAATATTCTTATCCATTCAGCCACAAGGTTGTCATCCAGCCTGCCATAATATGTGGTATAGTTGTAGCCGTGACTGGCATCTACAGTATCCAGTTGCGCAAAATTGCTCAGACAAGCTCCTGTAAAGTAGACCGTACCGTCATTGTTGGTCACAACATCTCCAATGTAGCCAATGCCGCTAAGCGCTTTGCTATCTACCTGCTCACCTGTAGGTGCTAACTTGTATATATTGGTGGTGTTGCCAAAGCCTTTCAGGTCTCCGGAGATATAGATGAAGTCTCCGTCAGGAGATACCCCTAATCTGTCACCTGCGATTGTATCGTTTACGAATTCCAGAGACATATCAGTTTTGAACTTTGCTAAAAAGTGTCTGCCGGCATCTATGCGTGTAGTATCATTTATATATACCGAGTCTTTTACATAACATAGAACATACAAGTTTCCTGCAAGGTCAACTTCTGTTTCTAATAAAGCGGCATTACCTTCCATGGTCATGCTATCTGTTATTTGCAGTGTAGCCGTATCTCTTTTCTCTATGCGTATGTTACCATGCCATGATGAATGTCCTGTACCAACACCTATCTGATCTTTTGTATATATGGTCCAGAATTGGTCATTGTTTGCAGGAAGTATATCTAAAAAGTTGGTACTGCTGCTGCCTTGCGAGAAGGTGCAGGTAAGTATAGCAGAATCAACACTGGTACGCTGTGCCTGTGCGGCTATAATGAAACAACTAAGTATTGCTGTAAGTAAAAATTTACGCATAGTAGTATATATGTTTTAGGCTCCGGTAATTAGTACACGAAGCTTATAATGAAATTTACAGTAGGGTGGTTACTTGTATAGAACAAGTATTAGCTGTAAAGGTTGGGTTTCTAAGCAATACTACTACTCTAGTGCACACGAGCCACCTTGTTTGCGTGCTGCGATATTTTGATTACTACACATAGCTTCGGCATCACTTCTTCTTTTGGCTTTGTAGCTGGTTCTGGATGTACTGATGTTGGAACCAGGGTATACACACAGGCACGTATACTTTCTCTCGCAAGACGATGCTGCTAGTAATATTACCAGCATAGCTATATTCAGACGTATAATTTTTTTCATAGCCAGTTGTTTAGATATACCACCTGTTCAAATATTGTGCCATCAGGAGAAAAGACTGTATTAAATACTAAAAGCCACCCTTAAAGAGCGGCTTTTAAGCTTACGTTTTGTCGATTTGCTTAGTGCAACTTGTGAAACTCATGAGGGAGCGTTTTCTTAAAAACTTTCTCCGTTAAGAAGATGCGTAACCCCGCAGATGCACCAAGTGTATTAAGTGGTCTGCTGCCACCTACATGTCTGTAGTCTGCTGCAGCCTCAAAAGCAAACGAATTACCGATGAAAATGTTGACACCCGTAGTTGCATATGCTGTAGCATCGAATGTATTGTTCTCTAGTGCAGGGTAGGGTTGGTCAATATTAGTTTGTGCTACCACATTGTGTGCAGCACCTCCGCCACCCTCTACAAATAGTTTTACTGTACTATGTTCGGTCTTGCCGAAGTAATAGCGTGCAAAGCCATTCAGTGCAAATGGCATAACGTCATTCTGCTCCAGACCATTTTGAGCATAGATACCAAATGCAAAATTATCTACCAGGAAGAAACCGATCTTTGTATGCAGACTTTTCTGATAAGTTGGTTGTGTGTCGAATGTGTTGATGCTGGATGTGCCGAGGTTGGCGCCGAATGTGATTGTACTTTTAGACTGTGCAGTACATACAGTAGACAGTAATGTGCATGCGCACAAGATCATTGTGTTTTTCATTGTTTGTTGTTTTGTTTTGAAAAAAAATCTGATGCAAATGTAGAAGTAGAAGTGTTTTCGGAATGTTAACTATAAGTTAATAGGGGTAAATCCCTTTGTGATTCAAAAATGAGTGAAACGTTTGTTGAAATGTACTACTTCATTACTTGTTTGAATCTATTAGAATAATGTACCAGAATGGCAGCGTAATAACTCAGCTTAGTTGTTGAATGATGTTATCTATATACTTTTACTATGCAGTCATCTGACAAGGAAGACATGATCTTTGATAATTGTTAATGTCTATTAAAACAATAAAAGAAGAACTGCCATTTTATTGTAGATATGCTTCTTATTTATAAGCAGCGCATTCAAAATAAAATTTTGGAAAATCGTCGTAATTTTTCAACAGAATGCGGCATATGTCGCAATTCTACGCTGCAATTGTCGTAATAGCGCACCTTAAAGTCGACTAGCGTACAGTTACTTTGCAATAGAACGATAACTAAAAAAATAACTATGAGAAAGCTAAAGCTTCAAGTACAAATGACTCTGGATGGGTATGTTGCCGGGCCTAATGGTGAGATGGATATGATGGAAATGAACTGGGACGATCAATTAAAAGATTATACTCAGGAACTAACCAACTCTTTTGATACTATCGTAATGGGTAGAAACTTGGCAGAAGGCTTTATTCCATATTGGGAAGGTGTAGCTAAAGACGACTCAAACCCTGAGCAAGCTGCGGGTAAGGTGTTTGCTGATACACCTAAGGTTGTTTTCTCGCACACACTAGATAGCTCACCTTGGGAGAATGCTGTGGTTACAAATGGTAACATCGTAGAAGAGATCAATCAACTAAAGCAACAAGAAGGCAAGGGACTGATAGCCTATGGTGGAGCAACCTTCGTATCATCATTGATAGAGAATAGTCTGATAGATGAATACCATATATATCTTAACCCGAATGCTATAGGTACAGGTATGCCAATATTTAATAAGCTAAATGAAAAACAACAGCTTAAATTGAAGCACGCAAAGCCATTCGACTGTGGTATAACAGTATTGTGCTACGAGCCTAAATAGCTTCTGCTGTAATAAAGTGCAACTGTACTTTATTACTTTTATCGGACGAAGAGTATCCGATGAATCGTATAGATCGCTTATTAGGCATATTGGTATTATTACAGTCGCGCAAGTACGTACAGGCAGAAACGATAGCAGATAAATTTGATATAAGCGTACGTACTGTCTACCGAGATATAAAAGCGCTGAATGAGCAGGGCATACCTATCAGCTTTGAGCAACACAGAGGCTATTTTGTAGTACACGGGTATTTTTTACCTCCGGTTAGCTTTACTCCGGACGAGGCAAATGCACTGGTACTTATGGAGCGTATGGTGAATGCATTTGGAGACAGGTCTGTAGGTACGCATTATACTACAGCACTCAATAAAGTGAAGGCAGTACTGCGTACACAGCATAAAGCTTCTGTTGAGCAACTGAATGAAAACATCATGCTGCAAGTGCCTAAAAGCTTCAATCCTGATTATGAATACCTTTCCCCATTACAACAGGCTATAGCCGCAAAGCATATTGTAGAGATAGCCTACCGCAGCTCAAAAGATGAAAGTACAGTACGTAGCATAGAGCCCATCGGGCTGGTGTTTTATGCTTTCTCCTGGCATGTAATTGGTTGGTGCCACAGCAGGAAAGACTATCGAGATTTTAAAATAGCACGTATCGTATCCCTGAAAGACACAATGCAGTCGTTTACAAAGAACGATCATGTGCCTATGTCTGAGCATATGAAAAGGCTGCCTGTTGATTACTAAATAAAAAATATGACTTGCTGAAAACCAGACTGCCATAAGGCTGTCACTGGCCCTGTTTTTCTTTGTGGTAACAAAATCACAAAAAGCAATGTCAAGAATCAACACTTTTCTAAAACAGATCGAACTGGAAGCTACTATCACCCGTAAAATGCTGGGTCGTATACCTGAAGACAAATATAGCTGGACACCACACCCAAAGAGTATGCCCATAAAGCAACTGGCTACCCATATAGCTGAAATGCCGGGTTGGGTAAATCTGGCTCTGGATACATCAGGTCTGGACTTCGAGAAGAACCCTTATAAACAAGAGGATATTAAGAACAATGAAGAGCTGATGGCATACTTCGAGAAAACACTACAAGAAGCTATAGACCGTCTTAAAACAGCTACAGATGCAGAACTGGATGATACCTGGATATTAAGTATGGGCGAGCATATACTTAGCAAAACCACAAAAGAGGGTATGATCATGATGTGTATGAACCAGATAGTACACCACAGAGCACAGCTAGGTGTATACCTGCGCCTGCTGGATATACCAATACCAGGCACGTACGGACCTAGTGCCGACGAGCAATAACTTAGTTTATAACACCTCACCATACCTCAAGCCTTGCGTAATGCAGGGCTTGTTTTGCTATGTTATTTGCTATTCATAATTTTATATCGCAAACGATATAATCGAACAAGATATAAATTATGAGCACACAGAAAACCAGTACAATACAGAACGTTATGCGCACTGTGCTGGGTAGCTTTATGCTACTGGCAGCAATAGGGCATATGACCTTTCAGCGAGAAGAGTTTCAGGCACAAGTACCCGATTGGCTACCGTTGGGTAAAGACCTGGTAGTGATATTATCAGGTGTTGTAGAACTACTGCTGGGTGCAGGTATGATATTTCTTACCAAGCACAAGGCTAAGGTGGGTATGGCATTGGCTATATTCTATGTATTGATATTCCCCGGTAATATTGCGCAATACACTAACGGTATAGATGCCTTTGGTTTGGATACAGACACTAAGCGTTTGGTGCGACTATTCTTTCAACCTGTATTAATACTTTGGGCACTCTGGTCTACAGGTGCGTTAAGCTATTATAAGAGCAAGTGGAAGAGCAATGCTTATAAAGGAAAGAGCTTTCATGACTTTGAAGCAGAGACGTTACAAGGTAAGGCTGTATCAATGAGTGATTATAAAGGTAAGGTAGTAATGGTGGTGAATACTGCCAGTAAGTGTGGACTTACTCCACAGTACGAAGAGTTGGAAGCCTTATACAATAAATACAAAAATGATGGCTTGGTGATATTAGGTTTTCCTTGCAACCAGTTCGGCAATCAGGAGCCGGGCAGCGCAGAAGATATAGGCGAGTTCTGTCAGGTAAACTATGGCGTGAGCTTCCCGATGTTCAATAAAGTAGATGTGAATGGTGATGATGCTCATCCTATATTTAAGTACTTGAAAGCGAATCTTGGAGGCGTGCTCAGCGATAGGGTGAAGTGGAACTTTACCAAGTTTCTTATAGATAGAGATGGCAACCCCGTAGAGCGCTTTGCTCCTGTTACCAAGCCACACAAATTAGAACCCGCTGTCAAAGAACTATTATAATATGCCACAGAAAGAAGATATACTCCTGCTGGATAACCAGATATGTTTTCCGCTGTATGCAGCATCGCGCATGGTAACAAAACTATACGGACCTATACTCAGTTCTTTAGATATTACCTATCCGCAATACCTGGTACTGTTAGCACTGTGGGAGGAGGATAAGCAAACTGTTAGTAGCATCAGTGAGCGTTTGTATCTGGAAACAAACACCATCACACCATTGCTCAAGCGTATGGAGCAGAAAGAATTGGTGAGTAGAAAGCGCAGCCAGCATGATGAACGATCTGTAGTGATAGCACTGACCACGAAAGGAAAGAGAATGAAAAAGAAAGCGGTATGCATACCGCAGCAGATAGTAAACAGCTTACATGATGAACGTACTGATCCTGCTGAAGTGCTGGCATTCAAAGACACACTACATAAAATAGTGCACCTGCTTGCCGAGAAAGAAATTGCTGAAGGCTAGTGATATTACTACATGTATCTCATCTTCACCGTTACCTTTTTGGTAGCGTTATCTTCGAGCTTGAACTTGAAGCTATCATACTTAGGCATAGACAAGCTGTTGTGGTAATAATCTGAGAAGCCAAAACCTTCTTTTGGCATGTGTATCATATTATAATCCATCTTCTTATTCTCATTCTCATCATCCAGCAGGGATATACCGTACTCACCCGGTGGTAGTGTAATACGTAGCGTTAATGTACCGTTGCTTACTTTATCTTTTGAGAACGTAAGTGTTTTGTAAGCTTTCTTTTCCTGAAAACCATCGTCGCTGGTAAATACTGCTACCCGCATGCTCCCCTTAGCACTTTCTATGTTTTTTACGGTAACTAATATCTCTTCTGCATGGCTTGATGCAGCGGTAGCAAACAGGAAGCAAACGGATGCTGCCAGAGTTTTGAAAATAGAAGTTGATGTTCTCATATTGCTATAACACAATTATGTCATTTTGGTTGCGTCGGTAGGTATAACGTTTTTCGACCCATTCTTATTGCGAACTTAAGAGGATATTATCATATCAAGAATATAGCAATTCGTCATTTCCGTTTTATGTAAATCTTTTTCCCCAATTCAAAAAATGTATGTACAACTGTGCTGTAGGTTTGCGCCACAAAATTACAATCATGCACTACAGTACTAACACAAAAGTATTATCAATGCTGCTTTTCGTAATGGCATTGTTTACTTTTTCTAACATCAAAGCAATTGAAAAAAACACAGGAACATTAAAGGGTAAAGTTACCGCCAAGGGGCAGGCACTGGCAGGTGTTGTTGTGAATATTGGCAGTATCAATAAAAATGCCCTTACAGATGACGATGGTGTTTATGCCATCAGCAACATCGTAGCAGGTAAATATGAGGTGAATATCATACTTACTGGATATGAGACCGTAAAAAAGAATGTGAACATCACAGCTAATAAAACCACAACGCTGGATGTGAGCATGGCACTGTCTCAGAATGAGCTGGACGAGGTAGTCATCAGCGGAAGTAATAGCCGTTATAAATATGACGAAGTATCTAACAGCCTGAGACTAAGCTCTCCGATAAAAGAGATACCACAAAATATACAGGTAGTATCTGCTACTGCATTGGCAGACCAGCAGGTAATAGATATGGGTGACGGTGTTATCCGCAATGTGAGTGGTGCTACGAGACTTGAGCACTGGGGTAACCTGTATGCACGTATCAATATGCGCGGCTCTCGCATAGCATCATTTCGTAATGGTGTGAATGTGGTGAACTCTAGCTGGGGGCCACTAACAGAGGACATGAGCTTTGTAGATCATATAGAGTTCGTAAAAGGTCCTGCAGGCTTTATGCTGGCAAATGGTGACCCAAGTGGTTTGTATAACGTAGTTACTAAAAAGCCTACAGGTAAAGGTTTTAACGGCGCTGCTTCTTTTACATTAGGTAGTTATGATCTGTATCGTACTACGCTAGATCTTGATGGTAACATCGGTAATACAGACAAAGTATCTTATCGCCTGAACCTGATGGGGCAAACTAAGAATTCATTCAGACCAAATGAGTTCAACAATCGCTACAGTATAGCACCGGTTATCAGCTATAATATAGATGATCGTACTAAGCTGACTGTAGAGTATGTACTACAACACGTGAAAATGTCTAATGTCGGTAGCTACTATGTATTCGGTACCGATGGTTATGCAACAGCGCCACCTGAAGTAACAACTATTACACCAGCTTTAGAACCCACAGTAATAGACGACAACAGCATATACATCAATCTACAGCATCAGCTGAATGATAACTGGAAAGTAACTGCGCAGACTGCATACTTCGATTACAAGCAGGAAGGTTCTTCTATATGGCCATCTGCAGTAAACCCTGATGGTACTATGATACGTAACGTAAGTATATGGGATGCTGCCAGTCAAATGAAATCAGGACAGGTTTACCTGAATGGTGATGTAAATACAGGTGCAGTGCATCATAACATACTTGCAGGTATGGATATAGGTACAAAGAGCTACATGGCAGATTGGTCACAAGCTTATGATCTTGATTCTCCTGGTGCTGAGTTCAACACAGAGAATCCCGAGTACACAACACCTGTGAATGGTTATCCGGAATTTGATCGTAGCCTAAGCCTGAGAGAAAGAGCTGCACTTACAGGAAGTATGATAGACCAACAGTATACAGGATTATACTTACAAGATGAGCTGGGCTTTTTTGATAATAAATTAAGAGTAACTGCTGCGGTAAGATATACTGCTGCTAAGAATGTGAACTACGGTACGGTACAAGCTGCAAACCGTTTCACGCCTCGTGCAGGTATCAGTTATTCTATAGATAATAATACAGCAGTATACGGTTTGTACGATCAGGCATTTGTACCACAGGCAGGTATCAAGCGTAGTGGTGAGGCGGTACAACCTGTAACAGGAAACAATATTGAAGCAGGAGTAAAGAGAGATTGGTTTGACGGTAAATGGAATACTACAGTATCTGTATACAGAATTATCAAGAACCATGAATTGACAAGCGACCCTACCAACACAGCTGGTGAGTCTTTCTCTGTAGAGCTAGGTCAGAAGATAGCACAAGGTGTGGAGTTTGACCTGAAAGGTGAACTGGCAAGAGGGCTTAACTTAATAGCAAACTACGCCTATACAGATGCAAAGGTTACAGACGTTGCAGCAGGCGTTACAGGTATTGCAGTAGGCGATAGAATACCGGGCTTTGCCAAGCATAACGTAAATGCATGGTTGAGCTATAAGATATTGAATGGTCCTGTAAGAGGTCTTGGTATATCAGCAGGTTGCAGCTATATGATAGACCGCGATACATGGAACTGGGGTGTGCCGGGTATGCAAGATCTTCCTGATTATTTCAGACTGGACGGTGGTCTGTTCTGGGAAAGAAGAAATGTAAGAGTAGCAGCAAATGTATTCAACATACTGGATGATTATCTATACAGCGGTTCTTACTATGCTACAGGTGGTGGTTACTACTACTGGCAGGCAGAAGCTCCGCTAAACATGAGATTCAGCGTATCCTATAAATTTTAGTGAATGACCTTTAAGAAGGCAGTTGGAAAAATACATCTCTGGCTCGGACTATCGTCCGGGCTGGTGGTGTTTATAGTAGCCATCACAGGATGTATCTATGTTTTTCAGAAAGAGATCAGCGAGTTCTTATTTCCTGAAAGATACTTTGTAGAGAACGTACCTGCACAGCAAGAGACCATGCCAGTATCTCAGCTAAAGGCTACAGCAGAACAGGCAATAGGTGAGGAGGTCAACTTCATCATTACGTATAAAGAGCCGGAACGTAGTTGGATATTTTCTTCTTACGAGAAAGGTGATAAAGATGCCGTGGTACACTTTGATGAAGTAGGGCACTTTAAAGTAGCCAGCCTCGATCCTTATACGGGCAAGGTAAGTGCAGTGACAGATTATAAGTATGAGTTCTTCAATGTAGTGAAGTATATACACTGGAGTCTGCTGCTCAGCAACAAGTATGGGCAGCCGATAGTAGGTATTGCTACGCTGATATTTGTGTTCATGCTGATATCAGGGCTGATACTCTGGTGGCCTAAGAAATGGAATAAAGCTCATAGAGACATGCGCTTTAAAGTGAAGTGGAAAGCATCTTTTAAGCGTACCAACTATGACCTGCATAACGTCATGGGTTTTTATGTATGCTCTGTAGCACTAGTCATTTCACTTACAGGTTTGGTATGGGCGTTCAAATGGTTCAAGTCTACGGTGTATGTAGTCTCTACTATGAGCACTACACCGCCTGAGCGCTTAGCGTTTACATCTACTATTCAGGATATAGACCCTGATGATGTGCAGCCAATTGATAAAGCATTTGCACAGTCGCAACAACTATTTCCTGAAGCAGATAGAATAGGTATAGACCCCGCAGAAGATGCAGAAGGCACTATATCATACTATGGGTATAAAGGCAAAGAAGTGTATTATCATCATGATCAGGCACAGTTTGATCAATACAGTGGTGCTTACCTGGGTAGAAGAGATTATGAAGAAAAGAATAACGGTGAAAAGCTGTTGGGTATGAACTATGATATACACGTAGGTGCTATATGGGGGCTGCCCGGTAAGATACTTGCCTTTCTGGCTAGTTTGATAGTTGCCAGCCTGCCGATAACAGGTTTCCTGGTATGGTATGGTAGAAAGTATAAAAAGAAAAAGCCCAAGCAGGTGTCGGCAAAGCTGGCTTATGCTTAATGAAATATGTACACGCCTCACAATAGTTGGGCGTTTATCATTTCAAGTGTTAAATAATATTTAAACGATCTCATGCATGCCTGTGGATAGTATATTTGCATAGCTGTGAAGCAGGTCTTAAGTAAAATATTAGTAAGCATAGTTGCCCTACTTACACTCAACTGTAGTATAGAGGTAGCGCACCCGACCAGTGCTAAAAACTGGAATGGCGAAGATTTTGTTGAAGACCTTACCTACAACGATATAGAATCTATATACGAGTTGGTAACTGAGTGCTGGATGGATGTAGAAGATCATGTACCCGAAACCAATGATGACGATAGCGATGAGTTAAAGCCTGTAAAGGATAATAGCTGGTTAGTCAATTATGTATCCCCACTTAATTCTCTTGAACTTACTGATATAAGTAAGCAGCATGGGTACTATATAGATAATTATGCATCAGTCTACTTAGACCGTTATAGCCCTCCTCCTAATTATAGTTGTTAAACGCCAGATAACATGTTTGCTGTGCATATGATGTGCAGACAAACCTATTTTCATTTTAACTAACTATAATCATTTTCATATGACCTTAAGGTTGATAATGGTCATTGCACTAATGGTGCAATGCATAGTGCTACATGCACAAAAAAGAGTTACATCTAAGCAAGTAAAAGACAGCATATATATCGAGCAAATAGAGGAGCATGCTGAGCCTGATAAGATACTACACGCAGAACCATTGTATATAGACCTCATCCGCGATCTCGATGCGCGTAAGGGTGAACACGAGTGGAATCTCGGAATGGGTATAACGGATAACTACAGCTATGATACTTACGAAACACTTATAGAGTATGAGTTTGCACCGATGGACAGGCTTGGGCTGGAGGTAGAGGTTCCTTTTACTTTCTATACACCGTTGAACGGAACAGAGCGAGACGATGTACCATCTCACAGAGCAGAGAGCCTGAAGCTGGCAGGACAGTGGACATTTTTGGTAGCGCCTAAAATAAATACAAGTGCAGCGATAGGATACATCAACGAGTTTGTACTTGCAGATATCAACGTTATGCGGCACGATAATTTTCTAGTGGCTAATGTTTTTAACCCGTTCTTGATAGTAGCTAAGCGGTGGGGTAGTAATTTTCACTCGTTGATATATACCGGTCCTGTGATAGAGAAGTCTTACAAAAGTAGTCATGTAGAAAGCCTGTATGCTATGAATACCAACATACACTACATGATACCGGGTACCAGAAATTTTGTTGGTATTGAGTTCAATAAAGAGTGGCATCAGCATGATTTTGATATGGTGATACGTCCGCAGTTGAGAGTAAGCATAGCCGACAACCTGATGATAGGTATCGTAGGAGGTATACCTGTGAGCAGAGAGAGCCAGCGTCTGAGTACATTTGCCAGACTCATCTGGGAGCCAGGTACAAAATATCACTAACTAGTAATAAATAAGCCTCGTTTCTTGGAGGCTTATTTGTTTATACAAACTTCTATTCTAAAAAAGAGAAAGTGATAACGAGTGGTGTTAACGGAAATTAAACACCTTAATTAATTCTTGCTTGTAGTTTCTACCTATTGGTATCGTGTGCTCTTTTATTATTACCTCTTGCTCAGAGAAAGAGTCTACCTGATTGGTGTTGATACCATAAGATCTATGTATTCTAAGAAAATAGCTTTTTTGTAATATGTCTAATACTTTGGTGAGCGTATTTCTAATCAGAAAAGATTTTTCAGTACATACTATGTTCACATAGTTATCTTCTGCTGACAAGTATAAAATGTCCCTCAGAAAGACCTTCACAAACTTATATCCATCTTTAATAAAGACATGGTTTTGTTTCAGATAAATATTTTTATCTGAAGTATCGGGCGCTACTTCTTCTGCATTTTGATAAGCAAAATTATGCAATGCCAACTCAATTGACACGAGCAAAGAGTTTGTATTGAAGGGCTTAACCATATAAGCAGCAGGAAAAGTATTCTTTGCTTTATTAACAGTAACCGCATCAGCATGTGCCGTTATGTATATAAAGGGAGTAGGCTGTAGTTCATTAATAGCATGTGCTATGTCAATACCAGATTTATCTCCTCTGACAGTAATATCCAATAATACTATATCCGGAAGCGTTTCTTTAAATAGCTGCATGGCACTTTCGCTATTATCACTGATACCTGTTATCTCATACCCATTCTGCTTCAGCCTTTCTGCAAGATCATAAGCAACAAGCAACTCATCTTCTACTATCTGTATTTTTACAAGCTCCATTTTTCTATTTATGCTCTATATGGTATGGTCAAAGTAAATTTGGCTCCCCTATCTACTACTAGAGATAGATATCCATTCAGTTGTTTTACAAATGTCTGTATCAATTCTTTACCAAAAGACCCTTCTTTATCCTTCCATTCTTTCATGTTGATACCCTTACCGTTATCTGCAATTACAAGCTCCAGATCATCGCTGTGCTTTTTAAGTTTAATGACTAACTCTGGATTATTATTATCATCGTAAGCATACTTAAAAGCATTCGTAATGAGTTCATTAATAATAAGGCTAAGTGGTATAGCTTGGTCTACATTCATCAACTCATTATCAACATCCATTTTAAGAGCTATATCATCTCTACCAAAACCATATGCTACTTGTAAGCTATCTATTAGGTCGGTTATAAATGCACGGATATTGATCTCAGTTATATTGTCTCTTGTGTATAAACGTTGATGAATTAAACTCATTGCTTCTATTCGCTGCTGGCCTTCTCTAACTGCTTTTGAAGCGGCACTATCTTTTATCCTAAATGACTGCAAACTCAGTAGACTAGAAATGATTTGTAAATTGTTTTTAACTCTATGATGGAGTTCTTTCATCAGCAAGGTTAATTTATCGCTTTGCTTGCGTATGGTTTGTGTAGCAGCCCTTTGCTTTAGATACTGAAAAAGTATAAGCATTGTTAATATTAGCGCGATCGCTATACCCAAACTCAGTAGCTTATTATCTCTCTTTTGTTGTATTATACGTTCGTCTTTTTTGTCAGATTCATATTTCTCTCTCAAGTTAGCCACAGTGTTTTGTATGTCAATATTGGTTAAACTATCGTTTATCTCACTGTAATCTTTTAGGTAAGTATAGGCATCTTGATAATTACCAATCTGAGCTGATAACAAAGAGTGACTTTTAACAGCTTCGCTATAAAGTTTCAGGAGGTTAAATTCTTTTGCTAGTGATATTGCTTTGTCTAAGTAGGTTATTGCTTTTGGATACTCTTCTGTAGCTATAAATGCGTTTGCATAAAGCATCCATAACTTAACCTTAGATTGAGGAGACGCAATATTTTCAATGTATCTATCGGCCTTGCCTAAGTAATATTTAGCGGAGTCATAATTGTTGAGCTGGGTATGGCATTCGCCGGCCAACATAAATGTTGTGGCAACGTTTCTAACAGCCTTAAAGGCAATGTCTCCATAATAAATGGATTGATGGCAATATGATAATGCCTCTTGGGGCTGATTAGCCTTAAGTAGCAAGCTGGCCATATTGCTTAATACAACAGTTCTATTAATAATATTATTTGTCTGTTCATTTAATTGGAGTGCCTTTTTTGCATATCTAATAGCTTCAGGTATGTTGTTTTGCATTTCATAAATAGCACACAACATCGTGTAGGAGTTAGATATGCTTACCGTATCCTTAAGCTCTATAGCAACTTCTAATTGTTTATGTCCATATTCTAGTGCATGTTCGGCATCGCCTTTGTTTAAGTAGTATCCTGAAAGGGTATTCAGTGCATAGGTATAATAAACGCCTTTTTTGCCGCTCAGGTCGTAGCTCTCGATTACTTTATGTGCATAGTGCTTGGCAGAATCATTATTGTCAAAAACAAAATGTGCATATGAAAGTGCAAAATATGCCACTGCACTATGTGTATAGTCATCGCTTTTTGAGCTTAAACGCACAGCCTCTCTGGCATATATAAAAGTATAGCTCGTGTCGTCTTCACGAAGTGTGTTTATAGATGCCCAAGCATAATTATCTGCACTATCACCTGCTGTTTCTGCTTTAGCCAAGTCCTGGATGTACTCCAGTGATTGTTGTGCATCAGCATTGTTGTTGATGCACATAAAAATCAATATTAGCCCTGCTAAGATTGTTCTGCCTATCCGCACTGATGGCGATCCTAATATCATAAAGCAAAAGTAATTGAGCTGAGTATTACTATAAAAACGTTCACCTACAAACCGTTGTCGTTCGCCACATAAATTTAGCACAAGGCATATGGGAGCGTAGTATTGTTGAAAATTTTTAAATTATGAAAAAATCACTACTATTTATTGCTGGCATAGCATTATCACTAAGTGCTGATGCTCAGTTGACACTAAACAGTTCCAATGCTCCGTCTTTGTCCTTATGTCAACAGGGGGATTCTTTCAGAAGAATAAAACTGAATACATTACCCAATATTGCCCCCGCTACCAATGCTACTTGGGATTTGACTACAGTGGGCGACTCTGTAAGAACTTATCAAACACGTGCTGTTGCAACATCATCACCAGCATTCCCTAACGCAGGTTTCTACAATGAGGCCTATTATAATTTTGCTGTATTGGGTTATAATATCACAAACATTAAAAATGTCACAGCAAACGGTATACTAATGTATGGTGTGCATGTGGATAGACAAGCTATATCATTAGCATCATTCACAGGTGGTGCTAATGATAGTGTTGTTTTTCCATTACAAGATGTTCCTTATAACACGCCGGATGTTGAACTAAAGTACCCGATGACTATGGGGGATAGCTGGACTGCTCCGGTTAAATACACAACTGATTTTAATCTTACAGTTGCAGCATATTCGCTTAATAAAACACCTGGCCAAAGACGTGTAGATCTTAAGATCAATAAATCTGTAGTGGGTTGGGGTAAAATGAGAGTAAACGATGAAAACGGCGTTGCTACAGACTATATGGATGTATTGATGGTGAAAATGGTAAGGGTAGTAACAGATAGCTTTTACCTTGCAGGTAGCCCGGCTCCTACAGCTTTGCTAACGGCATTTGGCATTTCTCAAGGGCAAACACAAGTAAGAAGTACTTACGCATTCTTTAGAGCCGATGAATATGCTCCATTATTGGAACTGGTATACGAAGACAGCACTTTCTCAAAAGTTGTTAGAGCTGATGTGCATGAGGATAGATTAAAACCAACTTCAATAAGAACGATCAATAAAGAGGAGATCAACATTTTCCCTAACCCCATAACTGATGGTTCTTTCACAGTAAAAGTTAATGCCTCTTATAAAGATCTAAGCTATGAGCTTTACAACTTAACTGGACAACTGCTACAGCAAGGTAACATACCTCAAAGTGGTAAGGTAATACTAAACAACACATTGCCTACAGGCAACTACGTCATTAAACTACATACCGAAGAAGGTGCGCAAGGAGTAAAAAGACTGAGTATCCTAAAATAAATTTCATATCTACAAACCTTCAATAAACAAAGCCCCTACTTTAGGGGCTTTTACTTTAGTAGCGAGAGAGGGAGTTTAACCCTCAACCTCAGGGTTATGAACCTCATACATGCAAAAGGGGGCTATCACTCACTTATTAGCTTCACATCTAATGTGGAAAAAGGTAAGGCATCCCTCTACGGGGCTGATTTATTTGAACAGTATGCATATTACTTCCATCCACCACCTAGTGCCTGATAGATATTTACCATAGCATTCATTTGCTTTTTCTTAGTTTCTACAAGTTCAAATTTGGCTTCAAGTGCGTCTCTTTGTGTTAATAAAACTTCCATATAGTCTGCTCTTGCAGAGCGAAATAGCTTGTTAGATATCTCAATAGACTCAGATAATGCATTTACTTGCTGCGACCTTAAGTCGTAGCTTCTTTCAAGATTATCGATCTTGGCTATTTGGTTAGCTACTTCCATATAGGCATTCAGTAGCGTTCTTTCATAATCATATACGGCCTGTATCTGTTTAGCATTAGCAGTTTTGTAAGTAGCCTTTATCTGATTCTTGTTGATAAGTGGTGCTACCAAATCGCCTGCCAGAGAGAAGAGCAAAGACTCAGGACGCTTAATTAGATATACAGGGTTATAACCCTGTAGCCCTACGCCACCACCCAGGCTTAAAGAAGGGTAGAAGTTAGCCTTAGCCACTTTTACATCCAGCTTTGCAGCTTTCAGTTCCAGCTCTGCTTCTTTAATATCTGGTCTGTTGTCTATTAGCTGCGCAGGTATGCCTACATGTACTACTTGTGGTACAATGTCATTCAGCAGCTGCGAAGTGCGCGCTACAGGTTGCGGATACCTACCAGCTAAAAAGTTAATTCTGTTCTGCGTTTCCGTTATCCTTTGCTGTATCTCATACTGTAGACTTTTGGTCTTGTTTACTTCAGCTTCAAACCTGCGCACTGCCAGCTCTGTAACGCGGGTAGCTTCTTTTTGCAGCCTTACTATCTTCAGCGCATTGTTCAGAATGTCTATGTTCTTTTTTACAATATCCAGTTGATTATCCAACGCCAGTAACTCATAGTAAGAGTTAGCTACTTCAGCCACAAGGTTGGTCACTACAAAGTTCTTACCCTCAACGCTGGACAGGTATCTGGATACGGCAGCATCTTTTGCATTGTGTAGCTTGCCCCAAATATCTATCTCCCAACTGGCGTATGCACCTATCAGGTAGTCAGGTACAGGCTCAGGCATTTCTTTACCCGGCTCTATTTCTGTAGTGGCTTCCATAGCACCTATGTTGGTATAGCGTGCTGCCTTATCAACTCCCGCACCTGCTTTAAGATTTACAGAAGGCAGATATTCGCCTTTGCGAGCTTTTATCTCATTTCTGCGCATCTCTATTTCCTGTAGTGTGATGTTCAGCTCCTGATTGTTTTTCAGAGCAGTATCTATCAATGCATTCAGGTAAGGGTCTGTAAAATACTCCTGCCATTTCATCTGTGCCGTGTTGGTACTGTCTGCAGAGTTATTGTAAACATCAGGTACTGTATTGTCTGCGGTCTTCTGTGTTAAAGCGGGGAGCTTACACGCTGCAAATAGCAGCGTGATCAAGCTAACCCCTATGTATGCATAAACTTTTCTATTAATCATTATGATCTATTTCTTCTGTTAACGGAACTTCGTCTTCATCTTTTATCAGCTGTCTGCCTTCTGCCAGATGACCGAATATGTAGTAGAGGCCGGGAACAATGATAACACCGAATACAGTACCGAAGAGCATACCCCCGGCTGCTGCGGTACCTATTGTTCGGTTGCCTATCGCTCCCGGACCAGTTGCTACTACAAGCGGGATCAGTCCCGCAATAAATGCAAATGATGTCATCAGTATCGGGCGGAAACGTACCTTAGCACCTTCTATAGCTGCATTGAGTATCGTGGCTCCCTGCTGATGTTTCTGTATGGCAAACTCTACTATCAATACAGCGTTCTTACCCAGCAAGCCTACGAGCATCACCATACCTACCTGAGCATAAATGTCATTGGCTAGTCCCATGATCTTCAGCAGGAAGAAGGCGCCGAACAGACCGGCAGGTAAAGACAGCACTACTGACAACGGTAGTATGAAGCTTTCATATTGCGCAGCAAGTACGAGATACACAAAACCGAGTACGATCAGGAAGATGTACAATGCCTCGTTACCACGTCCTACCTCATCTTTAGATAAGCCTACCCAGTCTATATCATAACCGCGGGGTAGCGTATTGTTGGCTACCTCTTGTATGGCTGCAATAGCCTCACCACTGCTAAATCCACGAGCAGGTGCACCGTTGATGGCTGATGATGTGTACATATTGTAACGTGTGATCTCATTCAATCCGTGAGATTTTTTCATCTTCATAAATGCCGAGAACGGCACCATCTCATCACGGTTGTTTTTAACGTATAGGTTCATCACATCTTCAGGTAACCTTCTGTATTCAGGAGATGCTTGTACGAATACTTTGTAGAACGTACTGAACCTTGTAAAGCCCAACTCATAAGTACTACCTATGAGTATAGACAGTGTGTTCATTGCTTTTGAAATTGAAACGCCCTTTTGCATGGCCATTTTATTATCTATCTCCAGCTCGTACTGAGGATAGTTGGCAGCAAAGAAGGTGAACAGACCTGTTAACTCTTTACGCTTTTTTAGTTCAGCCATAAAGTGGTCATTCACTTTCTCAAACTCTTTGTAATCGTCTGTATTGGTTTTGTCCAGTAATCGTAGCGAAAAACCTCCTGCTGCACCATAGCCTGGTACTGCCGGTGGTTGGAAAAACTCAATAGTAGCGCCGGGTATATCCTTTGCTTTTTCTTCCAATTCTTCTATTATCTCTTCGGCAGAGTGCTCCCGTTCAGACCAGTTCTTTAAGTTGATCAAACAAGTACCTGCATTAGATCCTCTACCTTCTGTAAGCACCTCGTACCCTGCAAGTGCTGATACAGATTCTATTCCTTCTACATGTTCTGCAACCTGCTGCAGCCTGCGCGATATATCGTTAGTTCTTTCCAGTGTAGACCCCGGAGGCGTTTGTATGATGGCGTATAGCATACCCTGATCTTCGTTAGGTATGAAGCCGGAAGGCAGGTTGGCAGTAGTTAACCATATACCCCCGCAAAACGCCAGAAGTATACCAAAGGTTACTACGCGCCTGTTAACTATTAACTTCAGTAAGCCTACATATTTGCCTGTTAGTTTCTCAAAGCCGTTATTGAAGCCATCCATGAACTTGCTCATAGCATTTTTCTTCTTAGGCTTGCCATGATTGTTCTTCAATATCATAGCACAGAGCACAGGTGTAAGTGTCAACGCCACAATACCTGATATAACAATAGCCGTAGCCATAGTTATAGAGAACTGTCTGTAGAAGATACCTACAGGCCCAGTCATGAATGCAACGGGTACGAATACCGCTGTCATGAGTAGGGTGATAGCGATAACCGCACCACTGATCTCCCACAATACTTTTTTCACTGCCTGATAAGGAGAGATGTTTTCTTCTTCCATCTTGGCATGCACTGCCTCTACTACTACTATCGCATCATCTACCACAACACCTATCGCCAGTACTAATGCAAAGAGGGTGATGAGGTTGATGGTGAGCCCGAACAACTGCATGAATATAAACGCACCTATGAGTGATACGGGTACTGCGATAGTAGGAATGAGTGTAGAACGCCAGTCTCCCAAAAACAAGAATACTACAATAGCTACTAGTATGAATGCCTCACCAAGTGTGTGGATCACTTTTTCAATAGAAGCATCCAGAAAGTGAGATACATCATAGCTGATCTCATAGTCCATACCCGGAGGGAAGGACGAGCCTTTTAGTTCAGCCAGCTTATCTTTTACATCAGCAATTACTTTGCTCGCATTACTACCATAGTTCTGCTTTAGTACTATTGCTGCCGATGGTTTATCGTTGAGGTTGGAGTATATATCATAAAACTCACTACCCAGTTCTACCTCTGCAATGTCTTTCAGGTAGAGTATCTCGCCATCAGGGTTGGCACGAATGATCACATTCTTGTATTGATCCGGTTCGCTGTACCTGCCCTCGTAGGTAAGTACATATTCCAGAGATTGAGAGCGCTTACCATCACTACGTCCTAGCCTACCGGGAGAGCCGATAACACTCTGCTCGCCGAGTGCTTCCATTACCTCATCTACAGATACATTGTAGGCGCGCATTCTATCTGGCTTCAGCCATACGCGCATAGCGTAGCCACGGCTACCTAATATCTTGGCACTTGCTACACCGTTTATCCTTTGTAGTTCGCGTATCACATTTACACTGGCGTAGTTGTAGAGAAACTTCTCATCTACCGACGTGTCTTTGCTGTACATGTTCACATACATGAGCATGTTGGGCTGTATCCTGTTTACAATGATACCTTCCCGTTGTACCAGCTCGGGCAATCGGTTCACTATTTGCTCGATCCTATTCTTTACGTTTACTACTGCTATGTTTGGGTCTGTACCGAGGTTGAATACAACTTGTATGGTAGCCTCACCTGCACTGGTGGCATCAGAGGTCATGTACCTCATACCCGGCACACCGTTGATGGATTTCTCCATTGGTATGAGTACAGAGTTGACCAGCACATCTGCACTGGCACCCGGATATGCCACACTTACCAATACCATAGGCGGTGCTATGGATGGAAATTGAGACTTAGGCAAACTGGTCATGGAGAGTATACCCATGAATATGATCACGAGTGATACGGATATGGCCAGTACCGGTCTGTGAATAAATTTATTGAACATCTTTTTCTATGTTTTAAAAACTTAGATTACTCTGTGTATAATTTTAAGTGAGACATAACCGAGCGTGGCTCTTCGTACTCATAGGATATCTTATCGTTATCCTGCACCTTACGTAGTCCTTCCAGTATGATGCGCTCGTTCTCTTTCAGTCCGCTGCTTACAGCATATAGGTCTGTCATTTCAGCACCTATCTTTATTTCTCTCAGCTTTACCTTACTGTCTTTGGTGACTACGTATACATACTTCTTGTCCAGTATCTCGAAGGTGGCTTTCTGAGGAATGATGAGTACGTCTTTGAGTACGGTAGGCATCATGATGTTGCCTGTTTCTCCGTGCCTCAACAATCGGTTAGGGTTAGGAAATGTAGCCCTGAATGCTATGTTACCTGTTTCGTTATTGAAGTCGGCTTCTATAACATCTACTACGCCATTGCGGTCAAACACTTCATTGTTGGCCATGAGTAGGTTCACCTTCATAAGGCTATCTTTCTTGACACTCGCTCTGTAGTTCAGGTATTCCGATTCTGGTACGTTGAAGTATACCCACATATCGCTGTTGTCAGACAGGGTAGTGAGCAGGTCGCCCTCTTCTACAAGGCTGCCCAGCTTCAGCCTGAAGCGATCTATAATACCATCGAAGGGTGCCCTGATCTCTGTAAATTGTAAGTGCACCTGTGCCAGAGATAGCTCTGCATTAGCCTTATCGTATTTAGCCTTTGCCATAGCCAGCTCGTTAGGCGCTACTATATTGTTATCGGCCAGGTTCTTCGTATTCTGATATTCTATTTCAGCCACTTTGGCTTCGGCCTGAGCCTTTTGCATTTCTGCCTCATATATTCTCGGCATGATCCTGAATAGGAGCTGCCCTTCTTTTACCCACTGTCCTTCGTCTACATATATCTTTTGCAGATAACCTCTTTCCTGCGCCCGCAGTTCTATATGACGGATAGATTGTATCTGACATACATATTCATTGATCAGCGAGGTGTCCATATGTAGCGGACTGGTGACAAGAAACCTTGTTGCTATTTCTTTTTCTTCTTTGTGTGATTTACAGCTCATCTGGCACAATACAGTGCACAAGCTCATGAGCATGAGAACTCTCTTCATGATAGTTTAACTATTTAAGACAATTTGATTTTTGGAGAACAGCTATTGCGCAGCAAGAAGTACCTACGGTAGGTGCAGCTATATTGATCGAGGGTGCCTGCTAGTGTACAGGGCATCGATTATTGCATGACAATACTGTTTCTGAGAAAATGTAAACAGGTAGAGATACCTGTGGCTATCCTATATTAGACCTGAGTTGGTGGAAAAGGATATAAAGTCTTTTTTCTGAAAGTTCCTTCTTAGGTTGTTTGGTATAAACAAACTTTGGTGAGCGTAGTGTTGTAGTTCTTTCGATGTAAGTGAACTCTCCGGGAGCTAATGCAAGATGCAGTGGAAGTCCCCATTCGTTATCACCTTCATCATCTACTGATATGCTCAGCTCAACACCGTCACCTTCGTAGGATAAGAATTTCTTTTTGGAAAAATTGTGTTGCGCACCTAGTGCAACCAGCAGGAAGAGCCCCGCAAGGAATGCAGAAAATAAACTAAACCGTGTTTTATTATCGGCGCGCATATCTATAAAGATCTTGCAAATGTATGCACACATTTGCTACCAGTCAACTTTTATTCCTGAACAAGGTGTTAAAGTGAGGAAGTATTAACTACTCTAGCTACCTGCGAAAGGCGTACCGAATACTCCTACAGCCAGCTCTGCCCATACTATAAGAAAAGCGAAAACAACAGCAGCACAAACAACCAAACGGTATTTAGTAGTGCGTACTTTCCTGAGGAAAAATTCTACAGTAAGACCTGTGCCTAAAAGTAGTGCACCCATTACTGCAAAGTCGAAACCAGACCAATTGACCTCAGTAGAAAACTGCATAGCTATGAAAGGTATCATCAGTAGAGTAACTACTGTGAGTATAATTAGCGGAAGTCTGTTGCTGCGAGTAATAGTCATGACAAGTAGTGTTTATATGAATATAACAAAATTAGTGCCAACTGTAAAGTCAGTATTATCATTTTGATTGGAGTATATTTAATAGGTGAAATTACTGCTATATATATCGCTACTGCTGTTGAGTACAGTTACATATGCGCAACCCAGAGTTACCTACTATGGTGATACGCTCAAGGGTAGAGTGAAGAAAATAGTAGAAGTACTAAATCCCGATAACTATCCTATCAAGCTAGTGTATGAATGGAATGAAAAAGAAAGATATAGGTCTATAAAATTTTATGGAGAGGGTGATGACTATGTAGGAGTCTTGTATGTGAAGTATAATGAAAATGATAGTATAGTAGAGGACGGTCTATACCTGGGAGATACCTGCTTCTATGATATAGTGAAGTACGATAAGTATGGAAATAGAACCAAGCAATATAGCGTCAATAATTCATCGCCAAGTTGTGATGGTTTCAGCGATTGGATCAATAATATGATAACATGTGGCTTTTCAGGAGACGCTGGAAAATACACACGCATCAAACAGGTGAAGTCTAGATACGATGAAAAAGGAAATCTACTGATAGTAAAACGACTATTCACTACAGTACACAATACCGATAGTACTTATGTAGCAGAGCGTGAATATTATCAGTACAGCATAGTTGGTAAGAAGCAAGGCATGCAGGGTTACTCTTTCACCTTACCCGACAATGATACTATAGAGATCATTAGCAGAAATTACAATGCCGATGGCGTATTGGATAGAGAGTCTAAGCTGAACATAAAAAAAGATGATGGCGTGGCGGATACTACCGCATTTATCAGCATCTATAATTATGACATAAAGGGACAATTGATAAAGCATGTAGCAAAAGAGATACACAATACATCAGGCTATTATGATACAGCTATAACTGCAACACTATATAAGCATGATGCAAGAGGTAACCAAATAGAAAAGCAGGAGATAAAAACCAATACTGTCTTGAACGATACTACTGTAGAGGTGAGAGATCATAAGTACAGCCAGCAAAGTGTGAAGACCGAGCAAGCTGAATACTACATCACAAAAGTATCAGGCTATGCTGATACAACATCTTTGAGAGTGTACAAGTATGATGATAGAGGAAACACGATAGAAGAGCTTGAGTTTTATAAGAATACCGGCAGGAAAAAATATGTTTGGGTATATGAAGGCTTGAAGATCAATACAAGAACTACTTATGAGTATAATAGCCTGAATAACGAGCTGGGACACACCACCTACTTTAGTGAGGAAGGTGCAAAATATGACGAAGAATATGCCGGTGCAAGAGGTTTTTTATATCAATACCATAGCCTTACCACATACGACAGCCTCAACCGTGCGGCTACTTATACCAGCTATTATTTACACATACAGAAAGATGGTACTATCAAAAAAGATATAGAGTATCAGAGAGATATCCCACCTCTGTCACGCGGACAAAAAGAATATGATAACATGGGCAACGTAATAAAAGAAACTAATGCAGGCGAGGTGATACTCACCCGCGAGATAGAATATTACTAAGCCTTCTTAATTGATTTTATTGTAAGTCTCTGTGTAGATTACAGGTATGCCAGATGAATTTGGAATTGTTTTACTGAGTTTGAGTTGGCTACTTGTTGCTTCCAGGTCTAGTGTGTCAGGGTTACTATCGTATATGGCTACCTTGGTATCATTGTCTAACAGCTTATAAGTGAATTCACTTAGCTGAGATGTGTTTGGACATATATTTCTGTTCTCATCTTTTACAACAATGCCATCTGCAGCAAAGGTGATAATATCATCCTTCTCGCAATCTTCTTTTTCATGGAACAGGTCAGCCGTAGTATCCTGACCGTTTAGAGTAGCAAATGCTGTATATGCACTTATCCTCCACTTAGCATTCACCAGCATCTTGTGCTTTTCAGAAAGGTTAGTGATGTTGTTATTATTGTCCTCGTCATCGCTTTTGCTACATGCAACAAATAATAAGCTGCATACTACTACAGCCAAGATACCGAAGAGTTTCATAAGTATATATTTTATATAAATATATGGTTTGTTAGGTTAGGGTACAAGTAGGATGTAGTCCTACCTCCTCATCTATCCGATTACAGTATCTTTGTAATAAGGATAAATCACAAGAAACATGTCGATAACTAACGAGGCAGAACTGGAAGGAATGAAAAAGGTAAGTGAAGCCGTAGCACTTACACTAAAGGAAATGAGAGCATACGCTCAGCCCGGTATGAGCACCAAACAGCTGGATAACTATGGCGGGCAAATACTTAATGATCTGAGTGCTAAGTCTGCACCGTTTTTAACCTATGGCTTTCCGGGGTGGACATGCATTAGCGTGAATAATGAGTTTTGCCACGGCATACCATCTAACAAAACAATACTACAAGAAGGCGATCTGGTGAATATAGATGTGTCAGCAGAATTAGATGGTTTCTGGTCAGACAATGGCGGGTCTTTTGTATTAGGTCCAGACCTTAATAGACACCAGCAACTGGTACAGGCATCAAAAGATATCTTGCAAAAATCTATCAACAATATAAAAGGTGGTGTGCGTATCTCAGACATCGGGTTGCTGATAGAGACCGAAGCTAAGAAGAGAGGCTATAAAGTAATCAAGAATCTTACAGGGCATGGCGTGGGTAGAAGCCTGCACGAAGAGCCCAGCTCTATTGCTAACTACAGAGACAGGTTCAACCGTACAAGGTTTAAGAAAAACTCAGTAGTAGCTGTAGAGACCTTTATAGCTACCAAATCTACCTATGCAGAAACACTACAAGATGGCTGGACCATGGTAGGTGATAAAGGAGGCTATATGGCACAGCATGAACATACTTTGGTTGTGACAGGTGATGCACCTATTATACTTACAGCGAGTAACGAGATATGGAACTAACTACTTCATGCCTTTGAAGGTTTTAGTAATGCAGCGTGTGAGTAGCTCATTCACCTCCTGTTGAGATATCTATCATATGCTTGATGTCTTGTTCTCTCTGTTGCATGTACTCAAAGCTAGGGTGATCATGTGAAAAGCTCATAGGTTTAAAATGAGTAAATACTGTCTTTAGTTTTTATATTACAATCAATACTACTCTTATGTTTGTTATATCACCTACAGACAATGCTTGGTTTACGTTTTTAAAGGATAGTGGGCAAAACTCCTTTGTTAATTTCTGGACACCAACCCCTTGGAATATTAAAAAGTTAAATAGAGGTAATAGGTGGTACTTCCTTTTAAAATCACCTATTAGGCAAATTGGGGGCTTCGGAGAGTTCTACGAGTATAAGAATCTGACTGCAATAGGTGCTTGGAATGAGTTTGGACAGAGAAATGGTTGTCACAGTAGAGAAGATCTTATTAATAAGATACAGAGATATCTTGATAAAAACAGTGTGAAATATGGAGGTAAATCAATCAAGATAGATACGTATCAAATTGGTTGTGTAGTATTAAAAAACTGTCAATTTTGGGAAGAGGAAAATTACATGAACCCCTCAGACTATCAAATAAATTTTCCAACTCAAGTTGTTAAACTCAAGTATTTTGAAGGGTATAATCCGTTGATGTCGTTAATAGATACCTCACTTAATTTCAATCTAATTAGCGAACAACGAGAGGATTATACTGTAACGGTTAAGCAAAGAAAAGGGCAAGGACAGTTTAAGGGTAAGATATTAAAGGCTTACAATAACAAATGTTGTATTACTGGAGAAACGTGTCCTGAGCTTTTAGAAGCTGCACATATACAACCTTATTTAACCGAACTCTCAAATCATATCCAAAATGGAATTTTACTAAGGGTTGATTTGCATCGTTTATATGATAATGGGCTGTTGTTTATTGATAAAGACTACATTGTCCATATTAGCTCCTTAATAATAGGGGATGATTATCTAAAATATAATGGAAAGAGTATGTCTTTACCTATCAGCCTAGAAAATTATCCATCACAGAAGGCCTTAGAATTAAAAAGAGCTGACTTCCGAGAATAGTACTATTATACTAGAGCTTATATTGAGGCTGTTAAATCTAGCTAGAACGTTCATAGATTTGATTTTCTTAACTTTGCGCTATGGTTACGAAAGATGCTAGGTCGGTTTCACAATTCAATAATGAGCTAAAACTTAAAGGGTTTAATGTCTTTAGGATAGAAGAAGATGCAGCTGCTACACGCACCTACAGCAGAAAAGATTTCTATAAGATATGCCTGACCACGGGTAAGAGCAGGATACATTATGCTGACCGTAGCTTTGATGCTGAGGGCACAATACTATTCTTTGGCAATCCGCATGTGCCTTACTCCTGGGAGACCTTATCTACTACCTATGTAGGGTATACGTGTTTGTTCTCAGAAGAGTTTTTGAAAAAATCTGAACGCTTCGAGAGCTTGCAGCAGTCGCCATTATTTAAGATAGGCGGTACGCCCATATTGGAGATCACTACAGAGCAGCGCGACTTCCTGAACCGTATATTCGAGAAGATGATAGAGGAGCAACAGTCTGAGTATGCTTATAAAGACGACCTCATCAGGAACTATATCAACCTTATTCTGCATGAAGCTATGAAGTTGCAACCTTCTGAGCATTTCGACCAGCACAAGAATGCCGCATCACGCGTGACATCTGTGTTTCTGGAGCTTTTAGAAAGACAGTTTCCAATAGAAAGTACAGAGCGTCCTCTAGAACTGAAAACAGCACAAGATTATGCAAAGAGCCTTTCTGTACATGTCAACTATCTGAATCGTGCCGTAAAAGAAGTGACGGGTAAGCCCACCAGTGCGCACATCAAAGAGCGCATTATAAATGAGGCAAAGGCCTTGCTGCATCATACTACGTGGAATGTGGCAGACGTTGCCTATGCACTCGGCTTTGAGTACCCTACTTATTTCAACAACTTCTTCAAGCGTATCACCGGTACTAACCCTAAAGCCTACCGCGAAGTAGAGGTTTGAAATTCTTAACTATTGGTTTGACGATCATTAGTAGTGAAGGTATCCTCAGGGGTAACTTTGCTATATGATTTCAAGTAGTATCATAGCAGAGCGTTTTGATGAAGATATAGCAACAGATGATGCTAAGAGTAGCATCTTGAACAAGTTGCTCAGTGGCGAGGAAGTGCGGTTAGATGATCCGAATTATGATGTAGTTCGCGATGTGGTAGACAGGACCATCAAGCTGTCTGCTGAGCTCAACAGATCTACAGATACCGATCAGGTAAGAGCGAAGCTCGAAGAGATACTCCATACAAAACTAGATGAAAACCTTAGGGTGATGCCACCATTCTATACCAACTTTGGCAGGTTTACAACTATAGGTAAGAATGTGTTTATCAATCACGCATGTTCGTTTCTTGATATGGGCGGCATTACAATAGAAGATAATGTGCTCATAGGCCCTAAGGTGAATATTGTAACAGAGAACCACCCCGAAGATCCCGCTAAAAGAAGTTCATTAGTTACTAAGCCTGTTCTTATTAAAAATAATGCATGGATAGGTGCAGGAGCTAACATTTTGCCCGGTGTAACTGTTGGTAAGAATGCGATAGTTGCTGCAGGTGCGGTAGTTACCAAAGATGTGCCTGATAATACTGTGGTGGGTGGTGTGCCTGCAAAGTTCATCAAATCAATAACAGAAGAAACCAAAACCATTAAATAATGAAGAAGCTAATAACCATATCTACAGCGCTGCTTTTTGTCTTCGGGCAAGGGTGTACAGATGTAGAATATGAAGAAGAGAAGATACAACAAACGCAAAACGATAATGCTGATACCGTAGAAGCAATATTTCCAAAAGGTAAGCAGGGGCCAGCCGAGAACTTTACGGGTACGGCCTGGAATTATGGGTTGCTTATGCCGGACTCTACTAACAATACAATCGTAGGTAATGTATACTTCGAGCCAGGTGCAAGAAGCAACTGGCATACTCACCCCGCAGGGCAGATACTTATCATAACAGATGGTGTTGGCTATCATCAGATAGAAGGGCAGCCAAGAGAGACCATCAGAAAAGGTGATGTAGTATGGTGCCCGCCTAATGCAAAGCACTGGCATGGTGCGTCTGAAGAAACTGCTTTGCAACAGATATACGTAGTGCCCGAGGCTGATAAAGGAGTAGTGAATTGGATGGGCAGCGTTAATGAAGAGCAATACACAGCTAAATAATATATCTCCTAACAAATAATCTATACGCTATGCCACATATAACTGTTAAGCTATTTCCCGGGCAAACTGAAGAGACCAAGCAAGCCTTGGCTGATAAAATAGTAGAGGAAGCCATAAAAGCTATCGGGCTGGGAGAAGAATCATTCTCTGTGTCCTTTGAAGAAGTAGCATCAAAAGACTGGAAAGAGCAGGTATATCTGCCTGAGATAGTGAATAAAGAAGATAAGCTTTATAAGAAACCGGGATACAAAATGTAACTACAAACTATTCAGATATGAAGATCGACAACAATTCATCCAGAAGAAAATTCATACAGCAGTCTGCCGTAATTGGTGCAGGGTTAATGGTGTCCTCACCGTTTCAAGTGTTTTCAAAAGACAACAATTCTGATAAAATGAGTAAGAATATAAGATCAAGGGGTTATGCATCAAAAGACGATTCAGGTAAGCTGAGTTTGTGGGAGTTTGAAAGAAGACCTGTAGGTGATAATGATGTGCTGATAGATGTGAAGTATGCCAGTATATGTCATTCAGACATTCACCAGATGAAAGGCGATTGGGGTCCTCAGAAATATCCGCAAGTGCCGGGGCATGAGATAGTAGGTATAGTAGCTGCTGTGGGTAAGAATGTAACTAAGTTCAAAGTAGGTGATCGTGCTGGTGTCGGGTGTATGGTAGATAGCTGTATGACCTGCGATAGTTGTAAGGCTGGTGAAGAACATTATTGTGATAACGGTGAGACACTGTTTACATATGGTAATCCCGATGAACAATCTCCAACAGGTATTACCCAGGGCGGATATGCTACTAATATAGTTGTAAGAGATCACTTTGCGGTACACATACCAGAGCATATAAGTTTTGAGCAGGCAGCTCCGTTGCTATGTGCAGGTATCACTACATACGCTCCACTGATGCAGGCTAACTTTAAAGTAGGTGACAAGGTAGGTGTAGCAGGTATTGGCGGTCTAGGACACTTAGCGGTAAAGCTAGCTGTAGCTAAAGGTGCAGAAGTGTATGCATTCACTACATCTCCGGATAAGGTAAAAGACATTAAAGGCTTCGGTGCAAAGGAAGTGATAGTGGTAGACGATATATCAAAGTTTCAACCCTATAAGGGAAAGCTGGACTATATGATCTGTACTATACCGGTACAGTTTAACGTAGCAGCTTATGCATCGGTAGTGAAGCCATACGGAACCTTTACCCAGGTAGGTATGCCTGATAAGTTTGAACTTACGTTGAGCAACATAGGTCTGGCAAATTCCAGAGTGAATTTCAACGCATCGCTTATTGGTGGTATACCTGAAACTCAAGAGGTAGTACACTACTGTGCAGACAACAATATTCACCCGCAGATACAGATAATAAAAGCAGAAGAAGTGAATGATGCATGGACCAAAGTGGTGAATAAAGAAGCTCGATATAGGTATGTGATAGACGCATCAACAATTTAAACATAAAACTGTCAGTATAGTATGAGTGTAAGCAATAGGTTTTCAGAAACGGAATTGAATAGTATAGATGAAGCAAATGATCTGCATATATCTCCCCTGAGAGAAGATGGCAAGACATACGGTACACCTACATGGATATGGGAAGTAGTAGTAGATGGTGAACTATATGTGAGAGCGTATAATGGTGTGAACTCAAGATGGTACAACGCAGCACTACAGCAAAAGAAAGGACGTATACATGCAGCAGGAGCAGTGAAGGAGGTAACGTTTGAGCCGATAAGCGGAGCCATAAACAATGTGATAGACGAGGCTTACGAGAAGAAGTATAATGATAGTGAGTATCTAAAACCAATGATCAGTGATCGTACACGGGCGGCTACTGTAAGGATAAGACCTGAATAAAAAATTTGAGATAGCGTGGTATGTATGTGTGTTAACAGAAGTCTCAATTAATTAATAATTCAAAAAAATAATAGTTATGATTTTACAAGAAAACTATACTCTGTCTAACGGAGTAGAGATACCAAAATTAGGATTAGGAACATGGTTCATTAGTGATGATGATGTGAAAGGTGCTGTAAAAGCAGCTGCAGAAATAGGCTACCGTCATATAGATACAGCGCAGGCATATCAAAATGAAGCAGGAGTAGGAGAAGGAGTAAGAGCAAGTGGGGTGAAGCGAGAAGATCTGTTTGTAACCACTAAGCTGGCAGCAGAGGTGAAGTCTTACAAAGAAGGCGTAGCATCAATAGACGAGTCACTAAAAAGAATGGGGCTGGACTATATTGATATGATGATCATCCACAGCCCTAAACCTTGGGCAAAATTTCAAGGCGATGACAGATTTGAAGAAGGTAATCGTGAAGCATGGCGTGCACTGGAAGAAGCATATAATGCAGGTAAGTTACGTGCTATTGGTCTTTCAAACTTTGAGCAGGCAGACGTGGAGAACATCCTTAAGTCTTGTTCGGTAAAACCTATGGTGAACCAAATACTGGCACACATTAGTAACACGCCACAAGAGGCTATAGCGTATGCTAAGAGTAACGATATCCTAATAGAAGCGTATTCGCCGATAGGGCACGGAGAGTTATTTAAAAATAAAGAAGTGGCTGAGGTAGCGGATAAGTATAATGTTTCTGTGCCGCAGTTGAGCATACGTTACGATCTGCAACTAGGGTTGTTGCCATTACCAAAAACGGCTAACCCTGACCATATGAAGAATAACGCTATGGTCGACTTTGAAATATCAGCAGAAGATATGGACCGTCTGAAAAATATGGCTCCTATCGAGGACTATGGTGAGGCGAGCAAGTTTCCTGTATATGCTAAGTAGGTAGAGCCGAGTATAGAGAAGAACAATATAAATAGAAGATACAATGAAGATCATAAAGAATGATGAGCTGAATACGATGAAGGGGCCTGAGCAATGGTTTACAGGATATGTATGGATAGACCCTTTGTTTCAAAAACAAGAGACTACGAAAGCTGCAGGGGCATTGGTGACATTTGAGCCGGGTGCCAGAACAGCATGGCATACACACCCTGCAGGACAAACACTAATCATACAAACAGGACTTGGCTATGTACAGCGCGAGGGTGGGCCAATAGAGGAAGTGCGCCCGGGTGATGTGGTCTGGTTTGAGCCAGGCGAGAAACACTGGCACGGTGCATCAGCCAATAAAGCTATGAGCCATATAGCTATTCAGGAAGAGGTAGATGGGGAAGTAGTAGACTGGATGGAGAAAGTTACAGATGAGCAATATTCAAAAAGGTAATTAAAGGTGTAGTAGTTAGCAATCTGAATAGGATGTATAAAGCCCCGTATTTACGGGGCTTTGCTATGCGTTGGTGTAAAGTAGTATTACTGCTTATCTTGTATGTAAATAGTAGTACCGGGTTTTAAGTGTTAACTGTATTATATTTTACACTTATCGTTTTACTATGCTATTAAGTTAAATGAGAATTTAAGAGTAATTTAGTATGTAGTTAAATACCAGTAAACAAAATAAACTATGGATGTTGATACTTTAGCAAATCATATTTCTAATTTGGGAAAGCAATACTTTGACAAGGCATGTCAAGTTGTACTAGTGGATGTGTTTGGTTATAAGGCATTTAATATTGACGGTCCATATGACGGTGGTACTGATATGGTTTCTATAAATTCTGGCAGTAAAGAAAATGTTGCATATCAAATAACCACTCAAAAATCAGACATAAAGAATAAAGCATACAGAGACGCTAAAAAAGCACTTAAAAATTTAAAAATCTCTAAGTATTATTTTTTTAGTTCATATAATGTTAGTGTAGTTGATGAACGTTTGATTGAGAGAAGTATATCAGAGGAGCTTGGAGTCACTGCAAATTGTTTTTCTGCTAAAACAATTGCAGGTCTTATTTTAAGCGATGGTAAATTAAATAGATTTCTTGACTTAGTAGACTATCCCTTGCCTAGAGGGCATGGTAATATTATAGACATTAAGGAGAAAGCTTTGCATAGTTATGGAGTGTTTTCAGATGATGCAGGTAAATTAAGGTATAGTGTTTATGAAGACACTATACTGTTCTCTCTTTACAACGATGTTTTAGATGAAGATACGCTGGTGAAATCTGTATTAAACTTTTTAAATCTTGATGAAGAAAAAGAAGATTTTATAAAAAAAAGGATCGGTGGGCTATTTGGTAAATCATTAATTGAAAAAGATGAAAATAAGATGATAAAATTATCATCTAATGCTTTTGAGGATTTAAAAAATCGTCATAATATCTATGAGATAGAATTGAATAATTTATCGTCAGCTCAGACAGATCTACTAAAGGATAAGTATAATATTCCATGGACTGCAGAGGAATCAAAAAAAATTTCATTATGGATTGCAAATGCATATATATCTAATCAGCTGGAAAATCTAAAAGATATTAATGCATCTATAATAAATAATAATTTCTATAACATATCGGAGAATGGGATAGGTAAAATTAAAGACTTCTTTATAAGAGAGAAATTTTTAAAAGCATCTGATGCTGATAGTGTGTCTAACGATTTATTAGATTTAGCATCAACTCATCCTCTAATTACAAAAATATCTAGAGCATCAGTATATGTCGCACTAGATGGTAATAATCCTATTGCCTCAGCAAAATCGATAGGAGCAAGTAGGTGGTCTGATGTAAGTATAATTATAGAGCCTAGTGTAGCACTACCATACTTATGTTCTGTTTTGTATAAAGGGAACAATAACCGTTATTTTAAAGCTTCAGTTAAAAGTATAAGTCAAGCAAAGGATCTGGATAGTATGTTATTTATGCCATACTATTATTTTAATGAATGTGCAGGACATTTATTAACTGCTAGAAAGTATATTGGGTTTGAGGATCAAAGTGAAGAACTCGAGTATTCTAATAATGCATTCATCTCTAATTATTTTCACTTAAAAAATAAAGGGTTAAAAGTACCTGATACGATTTTAGATTATCTCTCTACTTTTAGTAGTGCAATTAAGACTGAAAGAAAAGATGTGAAAAATTGGGTGAGAAGTATAATGACAGATCTTCAAGCTATTTTGACCTCAAATGGTATAGAGTATATCGATACTCCTCATTATGATGAAGAAGACTTAGAAGAGATTAAGTATCATTATAACGACATACTTGAGGAGCTTTACATACAAAAGAAAACTCATCTTTTTAATAATGATATATACACGCTTAAGGCAACAAACGAGAGGATAGTTAAAAGTGGAGAAGTCTGGATGATATTAACAAATGATAAGTCTTTGGTAAACTTTTCAAAAACAGACTATTTTAAAGGTTGGATTACAAATGCGATTAAATTTCTACAGATTACAGAACTGTCGAAACCAATGTCAGAATCTAAAATGATATCACTTGTTCATTCAGTTGCAACCTTTAGTGAGAGAACATTATCACTCGGGGCAAGAATTATGGATAGGTTGATCAATTTGTCTTCAAAAGATATACAAAATTATGAGCTAAAAGCCGAAATTGAAAAGTTTAAAAAAGAAACAATTGATTCGATTAATTTTGATGATATTAATGCATATAAAATTATAGATACAAAAACAGATGAATTTATTATAAAGTACGGTTTAAATAAACAAGAAGAAGATGATGACAATGAAATAAATGATGATAGTGTTATTATTAATATGTAATCGCCAGATTATAAAATATACATTCATAAAAGCTAGTATCCACAAATAAGGTAAAGCCTCACAACTGTGAGGCTTTGTTACTAAGTTTCATTTTTAGAAAATTATATTGATATTGGTTTAATTTAGTCTGCTATGAAGGCTCTGTCTATCCTGTTATGTATGGTCATGTGTTGTACTGTGTTACATGCAACTGAAAAAGATACACTATACAAGAAGAGCGTATTTACGCAGCATAATAACACACTCCCATATAGAATACTCTACCCTTACAACTATGATGCTGACCAGCGTTATCCGTTAATAGTCTTCCTGCATGGGTCAGGAGGCAGAGGTGCTGATAATACTGCGCAACTCAGCAATGTGCCTGATGTATTTACAGATAGCGCAAAGCGAGCTGCTTTCCCATGTTTTGTGATTGCTCCACAATGCCCGAAAGATGATACGTGGGTAAACTTCCCGGAGTTTCCTACCAGCCTGAAAGCTACTGATACACCTACTACCGCAGCACGGTTGGTACTGGCGCTGATAGCAGAACTGTCAGAAAGTTTGAATATCGATACACGACGTATATACCTCACAGGATATTCTATGGGCGGTGAAGGCTCTTTCGACCTGATGACCCGCAGCCCTGAATTGTTTGCTGCTGTTGCGCCTGTATGCCCTGTAGCTGATACAGCAAAAGCTGACCTGATAAAGGACAATAATATATGGGTGTTTCACGGCACGGATGACCGTGTGAATGATGTAGCCTATTCGCGAATAATGATCAATGCACTGAGGTGGCAAGGTGTTGACCCTTTGTATACAGAGTATCCAAACACAGGGCATAGATGTTGGGATAAAGCGTATAAGGAAACAGACCTGCTGCCATGGATGTTTAGCCATATCAAAACAGAACATCCTAATGAAAAGCATGACCATGTACCAACACATCAAGATACACTCTTAGGCAGCATTACACCCGAGCGAAAATGGTGGGATGTATTGCGCTACGATCTAAAAGTTACTCCAGTGTTGGAGACCAGAAGAATGACGGGCAGCAACAGTATAACCTACAAGGTTGTAGACGCACACACTACTAAGATGCAGATAGATCTGCAAGAGCCATTAGCTATAGACAGTGTATTGCTGGACGAGCGCAAGCCTGTATCATTCACCAATGAAGGACATATATGGTACCTGAATATGCCAGAGCAAAACACGGGTAGCGAGCATATGGTGACTGTCTACTATTCAGGTATACCGCATGTTGCAAAGTCACCACCATGGAACGGCGGTATGACATGGACACGAGATAGTTTGAATAGACCATGGATAGCTACAAGCTGTCAGCTAACGGGTGCTAGTGTTTGGTATCCTTGCAAAAACCATCAGAGTGATGAACCGGATAGCGGTTGCTCTATAGCTATAACCGTGCCCGATACCTTAGTAGGTGTATCTAACGGTAGGTTGCTAACAAAGCAGCAAGCAGATAATGGGATGATGACCTACACTTGGAATGTTACTAACACGATCAATAATTATGGTCTGTGTTTTTATGTAGGTAAGTATGTAAGCATCGCACAATCATTTGAAGGTTTGCGTGGCGACCTGCCTCTTGACTTTTGGGTGCTCGATTACAATACTGAAAAAGCAAAAGAGTATCTCATTCCCGAGACAAAACTTACAATTGAGACATTAGAATATTGGCTGGGCCCATATCCCTTTTATCGTGATGGTGTAAAGCTGGTAGATGCACCCTATATAGGTATGGAGCACCAAAGTGCCGTGGCATATGGCAATCGTTATAAGCATGGATATAAAGGGAAAGACATTTCACGAACAGGCTGGGGGATGAAGTATGATATCATATTGGTGCACGAGCTGGCACACGAATGGTTTGGTAATAGCATCACCACCGAAGATCTTGCAGATAAATGGGTGCACGAAGGCTTTACGGGTTATGCAGAGATACTGTACCTGGAAAGACTATTCGGTAAAAAAGCAGCACAAGAATATCTGGTAGCCAAAAGAAATAATATCAGTAACGACCACCCTATGATATCAAGGTATGGTGTAAGTGAGGCTAGTGGCGGAGATGATTATGCAAAGGGTCGTGCCATCATCCATATGATAAGGGCTGTAATGAATGATGATGAGAAGTTTAAAGCACTGATGCTTGATATCAATAAAACGTTTTATCATAAAACAACCACCTCACAAGAAGTGGAGGAATACATATCAATAACTACGGGTATCGACTTTAGTAGTATGTTCAATCATTATCTGCACACTACACAGGTACCTGTGCTGGTGTATAAGCTGAAAAATAATGTACTACAGTATAGATATACTAATTGCATTCAAGGTTTTACGATGCCTCTTAAAGTTAACTTGAAAGAAGACCTTTGGCTAACACCTACTACAGAATGGCAAACTATATCAATAGATGGTGTGCTACCAACAGATACACTTGAAGTAAACAAAGACTTTTATGTTGCTCGGAGGCAAGTCTTTTAGCTAGTAATAAACCAGCTAAAAAAATGGTCAGAGTTGTTCTAATTGAACGTACTATTCACCCAATCAGTATACTCTTTCCTGTTAAGACGATTTACAAGAGTAAGAGATAAGTCTTTTATCTTTTTTGCATCATCATGCCTATCTAGCGATTTGTATTGTTTGTATACTTTTTCGAAACAGTTGAGATAATTTAGGTTCTGGTAATCCACATTAGTTTGGTTCATATCATATGATAGTGTTTGGCTTAGATAGTCAAGCATGAACTTCTCTTCGTATAGCTTTTTGTTTATCAAACTTGTATCGAGCTTGTTTTTTGAGAATCTAAATGCCAGTCCTGAAACATACAGTTGTTGCTCAAAGCCTTCGTATAGTTCTGCTGCAACCGTCATGCTTAAATAAACAGGGTAGTCCGCTTTATGGTTTTTCAAAACGTGTGTTAGAACTTTTCTCCAGTTGGAATGATATTCATCAAGATCTACTGTTCCTAAGTTCAGCTCAGGAACATTGAGTGCTTTGTAAGTATTAATGCGGTAAGCGTCTAAAAGCAGAAAGTCTATGTTGATTACCGTTACATCGCTACGTATGCCCAGGGCATCTTGTAGCATCCACATCGGGTAGGTGTCATTATCATGCTGGACAAAAATAACAGCGTTACTGTCTAGTGACATGAGTGCATTATATGCATATATCATCAGCTGTGAAGACAGGTAGTTAGTCTTATGCCACTCTTTGTTAACCTGCTTCCTCAGCGTTCTGTCTAGGCTACTCTCAGCATAAGAGACTACACTTGAGTGTATCCCTTCAAAATCGGGATTCATCTCATATGCTTTCAGAATATCCTCACCGTTACCTGTACCAATACCGTTTTTTAAATAAGACAGATAGTAGTGCGTGAAAGTGTTGGGTATGTGTTGTTCGATCAGTGAAAGTATGCTGTCTCCTGTTTTCAGATATGGCGACTCCTTTATAAAATCAGAGCTCCAGTCAGCTGTTCCGTGTGCGTTTCTACAGGCACGGAAGTAATTGTACCAGTTACCTTCAGAGGTCTTATCATTTTCTACTTCATGCCACCATAGCTCAGCTTGTTCTACGTAGTATGTATGTGGTTTAGTAATGCGTGCAAAGGATACTTGTTCTTCTGCTTTCTGAGCAAAAAGTATTACAGGCATGCAAATTAGAATAAGGGTTAGGTAGTTGATTTTTGACATTGATTATAGTTTAGGTTTGAGGATATGCTTTTATACTAAAACAGGTTTAGTAATAATGTTATGCAAGATTGTCAATAACATTCAAAACATATGTTAAACCTTAATGAGTTGTGTTTTACTGGTTCCACATTGGCTTCTTCTTTAATACCTGTTGATACACGCTGCAGTCTTTGTCATGCGCTCCCGGTAGGTATCCTGTACTCATTAAAAATTCGTTTACAATTTCACCTCCTGTAAACTTGAACGTTTTCTTAAAGAGCTTCATCCATTCCTGTAGTGTTTTTGGGTGGTTGTGTTTCAGCCAGTTCTCAAACGAGCCAAATTCTTGTTGTAATGCTAAAATAGCCTGTGCATTTACAATAGCTGCATTTACTTTTAGCTTATTGCGTATGATGCCTGCATCGGCAAGCAACCGCTCACGATCTTTTTCAGTATAGGCAGCCACCTTTTCAATGGAAAAGTTATCATAGGCTTTGCGAAAATTATCTTCTTTTTTGAGGATCGTTTCCCAACTTAGCCCCGCTTGGTTGATCTCCATTAATAACCTGCCGAATAGCTCGTTGTCATCGTGTATCGGAAAACCATAATGCTTATCGTGGTACTTTTTATGTAAGCTCCTTCTGGGCTCCGGCATTGTTTCTATAACCGTACAATAACTCATGTGTAAATATATCAATTCAAGGAATTATTAAGCTGAGAGAGGGCATATAATATGATGCCTTTTTACTTTTAAAGTAATGTTGTGTCATTACTTCGATATTATCAAACTAACGATGCCGCATGATGGCGAGGTTGTATCTTGCGACTCTTATGGTACGAAAATCGAATAAGATACTGGAGTGTTTTGGCAGTTTAAGTGCCTGGATAGAGAAGGTGTATCTTAAGTTCAGAATTAATGATAGAACACATGCTGAACCCACGTATAAGATGATGAAAAAGTGTCCTGATTGCGGACATATGGTTACACTCATTATCACAGAGCGAGAGGCGGTTTTCGAATTGATTAATAAAGCTACATTGGGGTGGACTTGTAAGAAATGTTGGTCCAGGTCAGTTTCCATATGGTTCACTAAACCCAAGCAGATCAATTTTAGTTTATTGAAGGAATGGGCAACAAACCCAAGCTTGTATCTTATGGAGCAGGATCAACACCTGATTTTAGCTGAAGAACAATATTTGGAGAATATTCTGGAACTAATTGACACAGTACCTATGCCCGTCATCAAAAGAGATACACTGATGGAAGCACTCTGTGTAATTGTTTATGATAATACAGATGATGAAAATACTGCTCAAGAAGAAGAGTTAAAAAAGAAAGTTATAGAAGAGCTGAACAAAAGACTAGATAAATTAAAGCTAGCTGACGACTGGATTGCACCTTATCTAAAAGACAATGTTTACCCACAACTCACTTTTGATGATCTAGAAAGTATATAGATAGTATCGAATGTATAAAGCCCCGTAACTATGGGGCTTTGTTGTTTTTCTTAAACACGAAAATCGAACAAGATATTTAAACCTCTTGTCAGTTTAAGTGCTGGACAGAGAAGGTGTATCTTAAGTTCAGAATTAATGAGAGGCTACTTTTAGCCCTATTATGGAGCCAATAAGTGTCAACAGAAAGAATACACGCCAGAAATTGGCAGGGTCTTTAAACACTAATATGCCGATCAACGCTGTTCCAACTGCTCCTATGCCTGTCCATACAGCGTATGCAGTACCGATTGGTAATGTTTGTATAGCTTTCATTAGAAGTAGCATACTTATTGTTAGAGAAACTATGAATCCAATATACCATAAGTACATTGTAGTACCGGCTGTCTCTTTTGCTTTACCAAGACATGAAGCAAAAACAACCTCAAACACACCTGCAATAATTAATATAATCCAATTCATAAAATCATTTTAGAATACAAAGATCAACTTATTTATTGAGCTTATATTTTACAAAGGATAACTAGCGTATACCCAATAAATAACAAAGCCTCACAATTGTGAGGCTTTATTTTCGAGAAACTAATATTGCTTTAGATCACAATTAATCCTCTAGATGCCCCTGCGCTTCATACCAAGGGAAAGAGCCTGCATTCTTATTATTCTCCCAGTAGAATGGTTCTGCCTCCCTGTTGTAGTTGCCAGTTTCATTAAGGGTCTCTGCATCGTATAGTCTACCGTTGACCATCGTATACTTGATGCTTTCCGTATTACGGATGTTCTCCAGCGGGTTCTTATCCAGTATTATCAGGTCAGCCAGTTTGCCCGGCTCTAGTGTACCTATATACTTATCTATACCAAGACTAAGCGCGGGGTTAAGTGTAGCCGTTCTTAATGCCTGCATTGGTGTCATGCCTCCTTGCTCCATCATCCATATCTCCCAGTGTGCACCAAGCCCTTGTAGCTGTCCGTGTGCACCCATATTTACCAGTACATCGTTATCCATCAGTTTCTTCAGGCTCTTAGCTACCAGTATATGTCCGTTCTCATACTCTTCTTTTGGTGCCATTATTCTGTGCCTGCTACGTGTGTCTACTACAGGGCGTGGAGTGAAGCGCAAGAGTCTTTCCTTCTCCCATACATTACTGTTCTGGTACCAATAGTATTCACCAGACAATCCGCCATATGCCACCACAAGTGTAGGTGTATTAGCCGTCTTCGATCGCTTCCATAATTGTATCACATCATCATACAAAGGAGCTACTGGTATGTTGTGTTCTATGGTAGTATGTCCGTCTATTATCATGCTTAGGTTGTGGTAGAAGAATGAGCCACCCTCAGGTACCACTTCTATCTCCAGCTCGCGGGCTGCTTCTATTACCATTTGTCGCTGATCTCTGCGTGGCTGGTTGTAGCTCTTAACGCTGAATGCCCCGAAAGCCTTAGTTCTTGCAATGGCAGACTTAGCATCTTCCAATGAATTGATAACAGTTTTTGCATCGCCATCTGCACCGTATAGGATAGTACCTGTAGAGTATACCCTCGGTCCTGTCATCAGCCCTGCCTTTACCATCTCGCTTTGTGCAAATACGAACTCACTATTGGCAGAAGGGTCGTGCATGGTAGTAACACCGTAAGCCATATTAGCGTAGTATGGCCAGTGCTTCTCAGGAACGATACCCGAATAGAAATGCCCTGCGTGTGCATGTGCATCTATAAAGCCTGGCATAATGGTCTTGCCCTCGCAGTTGATGATGTGCGCATTTTTAGGTAGTGGCACATCCTCATTTTTGCCAACATGCGTTATCTTATTGCCATCCACTATAATGCTTCCGTTCTCTATCACTTCATCACCGTTCATAGTAATGATGCGTGCGTTGATGAATACGGTTACGCCTTCAGGTTTATCTGCTTTACTGTTCAGTCCTATGCTTATTCCTTTTTCAGGTACGCTAAAGGTAGAGTCGGGTTGACCACTCATAAATTCAAACAGCTCTTTCAATGTAATGGAGTAATACTGATCGCCCAGAGTGTAGTGCAGCTTTTTACCATCGGCAGCCCAGTGCATATTATAACCTGCATCTTGAGATACTTTCTTCACAGGAAATTTAGAACCATCGCTACCCATGTCTACAGGCTTACCCGTATGCGGGAATGCAGCTATATACACCTGATGCAGATCCGCATAGGCTATCCAGTTCTCATCAGGAGATACGGCAAACTCTTTAGCATAAGTACCTGTGAATATCGTGCGTTCATCCTCGCCATCTGTCTTGCATGATTTGTAACTCTTCTTCAATCCACCACCTGCTTCGTAATAGATACGGCTATCATCTTTGCTGAATATGGGATTGCGCCCGTGTTTGATAACGAACTGCTCTGCACCACCATCGGCAGACATAGTATAGATGCCCGGCTTAGCGGTGTAGCCTTGTCCCAGTATATTACTACCGTCATCACGAGTGTATACCAACTGCTCGCCATCATGCGAATAGACAGGTGTGCGGAATATACCTTTTGCCTCTGTAAGCCTTACAGGTTTCCCACCACCAGACTTTACTTTTGAGATACTACCACTACCTGCGTCCGTCCATGTAACGTACACGATGTGTTTGCCATCGGGTGAGAAAGACGGATCGTATTCCAACTCGTCAGCATTGGTCAAACGTTCGGGAGTACCGTTGGGTAATTGCTTTTTATACAGATGCCCCAATGCGTTGAACACAAGGGTATTACCATCAGGAGATGTTGCTGCCTGCCTGATGACCTGTACTTTGAAACTATCCTCATCTATATCCTGACTGAAGCGTACTACCTCGCTTATTTTTTGCTTTACATTGCAAGTGAAAGGCACTACGTTAGCTTCATTGGTTGTAGATACGTCTACCTTATTTATCTTACCCTGCGCCCATATGTATATGAACTTATCGTCGGGGCTCCACGCATAGCCCGGGTATATACCGAAGGTGGTCCATGCTTCCTGCTGATCTTTAGAGAGCATATCATACACGGGCCATTCTTCTGCCGTTGCCAGATCTCTTACAAACAATATAGTTTTGGTGCGTACCCTTTTTACAAATGCCAATAGGCTGCCACTGTGCGACACCTGCGGGCGTACCGCACCACCGGGACCGCCCGTTACTTTTTCTACCTCACCCGTCTGTCTGTCGAAACGATTGATAACGAATATCTGCTCATTAGGGTCTTTGTTGTATTGGAAGTAGCCGCCCGGGTACATATCCTCACTATAATACACATACCTGCCATCGGGAGATACGCAAGGCTCGTTCACATCCTGCTGATCGTTCTTACGCTCGGTAAGTTGCAGCCCCTTGCCGCCATGTATATGGTACATCCACATCTCGCCCGCACCCAGCGAGCGTGTAGAGGTGAAGTGCTTACGTGCTATGATGTATTGCCCGTCGGGTGTCCATGCGGGGTTGTTCAAGAGCCTGAAATCTTCTTTGGTGATCTGTCTGGCATCACTACCGTCACGGTTCATGGTCCAGATGTTATCACCACCACCTGCATCTGAGGTGAAGCATATCTTACTACCATCGGGGCTGAAGCGCGGTTGTACTTCCATAGCCTTGCCCTGACGTAGTACTGTAGCCTTACCACCTGTTACGGGCATGATGTAGATATCGCCCAGCAGGTCGAACACCAGCTCTTGACCATCAGGGGAGAGGTCGAGGTTCATCCACGTACCCTCGTTTACGGTGAAGGATACTTCCGTTTGTTTACTACCGGGGTTTTCTACATCCCATTTTTTCTTTTTATCATCGGCTGATACTATAGCGGGCAGGCATATGGCCGCCAGTAAGAAATACCTGAACATCCTTCTCATAAGCTGATAAAGATAGAAAAACGTAAATGATAGAAAGGGTGATTTCCGCCAGGTGCTTACATGACTATGTTGTGCTGTGGAAGAGAGTAAGATAAGCCAGCTGTTGCTGTCGGGTGGTATAGTGTTTGTGGAATTGTCGATGTTTTATGTGAATACACGGTGTGATTTTATATGTAAATCATCAAAATGATTTGTCATATAACTTTATAATAAGGGCTAGTTTAAAATAGTGTTTTTTTTGTTGGACTATTGTCTAATCTCAAATAAGAATTGACAGTGAATACCTTACACTTTTTTATAAGAATGTAGTAAGAATGTACTATTTGTATCCTTAAAAGATACAATACAGAGTTTTTTTTAAAAAGAGTGTAGAGTTTATTCAGTATGAACATAGTAGTAGCTACCAGTATCTCACTGGAGTAACTTACTAATATTTCTTGAATGAATTCCACTACTACTAATATACAGAAAATGTCGTAGTAGTGGAATATTAAGCTGAGATAACGTCAAATGGTAGTATCTACCTGTTTAAGTTTTGTTTAATCTCTAAAACATTTTCTAGAGTAAATCCATCTACAACACCAATAGCAGTTTTACATTTTGGACATCTAATAATCGCAACTTTAAAAGATGCTTTATCTATTTCTTCAATAGAAGACTCAAATTTTACTTCTTGTTGACAAGAAGGGCATTTTGACTTTCCCATATTAGTTTCTTTATTAAGAGTTTAAATGATATATTAATTTTAAGTCTATTATAAAATGTTATTCTAATCTGTTAGAGGGCGATTGTTTTGCATATATTCACCTAAAGCATCGTGATACTCTTTTTCAGCCTCTGCCCATTTTTTCCTCTTTTTAACCTGCTCATAAAACTTATCATGAGAAAAGTCATCACTAGTTACATTTGCATGTTCAGCTTTTAAAAACTCACCAAACGCTTTTAATAGTTTTTCTCTCGCTTCAACTATTTTTTTGTCGTTGATCATAATAGTCAGATTTTATTTAAGTAATAAATGCAAAAATAATACTCCATGAATATGTTACATACGGGGAAAACACCCTATTTGTCATTCCAAATTTGATTTGGAATCTTACGTAATCTAAGCCCCCAATATGTGAGATGCTGAATCGAGTTCAGCATGACAAGCGGAGAGCGGGGGTACTTGTCAGTGTCAACTTTTGTTGACAATTATAGTTCAAAAGGTATATAAAATGATTCTACGTTAGGTATATGCTCTATCTCAATATTGTCATCTAGGTCGAATTGTGCTCTTAGAAACTGTCCGTTTAATAAAGGGTCTTGAAAGTATATTTTCTTTAGAATATTAGATTCTTTTATATGTTTGAAGATCATGTTATCTACATTTCGGTTAAAGAACGGGAAAGAATATCCAATAATAACAATGATAGTAGTGTTACCGACTAATTCCTTAGCAGTATTAAACATATAACTATTGTAACTCTTCTCCCAGGCAAAGTTCATACTTATACCATCGTTATACGTCTTCAAATGGAATAGGTTACTATTCTTATTCAAAGTGTGTGGATACAAGTGGTAGTTGTCATAACGTTCTGTTTCTTTATTGTAAAACCAGCTAGCTAATCCGTTTAAATGAACCATTGATAAATTCGGGTCTACTCTTGGGCGTCCACTCCAACCTACTGACGGGAAATATGTTATTAAAGGTGGTTTATGTGCGGCTACATATGAATCCTTAGATATACTTTCTTCCTGAAATTTGCTGGCTGCTAGCTGCATTTGATAATCATAGTTCCAGCTGATAATTTTAATGTTTTCTGGAAACATTTTTATATCCATGACGCTTGTAATCCATGACAAGTATCTTTTATCAATCCTGTTTCCCCAGTGCTGATATATTGTAAAGAAAGCGCTTAGCGTTTTCTTTAGGAATGCCAACTCAGGTCTATTTACAAGGTGTAGATATTTCGCATAAGTGTCTATGCTATGAAAGTCCTTAGCATTTTCACATACTTTTTTAATATCAATAGATAGTTGTTTTAAATACTCCTTTTGCTCGTTATTATTAGATTCAAAAGTGTTTAGCTCACCTGCAAACTCCTGCATAGTAGTCAATAAGCCATAACTAATTGTATTTCCCTTTGCGTCTTTAGTATCATTTACTACTGGTAATGCATTAGCGCTTGCCCCCGCTCCTAAATAGTATAAAAACTTTTCTGCCATGCTATAAAATTACATTTTTCAATGTCCATCATACAGGGTGAAAACACCCATTTAAAATGTCAAGTGTCAAGTTTTTTTGACGCTTGACATAGCTGTATTTAATTCTTTTATTCAGTTAAAATAGGCCTCTTTTCTTTTTATTATCAAACGTCTCTCATGCTATCTTGAATGTAGGGGGCTTTTAAGAATGCAAGTATGAAGGGTAGAGGCTTAATGCTGAATAGCTTAAATATTCCAAAAAACAAGAAAGCCTCACGATTGTGAGGCTTTTATCTTGTGATCCCGCCGGGGGCTTCCCGATATATCGGTACATGCTTCTCACTTCAGGCAAATGTGCTAAAAAGAAAAAAGGTGCAACAAGTGCACCTTCTCTTTTTTCAGTGATCCCGCTGGGACTCGAACCCAGGGCCCATACATTAAAAGTGTATTGCTCTACCAACTGAGCTACGGAATCAACCGCTTTTCCTTTCGGACGGGGTGCAAAGATATGCAAAGCTCTTTTTTTTCAAAACCTTTTTTGCCATTTTTTCGTACATATTTATGTATAATTTGTCAAACCGCCACTTTCTAGCCCATCTGACGCAGATTATCGCCGACAGTTGAGTAAAATAAAAATATTTATACCCCTATTGTCACCCCTATATCATAGTTCTGTATCAGATTTGTCAGATATTGTGAATTAACTATTTTGTGGCGCTTTTTGGGCTGATTATTGTATTTACAATAGTAAGTGATCAACCCACCTATTACACTATCCATTTTTTAAAACTCTTAGAAATATATTATAAAATCAATGGTAAAGATGAAGAAGATTTTTTCGGTACTGTGTATGATGTCGGTTTGTGCGGGAGCATTTGCCGAAGGGCATGATGATCATGCTTTAACTTATTCTGTATATAGCAGCTACAGCTTTATGAAGCCTGCTAACAGTACAGTCATCAAACAAACACAGAATATGGCTTCTGACATAGGTCAGGGGTGGAACATTACAGTTAACAGATTATCAGGTTCTTTCAAAGATATGTTTGGTCCTGCGCTAACAGTACAAGGTAGTACTAATGCAGAGCGTGCACAGCATATGATGAATACGAAGCTGAGCTATATGGGCATCAAACCGGCACAGTGGAGCGTAGTGCGTGATATGCAAACTGACAAGGCGGGTTATGTAGACTATACACAGTCTGTAGATGGCCATGATGTGGTGTTCAGCCGATTGAGCTTCCGCTTTACTAATGATGGTAAGCTACTACGTATAAAAACTAATAACTACGGTGAGCCAAAGCAAGGCACTATGCCTTCTATCACTGCACAAGATGCGATGAATACACCTGCTATGACTACCGACCTTTCGAGCCAGGTGGTTACCAGCAGAGAGATCGCCCAGGATTGGGTATGGTTCCCGATACCTACAGCTAATGGTTATGAGCTGCACCCGGCATGGGAGTTTACTGTAAAAGGTATCCGCGATAATGAAATGCCAATGGAACTGGTAGGGTATATTGATGCTACGAATGGTGAGTTGCTATACCGCTCAAACAATGTGAACGAGACTTTTGATGTAACGGTAAAAGCTGATGTATATGCTACAAACCCATTGAACGGCATTACTAACGAGCCTCTTCAGGATATGACCATTACTGTTGCAGGTAGTAACTATACTACTGACGAGAATGGTTTTGTAAGTGTAGGTAGTGCTAACCCTCCTGCAAATGTTACTTACAGACTAAATGGTCCGTGGGTGAGTGTTCAGACGAGTGGTAACGGTACCAGCTTTTCTACTACTATGAATAGCTCTGGCAGTACTTATGATTTCCCTACAACAAACGGGTCTTCTACAAGGCATACAACTACTTTCTATAGTGTGAATATTGTTCACGACTTTATGAAAGAGTTGCTTCCCGGCTTTACTAATATGGATAATCCGCTTACAGCTAATCTGGATCTTCCGGGTAATACATGTAACGCATTCTATAATGGTACTATCAACTTCTACAACCCATCGGGTGGTGGTTGTCGTGCATTCTCTGAAGTAACTGATATTATATATCACGAGTATGGTCACGGTATCTCTCGTTTATTCTACGGTGCTAACGGTGCTAACTTTAGCAACGGTGCACTTGGTGAGGCTAACTCAGATATCTGGGCTATCGGTATCAATAAAGATGGTGTTGTTGGTGAAGGTGCTTTCTTCAACGGTGGTAATATCAGAGACTATACAGGTGCTGCTAAAGTGTTCCCTCAGGATCTTATTGGTCAGGTACACAATGATGGTGAGATCATCGCAGGTGCGTGGTGGGATGTTGCGCAGAATATAGGTAGCGTAGATACAATGGTACAGATATTTGCAGCTACTCAGTATGACCTGCCTAATGGTCCTAACGGTACAGAAGGTGAAGTATACCACGATGTATTGATATCTGCATTATTGAATGATGATGATGATAATAACTTAGGTAATGGTTCTCCTCACTTTCAGGAGATAGTATCTGCCTTTGCAAGACATGGTATATACCTGTTTGCAGATGCGATCATCGACCATGACGATATACCAAACCCTGCTCCTAATACAGCTATCAATATCAATGCAAAACTTACATTGACAAATGCTGCATTCTTCGATAAGCTGTACTTATACTACAGCAACAGAGATAGCGTAGGTGTTTGGGATTCTGTACAAATGGTAGATAATGGTAACCTTAACTTCTCTGCGCAGATACCTGCACAGCAAGGTGGTGTCATTATGGATTACTACTTTGAAGTAAGAGAAGCTATTGCAAATACAGTATATGGTTTGCCTAGTGGTTTTGACAGAGCAAATGCACAGTCTAATGAGGTGACCATACCATTCCAGTTTGGTGTAGGTATCAATAGTCCTAGAATAGTAGTTGACTTTGAGTCTCCATTACAAGATTGGGAGCTGGGCGTGGCTACAGATAATGCTACGGCAGGTAATTGGATACAGGCGGTGCCGGTAGGTTCATCAGTATCGGGTGCTGCTCCGGGTGAAGGACAGATACAGCCAGGTGAAGATCATACTTCAGGTACAGGTCAATGTCTGGTAACAGGTAATGCTATAACATCTACTTCTCAGCCTGGTGCTGAAGATGTAGATAATGGTAAGACCACTGCTGCAACTCCATTGTTCCAACTACCATTCTACGAGCCGGTGATAGAATATTTCAGATGGTATAGTAATGACAGAGGTAGTAACTCTAATGCACGTACAGACTTTTGGCAGGTACAGATCAACAATGGTTTGAGTGTTATCTGGCAGAATGTAGAGTATACTAAGCAAGCAGAGCAAAAGTGGAGAAGAAGAATATTTAAAGTGGGCGAATACTGGAAAGGTGCTTCGCAGATCAGACTACGTTTTATAGCTGCTGATGAAGAAAGGTCTAACCTGAGTAACGACGGGCAGGATATAGTAGAGGCTGCAGTAGATGATTTCATCATTTATGAAGGTGCTCCGCTATCAGTAGAGAATATGCCTGCAGATGTTACTTCAAGAGTATATCCTAACCCTGCTAATAATGTAGTGAATGTGGAGCTACCAAAAGGTAGTAAGGGTAGTGTAAGCCTATATGACATTACCGGTAAAGTGTTGATAGAGCAGACGGTGAATGAAAATGAAAATAAATACAGCCTGAATACATCCTCATTAGCACCTGGTACGTATATGGTATTGGTACAAACGCAATATGCGGTTCAAAATACAAAGGTGGTTGTGAGTCACAACTAGTAAGTCTGTACTTTTCATAGGTTGGTTTTATAATACTAATGCCTCGCAATTGCGAGGCATCAGTATTTACAGAAGTTAATTCTGATTCTTTGATGACTTTGATTTTTGAGGAGTGAATACTGCGTACCCAAACCCTATGCTAACCCAAGGCTTTCCCTGATATATCCATCCAAAAGTTTTATGATTGTTATAGCTAAGTCTGTCTACGCCTAAAAATACACCTGCTTGTACTTTTTCATATTGTAGTATAGCACCTAAAGAAAAGGAAATAGCAGAAAAATCATTCGTATTTTTTAGTAGATCACTATTATACTTTACAGCTCGCTCGCTAACACGCAAGTTAGCCAAGCTAAAGCCACCTAATAATGAAAAAGTCCATGGATTATCTTCATTATGACCCCATGTATAGCCTAGTGCAGCCCCGAGGTTAAAAGCTCCTTCAAAATCCTGTACCCCTTGTTGCGGTCTGAACTTGAATGGGAAGTATAAGACACCAATAGATAGCCCGCCTCTGATATAGCGACTTTCTTTCGCGTATTGGTCGATCCAGTCATCGGGTACCTCAAAAAACAGATCTACCTCTGTAGATGTTTGGTCTCCTTCACTTAAATCTACTTTTTTAGAGTTGTATTTATCGTATGCTATGTTCCTTGGGGATTTGCAAGGTTTATACCACTTGCGTGTATATTTTTTATAATTTAAAATCTTAATAAGCGTTTTGCCGTCTTCTCTCTCATTCCGTGGCATGATTATTTTAAATAGTTGTCCTGTTTGTGAAAGTTGCGAGTCCGGGATTTGTTTTTCTATCATTTCCAGCCCCTTTGTACTGATATTTTTGTCAGGAACGTCTACTACTGTCATGAATACAGGGTGATTCCATTTGTAAACTTTGGGGCTGTCCAGCTCAGCTGCAGACGTCCATAAATGAGTAATTGTAAAAAGTGTAATTAGGAGTAGATTTTTCATAGTTGGTTTTTTATAATGCAATGCTACACATTACAAATACCAACATCAACGTGAAAAACACCCATTTTTAAGAAAGAGGCTCATATGAAAGAGCAAGTATTTAACATAAGTTTGAAACAATATTTATTGGCTATCAACCGTTTGTATAGAGTGTTGATTAATGAATAACACTCGTTTACCTATTTAAGGCCTAGCACATATATGCCGGGCCTTTATTCATTATAAATTGTAGATTAAAGGTTTTTGTGTTATATTTAATCCTCTTTTAATGTTTGGTAAACGATAATAAAAGTGGGTAATTCAAAAGACACTTATACAATCTCTATTCGCAAAAAAGTATGGCAAAAAGCAAAAACACTCAAAGGACACGACGACGATATATGGCGGCGTGATAAAAATGGTAAACTGCTCAACTGGCAAGATTATAATGATAAAGACAGTGAATATGGCTGGACCATACAACCGAAGGACGCTGCTGATAGTTCGGTAGATAATCTGGAAGTAATAGCCCTTAGTTAGTTCCTAGTCTCCATCTTCTAACTCAAAGATCTCTTCAACAGCCACTTTAAAATGTCTGGCTATCTTCAATGCCAGTATTGTTGAAGGTGTGAACCTACCCGTTTCTACAGAGTGAATGGTCTGTTTGGATACGCCTACTGCCTCTGCCAGATCAGTTTGTGTGATACTTAGTTTTGCCCGTTCTACTTTTATCGTATTCTTCATGTCTGTGTTTATCGTGTAGCAATAGTTTCATAGACCATCAATCCCAAAAGTATAGCTATCAGGCTAATGTATATAAGATAGTGCCAGCTGGTTTTCTTCACTTTAGTTGCAGGTACATTATCCTCGCCATAATCCCATAAATGGTCGAAGTGCAGTCCGATATTGAATAGTACATGATACAATACCAGGCAGAAAGTAGGTACGATGATGAGGTCGCCACCGCCAAATGTATATTGCTCTTCTATCCAGGTAACAACAGATATAGCCAGTGGTGTACCCAGTGCTATCATCAAAGCCATTCTCATAGACTTGGCACGTACAGCAACTGTCCGTTCATCCTCATGCTTCTCTCGACTGAATGCCATGATGAACAGTCCGTAGAGTGTGAACCACCAGAACAAAAACCCGTGCTGATCCTCATTCATACTGTTAACAAGGTTGAGCGGCGTAATAAAGTAATGAAACGCCAGTAACAGGGCAGAGGCTACAGCCATTGCTGTACCGATTATTTTCATTTTATAGCTGTGCATTCTTCCAAATAGAGCCATGAGATGTAAGTTTTATGTTACATCAAAAGTAAAGTAATCTTTTATAAAATACAAGTATACTTTACTTTTTGTAAAGCTAGGTTGTACTAGTATTTACAGGTGTATGTACATTATATGGTAATTTAATTGTATAGTTAGCTACTAATCAATGGTTTATAAAATATTTTTTTTAAGAATGCCCCAACCTTTTGGCTGTAACTACCTTTCTATATACTTGTTAAATGCTTCATTTAATAAACCGTTTACCAATGAAAAAGCCAACCTATAGTCATATTAGTTGGCTTTGCTTTTTCTCAGAAAGTAAGGTCTGCTGTATTATCTCACCATCACTTCCTCTATTTTTTACTGAATGTATTGAATGGTAAACCTATGTTTAGCTGCGCGCCGAAGTGGTCCTTAAGAACTCTGGAACCGTATGTAGCATTTATAGCACCCATTTCTACACCTACAGTTCCTTTAGAGTAGCCATCTTTTGCAACCACTCTGAATACCGGACCTGCTGTAGCAGTGAAAACAGATTGATATAATACATTCGATCCATTGACCGGTTCTAATAAGTTAGTTCTGAAAGCTATGCCTATATTTTTTCCTAATTGCCCTAATCGGGGGAAAACAACAAGATATAATTCCGGCCTGAGAGTGACAATGTTTGATTCTAGTTGATCATAGTCTCCTAACTTAATGTTTGCATCATTATATAGCTCAAAAATATTTTGTGATGAATCATATTTTAAACTTGGAGTTGCAGTTAATGTTGGATGGTTTAAAAAGTTGGTCAGACTAATATTGCCTGAGAGTTTTATGAAATAAGTTATTCCCTTTGTATCAAATGCCCTATTCAGGGATAATGAGAATGTATAGTTGCCCAAGTCCTTTGGGTTGTATAATGCCTTTGCAGCATCAGAAAGGTTTTCTGTATTAGCTTTAATGGTATTATTAGATACCAAAACGTTCATACTGATCCAGTTTGCAGAAAATCCATCATAGCTACCATGAGTAGTGTCTACATGAGTAAAAACCTTATTGATATTATCAATGATTTGTTTTTTCCTTTTGGCCCCAGACAGTTTTGGGTAAACTGTGTTATAGTAACTAATAAGAGAGTCCAATTTGTTGAGTTCTTCTTTTTTGTTTTTTATCTCATCAAAACTTGAGGTTGGTTTTTCAGAGCTGTTAATAGTAGTATTATAATCTTGAAGGAATGCAAATATTTTATCTCTCTCTCTTTGAATTTCTTCATAGGACTTAGCAAGTGTTCGATATTCTTTAAGCACAGTATTCATGTATTTTATCTTTTTCTCTTTTAACTGGCTACACTCCTTTTTGCCATAGTATGCTCTCTTCCTAAACACATAAGAATACCCAACATTAAATCCAATATTACTGTTCCAGCTGTCTGTAGTATATATTCCAAATATCCCATCTTTAGATGTTGCAAATACGCCTCCGTTCCACACCTCTATACTATTGGATATATAAGTATAGTTGATGTTTAGAGTTCCTTTGTCTTGATCATTTACAAGGCTTGCGGCTGTTGTATTTTCAACCAGGTCGTTAGAGCTGACAAGAACATTGCTTAAGAAAGGTTTGAAAAAGTGTTCAAAAGCTTCATCGGTAGTAAACCTGTTTTTCACCTCAGTACGAATAGGTGTTGTACCATCTGATTCCATCTTTATAGCTCCTTTCCAATTCCTCTTAAAACAGAACTCTCTTAGAAGACTGTCATATACTTTTTTATACTGCTCTATGTATTCCTCATGTGCAGCATCTTGCCCAAATGCAGTAATTGAGCATAGGCTTAAGACAATTAAAAGTATCTTTTTCATAAATAAGTAAGTTGGTATAATACAAACCTATATATGATAAGGTGCCCACACAAGGGGAAAAACACCCTGTATGTATTAAATAATCGTTGCTATAAAGAGGGGAGTGGCTTACTTCTTCACCCAGGCACTGCTGCGCCAGTTGATTGAGTTGCCCACCTGCTCAGCTACAGACTGCCAATAAGATAATTGTGCGCCAGTCTTGTGCCAGTAGTAATAGTGGTACTCCAGCATATGCCCGCTAGCTACTACATATTTGCTGTAAGTGTAGTTAGTCTTATTAGCTGCTTTGTGTACACTGGCTATGATGTGGTGCTGCTCACCATTGATATAGTAAGCCGTGTCCTGTAATATCTGGCTATGTGGTAATATCTGTTTACGAGGATCGTAATTTTTAAGTGCATGCTCAGGGTCTTGTATACGGTCATGGATATTTACATGAATGTTCATGCTGCCATCGTTATTATGAGGCCCCTTAAATGCTACAGTAAAGCCGCCCCCTTCGCACTGATCCCAGTAGTGTCTGTACTCACGGTCTTTTGCAAAACCTGTAGGTACATCTATGAGCAAGTTGCCACCGAAAAGCATCACCTTCTCGTAACTATGTTGATGCAAAGCATTACCTATAGGGCGCTTGCCTATAGTAAGTACCGGTAATAACATCAATAATATAATGGCAGTTGCACGCATATCTTCTCGTATTTAGAACTGTGCTAAAATACAAAAAAATGTTACGTGTTAACCAGCTATTAACTTAGGTGTTGATAATCAATCTATTCGTCGAAATTGTCAATGGCAGAGAACTCAAGAATACTGTCGCCTTTGGTCTGGTACACGCTGAAACCCATAAAGCGATCATTGTTGTTATACTCCAGCTCAATAGCGCTGGTTGGTTCCTCTATCTTGAATATTAAGTTGTTGGGATTTTCGCCTTTGAGTGTTGCGGGAAGGTCTTGGTAAAATGGTCCTGCCCCTGACAATATAATGGTAGCATCATCTACCACCTCTACTGCAAACTTCAGTGTTACGGTAGTATCCTCACCTTTCATGTCACTTTTGTGGCGTTTGTGATAGGTGCATGTGTAGTCGCGCTCTCCGTTCAGGCGTACAGTACCTTTAGTGATGTTGATGCGTTTGGTCACATTATTATCGTTGCGGCCATTAGCTTCCAGTGTTACTACGTATTCGCCCACCTCATCATAACTGTATGTTGTAGCATAGCCAATGGTCTCGTTTTGGTGACCATTACCGAAGTACCATGTCAGGTTATCTACACCTCTGGGTACAGCTGCTACGAAATCCAGCTTTTCCTGAATGTATTTATCGCCCAGTACATCAAAGTTTAATGAGCTGGCAATAGTATCTGACCCTGGTTGTGCGTTCTCGTCTTTCTTACATTGCGAGAACAGAACCAGTATGGAAAGTAATAATATTGTGTTGATAGGTATACGCATAAAAGTGTTTTTTATTGGTGAACATCCTCTATATACAATTTACGAAAAAATTAGCTGAAAAGCTTCACCAATGCGTATTATGACAGTGGCGTGATGCTGTTTTTGATGGTTTCTTAACATCACAGAAACACTGCCTTCACATCGGGGATATTTCAATATTCGTTACCTTCAAATAGTATGATGAAAGCAATTACCAGAAAGCCTGAAATAACCACACTCACCCAAGCCTGTATCGATACCTTTCATGCAGAAGGTTTGCATGCTTGTGTTGCCTGCATACAGAAAAGTATACTGGATAATAAAGTGAAGTTTCCGCTATTGGAGCATTGTGCACAGTTGTTATACGAGCATCTGCCCGAAGAGGTGCATATAGATTTTTGCGATAAAGTAGAGACGCTAAAGACCATAGGTGGAAATGTGTTGCTGGGTATCATTCTACAACAGCGCATGGGTAAACATTATCGCGAGAGTATAGATAAAGCAACGGAATACATCTCTATGGCTAATGCATGGTATGTGTGCGACATCATCGGCGAGCGTGTATTCGGGGTAGGGCTGTTGCAATACACTACAAAGACCATCAAAGAAGTAAGGCGTCTCTCCGGGCATGAAGCCAACTGGGTGGTGAGATCATTAGGAGCAGGTGCGCATTATGCTATTAAAAAAGGCCTGCCTGCCGAGCATGTAGATACACTGTTTGCACTGCTACTGTCTATGGCTACTACCAAAGACAAGGAGATAAAGCAGGGTGTAGGCTGGGCTGCCAAGACCACGGCTAAGTTTCATCCGCACATCATAGATAAGTATCAGGAGCAGATAGACGATAAAGAAAAAGTGGCGCAATGGTTCAGGACGAAAATAGCCATAGGACTAAACCGTAATAACTATGCCAAGAGAGGTTGAGGTAAAGACCATACTGAACAAGACCAAGAAGCGCGATAGTTGGTTCCTCGACGACTATACGGTGAATATGTATAGTAGTTGCTCCTTCAATTGCCTGTACTGCTATATAAGGGGTAGTAAGTACGGTGCTAACTTAGAGACCAGTCTTTCTGTAAAGACAAATGCGATTGAGCTACTGGATAAGCAACTTGCCAATAGAGCTAAGAAACGACAGTATGGTATCATTGTACTATCATCAGCTACCGACCCGTATTTGCAGATAGAGCGTAAATATGAACTCACACGACAGGCTTTAGAAGTGATAGCTAAGCATAGGTTCCCTGTACATATCATTACCAAGTCTGGCCTGATAACCCGCGACTTCGATCTGTTGGAGCAAATAAGAGATAACGCCATACTACCTGATGATCTTAAACATGAATTGCAAACAGGTGTGATCGTGTCTTTCTCATTTTCTACGTTGCAAGATGAGGTGGGCAAAATATTTGAGCCAGGAGCTACCAAACCTTCACTAAGGTTAGCCACATTGGATAAAACATTACAGGCAGGATTTTTATCTGGCATTAGCCTCATGCCGATGCTGCCTTTTATATCAGATACAGCAGAGCAGTTGGAGTATACTTTTAGAACTTTTCATGAGATGGGAGTAGATTATGTACTGCCTGCTACACTTACGCTATATGGTAACGGACCTGCAGACAGCAAAACACTCATGCTAAATGCCATCGCCAAACATTACCCACAGCTGCAGAAGAGGTATCAAAAGTATTTTGCCAATAGCTACGAGATGCCCGAATATTACAGGACAGCGTTCTACAATAAAATGCAGGAGCTGCTACATAAGTATCAGCTAAACAATAGTATACTGGTTGCCGCTAAAATGAAATATCAAACAAGCTGATTATTCAAACACATCAGCGTAGCCATCCAGCTTATAAGTGATGTCGCCTTCTTTTGATCTGATGCTGATGAAGCCTCTGTTGTCTTCTTTACTATAGGTTAGTTTTACCGAAGCGTCAGTGTTTTGAAATATAAGATCACCGTTCTCGACTCTGTCCAGCAAAACAGTATATGGCCCTTGTGCAGGCATATTATCGATGTTAGGTATGATGATCGTATTATCGTCCTGAATAGTTAGTGCAAATGTCTGCTGGTATCTGCTAGGCGGTATATGATCTATGGGGAAGCCATCTTTAGTACGTGCCAGTAAGAAGCTCCAGCGCCTGTTGCCACCCAGCTTTTCGGTGCCATTAGTAATTGTGATACTTTTAGTGAGTGAGCCATCTTTACCATCTTCCACATTTACAGTCACTGAATAGGTGCCGGGCTGCGTATAAGTGTGCGATACGCGCGTGTCATTTACTACTACACTCTCGCCATCTCCAAACTGCCAGGTGAGTTTTTTGCTTTCGCTCAGGTTGGTCTTTAGTGTGATGTTAGAAAATACGTATTGATCGCCTATTACTTCAAAGTCAAACGGGTCTGGCACTACAATAGTGTCACTCATCTCTTCTTTCTTACAAGCCTGAAAGCCGAACACTATGATACAGCTCAACATCAATACCATTAATTTCTTCATCATTCTGATTTTTGGGTCAAACAATAAAGTTAAGCTTATTGATGTAAATCAAAAACTCTTCAACCGCGGGTTAATGAAAAGAGAAACGCCGATACTCAATGAGCACCGGCGCAACCAACTATACTTACGAAAAAATATATAACAGACCGATTAGTCTTTATTGTTGTCTTTGTCTTTCTTCTCTTTTTCTTCCTGCTGGTCTTTATGTGTACCTGCTTCTTTTCTTATTGTGTTCATGTCTACATCCGGCATGTTATCCAGCTGTGCATCTACCTTAGTAGGTCTGCCTGGTGTTGCCGGTGTATAATTATTGTCGTCGTGTACTTCTTCTTTTTTTGTCTTATCGCTCATGATTCTTCTGTTTATGTGTGAGTTATACTTTTATAACATTGCAGACACAAAAAAGGTTTGAGCAGAGAAAATATTTTTTAGAGTTAATATATAATTTGGTCATAGCAAACCTATAACCCACACTATTATGAGGTCAAATAATATTAGCCAGTTTTCTTACTGAAAAGAAAAATTCTACTTCATGCTTACGGCAACGTTATTGCCATAGCTGCTGCTCATGCTTTGGAATGATTGTAGCAGCGTATTGCCTTCTTCTTCTGAGAATACGTATTGAAGGTCTGCATAGTACTCGATGGTACCGCTATCGTTCTTGTAGCCGTTGTACTTCGTCACTACATATAGTGGTGTGGTCATGAACTTGCCTTGCAGCTTGCTATCTGCCATCACTACAGAGTGTTCATTCTTTTCATCTATCACATCTACACTACCGCTAACTAATACAAAACAAGTGTTGAAATTGTACGGTGTGCTGTGTGGTTCTTCCCACTTCAGCTTAGTGCCGTCACGGAAGGTCAGCTCATAATAGCTGGCCTCGGCAGAGCTATTGGCAGGGTTACCTACTATGTAGCTCAATAGATAGGTCTTGTCACCTTCCTTCACAGGCCACCAAAACCAGTTGTCTGCCACAGAGGTGCCCTGTGCTGTAATGTCCGAATGTACTACCTGTCCGATTGTGATCTTGCTAAGCGAGTCGTGCTGTTGCTGCAATGCTTCTTGGGAGAAGCGATCTTTCTGGGTGGGGTTGGCATTAAAGAAATATGTTTTCACGCTGTACAGGCCGGAGGATATATGTTTTGTCACCGGGGCATATATCTCCCAGGTGAGCGAATCGCTCGCCGATATGGGCTTGTACAGGCACATAGTTACTATAAACAGTATGAGAAAATATCTACTCATTACTGTAAATATACGAAATGTTACCTCAATATTACGCCAATGTTAAATTAATGTTACGTTATTGTAAGGTTAATGTTACCTGAATGTTACGTCAATGTTTCCTGTTTGTTGCCATTCAGTTGTGTATGTATATGGAATATTATGAATGTTAGTGCCAGAATAAATGGTCTTAATGGTAACAAGAACCTTAAGTTAACAGGTGCGGCATATATATTAGCTGCTGCATACGCCAGTATAAACCAGATAATTACAATTATAGTTCTTGTTTTGTTGTCTCTCAGTTGCAGCTTTTTTGTGGCCAGTAAGATGATGCTGTATATCAGGCAGCAGGCGAATAGCACCCAGTATATTGTAAATGCTACTGATGCGTTCCTGAGTATAGGTCTTAATACATCTTGCCTGGGTTGCATGTAGTTGTTTTTGCCTAGTTGAAACCACGAGAAGGCTGCTTTTGCAGCCGTAGTAGTGTCTGACCCTGTTTTAAATATTTCTTCAGGCGGGTGCATGGCTCTTACTGTATTGTTGAGTAGGTAGTACCTCAGGAACATACCAAAGTGTGACACTATGAGTTTATTGGCGTAAGCACCTAGCTCTACAGATACCTTATTCCATGTTGGGTAATAAGTCTCGTCGTTATTGATAAAAGCGTAATATCTGTGTATCTCCTTAAGTGAAGATCTCTTGTGCCATATATGGTTGTAGGTTACCTCATTATTGTCTGCATAAAGGTAGGAGTTGGTTTGGTAGGTAAGTCTTATCAGGGAGTCTGCTGCTATCTGAAAATCATATTCCAGTCCATCTACAAGTGGCTCGCTTTTGTCCAGGTGTGGTACTACATGCAACGCATTGTTAGCCTTTTGCCAATTGCTAAAGCCTGAAAAAATAGCTACACCCATCTCTCTGTCTGTGCCATTGATAATATACTGCGTATAAGACCATAGCAGTATGAGCAGCAGGCCTGAGAATGCTGTGGCCTGTAGTTTATGCTTCATGCTGATGAATAGTACGGGTATGCATATGGCAGGGTATATAAGGCCTATGTACCTGATAGTAACTGCCCAGAATATAAATACGGTAATGGCGAGTAGCCAGTATATGTTTGGCTTATAGCTGAGCCACATGCTGAGCGTTACTATGATTATAGTCAGTGAGGTGAACAGACTGTCGGACATGACCATGTTGGCTGCTGCAATACCGGGTATATATAATAGTGTGCATGCCAGCAGCAGGTAGCGCAGCTTGCTAGCTGTTATATTGAATATGTATGTAGTGCTGAAGTATAAGAAGTAGCTGGCTATACAGTGCAATAGGTATTGTGCAAAGAATATGATGAACGTAGATGATGAGATGTTTTTTAGAAAGGTAATGAAGACGCTGTAGCCCATCGGCCTTGGTCCGCCAAAGTCGTAGTGTTTTGAGGGGTTCAGGGTGCTCCAGTTCATATAGCCGCCCGTGTCGGAGAACACCTCAGCATAAGGGTAAAAATATCTAAGTATACATGCAGCTACAATGTAGAATGCTATTATTATGACATGCTCTTGTTTGTGCTGCCCGAGGTATTGTATGAATGGTGCGCTAATTTTGGCGGTTGCTTGTTTATTGCTTTTCTGCTGTGTCATTTGTTAGGCTTTAAAGGTTATTTGCAAGGTCGTTAGTGTTAGTGTTGCGTCAGCTCGCAGGATACATTGCTGTATTGGGGTTGTCCTTCAAACTTTAGCCCCTTTTGTTTGCACTCGAATGATGCAGATGATTCTTTATCCGTGCTTATCTCGTAGCTGGCAATGGCAGCATCGTTATTTCCTTTGTCTGTGCAGGCGCAGGTATATGTAGTATCTCCGCAAGATGATAGCAGTGCGGCAGCCAGTATGATTGTGATGATCGCTTTCATAAGTACTAATATAGAAAACGGCGGGTAAACACCCGCCGTTTGTATGATACTTACTAATCCAAAAAAATCTTTATACCGTTATCTCAAAACGTTTTGGTGGTGGCATCTCCCAGTCTATCTTACGCTTCACCAGCCATAGTTCTTTTATCTCGCTACGTGGCAGGGTAAACTGTGGATAGAATTCCTCATTATCGCTGATGCACACATAGTTCTGCCCATCGTCTTTGCGGTAGAGGCGCTTTACCATAATGCGGTCTTCCGTTACCACTACATATATATAAAACTGTGCGGTACTGTTCCAGTAGTCCGGAGCTACTGCCTCACCCACTACATGGAAGCCTTCTTTAAGTGTAGGCTCCATGCTATCTCCACTCACTTCAAATACACGATACCTGTCGCCGCGATAGGGCATGTTAGGTATGTTCATTACTTGTAGCTCATCGGTAAATTTAGGGTCCAGGTAGTGTTTGCTGTATCCTGCCTGTGCCATAATGGGTACAAAGTGCAGGCCTTCTTCTCTGTTCATGCCCATGGTCTTTGCTGCTCTTAGTTCGTCACCTGTGGTGCGGTCGTTATCAAAGTGTTCTGCGGGGTTGTTATAGGCACCGCCAAATAGTTGATCGGTCTTTAGTCCCAATGCTTTAGCTGCGCGTATGCGCATGGTCTCGTCCAGCTTCTCTTTGCGGAAGTTGTAATACAAAGTACTGCGTGGCACATTCAGTGCTATGGCCAGTCCGTGTACGCCCATTTTGCTCATACGTGCGGCATTTTGCAATGCTTCGCCTTCATGGATGTTACTCATATACTAATGTATTAAGGTTAATAATATTTTTAATTTATTTTGGACATTTGTACTAAATATGTACATTTGTCTAAACAAAGAGAATAAATAAGCAGTTGGTTGTACAAATGTATAAAAACTTTTACAAAGCAACAACCATAAGGGAAAAATGATAAAAGCACAGCAGTGGCGATTATCAGCAATTAGTAAACCATAAAACTTTTAAGAAGATGACTATAAGACTTTCAACCGTGTATTGCTATAACCCGCATAGAATAAGGGTTTCAGACAGGGCAAAAAAAATGCCCACTGTAGACACAAGCGGGCGTTTCAAAACAAAAAATAAAAAACACGATACAAAGATAATAAAAATTTAGGATTAGAAAATATTCCCATGGGAAATATTGTGTATACAACCGTTGCATATGTACATACAGCGGTACTATAGTTAAGACATCAAAACACTATATATATATATGGAACAGAACTTTTTTTACCGTCACGTAAGCAAATGGATCAGGAGCTACTACAATGCCGATGCGCTGGAGTGGTTGCACCGTTTCATCAACAACAGCAACGAGCCTGCCGAGGTAAAAGTAAGGCTGCACCGAGAGGTGGATAGAAAGATAGCCTCACTGCGCAATATGCCATACTTCAGCCTGCATGACGATATGCAGCTGCTCATGGACAAAGAAGGGTATCCTATGATATTCACCACACGCTATGCTGCTATGAATAAGCTGGCAGAGCTTACTGTGATGGGCTACGATGTGCGTTTGCTGGAAGGCAATGCTTTTTACCGAATACAACTAATACAGCCCGCCCCCATAAACCATGTACCGCTCACTGCCGAGGGGTTGCGCATCAGCGCTTAGGTACACACCACTATTATCATGAAACAACTATAGCACCTATCAGACCAATATTAGAAGTATAACACAGAAAAGCATTAGACCAAAAGATAAAAAACAACACACGCTATGGAAATACCAACTATAACTATCACCGACCCTACGCCCGAAGCAGACTTTGCCAGGGCACTGGGTATCGGTACGAAAAGAATGGCAGAGCTGAACGATATCATCAACATGCAGTATGTAGTAAAACAGGCTAACGACCTGGAAGCTGTAGTGGCGATATCAGAACATCTAAACACCATCAACGAACTGGCATTTGCCATGCTCATGTATGGCGTAGCACTGGGCAGGATGGAACAGGAGGAAGAGATGATGACCAAACTACTATCGTAAACCAATAAAACAGAAAACACTAAAAACATTTAAAAAGATGAGTACAGTACAACAGAAGCAAATAGAGCTGCCGGTACATGGCAGTAAGGATCAGGAGACGAATGAGATACTATCATCGCTGGTGATGAATGGCGACATGGCCATGCTATCGCCTGCACAAAAACTAACTTATTATAAACAGGTATGTGATAAGCTTGGGCTGGACCCGCTGTCGCAGCCCTTCAAGCTACTGAAGCTGGATGGTAAAGAGATATTGTATTGCCACCGCGGAGGAGCACAACAGCTCAACAAGCTGCACCATGTGAGCCATTGCATACAAGCAAGGGAAACTGTGAACGACTGCTATGTAGTAACAGCACAGGCTGCTACTCCTGATGGTAGAAAAACGGAGAGCATAGGTGCAGTATCTATACACAGCCTATCGGGCGAAGCGCTGTGCAATGCTATGATGAAGGCAGAGACAAAAGCCAAGCGCTGTGCTACGCTGGACTTACTGGGGCTGGGCATGATGGATGAGACCGAGATACCTAACAATGCTGTAGCAAAAGAACTAAGCATAGAACCAAAACAAACAAGCAAGGCATATCCTGAATCACTATTTATGAGTAACGAGGGGCTGGGCAAAGCCGTGCGTAACTGTGCCGACGAAGAACACCTGCTACAACTCTACCATGAGAACAGAGGTCGCATAGAACGTCACCCTGAATTGAAGCAATTGTTTACCGAAAGGAAGAATGCTTTGCGCAGTAAGGCTGCGGCGTAAGATGTTGCTAAACGATAACTATTGCCCGCACCATGAAAAACTAATTTATGTGTTAGTAAGCACAAGCTCCTCTCCGCAAGGAGGGGAGCGTTTACCAGGCTCTTTGAAATATTGTTATGGGGATGGTCAGGTAACGATACCTTCTATAAAAACACCCAGGCAAGCATATGCATAGCAAGATGTGGCTATGGTGTTGAGTACGATAAGTATGTTATGCGCTTTGTGTCTGCGCCGCAGGTATTGCACTACAGCTAATGATAGTACGCCCATCATGACATTGCCGAGGCTAAATATCAGTACGCGGTACATCTGCGGGTTGGTCTTTACTTCTACCTCTTTCATAAAGATGTTGCCTAGTGTGAATAACACCAACAATGACAGCACGGGGTATAGCGCTATGAAGTAGTAAGTATATCGCTCCCATTTGGGTAACAGCTTTTGAGTAGGTATATCAGTCAGGTAAGACATAGAGTATATAACGTATGCAAATGCAAATACGAATACCGAAGTGAAGAGCAGGATGAACAACATGGCAAACAGATCGGACATGTGTGTAGCTTGAGTGAAGCTAAATAAACGTATGGGATTTTTAATTATTGCTTACAGCATAGATACTACTATACCCGCAGCTATATACATACCTCCTGCAAAGCAGGTAGACATGGCGAATATATAGTTGAGCTTACGACGCTTTACTAAATAGCGAATGACTGATGCTGATAATATGCTTATGATAGCATGACAGCTTACATAGGCTATGAATATGGGGTACAGGTCTTCATGAGATAGTCCAAGCTTTGTGTAATATCTGCCGGCCGGTACTAATATGATGTATGATAAAATAGGGTAGAGCGCTATAAGGTAGTACAGCATATTCTCCCACAGCGGAAAGTTGCTGTTATGAACAGGCAACTTGCTCAGGAAGCTAAAGTGGTATATCAATAGTCCGCATACCCAGGTGGCTATCACTCCGAGTATGAAAAAGAGTACGGTTGTAGCGTACATGGTGTGTTTTCATTTTATACCATGGCTAATACTCCTGACTTGCGGTTGGTAAGTCCGTCTCTCTACAGGTTCGTGGGGGCACGTTGAGTATTTGTTTTCAGTTACACTCGTGTAGACACAATAACTATGCCTGTAATTTTAACGGATGAGAGTTGAATTTGTTGCCTGCTTAAAAGCTGCCTTCCGTACCTGCCGGTACAGCTACCCAGGCTACCAGTATGATAGTGCTGAGCGTATAAAATAATGCTGCGCACAGGTTAGCCACATATGGCACTACGGCTATTCTTTTTTCTGTCATCAATCTTTTGCTGGCTACTGCACCCATGAGTGGTAGTATGATATGCAGTGTAGAAAAGACGAGTGCTGTAGGTATATGATCTTCTACTCTGCCGATAGGTAAGTGATGGCCGATGCTGAGTAGTAATATCAACTGTACGGGAGCGTACAACACTACAACAAAAAAGAGGGTACGTTGCCCTGAAGAAAGATGATGTACGTCTATATCACGAGACCATCTTGCTATCAGTTTGTACAGTACAAATATGACAACGGCTGAGATGGCAATCAGTAGTACTAGTATGAGTGGCATAAGTAGTGGTTGTGCATTGTAAAATACACATAAGCCATATATAGCGGGGAGGAAATAATGTTAAAAAACTAAAGCTGAATTTATTGCTGCTCCAGAAACATAATGGTGATGAGTACACCTGCATAGATACAGCCCGACATCATATCAGTAAAGTAATAAATAGCATTGCGCTTGTTGCGCTCCCGCAGGTAGCGTGCACTTACAATGGCTATAACACTGATGGCCAGATGCCCGATGCAGTACCATGATATGAATTGTAATGCCGGTATAGTTGCTGCTGTGTCTCCTGTCAACACAAAACCTATGATCGCTAACAGCAGCAAAGAGAGAGGGGGATAGCCGGCAATTGTATATAGTGTTTTACGCTCCCACTCCGGTAAAGAAACATCAGCACCTCTCCTGCTGTAGGGTGAAAGCTCGTAACAGATAGATGAACAGCTGACTATAAAAGCAAACGATAATAACACATAACAAACCAAACCAACTGTCATACTCATCATACCCATAACAAACACTTTGGTATACATAAAACAACAACTATACCAAAACATAACTAAGACATTAAAACGAGTATAAAATACATTCTCATGACATAGGAGAATGATCACTAAAATGAAAACGACAAAAATTATTAACTATGAGTAAAAAAGAAAGTTATTGGTTCAGTCATGATAGCAACGCAGCTAACAACCCTAAGCTGCTGGCACTGATACGCAAGTATGGTTTTGAAGGCTATGGCAGATGGTGGCGCCTGTTAGAAAGGTTGCGCGATTGCGAGGACTATAAATACAATATAGATACACCTTTTGCTTACGAAGTTATCGGGCAGGACCTACAGATGACTGCTGACGAAGCACAGTCTTTTATCGATGATTGTATACAATACTTTCAACTGCTGGATACAGATGGGCATTACTTTTGGTCGGTAAGTTTGTTGGACAGGATGGAGTATTGGGAGAAGCGAAGAGAGGTACTACGTGAGCGTGGCAGAAAGGGCGGACTGGCTCGTGCAAGAAATAGTAAGAATGATAGCGAGCAAGAAGATGATGATACTACTGCTGAAGCACAAGTAAGCAACAGCTTAAGCAAAGGCGATGTTAAGGTAAAGCTAAATGAAGCAAACGAAACGATACAAAACCAAACCAAACAAAACGAAACGACGTTTAATATTATAGAGAACGCCGACAACAAAGATGAAGGAGGTAAGAAAATGGATACACAACATAGTACTACAGAAGTATTGCGCAAGCAGGCACTCGCCGACGGACAGCGCTTTGTATATCCATATGTAAGCACTGGTAGGGTGAATAATGATCAGCTGGCAGAATGGTTGACGGCGTTCAATAAATGGCTATCATTTACAGGAGAAGAGGTAAAGACAGAGCGTGACTACAGGAGACACTTTGCTGCATGGTTCAAGTATCGTGATGTAGTGAAGGAAGACCCTAAACTATACAACCCTGCATTGGCACAGCAGCCGGAAAAGCCTGTGACCAAAACTGTACCGCTACCGGTACTGATACCCGACGAGCCCCCAAAAGGCAGATACAAGAAAGGTGATAATAAGTACGACATGCACTGGCTCAAGAGCATCCGCGATGAGGTGCGTAATATAGGCGGGTAGTAGGCTGTGCTATATCTTAACTTTTACATCCGACTATTTCCGTTATTTTAGTGCATCATTCAACACACGCATTATGTATAAGTTACTCGCACTATTGTTTATCGTTTTTGCTCCTGTTATCGCATCAGCACAAGATGGTCAGGGAGAGAAAGTAAAATGCATCATAGTAGATGCTAAAACTTTCAAGCCTATAAAGTATGCCCGCGCTACAATAGATAACATTACTGATACCACAGGTAGGAACGGTGTATCTATCATATACATACATGGCCCGGTAGAGGTGACGCTGGAAGCTGACGGTTATGAAACTACACAAGTAGTAGTGCAGCCCGGCGCAGCTAAGACCAAACAATACCTGAAGATGTACCAAAGCCGCAGAGTGCACAGTATAGAGAACTAACAATAGGGGCATGGTATTTGTTATACTATTATCCTAAGCTTAACCTTTAGACTACTTATGAAACAGCTTATTACCCTCATCCTGTTGTGCTGTGTATCAGTTACTACGCAGGCGCAGTTCAATAGATTTCAATTCTCCCCGTCATTTGGTATGGGTGGAGCAGCTTATACGGGTGATGCAATAAGAAAAGGTGGCGGACTGATGAGTGTGGGCATCATGGCGAGGCTGGGTGCTGATAACAAATACTATTCTTTCGGGTGTGGTATAGGACTGTATAATGTTAATGGCAGAATGTCTTTCTCCAGCGGACAACTGCCTCGTTTTTTTTACGGGCAAAGCAACTCCAGTAATACGTTTTTCTGCCCGCATTTTTATTATCAACATAAGGTGTACAAGACCGATAAGTCGCACATATACTTAGGTGCAGATGTAGGTGCTGCTATAGAAATGGAAAAAAGCTTTTACGAAGATGGTTGCAGCGGGCTTACAGGGGTAGAAGCAGGCTGGGTAGTGCGTGTGAGCAGAGTGCTGGATCTGGAAATAAACGAACACCTATGGTGGGGCACAGGATTATCAACTATTGAACTAGGGTGGCAACGCCGTCCTTTACAAACATACATGCTCACTACTTGCGTAGGCATACGTATGAACAGAGGTCGTAAAAACTAAAACAACTTATGCGTCGCACTTTACTATTCGTTACCTTATTACTCAGCCTGAATACTTACGGGCAAAAGGCTTTTCAGTTTGCGCCATCTATAGGTTATACAGGTGCTGCATATTCGGGTCGTTTTGTAGTACGCGAGGGTGGCACTGGTCCTACACTTAAGCTCCGTTTCATTGGAGATACCAGACGCTGGCAAGTAGGTGGCGGTCTGGAGCTGCATGCTACTGGTAGTAGCGTGGGCGATCCGCTGGATGGTGTGGCAGATGTATATATCAATCCTCATTTTAGTTTTGGCTATAAAGTGAAAAAATGGGACAAGTCTTACCTGTATGCAAGTTTAGCAGCAGGCTTTTCTATTTCTGAGGGGTGGAGTACTGGTAGTGTTGCCAAAGGGCTGGTAGGTGCAGATATAGGTTGGGTGATACTCTCTAACAAAATATTGAATTTAGAATTGCACGAAAGCTATCGCTTTTTGAATGGAGATAACGGTAGTGCATTCATTACTCCAAGACCCATGTTGAGTAACGATAAACTATATGTACACCTACTCACTACCAGTATCGGTATCAGGCTGAATAAGGTGCACTAAGCGATTATTCTGTATATTCATATACCAAACCATATACTTATGAAATCCTTTATCACATTGGCAATAGCTATGCTTTTAACTCTTGGTTTAAGTGCACAACCGCGCTTTGAGTTCGCGCCTTCGGTGGGCATTAGTATCTCAGAAACAAAATTTCACAGATCAAGATATTTACCTACACTATATGGAGGTGCTACCAATTTCAGGTTTCTTGTAGATTTTGAGCGTGTACAACTTGGTACAGGTTTTTCATTCCATCGTATGGCTGGTGATCTGTTTACTTCTTTCGAGTCATCCTTTACCGGTAAACATTTAGAAGAATATGCTGTGCCATACTTCTTTTATAATTATAAGTTGGCTAAGCCTGATTACTCGTATTACTACTATATAGGTGCAATAGTAGGCATGAATATGCAACGCAATAAATACATGTCTGAAGCTTACGAGCTACAGGGTATGTTTGGTGCAAGCATAGGTATAGTGTCTAAGCTTGGTGAACGTATTGACCTTGAAATAAGTGAGACTTATAATGTAGTGCCCAATGGTAGGCAAACACCTTACTATAAATACAATGCAGTTTATAGGGCGGAAACCTTTGCAGGCATGGGTAGGCTTACACAACATACATTCACAACTAATATAGGCATCAGGATACATCGCTAATTATTATGCATGGCAACCTGAAAATATTTTTCTTCTTCTTCATCGCAGCTATAGCAGGTACTGTGTTGCATGAGTGTGGTCATGCATTGGTGGCCATGTGGCATGGGTTCCACCCGACGGTACACTATATGTATTGCAGCTGTGTAAGTGCTGCAGACAGGGAGGCAATAGAAGCAGGCACACTAATTCATAATTATGATATAAGCATAAGGATAACATGGGGGGGAGTACTGCAAACCGTACTTACAGGTATGGCAGGCTTTGCGGGGTTGATGGTGCTGAATAGAAAGACAACGGTAGATGCATGGAACGGTAAACACCTTTTCTGGATAGTACTCACCTACTTTCATAGCAGAGAGATATTTAATAGTGCACTGGTTTTTTACAATCTGTATGTGTTAGGTGCTTCATCTCATAGCGACGAGGTGAGGATATTCAAGAGCTTAGGTATATCTGTAGAGTGGGGTACATGGGGCTTAGTGATACTTAGTATGCTTATACTTGCATACACCACCTTTGTATTAGTAAAGAAGCATCGTACACAGCTAATAGTTTTTGGCGCACTGGGTAGCTTTTCGGGTGGGTTCCTGTGGTTGTATGGCATAGGCGAGTATATAATGCCGTAGCCTGGTATTTTCTGAATGGAAAAAAGTAATTGATACAACTTGTGACAATCTCAAGACAGTATATACAGTCTAGTACCGCCAATATTTTATAATTTGTATATCAGTACAATGGTACTCAACATAACCTTTAAATAACCTATAATGAAAAAGCTACTATTAACTACACTATGTGCTTCCCTTTGTATATCAGCTTTCAGCCAGTCTAAGTCTATCCGTTTAGTTAAAGACATCAACCCCGGACCTGCCTCCTCAATGCCAAGTATGATGGGTACATTGCCTGGTGGTGAGCTATTATTTAGTGCCTACGATAGTGTGAATGGTGCTGGTATTTGGAAGAGTGACGGCACGGCTAATGGTACTGTTCGCATAAAAAGCTTAACGGGAAAAATGACAGGCATAGGTATTGTGCTTAATGGTAAGCATCTATTTGTATACGATGATTTTACCCATGGTGATGAGTTGTGGATGACAGATGGTACAGCCGGTGGTACGCAGATGATAAAGGATATTTTTCCAGGCCGTTTGTCGGGTATTAATGAGTATTCATTTGATCGTCGTAGGATGATGTTGTATAACGGAAAGGTATACTTTGCCGCCAATGATGGTACCTCAGGCTTTGAGCTGTGGAGTACAGACGGCACTGCAACAGGTACACAGATGGTAAAGAACATCAATACTTACAAAGTAAGACCAAACAGCAGGGAAGAAGGGTCTGACCCTAATCGTTTTGTAGTAGCTATGGGTAAGCTATACTTTGTAGCATCAACAGAGGCTAATGGATATGAACTATACGAAAGTGACGGTACAACTGCAGGTACCAAAATGGTAACTGATCTATACCCGGGAGATAGAAGCGGAGTAAACAGCTGGCTTACTGCATTTAATAATAAACTCTATTTTAAAGCCGTGGAGAATGATAGCATAGGGTCTGAGCTGTATTGTTACGACGGTAATTCCATTGCACTGGTTAAAGATATCAACCCAACACCCCGAGAGGGTAGTGGCTTTGGTGGCTCCGGGTTTCAAAGAAGTTTAGTAGTGGATAATAAACTATACTTTGCGTCTTATGGTGATAAAGTAGGTACTCACATAAATGAAGAGTTGTGGGTAACAGATGGCACTACTGCAGGCACTCGTCTCGTAAAAGATGTTATGCCCGGTCCGGAGGCTTCTTTTCCGATGATGCTGGGGTCTATCAATAACAAGCTATTGTTCTATCCTAATTTGCTCATTGCAAAAATAAAAGATCAGGAGCTATGGATAAGTGATGGTACTACTGCAGGTACTAATATGATAAAGATGCTGGATAGTACAGACAGAGGTTTTATTCCATCTATCTCCAGTAATAACTGGTTCCTGAATTCTAGTATTATACCTAATGAGGCAGATGGCAGGTATTACTTCGGCGGGAAAAAAGATCATGGTAGCCAGGAGTTTACGTTGTGGATGACCAACGGGACAGATACAGGTACTTATATGGTGGACACCAATAGCACACTGAATAATTTTTGGGATGTGCTGATCAGCGGAGACGATATGTGGATCAGTATAGCCATAGACGGCAAGGGTACGGAGCTATGCTACCTGAAAAAGCCTACTGCATTTATTGCTAATACTACCGAGCAAGAAGATTTCTTTACTGTATATCCTAACCCTGCGAACAATGGTAAAGTAACAGTTAAGATAGACGGAACGCACGATAAAGGATTTTTACTGGTAACAGATGTAACAGGCAGAATGGTATACAACCAAAGTGTAAATAAAACAGACCGCGAGGTATACCTTGATCTGAACACCAATGCAAAAGGTATGTACTACATCACGCTGAAGCTGGGCAGTGCAGAGATGACGCACAGTGTGGTGTTGCAATAGTTACTCTAATTGAATACAATATTCGGAAGCCTCCTGCATTGGAGGCTTTTTATATGATAAAATATTCCCAACGATAAATAGTATTTTATAGTCTATCAATAGACTGCCATTTTGGATAGCGATAAAACCAAAACCACCCTAATGAAGAAACAACTACTATTTTCACTTTGTATACTTATAAGCACAACTGTTTTTAGCCAGTCTGTACAGTTGGTAAAAGATATATTTCCCGGTGCAGGTTCTTCTAAACCTGTAATGGTGGGTACAATGCCTAATGATGATCTCATATTTATAGCATATGAACAACACGGTTCTGAATATTGGATAAGTGATGGTACTAGTTCGGGTACCATGATGTTAAAAGATATATTTCCCGGTAAGGAAAGTGGTGCTCAGCATGGTACAGGAATCGTACTAAATGGTAAGATGTTCTTATCCGCTGTTGACTCTGCTCATGGCCGCGAGTTGTGGATAACAGATGGCACACCGGCAGGTACACAAATGATTAAAGATATAAATCCGGGAACGGGTTCGGGCTTAGTATATTACATAGACCCCGTTGTATATAACGGCAAGGTCTACTTCTATGCTGATAATGGGAACACAGGTATAGAGCTATGGGTGACAGATGGTACCGAAGCCGGAACCCAAATGGTGAAAAATATCAGCCTGAGCCTTTATTCTAATACAGAGATAGGGTCTTATCCGCACAGCCTGATAGTAGCCATGGGTAAGTTATACTTTACCGCATGGACAGATACTTTCGGCAGAGAGATATATGAGACTGATGGAACGGCAGCAGGTACCAGGCGTGTTACAGATATAAACCCGGGAAGTAATAATAGCTTATATGAAACAAGTGAGCTCTGCCTGTTTAATAACAAATTGTTTTTTGAAGCAAAGGCAGATACCGGTATTGGTGTAGAACTATACAGCTACGACGGTAATAGTGTAACCCTTATTAAAGACATCAATACGAATATAGGTGAAGGTAGTGGTATAGAGCGCGGGAATATTATGGTTGCAGGAGGCAAAATGTTTTTTAGTGCATATACTGCAACTGTAAATAATAAACCCGATTATATGCTGTGGGTATCAGATGGTACACCAGCTGGTACTAAAGCACTGGTAGATGTTTCAGATGATAATAATCACTACGCAAAGTTATTAGGTATTATAGATAATAAACTTCTCTACAGCCCATATGATATTTCAATTGGTACGCACTATAAAGAGGAATTATGGATAAGTGATGGCACTATTAATGGTACTAACAGGATCATGACGGTAGATAGTGTAGATTTTGGCTTTAAGGCAGCAACATCTTGTACAAACTATTTTAGGGGATTGACAGACAGGAACAGTATACACGATGATGTTTATTATTTTGGTGGTAAAAGACATATAGTTAACCAACAGCCCAAGTATACTTTGTGGGCAACTGATGGTACTGATGCCGGCACATACATGGTGATCGATGACAATAATATTGGTTCTTTCTTTGATGTGTACATAAATGGTAATGATACTTGGTTAAGTGTAGAAGAAGGGGCTAACGGTTATAAAGGAATAGAGCTTTGCCATATGGTTACACCTACCTCGTTAATAACGCTACCTGAACCAGCCGATTTCTTTACTGTATATCCTAACCCAGCGAACAATGGTAAGGTGACAGTTAAGATAGACGGAACGCACGATAAAGGATTCTTACTGGTAACAGATGTGACAGGCAGAATGGTCTACAACCAGAGCGTGAATAAAACAGACCGCGAGGTATACCTTGATCTGAACAACAACGCAAAAGGTATGTATTACATCACGCTGAAGCTGGGCAGTGCAGAGATGACACATAGTGTGGTGTTGCAATAGTTACTCTAATTGAATACAATATTCAGAAGCCTCCTGTACGGGAGGCTTTTTATATGATAAAATATTCCCAACGATAAATATTATTTTGCAGCCAGTCATATTCATGAAATACTCAAAACCTTTTAATGAAAAGAATACTATTATCCTTATTGTGTTTATTATTAAGCACTTCAGTTTTCAGTCAGTCATTACAGTTGGTGAAAGATATAGAAGCAGGTTCCAACTCTTCGTATCCGGTCATACTAGGTACCTTACCTAATGGCGTTGTACTGTTTTATACAATTAGTACTCAATCCGGTACAGAGTTTTGGAGTAGTGACGGCACAGCACCCGGCACTTACAGGTTTAAGGATATGAAAACCATTTATCATAGCGGTTTAATAAAAGGTACAGGTGTAGTTCTAAACGGGAAGATGTTTGTTGTATGTGATGACGTTGTGCATGGTGAGGAGCTGTGGGTAACTGATGGTACTGATACAGGTACCCACATGCTCAAAGATATATACCCTGGTTCTGTGTCTGGTGCAGTAGACTATACAACGAACTATTTTAATAATGCGCTCTTATACAACGGTAAAGTATATTTTGCTGCTGACGATAGTGTACATGGCAACGAGTTGTGGTCCACAGATGGAACGGAAGCGGGTACACGTATGGTATGGGATATCGATCGGAAAAGTTCATCGCGTAATGACGGACCGAGAAGCTTAACAATAGCAATGGGCAAGATATTCTTTAGAGCTAAAACTAAAGATACGGGTTATGAGCTGTGGTATACAGATGGTACTGCAGTAGGTACACGTATGGTAAAGGATCTATATCCCGGTAGCAAGGACGGTATTATGGGGAATTTGCATGTTTTAAATGACAAACTATATTTCAAGGGTAAAGAAAACGATAGTATAGGAGAGGAACTTTATAGCTACGATGGTAATGCCATTACACTTGTAAAAGATATAAACCCTGCAATAGGGCAAGGTAGCGGTGAATGGAAAAACGGGAGCAACCAAGCTGTAGTAGAAGGTAAGTTATATTTTGATTCGTATGATACTATACGCAACGCAAAAGGGGTATATCACTTATGGGTAACTGATGGCACCACTACAGGTACGCATAAAATAATAATACCTGCACCAAATGAAGAAGGCGAACTTCCTACAATGGCAGGTACTGTGGATAATAAGCTACTGTTCAGCCCACGTTTTACAGGTGCACATTTTAAGAAGCAAGAACTATGGGTTAGTGACGGAACTACAGGTGGTACTCGTATAGTAAAAGAACTAGATGGCAATAGTGGTATAGGTATTAACCTGCCACCATCAACTACTAGATATTTTAAAAAAACTATAGAAAGAAATTCTATAGCTAACGGCAAGTATTATTTCTTTGGTAAACAAGATAAAAATAGCCAAGAGTATACTATGTGGGGAACTGATGGGACTGAAGCGGGAACCTTCAAACCTTTTGGAGATTCTCTCTATGGAGTAATAGATATTTACATTAATGGTAATGATGTATGGATAAGCACTGCAACTATTCAAGATAGCCTGGGTGTAGAGCTGTACTATACTAACTATTTGCCTACTACATCTATTGCTGATACTCGTAAGCCAGCCGATTTCTTTACCGTATATCCTAACCCTGCGGACAATGGTAAAGTAACAGTTAAGATAGATGGAACGCACGATAAAGGATTCTTACTGGTAACAGATGTGACAGGCAGAATGGTATACAACCAGAGTGTGAATAAAACAGACCATGAGGTATACCTTGATCTGAACAACAACGCAAAAGGCATGTACTACATCACGCTGAAGCTGGGCAGTGCAGAGATGACGCATAGTGTGGTGTTGCAATAGTTACTCTAATTGAATACAATATTCAGAAGCCTCCTGTACGGGAGGCTTTTTATATGATAAAATATTCCCAACGATAAATATTATAACTATGTCTATTAGGTAACTGCAATAAACGCGGAATTACTTATGAAGCATACGTTACTACTAATTAGTTGTGTAATCCTTTCTGTAACAGCCTTTAGCCAGAATATACAGCTGGTAAAAGACATAGAACCGGGTAGCAACTCCTCCAACCCGGAGATAATAGCAGTAGATACAAAAGGTAATATTTACTTCAAGGCCAGGACCAATGCCACTGGTTATGAGCTATATTATTCTGATGGTACGGCTAACGGTACTGTATTGCTGAAAGATATTAACCCCACTTACAGGTCTGGCGTATCTTATACCACAGGCCATTTTATGAATGGCAGGTTCTACTTTTTTGCGGATGACTACTTTCACGGTACAGAGCTTTGGGAAAGCGACGGGACTCCTGCAGGTACTAAAATGGTAAAAGATATTAACCCCGGTACTGCTGATGGTTTTATTAGAAGCAGTAACTTGTTGTACTACAATGGCAAGCTGTACTTCGCTGCCAAAACCCCAACACAAGGCATAGAGCTTTGGGAGAGTGATGGAACTGCTGCAGGTACTAAAATATTTGTGGACATTGCACCGGGTGTAGATAGTAGTAATCCATCGCACCTGATGGTAGCTTTTGGCAAAATGTACTTTGCTGCCGAAGATGCAACGCATGGGCAAGAGCTATGGGTGAGTGATGGTACGGTGTCAGGCACAAAAATGGTACAGGACTTTAATCCGGGTGATAAGTCGGGCATTTCCGGGCAGATAACTATTTATAATAACAAACTATATTTTGAAGGTGCCCCTAATACCACTACCGGTGAAGAATTGTGTAGTAGCGACGGCAATACTGTAACCCTGGTGAAGGATATTGATCCTGTAACATTACAAGGCAGTAAACCTACTTACATGACAGTTGCAGGTAATCTGCTGTACTTCTCCGCATCTGATGGACAGTCTGATGATGAGCTATGGGTGACTGATGGTACCACGGCAGGTACTAAAAAGGTAAAAGATATATATCCTGGACAATTTACATCAAGTGATCCTGAGCTGTTGGCAGAGGTGAATGGGAAAATATTGTTCAGAGCTACTGATGGTACACATGGTAGAGAGATGTGGGTGAGCAATGGTACTGCTAATAGTACTTATATGCTGAAAGACCTACGTCCGGGTTACGACCATGGAGCTAATGTAGCTACCTCTCAAAGAAGGTGGAGGAATGAATACATTTATAGTACTCAGATTTATAATGGTAAATATTATTTTCCGGGCATTACAGCAGGTTATGGCATAGAGCTATGGCGTACCGACGGTACCACAGCAGGCACTATCATGATAGAGGATGTGGCTAAAACACCTGACAGTACAGCATCGTCTGGCTTGAATTATATCTTTTTTAATAAAAATGACATGTGGCTATCTATGTCTGACGGTAAGACGGGTATAGAGCTGTTCAAGTATGATGCTAACCTGGACACCTTCACAGCAGATACAACTGATCCGGGTGATACAAGTACTGCCATTCGTCATATAGTGCAGCAAGAGCGCCGGTCGAGCTTATATCCTAATCCTAACGATGGTAGTTTCCAGATAAAGCTGGATAACAACAGCTTCCTGCATGGTTATCTTAAAGTAACGGACATTAACGGACGCATCATTTACGACCAAGCTATACTACGCGGTACACGCCATATGCCTGTGAGGTTATACAATGCACCAGCAGGCATCTATCAGGTAACTATACGGCTGGATAATGATGAGATGGTGCACAACATAGTGGTGCAGTAGCATTGTCAGTGTAGCGTAATATATGTTTAAGGGTAGCTTTATGGTAGGGTTTTTGTAAGTATCTTGTTTATACTAAAACCTATTTATATGAAATACCTATGCTCCACCCGATGGATAGTCATTCTCTGTCTATCTATTCCAGCAGATGCCCAAGTACAGCAAATAAAGCTGGTAAAAGATATTTACCCCGGTAAATCATTTCACAGTTCCCCAAATATACATGCAGGTCTTAACGATGGTAGTATTTTATTCAGTGCTAATGACAATACCGTTAATAAAAATATTTGGCGGAGTGATGGTACAGCAGCAGGTACTTACAGGCTGCCGGACAGCATAGCAGGACCATCAGGCGGTATGGTTCCCAGCCGTAGTATATTGGTGAATGATAAAATCTACTTTAGCAGACAAACCGATCAATACTGGGTTAGTGATGGTACAAATTCAGGTATGTTTCAAGCGTTAGATGATTCATTTCATTTTCATAGTGGTGGTATGGCAACGTACAATGGTATATTGTATTTCAGTGGCAGTTCTAAAAACTCATTGGCGGACGATGTCTGGTGTTCTGATGGCACCCTTGCGGGTACGTATAAGTTTAAAGATAAGTGTCCTAACTATACTGAAGGTGCAGGCAGGAGTTTTATAGTAGCTATGGGTAAGCTGTTTTTTGTTGCTAAATCTGACGCGCACGGTAATGAGCTATGGGTAACAGACGGTACTAATGCAGGTACCCATATGGTGAAAGATCTATACCCGGGATATAATAACTCCGGTGTTCTGAGTGATTTACATCTTTATAAGGGCAGGATATATTTTCGAGGTAAAGAGGGTAAAAAAGCATTATGCAATATCTATAGTGCAGATACCAACTCTATTACTTTATTAAAGAGTATCAATACCGAAGAGAACTCAGGCGCATCTATATTTCAGCCTTTAAGTGACGATATGGTGATCGTGAATGACAGGCTAATGTTCTGTATTGCAGATACTTCTAATAATGTAGAAGTATGGTCTACCGATGGTACCGATACTGGTACGCACATGATGGTAGATGTGAATGGTAATTTCACAGGGTCTACACCTATATTCTCAGGTGTGGTGAATAATAAGTTGATTTTCTCCGGAGCTGAGTCTTATAAAGTCAGAAACCTATGGGCGAGTGACGGCACTGCCGCAGGTACTCATGTTATTAATAAAGCTTACGTGCCTACGCGTTATGGTGATATAACAATTCTTCCTACAGGCTATAAGTTGGGTGCCGTTTATAAGGACTCATTATTGTACTACGTAGCAAATGATACAACTCATGGACAAGAGCTATGGGTGACAGATGGCACTGCAGCAGGTACAAGGTTGATTCAGGATAAAGCACTTGGCGGACAAGGTATTTACATATCTCAGTTGTTCATGCATGGCGACAATTTGTGGATGTGCCTTAATGATCAGGTACATGGCTATGAATTATTTATACTGGATGCAAGCCTGCCACTAACGGTGAAAAAAGTAGCAAGCATCGAGTCTGCCTTCGCAAAAGTTTATCCTAACCCTAACACTGGTAGCTTTAGTGTAGAGCTGAATAAAAGAGGCTTTAAGAATGGCTACCTGAAAGTAACAGACATTAACGGGCGTACTATTTACGACCAAAGTATAGCACATGGTACACAGCAATTACCTGTGACTTTATCTAATACGCCTGTAGGTGTATATATGGTAACTGTGCAGCTAGATGGCGAGACGATGACGCAGAGTATTGTGGTGCAGTAAATTTTCCTAAAACATTCTTACATACAAAAAGCGGGACCAGTTTTACACTCGTCCCGCTTTTGCGTTGTTTATTCTATTTGTCTCGTTATTGCGTTGCTTTATTTTTTGTTTTCATTATAAAGCATGAAAGACTTGATTATCTTTTTACAAACTTGTGAGTGCTTGTAGCACCGTCTGCCGCTAAACGGATGTAATAGATACCACTGTTCAATCCGTTAAGAGAGATAGTGTTCTCACCGTTTACTACGTTAGCAGATTTTACAAGGCTACCTGCAAGGTTGTATACTTCAGCAGTAGCTGTAGCAGTACCGTTGTAGCTAATGTTTATCTCATCAGTAGCAGGGTTTGGATATACCTGTACATCATTTGTAGTAGCTACTTCACCTACAGATAGAGAAGTGTTGTCATCAAATACTGCGAACGGACTTAGAGACTTAACGCCTTTACGCTCGATGCTGAACATACCGTTTGTTTGTGTCATAGCATTTGCAGATGCTGTTGCATCCCAGCTACCATTCACATAGTGAGAAACATATGCTTTAGTTCTGTCGAAAGAGTTTACCTCCATATTGCTGCTCCACCATAGTTCCATATCTATGTCAACATTTGCAGATGCACTGTTCTCTACAAACCATGTAGTATTCACTACTGATTCTTTATCATCTACGTTGTAACCGAAAGTACCCTGGCTCATTACGTCAGCGTTTACACCTACACTTAGGTCAGCATATGCTGCACCGTTAGATTTGATAACGGCAGGAGCAAAATCATCTTCAGTACCTACAAAGAAAGTCTCATCAGCATTAGCAGCTATATCAAGAGATAAAGAACCGTTTACACCTGTGATGATGTAACTGTTTGCAGAACCACCTGAGATGCTACCTGTGCTCATTACCTGAATGTCGTTAGCACCTATGTTTATTCTACCAGACTGTAAGTCTAAAGTACCGGCCACCATAACGTCAGAACCAATCATAACCTCTGAGCTAGAGTTACCAAAGTTGATCGTGAAATCATCAACAGTATTATTTGTACCATCAAACATTAGAGAACCTGTAAGGCTGCTAGCTGCAAGGATAGTGATGTCAGAACCTGAAGTACTGGAGATCATACCGTTTGCAGTTGCATCAAAGCTTGATGTAGAGTTGAAGGTAAGGTTGTTACCATTCAATACTAAAGTACCTGATGTAAGAGACAAGTTGCCAGTTACAACAAGGTCGTTGTCCAACGTAACGTTATTTGAGTTACCTACGTTGATGTCTATCATTTGCAGACCGCTACCTGTAAGCTCTACACCGCCTGTAGAAGATGAACCTACATACATAACATTGTAGCTAGTAGTAAGGTCAGCCGTAGCACCTGACTGGATGTCCAACATACCACCATCGATAATGATATCAGTAGTATTGCTGTTGCTCAGTTTAAGTGTACCCTGAGTGAATGTTGATGTACCATTCATAACATATAGTGCTTCATTCACAGTTACATCTATTGCACTGTTGATCGTAGCGTTTGACATGGTCATAGCTCTTGCAGTCATATTACCTGTAAAGTTGATGCCAGACTGTACCGCCAGCATGATACTATCTACATCGATAGTACCGCTACCAGTAAGTGAACCATTGGTCATAGCCATATAGTTACTACCGCTAGACTGTAGTGTACCACCAAGTAATACTGATACAGATGAACTTGCATCATTAATAATAATGTCTTGGTCCATATCTACTGTGATACCAGCACCTATGATGATCACATCATTTGCTGATAAAGTAACCGGAACCTGGTCTCCGCCGAAGGTTGCCGAGTTTGATAGTTTACCAGAAACTACTGCGGTAAACGTTTTCGCTTCTGCACTGGTTGCCAGCATACCTGCTGCTGCAACTCCCATTAATGCTTTTGTAAAGAATTTTCTCATAAATTTTTCCTTTTTGTTTAAAAAAATAGGGTTCATCCCTTGTGATGCTTTAACAGAACTCATGACCATTTGTTTGCTCTGTTTTGAAAATAAACCCCTCTTTAACAAGGTTTTAAGCTTAGGTTAAGACTGGTTTCTTTTCAAGTGGTTGATTATGAGCTTATTAGAAAAGTGTATAACATGAAAAAGCCGACCGGGTTAACTCCGATCGGCTTTAATGTATAATAGAAATGTCCTACTGCTTGATGAACTTGCCTGTAGCGTTGGTTTGCTCACCCTTTAGTTGGATGTAGTATGCTCCTGTAGGTAAAGCGCTGATGTCTATAGTATTATTACCTGCTGATATCATGCTTTGTCCTACTGCCTGCCCCGATATAGAATACACCGTAGCTTGTACACCTTGCTGTTCTTTCAAGGTGATGTGCAGTACATCTTGTGCGGGGTTAGGGTAGATGTTGATGGTCTCTGACGGTTTTGCAGTATTCACTACGTCCAGATTGAATGCGGGGTCGAATATGCTGATGAACGTAAGTGCATATGGGTGGCTTGGGTTAGGGAAGTTATGCGCCGGTACTGTACTTTCCAGATAGTAATATCCATGTGCATTAAGGCGTGCCTTGTAAGTGCTATCTCCCGGTTGTTTTAATAGTTGGCTCCATGTTAGCCCAGTTGTAGATGTGTCAAAGTAGGATTGTGTGTAATGGTTGCAGCTGTTCCTGTCGAAAGTAGCACCCTCGCTTACAGGTTTCCACCATGTTTCAAAATACAGGGAGTCTTTTTGCGACGTGGTTTGTCCTTTATATATAGCTGCCCAGGTAAGCTTTACCATTTCATCCTGTCTTGTAGTAAATTTATCTCCATCATCACCATGCTGTTTTACTCCCTTGTTAACAGATGCATATAAGAACTCTCCTGTTGTATCCTGAGTTTTATTTACCATTCTCATCGGGGCGTATTCATCTTTAGTACCTATCGGGAAGTATGTGGTATCGCCGGGTTTGGTATAGATAGATAAGTATGGCATGTCGTGATGCGCATAAGAGCTAGTTTTTCTAAATGTATCATCAATGATGATGTACTTGCTTTCTCTTGCACCGGTAATGGTTGCAAATGTATCTATGGTAATATCATTTAATCCTGAGATGGTGATATGTCCATTCATAAAGCCTAACTCTTTGTTGATGATGATATGATCTTTGAGCGGGAAGGTTCCGTTATTAATATCTACTATCAATCTTTTTAGCGGACTATGAAAATCAGGAGAGCTATGTAAAAAGTCTATAGTATACTGGTTGGTTTGTTTTGCCGTACGTATGGTAAGCTCTGATTCTTTTGTTACATGTAGCTTCATGTCTGCATCCATGATCATACACTCAGGGTGCAGGGTCAAGGCATGATCATCTAAGATCACTTTATGGTTCTTAGGGTATATCAGACCATTAAAGGCAATATCATCTTCCGCCTTTACATCTTCATACAGAAGAATATCTTGTATGGCGCCCGGTTTCAACTCTTGACCAAATGTTTTAGGATTACCTGAAGGGTTCAGGTTGTATATAATGTTATGTCGCTTGCTAAAGTCTAAAGTGCCGCTGGTTGATGACGGTACATTGAACTTTCCTGAATGCATATTGATGTTAGAATTGGCATCCATTGTTAGCTGTCCGCTGGTCAGAAGGTATTCATTTTCCAGCAGGTCTAAATTTTGGGTGACGGTAATTTGTGCGAGCTTATGCTCCAGCCCGTGAACCTTAAAGTTTCTTACAGTCATAGCACCACTGTAGTCTATTACCAATCCTTGTTCTGCTATAAGTGTATCCAGTGCCATATTGCCGCTGCCGCCAAGCTTCACATCTCCCAAGGTAAGTGAGTAGATAAGCAGTGTGGTAGGCGGGATGATCTTTATCTGACTGATAACGGTACCATCTACGGTTAAGCCTGTATTAGGTGCTGTGATAACTACTGATGTGTCTAGCGTTAAGGTAAAGTTAGCAGGTACTACAATCTCATCGCCTGAGAGTAGCGTAAGTGGTGGAGCGCTGCCGCCACTCCATGTGGCATTATCGGTATATACTCCTGTTTTAACAACAGTGTAGGTAGTGGCCTGTGCATTAATGTTACAAATGAAAATTAATAAAGCTATAGTGCATAGCTTTTGGATGTAGGTTTGAAGGATCATAATAAATGGTTTAACGGTTTGGAATAAAATTCTAAACTAAAGGTATACAGAAGTAATATGAAGTGCTATTATCGCCTCATAATATAACGAGTGTATGACAAACAAAAACGACCTGCGTGATGCAGGTCGTTCTAAATGCTATTTGCTAAAAGTATGTACTATTGTTTTACAAATTTGTGTGTTGTATGTACATTATTTCCATCCAGTTTGATGAAGTAGATACCGTTAGTCAACTGTGATATGTTGATGCTGTTCACGCCTTTCTGTAACTCTACAGATGTTATCATTTTACCTGTAAGGTTGAATAGTGTAGCTCTTACCTGCTCGCTGCCTTTATATGCAATGTTGATATTATTGCTTGCAGGGTTAGGGTAGATAGACGTAGCATTGTTTTTAGATAAGTACTCAACAGACACCGCACCTTCTCCGAACACTGCAAAGCCACCTTCGCTGGTTACACCTTCTCTGCTTCTGCCATTGTAGCCGTTTTGAGAAGTAGCAGCACCTACAGGTTGTTTGTCCCATGAAAAGCCGTTGAACTGAGATACAAAACACTTAGAGTTATCAAAGTTGTTTTGCTCTACCTGCGATGCCCATAATAGTTCTACATCAAGGTCTATTTTACCACTGTTACCTTTATCGATAAACCATGTAGCATTTACCATCGGTTGTGTAGCTGCCATGTTGGTACCTGTAGTGCCTAGTGTTTTTACACCTTCTTTTACACTAAGGCCAAGGCCGTTATGCGCTGTATTGTTCTTACCTGTTAATACTATTGGTAAAAAGTCTGTTGCTGTACCTAGCGGGCAAAGCTTGCTTGCATTACCTGATATGTCCATCTTTACTTCACCGCTTTGATTGCTAACGATGTAGGATACTGAAGAAGATATCGGCACTGCACCGCCTGCTACAAATTGCAGGTTGTAATTGTTCAGATAGATCATACCTGTAGTTAAGTTAAGCTCGCCGCTAATTTTGATGTCACTTACCAGGTCAAGTTTGCTTTGAGGATCGGCGAACTCAACATTCATATCCATAACCGTATTCTTACCCGCAGCAAACGGAAGGCTAAGTGTTGTAGGTCCTGAAGTGTATTTTATATCTACTGTAGATGCAGAGGTGCTGGCAAAACTACCATTACCTATATTGACAGTGCCATCAGCTAATTCAAAAGTGCGTGCTGAAATGTCTAATAATCCTGAAGTAAGATTAGCAGTACCGGAAATTGAAACATTACCGCCTAGTGTAGCTGTGTTACCCGCACCTACATCAACCGTAAGGTTGGTAAGCGTAGCAGAGCTGCCTATCTCCTGGCTGGATGTTACATTACCATTCAAGTATTTTACGCTATAAGATGTAGGTAGTTTCAATATGCCGCCTACCAGTTGGCTGGCTGCTAGGGCATCTGTTTTAATGCCCGGAGCGTCACCATATATAATGATCTCTGCACCATTTCCGACTGTTACTGTACCTGTAGTTATTTGGAACTTACCGTATATAGTTAGTGAACTTGCTACATTAATAGTTGCATTGTTTGCCATCTCTATCTGTGTAAGTAGCTCTACATGATTACCGTTTACTGTACCTTCAAAGAAATAACTACCCGGTGTAGCCAGTGTGCCGTATATAAAGCTATCAGCATCTATAGTACCCTTACCACCAATGCCACCGTACACTATTTCCAGTTTGTTGTTAGACATACTCAGTGTTCCTTCTACCTGTATCTCAGAATTAAGAGCTGTAACTTGTATATCATTTGAAGCAGTTACGGTAATGCCGTTTGGTATCACTGCTATTGTACCTGTGCTTAGGTTTGCGCCCGGCAGACCATTATCCCACACTGTAGGGTCAGTATAGCTACCCGACTTGGTAGCCGTAGTAATAGTCTGTGCTTGTGCATGTATCATGAATAAACATGCAATGGCTGTTAGTAGAGTTTTAGTCATACATCATTTTTTTATGATTATAGAATTAGTTGGAACAGACAAAGTTAAGGGATTTAGTTATACAACTAATTTATATGCGGGCATAATTCCTGCATTATTGCCTTTAGTTTATACAGCTCTGTGATAATATTACCACCGTTCTTTCTGATGAAGTATTCTACCTGCAAATTGACGGTCAGCCCTTCATTATCTGCCGATAGCCTGAAGTCGCCACGATAGCCGATAATGCGTTTGCCCAATGCAGCAGCGTAGCCTATTTCTGATGCTGTACCACTGTCTACATCTACACCATCCAGCACGGCAAATACGTAATGGCACTTTTCAATAGCCGCCTCATTATTCCTGCCGATGGTAGTACTCAGCTTTGCCCATGCTGTTTTTTTATCCAGTCCGTAAGGCATACTGGCTACCGGGGTTATCAGGTGCTCATCTGTCAGCTTCCAGGGGTCTAGTATGGTATAGCCCAGCTTTTCCAGCTCGGGTACCAATACCTGATACATGTAATGCCTGCCTGCTTCTGAAAAACCCAGCGGAGATGCCAGGTATATATATGTGGGTGCGCTCATGGTGTGATGATACGAAAAAGGCATAAAAAAAACCGACCGATATAAAGTAAAAATATATCGGCCGGGGGTTGAGAGTTCTGAGTAAAGCTGTTATTGCTTTACAAATTTCTTTGTTGTCTGCATGTTGGTATTCTTGAAGGTAACCATATAGACACCACCAGCCAAATCATTAACATCAATGATGTTTTCTCCTCGCTGTAATGTGATAGTTCTTACTACTTTGCCGGTTACATCCTGCATAATAGCTGTTACAGAGCTATGCTCCTTGTTGGTGATGGTTAGTATCTCCGTAGCAGGGTTGGGGTGGAGTGTGATGGTGTTGTCTGGTGTCTTAATGTTGTTGGGTGTAGATACATATCTGGTAGTAGTATCAAAAATACCATATGCCCAATCTAATGAGGTAACGTTCTTAAGACTTAAGCTATACAGTCCGTTACTATGTAGTGTAGCAGGCTGAGCCGGTTGTCGGGTCCATATTTGTGTATCGTATAATAGCTTCCCTAAAACAGAGGCATTTCTGTTAAAGCCATTCATCTCCATATTAGCTGTCCAGAAAAACTCAAAGTCAAAATCTACCCCCTGCTGGAAGTATGGAAGGATGCTCCAGCCAACATTTACATAAGGAGAGTTGTTAGTTAAGTACATGTTGGCAGCATTGAGTACATGGTCTGCTATAACATATATTGTTTTATCAGTATTGCTATGCGAAGTAATGTGAACAGGAGTATAGTTTACAAAGTCTCCAACCGGGTAGAAATAACTATCATTAGCCGGAATAACAGCATTAAGTCCATATACGTAGCTGCTCTGAGACCCTCCGTCGATAACAGCACCTTTTAACAGTGAGGCTCGGGTGAATATACCATGTTTAAGTATCAGGCTGTCTTTTATAAATAGACTACCCCTGACCCAACTAATAATTGTGGTATCATGCGCATCTATCTCTATTTTGCGAACAGTAACAGTATCATGATACGGAGAGTGAAAGGATAATCTGGATCTTAAGGTTCTTCTGTTTTTAAATATCAATCCTGATTCCGGTGCCAGATATATCACCAACCCCCAAGAAGATATATCACAGTCTTCACCAAATGTAAGATCGTATTTGCTGACAAAAAAATTAACTCCAGTCACTCCGACCACCTTTACATCATGAGGTATAGTCAGGTTAGTATCCAGTTCTATATAATTCATGCCACGGTTCATTAGGGAAATGTCATACAACATATTTGACCTGAGCTCAAACCCCTTGCCTACAGTGTGGTCATGGTTGTAGTCATAGCTAACATTATACGGCTTAGAAGATATGTTGGTGACTTGTGAGCTATCGTCAGTATATCCTCCGCTGAAGATGATACCTGTATTTGTTGTGTCGCCAGTCCATTCAAAATCAGCATCCGCAAGGTGGCACAGCCTGTTCTTGCTGTCAAGAAAGTTCATTCCGCTATTTACTATAAGGTGTACTTTGCCATATAGCATGGCAGCATCCAGTGTGAGTTTATTAGCCTGTACTATAGCATTAGGTACTTGCATAGAGTCTGCGCTGATGTAGATACTATCTGCCTGAATATGACTACCGTCTGCTATTATGCCCGTACCGTTTTGTATGCTGATGTAATATTTACTATCCGTGTCGCTCAGGCTGGCTGTGTTTAGATGTATTAGTGCAGGGTGTTGTATAGTCAGGTGGTTATCCATATATACGGTTATGCCTGTGGGTATGACTACTGTATCTGCGCCATTAAGGTTAGTAGGAGGTATGTTGCCGTTTTGCCAGGTACTGCTTTGTAAGTATGCACCAGAATTTGATGCCATGTAAACAGTAGCTTTTGCATGTATTGATGAAACGATGCATAGCAGGGTAAGTATTATATAGGTCTTGCGCATAATCAGTCTTGTGACTATAGTATATACATGCAAAGTAGCGTATTAGTTGGGTATTGAATGCATATTAATATCTTTATCTTATAACTACACCTATACTCATATGCGTACCCTGCTCGTCATATTATTGCTTTTATTTTCCATGCAGGTATATGCACAACCGCATGCTGAAATAAAGGATACGCTCACCCGAGCAGAGCTGCAACGGCTGGAAGCAAACGAACCACCTAATACATACATGAGTTATCATCTGGCAAAGAAGGCAGCTAAAAGCAGCGATGTACAGAAAGTAGAAGAGCTACTACAACATATATCGCCCTACTACCTTATGCGTATGGGGGTAACGCCGGATAATGTAGGTGAGCACATTACGCAATTCAAACTATCGGATGATTATGCACAACAATACAGGCAGCGTTTTATAACTGCTTACAAGAACAGGAATGAGAGCTACAGACAGTTTGAGAAAATGCTGACTCACGATCAGGAAGTAAGGAATATGTATAACAAGTGTGGCGATGCTGCCACCTGTAGAAAGCTGGGCGATAAAATGCGAGCAGTAGATAGTGTGAACTTTGCATACCTGCATAACTATGTAACCGACCATGGCTGGCCAAGTTTTGAAGATGGTGGTATGTATGCTGAGGTGATAGCGATACACGATCATGGAAGACATGAGGAATACTTGCCCCTCATAAAAAATGCCGTAGCTAACGGGCTGGCAAGTAAGGGAACATACGACCTGATATATTACTGGCTGAAGGGCTCTATAAGAAGTACTAAAGAATGGCTGGATACTGTGCCGAAGTTATCCTTCAAAGTAAATGCTATGATGAGTGGTACGCCGATAACAGCAGATATAAATGAGATCATCAACTTTGTGCAGGCATATTGCCCTATACGGTATGTGTTTGTAATAGAGTGTAAAGATGAAGAAGTGTGGGACGATGTTGTATCAAGGTTTCATGCAGAAACAGGTAGCGATAAGTTGACTATCATCAATAGGTTCAATAATGTAGTAGAGCCTTATTGCGAAAAGGTGTTTAAAGATTGTACCACATTTTGCTGGGCGCTGCATTGGTTTCGTACTGAAAATATAGAACCAAGGATGACGCTGCACCTGGTACCTATGGATATGAAAAAGCACTAAGGCACCCACTCGATAGCGCCTACACCACTGGTGGTCACATGGACGCCTTGCTTCATCAGGCGTTTATATACCTTCTCAATACTGCGACGGCTGTGCGCTGTTTTTATATGATGTGTATGGCCCTTGATAGTAATGGTGAATGAGCGTTTGAAATCTCCTATGCGTATATGCACCTGCTCTACATCTGCCAGGTGATAATTGAGCGATGCTTTTAACGGGTTGAGGTATTTGAAATGGAGTATGTCTTTGCTCAGGCGGATGAGCGGGATGTAGTTGATAATAATGTAAATAGTAATGAGCAAGAGCACTGCCAGTACCATCCAGCTCCATGTAAGTATGAACAGCCAGATGACCAGAAACAACACATTAAGGTATGAGGTATGCCCGTAGGTCTTCATAGCTATAAAGATAAAAAATGCCTTGCGATTATATTCTGTTCCCTTTTCTTATCCAGCTGATAAATGTGCTGAACATCAGCACAAAGGCATACATCAGCACGGTAAGAAAGGTGAACTCTTTTACGGTGGTCATGAAGTTATCATAAGGCTCATCGGTGTCTATCCAGTAGCCTAACAGTACCAGACCGATGGATAGTGCTAATAAACGGAGCGCTTTCTTACCTGTCATAAAACAAAATGTGCGTTAGAAGACTAACGCACACTATTTGAATTTTATTGCTTGATGACCTTCCCTGTTCGTAGGGTAGTGCCGTCCTCATTGCTAATGTGGTATATGTATACACCTGCAGGCTGGTTGCTCATTGGCACGCTATAGTTTGCAGTAGTAGTGTTGCTTTGTGCTCTGCTGGTATACACTTTTTGTCCGTACAGGTTGGTTACGGTAAGTAATAATGTTGTTGGTTTATCTACTGATACATTGATGTTCAGCACATCCTGCACGGGGTTAGGGTATGCTTTTACGTCTGCATTCAGTTCTATTTGTTGTATGCCTACTCCTTTGTTCACGTTGTATGAGAATAACTCCGTACCACTGTTCACACAGTTGGTAGCAGAGAAGAACAGGTAGTCTCCAAACACGAACAGGCTCAACGGAAGGCTTAACCCTGAGCCCTTGCAAAGATCGCCTACCAGCTCCACATCAGTACCATCGTAGCGGAACAGTTCAAAACCATTAGTGCCGTCACTGGCAGAAAAGTATATCTCGCCGTCATACAGTACATAATCTCTCGGGGCAGAAGTACCGTTGCTATTTACTTTAAAGGCAAGCGCTACATTACCTGTTGCAGGATCGTAGGTATAAGTATGTTGCTCAGTATTGGCATCTCTGCCCGTGAAGTATATTTTGCCATTGTACAATACAAACGGGTTGGTAGATACCGGAGAGATACTGCTGAATGCGCCTGTGTTAATATCAGTAATGCGCTTTACAGTAGTGCCGTCGTACTCATACAACTCTCTGCCATAGTAAGCATCATATGCGCTGAAGTATAGTTTGCTGCCAATAACGGTCATATTAGCAGGGTTGCCCGAGTTGATACCCGTATCTATATCTGCTACTATACGTGCTGTATCCTGCACAGGATCATAATACCATAGCTCACTACCGTAGTTAGTATCTACTCCCGCGTAGTATATCTTATTATCATATACAGCCATCGGGCCAAACACACTGTTCATACCTGCAAGGTTCACATCGGTGATGCGCTGCGGCGTAGAAGTGCCGGGAGTGTACGCGTACATCTCTCTGCCGAAAGATGGGGTGTATGCATTATAATATAGTTTGCCGTTGTACTCAGTATAGTCATCCGGGGCAGAGCTATCACTATTGAAGGTGATGTCAAATACCAGCTTAGGCTGATTGCTGCCATCGTATTCAAATAGTTCATCACCACTACTACCATTATTAGCTGTGAAGTATAGCTTGTTATCTACCACTGCCAATGGACGGCGGTAGTCAGTATTCAGGCTACTGGCACTTACGGGGTTGATGTTCTGTACAATCTGTGCTGTACCCGTAGCGGTATCCAGCATGAAGAGCTCTTTGCCCGATGTGCCGTTGCTGGCATAGAAGCACAGCTTGCCGTTGAAGGCGATGAAATGCTCGGGGCTGGAGTTACCTTGTGCGGGACTTACCTCATGATCGGTAAAGCCTGTAGGGTTTTGTGCAGATACGGAAAGGGTAGCTATAGCTAATAGTGTGGTAAACAGTAGTTTCATAAATAATAATCTTAGCTAATAAAGTTAGCTAATTGTAAGCAGACGGCAGATATGTCTGTTAAATGTCATTAAAATAGAGAAACAGCTTAGGTCATAGAGCAGTTTAGAGGGTAGTATTGTAACTTGTAAATACTTAAAACTCCTATGTATGAAAAAACATTACTCTTTACTATTGATACTATTTATTTGTATCACTACCACAGCCTTCTCGCAGCTTTACCGACCTATACAAATCACTGAAGAAGTCAAATATATACCCGATAACGGACAGGGTTATGTTACTATAGACTCCACCATTTATCTGTACGACCAAAAAGATGCACGTATAGACAACATGAGGGAGGAGGATATGTTTGGCACTGCACTTAACGATGAGTATCCGTACTTTGATTCTTCAGTTAGCTATCTTGCCAGTCTTATTACACCACAACTTGCGTATGGTAGTAGCCAGTCTTACACATATCTGAAGGATCGTCTTATACATTATGCACTATTTGCACCATCATTACATACATATGCAGACTACCATTATACCGGTACAAGGCTGGATAGTACATCTTATTATACTCAAAATAGTAATAACGTCATGTTCAAATATCAGGTATTCGTTTATACGTATACTCCTACCAGTTATCTGGCTGAAGTAAACAGGCAGGTATATTCTCACCTAAACGGACAGCCTACAGATAATTATAAAATTACTTACCAGTACGATAATGGCGGTAACCTTATATCTAAAGACTACTATAAAAATGCAGCTTATGACGGGGGCGAGCGTTATACGTACGATGTGTCGAGTAATATATTAACATATGTACATCTTTCGCCCGGGCAGGTCAGAGTAGACAGTACTCATTATTATTACAATCAGGGTAGGTGTATAAAAGAGGAAGGGTATGATCTACAGTCGAGTACTCTATTTACGACCAGATATTACCAGTATAGTTCTCAGAGTTCCATGTTGCTGGATTCGTTAGTGTTTTACACCGGAGAAAGTCAATCAACAAGAAGCAGCTCTTACTATCTAACTATAAGTACTATTGCCAAGGAAGTGCTGGTTGTGCATTATGACCAGAACAATAATCCAGTGAATCAGTACGAAAGATATCGTTATGTATATGAGGAGTACTTTCCTACAGGGATATCTAATATGAAAACAAATAATAAAACACTGACGATATTCCCCGTACCTACAACCGATATATTACAGTTGCGTGCAGACTTTACCCAAGCAGGAAAGCTGGAAGGTAGCGTAACCGATATGCAAGGGAGGGTAGTATACAAGTGGGAGGATGCTACCGCTAAGCAGTATTCGAAACAACTAGTATTGCCGCAGCTGCCTGCGGGTACTTATATGCTGCAAGTACAAAGAGGAGATGAGCAAGCCGTAAGGCAATTTATAAAACAATAGTATAGCCATGTAAATGATCTATAAGCTGATATATACACTCTTAATATTACTCTGCATGTGTAACATTACACATGCACAAGACTGGCGGATGGTAGCACAGGTGAGGGTTACTGAAAGTTGTTATACAGATGGTTTTGCACAATATGTAGACTCAATACATTTTTATTACAAACCTAACTCCAATAGAGGCTCTGAGGGTTACGATAATGATTTGTACAAACAGGTCCTCAATATACAAGATGAAAGAATACTGTGTGACTCTGCTCAAATATTTACTACAAGAGTGTATTCAGACTCATCCAAAGTGACAGTAGAAGTAATGAATGATGCCTCATACAGTCGGATATATGATATCAATGATAATCTGCTACTTTCCAGGCACTATGTTAATGATACCTGTTATGATGAGCATCAATATATCTACGACGACTCGAACAATTTGGTGAAGTATAGCGATTTCGAATACAGATATGTGCAGGATGATTCAAACTATAAAGTATTAGAACGTTATCTCGATAATTATTCTGTGTTTGAGTATGACACAATGAACAGGTTAATAAAGAGCACAGGGGCAGCGATGGATCTTATTGCGGCAGATCTTTTGGAATATCAGGTAGATACACACTATATGTATGACGAGCATATTTACAATAAAAAAGGCTTAAACGTAAAAGACAGTAGTTATGCTAACTTCCAGTATGGCTATACTGTTAGTCATACTATTTATGATGAAAAGGATAATATCAGTAAAGTTGTCAATTACGATGCTAGGTACTCCATATCGATACCCGACAGCGTAAAAAAATATTATATCGATACCCTATCCATTAAGGAGTATACTTATAATTCAGCCTCGCAATTAATTAAAGAGTATGAAGAAAGTGATTATCAAATCACCTACACCTACTATCCTGATGGTAAAAGAATGAAGTCTGAATATCATGGATATGATTATGATGTAAAAAACTATACCTATTACACTTATACACCATTTGGCAAAATAGCGTCTATAGAAACATGTTCTAATAATAGAGATGGCTATGACATAACCTACTTTTACTACGAACAATATGAACCTAAAACTGATGCACATGAATAAAGCCATAATAACCCTGATAGTTTTAATGAGTATATGTGCTACCACAGATGCGCAGCAGTGGCGTGTTGTGTCGAAAGTTTCTTTCTCAACAAGCAAAGTAAGCCCTGGTGTAACGGTGAAAGACTCTATTCATTTTTATTATAATTATTCAGCTGGTAGAGGTTCAGACTCCACATTCGATATATCTCTGGATACTAAAACTCTATATCATAAAGATGGCGTATGGTGCGACTCCTCACTCAAGTTTACTAGAGTAACTACCTCGGGCCCTGAAGGCGTAAAGGTGACCAACTATGTATCTAATAAATGTGAGCGTACTTATGACAGTGCAGATAAGCTGCTAACTACCAAATATTACGAAGCGGACACTCTGGCAAATGAAGATAGATATACCTATGATACGGCATACAACCTTATCAAGTTTGTCAACAATGCCGATGATTATACTTATGATTATGACACAACAAACAAGCTAATAAAGGCGCAACGCATAGATCTTTCAAGAAATGTTACTCTTACAAATGAATACACCTATGATACACTTGGGTTGCTCACAAGAGACAGTGCATATTACTCTACGGGAAGCTCTACTTGTACCTACTATACTTATGATACATTGCAGAATAGGACGAAAGAAACCAGGTATGAATACTTGGCAAATAGCACTTCGCCCATAGATACATATTTACTTTATCATATCTATAACCAGGCGAACCAGCTAGTAACTGACTCATCTCTATACACCACAAGAACATCAGGTGCTTATGACCTGATAAGGTATACCTACTATCCAGATGGTAAGTTGTATGAAGCCATAGGCGCTAACTCAACAACTTTTTATACATATACTTCATTCGGTTACTATAATTCTATAGGTATATACCATTTGTCTACACCTATTAATGGTGCTAAGTTTCATTATGAACACTACTGGCCGGCGGGTGTAGCTAGTGCTGTAAAAAATAAAGCTGACTTAAAAGTATATCCAGTACCAGCAAATAACCTGCTGCATGTAGAAGCAGAATTTAACGAAGGTGGTAAGCTACAGGGTAGCGTGACGGATATGCAAGGTAGAGTAGTATACCATTGGAATGATGACGCTACAAAAAACTACAAGAAGCAAATATATTTAAACCACTTACCATCAGGCATATATATGTTGCAACTACATACAGATAGTGAGACAGCAACTAAGCAATTCATAAAACAGTAAAATTTGAAAACCTTAAACCTATACATATGAACAAGAAACAAATAGTACTGGCTATGCTACTATTAGCTTCCTATATGACCCATGCACAGCAATGGCGTGTGGAGTCGAAGGTGAATTTTGAGCAACATCAGTCTGCCTACGTTGCAACAGACTCTACACACTATACTTACCGATCAGACAGGGGGAGTGATAAGCTCAACCAGACCATCTCTTATGATAGAGCTGACGTATACTATGTAGATACACCCAATACTGGCTGGAAAACATCACCTACAGTAGTGATGACCCAGACTTTCGATAATAACAATAATCTGCGCAGCTATACTTCTATATGGAAAGGGGATACGACCAGCTCCAGGTTTTGGACGTATAGTACAACGGGTAAGGTACTACAGTTGGATTATTGGTACGGACTGGATACCTATTTTGCATGTAGAGAAAAGACCTTTTCTGCCTATAATACAAACGACCATCTGGAGCAACAGCAGTTTGTAAGATATGCGGTTCAAGGTACCTGGACGGATAGTGCTAATACTTACTATGTGTACGACACTAATTCAAATGTTCTTGTTGACAGCTCTGTAGAGTTCGATGCAGCTAATACTTATTTGCGTACTCGTGTGGGGTATTACTATTATGATACGCTGGGTAGGCTTAGCTGCAGTAAGCAGATATACGAGTCTAAAATGAATCCCATAAGCCTGGATACTACATTTAATTTTTATGAGTACGATTCTTTAGATAGGGTGATATCTTACAAGAACACTTCGGATAGCCCGAGTACAGTGGCTGTAAATACGTATACCTATGCTTACTATCCTAATGGAGACCTAAAGACGACCGTATACAACAATATTATGCAAGTGCCTGATGATAGTACTGAATATAGATATGATAATAAAGGCAGGCTGATAGAAAAGTATAGAAGGCTGTTTGTACCTACACCTAACCCACCTACTGCATACTATTATAAGACAGAGTATCATTACCAGCACCATTGGTCTAACAACATCAATAAAGTAACTGCCTCGAACACCAGCCTTAAAGTATACCCCGTGCCCGCTACAGACCTATTATATATACGAGCAGAGTTGGCAGCCAGCGGACAGCTACAAGGTGTGATAACAGATATGCAGGGTAGAGTATTGTATCAGTGGAGAGATGAGGCCTCGAAGCAATACACAAAACAAATACACCTAAGTCATTTACCGGCGGGCTTGTACATGTTGCAGTTGCATACAGATAGTGAGGTTGCCACTAAGCAGTTTATCAAGCAATAATCATTAACACCTAAAACCTATGCATATGAACAAGAAACTAACAGTACTGGCTATGCTATTATTAGCCTCCTATATGACCCATGCACAGCAATGGCGCTTGATGGCTAAAGTGTATGACTGGGGTAATAAAAACACACCACAGAACCATAAGGATTCTACACACTTTTATTACAACGTCTCATCTGGCAGAGGCTCCGATCATTTTTATATAGAAGGAGAAACCAGATCAGGCAATGCCTATGGTGATAATATATCGTGCGACTATTCGGTAAGCTTTGGTGTGCTTACTACTATTTCTAACGGTGTTTATCACTACGATATTACATCTTCACTCAATTGTGAACGTGAATATGATAGCGCCAATAGGCTGATGGAGTCTACATATTATAGTGGCTCTTACATACGAGATAGAGAAATATACACCTATGATAGCTCTTCTCGACTAAAAAGACTGTTGAGCAATACTTTTAGCACATTGTATTACTATGATACATTGGGTAGACTATCAAGGGTAACTTCAGAAAATATTCAAAATGGATCAATAAGCACTGCATTCTTTGAATATGATAGTGCAGGACTGTTGGTTAAGGATACTACTTACAACCCTGCTCATAATTATGCTACCAGTAACTATTACTATTACGATAATGCCGGTAAAAAGGTAAAACGGATCAATAATAAATATAACACGCCTGGCACTACACCATCCAGTAGTACACCTACGGATTACAGTTATTATCCTGACGGGAAGCTAAAAAGGGCATACCCTGCCGGTGGTCCTTATGTTGATTACGATTACAACTCACTTGGGTATATCGAAAGAGTAACTGTTATAGCTACCACAACGTACTATATACGCTATTACTATGAGCACTACTGGCCTGCGGGTATAGCTGGAGCTGTAAAGAATGAAGCGGAGTTAAAAGTATATCCTGTACCTGCAAATACTCTATTGAATGTGGAAGCGAAGTTTCAAGAAGGCGGCAAGCTACATGGCAGTGTGACAGATATGCAGGGTAGCATAGTACATCAGTGGAATGATGATGCTACAACAAACTACAAGAAGCAAGTACCGCTAGGTCACTTACCGGCAGGTATATATATGCTGCAGCTGTATACAGATAGTGAGGTGGCTACGCAGCAGTTTATCAAGCAGTAATTAGCATAGAATAAATGTGTTTGATAACAGTTGGTTAACAAGCCATTAACAACTGTAGGGGTAGGCTCCTCGTAATTTGATGAGCAATAAATAAGTATACACATAAAGAGGAAGACTATGCTACACTACACTAGCTTTGAGGCAACCGTGAGAGAAGTTGCCCCAAAAGACTATGGACAATGGCGTCATTTACTACCGGCCATACCCACTGCTCACAGAATCAGATTCATGCACACATTAAAACAAGGTTTTAGTATCACAGATTCTTATGATATGGTCATGCTGAGTTTCAGGTTGGCAGATGCAGATTATGACCTGTTTTTACAACAAGCTTTAGCTACAAAAATGATGTCTGCAAGTAGTCAGGGAAGACTGTTTGATCAGGTTTCTATTAATCGTTAGTTATACATTTTGATTCATCATATACTTGCGCGTTTATATGTAATATAGATGCATAAGTATTTGTTTGTCAAATAATTATAATAGTGTCTCTTTCTGCGTTTAATACAGATTAAATTTTATATATTTACGTTCGATCAGCAAAACGGCACAACACTTACAGACCTGTTAATCCTTATTGAAATAAATGAGTATGCGTATATACCTTTTATAAAAATAGGGTATAGAAAACATAAACATATAGTGTGGCTTTCGGGCTGCAAAAGGGATATAACATTATGGAACTTACGAGAGAGAACGTCGGCGTAGCTGCAGGCAACACCATGCTGCAGGCCGAGATCAACCAACTAAAAGACCTGTACGAGCATGTCTGCAAAATGTCGGGCATAGGCGCCTGGGAGATAGACGCCGCTACTATGAAATTAGAATGGAGTAAGCAGCTCCGAGTATTGTTTGGCCATACGCAACAATCACCTGATATTAATGATATGCTCTGCCTGTTTGAAGGCGATTGCAGAAAGCACCTCTCTGAGGCTATCAATAGTGCCGTAAATGATTCTACACCTTTTAGTATTATACTAAAGCAAGTAACACCTACCGGAAAGCAACTATGGCTAAAGGCTGTAGGTCAGCCGATGGTAAAGTCAGGCAAGACGGTAAAATTATACGGTATATTTCAAGACGTGACGGAGACCATTTCCAATAAAGAGCAGCTAAAAGAGCTGGAGGAGAATAATGACAGGCTGCAGTGGTATATCTCTACGTTTCCACCGGTATCATAATACTATAGCCTAGTATACAGAACACTTAATGTCATTACCTATGTAGCTGGCACGCTCATCGCTTTTGCATACCTGCGTAGCTTCTTTCTCGTTGTAGCCCCATAGCTCGCGGTAGCTCACCTGTGTAGTTGGGTTGCTGTATACGCACTGGCAGGTCCACTTCCTTTTACATGAAGAAAATGCGATCACTACTATCAGTAGCAGTAAGCTGTTGAAGAAAATCCCTTTCATTGTTGTGTTGTTTTTATTGTTTTGGTGCCCGGCAATATTTATACAAATAATATACCAAGAGGATGTAAAAGTATATAACTGTTTTTACATTATGCGTTAATAGGTGGTTATCAAATATGTTATTGATCGGTTATTGTTAACAACCTTTTGTTGTTTTCATACGTTAATAGGGCAGCCTGCTTATGGTTCTGTTTAATACATTTTATTAATAACCTGTGAGTTATGGCTGTGTTATCAATTATTAAACGTTACCTTTGCAACCTCCCCCGAGGCAGGATAGAAATTTATTATTACTATGGTAAGAGACGCCATCATCCACTACTACCCTTATGTGTTGGTTGTGTTCACGTTATTGTATCTACTTCTCAAGAGTTACCTGATCGTATCTCGTAAATTGACTGATGAGTATGGTTTTCTCATGATGAACTCCTTCAAGATACACAGCAAGCAAATGTTACGTAATACCTTCAACGAGCCCCACAAAAGGTTTTTTAAAAAGAGTAATAACATCAATAAGGTGTTTTACGTGTCTGTACTGGCTGTAACTGTTGTATACATGGTCATGTACGCTACGCTGTAGCAGCGTTTGCAAAATTTTCTCATAAACTACTAATGTTAGTGATACAGCACCCCTATCGGCTGTAGTACTTTTGTATTGTACAAAACACAAGAAGATATGCGTACATAACAATGGTAGTCATACTATTGGAAAAAGTAACAAAAGGCCGGCATTTCAAAACAAAAAAAACACAAAACACACAAAAGAGCAAAACAAGCAAGCTCATAACGAGAGGGGCAAAATTTGTTAGCCATTTGTTACGCAATAGTTACCCTGATGTTATGCAGTACCTTAATTAATGGTGAATAGTTAACAACCATACATTTTTGTAGTACTTATTTAACTGTGAAAAATGTTGCATATGGAGCAAGCAAATATTGTAAGCAGTGTAGGAGTACTGGAAGACAACTACACCCTCAGGCAAAACATAGAGAAGTATCTTCTTGCCATGCGTAAGTACAGTATTGCCTTTTCAGCATCTGGTATGACTGAGCTGGAAAAGATGGATGGTGTGCCGACGCCGGACTATATACTGTTGGACGTACACCTGAAAGACGGTAACGGGCTGGACCATATAGCAACGTTAAAAGAAAGGTTTGCGGATGCAAAGGTCATCATCATGACGGGTGATGAGCAGAACAACCTCATCATGCAGGCTTTTGAGAACGGTGCCAGCGGATATATATACAAACCTTTCAAGCTGGTAGAGATACCGGAAACTTTCAAGAAGCTGGAAACAGATGGTAGTTATCTGCAGCCACAGGTGGCCACTAAGCTCATCAGTATGTTGAAGAAAAGAGACATCATTGCTGAGCTGCAAGAAGAGTTTCAGCTTACAGAGCGTGAGGCAGATATCATCAGATATGTGAAAGAGGGATTGTCTTACAAGCAGATAGGCGAAAAGCTATTCATATCGCACCATACTGTTAACCATCATTTGAAGAATGTATACCTGAAAATGGACGTTACTTCTAAGAATGAGCTGGTAGCAAATTATCTAATGAAACCAAAACAAACAGCATGAGCCTACTAACACATATGCAGATGGTGTTCAACACCTTTACTACAGGTGTGCTGGTAGAAAGCGCTGACCGTAAGGTAGAGATGGTGAACGAAAGGTTTCTGGAGATATTTGAACTGCCGGTGAAGCCCGAAGATATTACAGGTATGGATTGTGAAGGTTCTGCAGCGCAGTGCATGCACTTGTTTAAAGAGCCGGAGCAGTTTGTAGCAGATATAGAAGAGATCATACAGGGTGGTAAACCTCAGAAAGATCAGGTAGCATTTGCCGATGGTAAATATTTCATCAGACAATACACTCCTTTATTTGAAGATGGAGAGCTATGCGGACATGTATGGAACTACGAAGAGGTGACCACTCTTAAGAATAAAGAGACCGAGCTACTGGAGCAAAAAGAGTTCTTCCATAAAGTACTGAATGAGCTTCCTGCAGACATAGCCATATTCTCGCCACAGCACAGGTATATATACCTGAATAAAACAGCTGTGAAGAATGATGGCATACGCAAGTGGATGATAGGTAAGGATGATTATGAGTATTGCGAAATGCGCAATCTGGATAGATCAGTAGCTGATGAACGCAGGGAGAAGTTTAACCTGGCTAAAGAGTCAAGAGCCTCTGTATCTTGGGTAGGGGAACATCCGAGGCAAGATGGCGGTACTAACTATGTGCTGCGCATATTTTACCCATATATTAATAATAATGATGATCTGGAGTTTGTGATAGGCTACGGTGTCAACATCAATCAGCAAAAAGAAACTGAGTTGGCAGTAGCCAGAGAAAAGGAACGCTTTAGTTCGCTGGTAAATACGTTGAACGATGGTGTATTCCAGATGACCTTCAGCGGTGAGATACAAATACACAATCAGGCATTTATGAAGATAATGGGCCTGCATATGAAGCATCTGCCAAAGCAATACAACAGAGAGGTGATGAGCAATGTGTATGTGGAAGATAAAGCCTCGCTATACATAGCCTTCAACACACTACAGGAAACTAAGGTGCCGCAAACAGGTACATTCAGAGTGCTGACAGATGATGGTGATACTAAGTTTATAGAATACTATATATGGCATAGCGATGTGCATAAAGATGGTGGAGTGATAGCCGGCAGGCTGAGTGATGTGACAGAGCGTGTACAGCGTGAGCATAATATGCAAAGGCTCATCACCAAAGAAAAAGAGCTGAACAATCTGAAGTCTCACTTCATACACATTACCTCTCATGAGTTGCGTACGCCACTATCGGTGATCATGTCTTCGGCTGAGATACTGGAGATGTGTGCTGCTGAAGAAGATGGAGACATGGCTACTATGATAGACACACCGTCTATGACTACAGGCATTGTCAAAGAGGTGAATCGTATTACCGACATTCTGGACGAGCTACTGATGGTAGGGCGTATAGAGAGCGGTAAAATAAAGTTTGAACCAACTACGGTAAATGTACGTACCTACATAAACAGCATAGTAGAAGAGCTGTTCATGCCTTATACAGATGGTAGAAAGCTAGAAGTGTTTGTAGATAATAATGTAAAGGATGCATTCATAGATAAAAGCCTGGTGCGCCATGCAGTGAATAATCTGGTGAGCAATGCCTTTAAGTATAGTCCTGACAGTGATGCGCCTGAGCTATATATAACACAGCAAGATGGGTGCTTGCAGCTACAGGTAAGGGACCATGGTATAGGTATACCACGGGTGGAGCAAGAACTACTATTTACATCCTTCTACAGGGCCAGCAATGTGGGTAATATATCAGGCACAGGCATAGGGCTGATGGTAGTAGAACATGTAGCTAAAACACATAACGGTAGTATTGATGTACAGAGTAAGCAGGGCGAAGGTTCGGTATTTACATTAAAACTTCCTTTAAACAAGAAATAAGATGAATGAAGAAAGCGTGGTATTGGTAATAGAAGATGATGCAGGTATCAGCAAGATGCTACGCTCTATATTCAGCATAGCCAAAGTGAATGCCGTATTTGCAGAAAATGGTACCCAGGGACTTGCGCTATTAAAGCAGCATAATGTGGGTATGATACTGTGCGACATCATGCTACCTGATATAATAGGGTATGATATTTTGAAGCAGGTACGTGTAGCACAGCAAACAGGAAAGCTGGACAGGTATATACCTTTTGTGTTCCTGACAGCCTTTGCAGACCCAGCTGATGTAAAGCGTGGTATGGATGCGGGTGCAGACGATTATCTGACCAAGCCATTTGCAGTGGCAAAGCTACTATCCGTAACGAAGGAGTACATGGCTAAAAGTGCTTAGAAAAATTTAAAACACTTTTGATTTTATTTTGTTATCGACCTGTTATCGGCTCGTTAGCTACATGTTATCAGAAGTGCTTATTATAAACTATAAAGTAAAATTATTCTTACTTAGGCGATAGTACAATTACAATAATTATCTGTCCCTTGTAAAACATATTTTATGGAGAGCAAAAAGGTCTTAGCGATTACAAAAGACGATTGGTTGGCGAATATGATCAGAGCGATCTTGAATATATTGAGCATCCAGATAATCCACTCGAGAGCAGGGGTAGATGCTGAAGAAGTCCTCAAAGAAGAAAATATTGGTCTGGTCATAGCAGATCATATGCTTACAGACATGACGGGCAGAGATTTTCTAAAGTTCCTCAGAGAAAATGATACTACAAGTCAGATACCCCTCATCATGATGGTAAAAGGTGACTACCAGAAGGCGGATGAGAACGACAAATATCAACCTGATGGATACATTCTAAAGCCATTGGAAGCCAGAAATGTAATGGAGGTTATCAGGAAGTTTATTGTAGTAAAATATAGCTAGTCAAAATCCCACACGATCTTATTGATAGATGCCAGATGATGATCATCATGCTCGGCAAAAAAGTAGGCTATGTCTACCAGGCGCATGGGAGTGTTCAGCCTCTGGTGCATTGCTGTTCTTTCTACGCTAGCCTCATCGTAATTCATTAACCGTTTTATAGTAGCAGCACGTTTTATACGAAAGGTTTTAAGTATGGTCTTGATGCCTTCATCATTGTAGTTTGCATCATAAGTTTTCTTGTTGCTCATATCTGCCGCAGTGAGTGTTTGTTCTCTTGCTTCATAATCATCCAGTCTTGCACATAACAGGTCTTCCAGATCTATCAGGTGGCCTGCATGCTCCTGTATACTCCAGCCATTTTTGTAAGGCTGAGTCAATATCATAAAAGGCGCATTATCTATCTTCTGCTCCAGCCTTGCAGCAGTGCCTGATAAGCGCTCAATAATAGCAGGATACAATGTTGTAGGGAAGTCGAAATTGAAATCCCTTTCTGTCCATTTGTGCAAGTCGACCATGATGGCAAATTACTTTAAAATTCAATTTGTACAGTTTGTTGATGAAAAGATTTTATTTACTCTTAAAACCTTAAACATTATCATTCAGGCTTAACGTTTCATTGGCTTTTCTTATAAACTAAAGGAGTGTTTTATACGTTTATAATGGTGTAGAGTAGTGATGATGTGCGTATGTTGATAGCAGCTTTCGTCACAAGTGGCGGGGCTGCTTTTTTTATGTTCTTTAAGTATGGAGGCTTTAACTTTTTCTTAGTGAATTAATCAAACAATCAGACAGTTGACTTGTTATAATAATAGAATCCACTAAACAACAAATACTATGAGCAACCACAATCAAAATAAAGACATTTTAGCCAACCTTGATGATATGACAACGCTAAGTGCTTGTACTACATCATTAGTTAAGAGAGGTTATGAAGAAAATTTTACCGTTGATAGTAAAGGGCTGAAAGCTCAATCAACAGAGCAACATTATAAACCATCACAGACCCACATTGATAATTTTTATCGTTTTGAAGGGGCATCTGACCCATCTGATAACGCAGTATTGTATGCAATACATACAGACGATGGTAAGAAGGGTATGCTAATAGATGCGTACGGTGCAGAAAGCAGTCAGGAGACGGATGAATTTATCAAGCAGGTAAAAGACATTGAAAAAACACGCTCTGAAAAATGAGCAACGATATAAAGAAGTTTAGTGAGTAGTGAGTGGTTACAGGTGGCCCGCTTCGGGCGGGCTGCCTGTTTTTATTTCTCCCTACTTGTTTAGAAGAATTTTTTGAACCAAAAGATGAATATTATGAATATAGCAACAACCAAAGACGTATTGAATGATTTGATAAAGATCAATAACGACCGTATCGCAGGATATGAGACGGCGTTAGAAGATACAAGCCTGTTAGACGCTGACCTGAAAGTGATATTTGAGAGTAAGCGTGATAACAGCTTGGAGAATAAAAAAGAACTGACTGACCTGATGATGACACTAAGCCGTGTTGAGAATAATACGGACGAGTCATTGAAAGGTATGCTACACCGTACATGGTTGGATATGAAAGCCACCTTCAGCGGTGATACAAGAGAAGCTTTACTAGAGTCTTGTGAGTTTGGTGAAGATGCGATACTAAAAGTATATAACGAAGCCATTGAAAAATTCACAGAACTACCATCGGATGTAAGTAATACTATCATGGAACAGAAAGCTAAATTGCAGAAAGACCATGATCAGATAAAGAAATACAGAGATGCGTATAAAGCTGCAAAAGAAGTTGTGTCATAGTATTTATACTATGACAGATTGTGGGGTCTCGGAAGTCCGAGGCCCTTTTTTGTTGCATGTATTTTCGTGAGCTTAACCTTACCTTTACAGCTATGGCTGATCAGCAGCTAAAAGATTATTATAAAATACTGGAGGTGCCTACTTCTGCTAATGAGGCAGAGGTGAAAAAGGCATATCGTAAACTCGCCTTTAAGTACCACCCGGATACCAATAAGGATAATAAGTTTGCTGAAGACCATTTCCGTGAGATACAGGAAGCCTATGCAGTACTGAGTATACCCAATACCCGTAAAAAATACGATCATGCACGATGGCTGGCAGGTATGAGTACCCGCGCCAGAGAGAAGGAGGTCATCACTCCGGAGTGGATCATGAAAGAGAGTCATAAACTCAGCCACCACATGGATACTGTAGATGCCTATCGGATGAGCCATAGTGCGTTGTATGATTATATCATGTTGCTCTTGTCAGATAGCCACCTTGCAGTACTTAAGCAAGAGGATGATAAAGAGATGAACCTGATGATCACCAAAGAGATACTACATGCCACAAGGGGATTAAAGTATCTGTACATGCAGCCTGTAGCTGATGTACTACTCAAGTTGGCCGATGGTCACGAAGCAGCAGTAGCTGTAATACAAAAGAATATTCTCCAAAGAAAAAGGCAACGGCAGTGGGAGCGAGCCATGCCTTATATTATCATACTGATAACGTTGTCTTTAGTTTGTGTGATGTATTACTGGGGAAAACGTTAATAACAAAAAAATGTTTTTTTGTAATAACTAAACGCCTATCTTTGTCAGGACAAAATTAGGGTAGAGAGAGACATATGGCGTTATCTTCGCAAGAGGCGGCTTTTGTAAAATCCATGATACTGCAGGGCAATAAGCGCTGGGCGGTACGGGCAGCCTTCCCTAAGCTCGAAGACGGTTTCCAGGAATCAGCATACAATTACATCATGCAAAACCCAGAGGTGCAAAGGCACATAGATGCCGGTGTATTCTATATGTTCAGGAGCATTGTTCGCCATATTACAGTGCCGGAGCCTAAACCTCTTACCTACGAGGATAAGTGTAACATGCTCCGACTCATCATCAATGGTGAGCGAGAGAAACCACAGTATATCGTCACCTCGGCAGGGTTGAGAATGATATTTGTAGAACCCAGTGAGGAGGATGTAGCAGATGCTAAACAAATGCTGCGAGAGCTGACAGAAGCGCAAGAACTACAGTGGATGATGTAACACAGATAACCAACAACTAAAAATATAACACCATGAAACACACCTACAAAAACGATCCCGCATACAAGGAAGTTTTCCATAGTGAAGTACATAACATAACGTTGTACATGCCTGAAGATGTAGCCAATGGCTACCATATGAGCAGGTATGTAGCTGCAGGAGCACAAAACATATACGCAGCCGGTGGTGCTACAAAAGACCTGTTATCTGCAATGATGGATAAGATGCTGGAACTATGCAACGATGAGAAGAATGTAAAGAACCTGCGGACGGATATAGCTACACTAGCTAATAACATCAAGTACAGACTGCGCTACCCTGTGGATGAAGATTGTGCACTACGTATGGGTGCTATATACACACTTGCCGAAGGTGAAGACCCTGAGCAGACAGAAGACTTCTGGACGAACAGAAAAGTAGCATGGGCAAAAGGAGATGCTACTCAACAAATAGCTCCTGACCCTGAACTGTATGCTTTTTTTTTGAGCATAGGAATCGCATCCACACCGGCATGGAAAGAGCTATCAGATACTTTGACCGATATGAACTATTTCAAAGCAAGAAAGGAGAACCTGAACGCGCTGATGCCTCAAAAATAATATCTGTAGAGGCACAGGTAGACGACTGGTATGATAGTTTTTGGGATGCTGCCATGAAGTATAATGAAGGCGACCTGCAAGCAGCAGAGCACTTTATGGATACCAGTGTATTTATGTTCTACTACCGCATGAGGCAAAAAGCCAAATGGATAGACTGGCATAATGAGCAGGTAAAGAGTGCTAGCTAGTCGTAGTACTCTATCTCATAGATGGTGAGGAACTCAGGTGTAGGGCTATCGTCTACAAAGTTGAGCATGCGGGTAGCATTACCCATCTCGTCTATGTGTGATACTTTGTGTTTTATATTCTTTGCAGGCAGGCTATACCTCTTCTCTATGCTATTGGTGAAGTTGCCATACTTATCATAAGAATGTTCTTGCGTGCTTTGGGTAACGGCTTCGCCCTTTACATAGGTCTTATAGCTGGAGCGTACTATTAGTCCCTCTACCACAAAAAAGTTGATAACTATTGATGGTTGCTTTTTATAACGCTTGCCATTGTGACTAGTGTATTGTTTAGCAATAATGAGTGAATCGTTCTGCTGCTGGAAGTAGGTGATGAAGTTATCTACATCGTTGTTGTCATAGGGTGGTACACAGTTGTACCTGGCAGTCATGTACATGGCTACAGTATCGCCACTCGTAGTATAGCTGTAGGTGCGGCATGCTCCCATAGCCTGCTTGGAGTTATAGAAAGTGAGGCTACTGTCTTTAATAAGATACCCTGAACTGTCGTACCAATGTTTGATAACAGAGTAGAGCTTACCCGTTGTAGAGTCTTCCTCTGTGGGTGTATAGTTCAGCTTATTGTATTTATATATGGTCACTGTTTTTACAGGACCGTTAATGCCTAGACGGCTGTAGTCGCTATATACCTTTGCAGGTTCTGCTACTTGAGCGATGAGATATACCGGTATGAAAAATAGTATAGTTAAAAATGCTGTCTTCATCTAATAGTATTTATATTCATAAGTAGCTATTTTAAATCTGGAGCTTACCTTATCATTAATTGAACTAGTACGTTTTACAAGTTGATATGTTGGATTGCCATAGGCATCCTCCTCTAGTGTAGTATAGTGTACTTCAACTGTCATATCAGCATCTTCCAAGGATTTGGGAAATAAATATTTAGTTACCTCAGTGTATTCGGAACTATCTTGATGATAGTTATTTGTAGTAACAGTATGCACATCAAAAGTTTTCTGATCTGTAGCATTAATCTTAGAAACTGTAAACTCCTTAGTTCTGTGTTTAGCATTCAATACAAATGTCAGCTTGTGGGTGCCAATACCTATATAGTTATGTTCTTCAATTACTTCTTTCTCGTTAAATTCTTTTACTGTATGGCTGCTATGTAAAGTATCGTTGACATGAGTGATGCCACCAGAGGGTAATCCATTGGTGAATTCATACTTAGTTATTCTGTCAAGAGTGTTATTGTTATCATCATACCATAAAGTTCTCTTTTGAATTAAATAACCGTCTTTATTAAAGCTATATATGAACTTCATGATGTGCCCTGTAGAATCAGGGAACCATTCGCTATCTACTTGCTCTACTTCTTCATATACAGTTTGTATTACCTCTTTTAGGTGACCTTTGTAATGATCCATCTGCACGTGATTAGGCTGGTTGGGATAGGTGAAAGTTGACTCTTCTGACTTCATCCTATTGACGCACGAGGTAATAAACAATAATGCTACAAGTGATAGTAGTTTATTTTTCATTAATAATTTTTGTAGTTATTTTGTTATTTATATTATTATTGTATATTTGCAATAGATAAACAAGGGAGACGTTCCTTTATTCCTCTACAAATACGTATCAGGTAATCTGCCACCTGCAAGTGCAATAAGTTTTACAAGAAATATACTGCACTGCCATGGCGGATGTTACCGAAGTTATCCATAAAATATCTTACGAAGTTAATGATGAGGCATTAAATAATGCTACACACGCTATACAAGTTCAGATAGATGAGCTGAACAGGCTAAACAAGTCCCTGAATGATTATTCACAACAATTAGGCAAGCTTACCGCCAACCAAAGTAGCCAGATAGAAAAGCTGGGCAAAAGCATAGAAACTACTAACAATGCTATCCTAAACAGCCTGAATAAAACAGAAGGGCTGGTATCTGAGCTATTTAAGGGTATAGTAGGTGGCTTAACGGGGAGTGATAGCTTGAAAAGCGCTGTGAGTAAATATGTGTCAAGTGTAACTAAAGAGTTCAAATCATTAGAGTCTGCAGGTAAGCAAACGAGCATCGGTTTTGCCAAGTATATGAAAGATGCCGGTAATGCCGGTACAAAAGCATCAGGTGGTTTAAAGACATCGTTTAAAAACCTGACCACCTCCATGTTGAGTAGTGTTAATGTAACAGGGTTAGCGGTAAATGCACTGTTCGCGCTAGGTCAAGAGTTGCTCAAAGAAGGTGGTATACTTGACAGCTTTATTAATAAACAGAAAGAAGCCGTTTCTGAAACACAACGAATATCAGAGGAGTATGCTAACATCACATCGCGTGCTGCAGAACTGGCTGCAGAAGAGTTGACCAATGCTGAGATATTATATGATGTGGCAACGGATGTTACTGCGTCTTATGATTCCAGAATTGAAGCAGTAAAAAAGTTGCAGGATCTGTATCCGGGATTGTTCGCTAATCTTAGTCAGGAAGCAATATTAGCAGGCAAAGCAGCAGACCAATATAATAAGCTGAGAGATTCTATAATCGCAAAAGCCTCTATAGAGGTATATCAAGACCAGTTGAAGGAATTGATCAAAGCAAGGATACAGATAGAGAAAGGCGAAGACCTCATTATTGGGCTGGCAAAAAATCAAGCAGCATTAATAGATTCAGCTCTAACAGTATCTGGGGGATATTTAGGCTCAGGAAGTCAAGACCTCATAGATGCAAATGCAGATGTACGAAAAGCAGAAGAGAATAAAGCGAGAAGACTAAAAGAAAATGATGATGCAAAAGATAAGGTACTGGATAAGATAGCAGAGTTCACACTTCAAATGCAAGCAGCTTTTAGCGTTAGTGACACACCTGTTAGAAAAGTAACGGGTACAGGCTCTCCAAGAAGGTCAAGCACTAGCTCAACGGTAACTACAAAAGTGGAAGAAGTACCTCAGCGTACTGAACCGAGAGCTCCTGAAACGCTAGACAGACTTAAAACCAGCGCAGAGCTAAAACGCGAAAATGCATTGGCCCCTAAAGAAGTAGAAGAAGTTGAGCTGCCTTCGCCAATATTAGAGGAAGGCAAGTTTGAAGAAAAGCTGGATAGGATAAAAGAAACCTATAAAGAGCTAGGTGCTGTGGTGCAAGAGGTAGCCAACAATATGTATCAGGCACAGATAGAAAGCCTGGATAAAGAAATTGCGTACAGGAAAGAGAATGTAACCAAAGCGCAGAAGCTGGCTGAGCGTGGTAATGTTGAGATACTCAGATATGAAGAAGAACGACTCAGAAAAGCAGAGCAAGCCAGAGCATTAGCTGCTAAAAAGCAGCAGCAAGTCAATGCAGCACTACAAGCATCTAATGCGGCAGTAGCACTTACAGAAGCTATAGTGGCAGTGTCTAAAGCTGCAGCAGGAGGTGACCCGTATACGGTGATCGCTCGTGTGGTAGCAGCAGTAGGTAGCTTGATAGCAGGTGTATCATCACTAAAAAATGCATTTGGTAGCACCGCTACAGAAAGCTTTGCCGATGGTGTGGTAGACTATAAAGGCATAGGCGGACCGAGAGATGATAAGAACTGGGTACGCATCAGTGCGGGGGAGAGCGTCATTACTGCAGAAGGTACTCAGCGAAATAAGAAACTACTGGAAGCTATCAATAATGGTGCAGCTATGCGCATGATAGATCCGTCACTACCATTCCTGATGCCCACATTCCAACAACCAACTATAGCAGGTGCACACCAGTTTGCCAGTAATACTGAAGTAAAACAATTAGCACATAAATTGGATGATGTAGTACACGCTATAGAAGATAACAGACTCAGGCAGAATATATACTTCAATGAAGAAGGTATAGGTATGATGACAGAGCGCGCTATACGCAAAAATAAAAGGAGGTTTAAATAATGCAGCTAAGAATATACTTCAGACACTTACAGTATCGAGATGCAACGGGGCAAGCAAAAATATATCGCGTGCGTGCAGGTATGCCTGCTATACCGCAGAACCTGGAACTGGTGAACGGTAATGTGCCACAACCTAAGTGGATAGACATGACCGACCATGTAGAAGGATTAGAGCAACTAAAACTAACATGGACACAACAGCGCAACGAAGAAGGAGAGCCAGCCCTCAACGGTGCTTATCAGTTGAAGCGAGCTGCATCAGGAGCTATTACTATTTCGGGTACAGCCTATGAGTTTGTAAAAGACTGGTGCGAAGATCAACTGGCTGCTGCGCTGAATGCGGTAGATGTGAAGATAGAAGACAACTCTTGCGATATTACGTACACAGGATGGTCGATACACAGTACCGATATACAAAGCTGCGAAGATGAGAACTGTACTTATGAGGTAACACTCAAACAAAAAGAAGACCCTTATCACTGTATACAGCAAACGCTTATATCGGATAATCATCAGGGATGGTTTCAGCCAAGACCGACGGATAATAAACTACACCCACGCTTTACCTATTGCAATGAGATAAGACCTAACGGTATGCTAATCGTGATATGGTATCTGCTGAGTATCATGGCATCTATTGTGATGTCAACATTGCTGATAGTGGTGATACTCACAGGGAATATCGGTGCACTCATAAGAAAGATACTTAAGCTGGTAGGGGTGAGGAAGATGCCTAAATGGTTGCAGCTATTAATCCCGCCAGGGTCAGATACTATAAAGAGTGTGAAAGAGAAATTGAAAGTAATGTTTCTGGAAGCTGCAGGTTGTGGCAGAGAACATCCCGCTCCATTGATAAGAGATTACATTCAGAATGCTTGTGATAAATGCGGTGTTAAGGTAGACGATATTACTTGTCCGATATTCTTTTCTCCAAGTCTTAAAAGTCCTTCGGGTGATTTTCTGGATGCGTCCAGTGGTATTAAGCGTGGTACTAATCCTCACTATAACGCTTGCTACTTATACGCACCTTATGAAAAAGGTATCAGGAGGTATAGTGGTATAGACTTCTTATTGGGTGATGCTGATGAGAATACAACGACACACTATCAGTATAACAACAGGCCTGTAAAAGCATTAAGTGATTTCCTGAATGAGCTGAAAGATATATATAATACAGACTGGTACATCAAGTATGTGAACGGTGATCCGCATCTGTACTTCTGGCGAAAAGATTGGTTTTACCGTCAGCCTGCTGTGTATGATTTCAGGAAAGATAAACCTGACAGGAATAAAATATTGCAAGGCATATGCTTTGAGTGGAACGAAGTGAAATATCCATCTTATGCTACAGGACTATATGCTCAGGATGCACAGGATATGGCGGGGAATGAAGCGGTATCGCAAATGGGTGGAGTAGCAGGTTTTGCACTGGAAGAAGCGAACAACAAACTTTTTGAAGGAGCATTGAATAAAGAGACCCAACACTTTGGTGCTACCAAGTTCAGGCTGGATGGTGCCGGTACAGATTACTTGTATGATGCTATGCAACAGTTGGTGAACTCGCAGGTGTTGAATGTGCAGATGGTACCACAAATGCGCACTATAAATAACTGGCTGAGAGAATATGCCAACTACGGGTTGCTATTGAAAGACGATACCTGCTCGCTACCTAAGATACTGATATGGGATGGCTCCAGCCGACTACATGCAAGAGCTATACGAGATAAAGTGCCCATGTCTACCGACCTGCATGCAGGTCCTGTGCCGATACCCAATACCAGATATAACATAAACCACGAAGCATGGAGCACCATACACGAAGTCCACACGCATGTGAAGGGTAATAAAATATCCTTCGCTAATCCATCAGATGGTGTGTATGATATACTGGAACTGTTTGGGAGTTTTACAAAAGCAGAAGCAAGGTTGGTGAACTACCCTATGTACTTCGACCCGAAGTTTGAAGATACACTGTGGGACTGGTACCACTGGATAGATGATCCGCGAGCTAACCCGAAGATCAACAAGAACTGGTCGGTAAAGATCACCCAATGCTGTAGTGATATAAAGAAGCTGGGCCTTACAGAAGATGCAATATCGGCCAAGCTGGGAGAGACCGTAAAACTACCGCTGAAGAATTATGAGAACGGTATCATCACAGAGATAGAAATGAGCTATCAACCCACTGATGCAAACGGACAATACATACAACTAAAAGGAACAGTATAACTATATAAACTACTAACACTATGACTTGGTTCGACAGTATATATGATTTGCAATACTATCATCAGCCCAAAGGTGTGCCCTGCTATTGCGAAGCAGTAGCCATACCGTCAGATATGTATCTGCAAGGGCAACTATACGATACCTCTCAAGACTATACACTGAAGATATATGTGTACAGTGCAGATGGTCTTACTCTATATGAAGATGCTACCGCCTATTTTGATTACTACATCGGTAGGGTATTAGCTACCGGCAGAAGGTTGTTCAATGCCAGATTGAAATCTTTTAGCCCTGCTATGTGTGCTCATGAATGTTATATTCTGAGAGTAGAGGTAAAAGGTATCACTAACGGCGCTATTACTACCGTGTTCAATAAATACACAGAAAGGTATTGCCAGAATAACTGTTGCGATGTGCCGCGCAATATCATCATAGATCAAACAGGTTTCTCTCCCAACATCATTAGCGGAGATATGAACGACCCTTCTGCTAACTATGATATGGCACCTGCTACCAGCGATGAAGTGGCAGCCTTCACGCCACAAGGTGCATGCGGAGAACCATTGATACGTGTTATCTCCAAGTTTGATTGTGACGATAATTTTGCCAATGAGTTTTACGGCACACCTGAAATATCTTATGGTGGTACTTCTCCAACGTTTGAATATAGAAAGGTAAGCACCTTCAGAGGGCGTATAGTAAGAAGACCAAGAGATATAGAACGTACCATTAGTAACAATTGCAGACTGGTGCAAACAGAAAGTAAGCAGGTGTTTTTATTGGAAGGCTTTGAGCTGTTTCCTTCATGGAAAATGTTTGAACTGGAGAACCAGTTGCATGCTAAGTACATCTACATAGACGATAACAAGACCATCACAGAATATAAGTATGCAGGTGGTACACCATTCGCACAGTCAAGCAAGTGCTTTGAGCTATTCAAGCTAAGTACAACAATGGAGCTGTGCACGCAAAGACAGATATACGGTTGTGAGCCCAACTGTTATAAGAAAACAAATCCTGATGGTAGCAATGTAGTGTTTGCCATACCTGCTACTTATCAGGGCGGAGACTTTTATGATGATAACTATCAGTTGATAGCGCATAATGTGCAGGGGCTAAAAGATTACCTCCGCAATCAGGATGGGGTAAGTGACCTGCAGGTAGTAGATACAAGTGGTATTAGCTGTACGCCCCATGTGGCATTATCAGTTACCACTACTACAAATGCTTCAGTAACGGGTAGTATCTATTATGATAGTGCCATACCGAACAACAAAGTACAAGGCATTACGGTAAATAGCTGGAGTGAGTTGTGCGATGCGCTACCTGTATACTCTTGTGCACAACCTGTTGTATCAGCATTTACTACTACCGAAGCATTGTGTGCTGTGCCTGTAGCAAGTGCATTTACCAATGAAGAAACAGCAACCTATACAGTGGCTATAAACGGACATGACAACTGGATAGCAGACGAACAGGAAACAACGGCTGCAATAGATAATAAGCAAGTAACGTTCAGCCTGTATGTGACCAATAGCTTTTATGCTGAAGACCCAAGCGCACCTGCCGAACCAATAGAGGTAAGTGAGATCATCGGGTTTGTAGGAGCAGATGCAAGACCGCAAACCATAGTAGCACTCACCAGCCTGAATAATGCATTGCCTGATGATACTACCATCACCATAGACAGTAGCGGACGCATCACCTACACAGGGCTTACCACTACAGCGAGTGCAAGTAACGTAACCATAGAATTAAATAACCTAGTATATAACATCTAACACCATGGCAAGAAAAATAACCATACCTATTACCGACCATAATGATACTGACATTTGTACCGTACAATATTTTGTACGCTACAGGCTAACAGGCACTGATGGCTGGACAAGTAATGTACAACTGACACAACCTATCGTCATTACGAACCTTGAGGACGACCTGGAATATGAAGTAGCCATCACCAGGCAGTGTTGTGACGGTGTAGAAAGTCTGCCGCTGGAAATGACCATCAACACTACTATACTTGCTGTACCCGATAATCTGGGCGCAACACCTAACGATGCACAGGTGGGGCTGGACTGGGATGATGTAACAGGTGCTACCTTATACACCGTAGAACGTGCAGAAAGCAGCGACTATACTACTGCGCTTACTACTGTATACACAGGCAGTACCAGCAGCTATACAGATACAGAGCTGACCAATGATACTACCTATTATTACCGAGTAAAAGCTACTGCCGTAAATCATGCAGACAGTGCTTATACTACTATTAACTCAACCCCTACAGCATCATAACTATGGCAGACCTAAGTATAACCATTCCATCGCCGCAGCTCACTACAGGGCAGTATTTTAAAGTGCGGTACAGACAGTTGCCATCGGGTAGCTGGAGTGCTTACAGCAACCGTAGTAATGCACCCTTTACTATATCTGGTCTCACAGAAGGTGATGTGGAAATAGAATTCAAACTGGTGAATGCAGATGGTAGCGAATGTGCTGCTGTATATAGAATCTATAAAGTATATGGTGATTATGATTGTATCGGCTTCGATCATGAGTTGGTGCCTGAGAACAAACTCGTTTATCTGGAGCTTACCTATACTTTACCACCCGGGCACACACCGCCACCATGTGGTTGGGAGCTGGAATATACAGACCCTAACGGAACGGTAGTAATACCATACAGCACATTACCACCAAGTGGTAAGATCAGGCTGAAGGTACTCAACGTAACAGGCATCATAAAAATGAAGGCACTACTATGTAACGGTAAGAGTAAGGTGTGCTATGTAGACGATGTGACACCTGTATATGTACCACCACCATGTATACCTATGTATAATCCTAGCATGACATTAGTAGAAGAGCGCAATAACGGTAAGTGCGAATATTTTCTGGTTATTAAGTTTACCCAGTCGATACCTGCCAGTACAAGCCCTAAGCTGGTATATCAACAGTCTGACGTGATAGGCATGGGCGACTACTTCAACGGAACACTACCTATATCGCCCACTACAACTGTGATCAAACGAAAACTAAACCCACTGATAAAACCTAATGCAGAATACTTCAAGTACAACGCCACTTTCATCGACAACTGCGGCTCAGGCATACAGATAATAGATGAGGTGATATGGAGGAACTGCTATTAATTGAATAAAGATTTTTCCTGCCTTATAGCTATGGGTGAGGCTATTCAAACAACCCACCTATAGGCGGCGGCCTTTAAACGAGTAAAAGAATTCTTTAACTGATTAAATCTGATTGAACCATGGCATTTTGTCCTGCAGATTGCGCTAACATAACCGTCACTAAAAACGAACCCGGCGGTTGTGATCTGAAAACGCGCAAAAGAAATATCGATCGTATTGGTTTCTTCCCTTGTAGTGTAGATATTCCTGCACCATTCAACTGTACAGCAATTGAGGGATTAGTAGCAGCCAATACACTTACTTTTAGTAGCCCGCTGGCTAACATAGAGGTACAAGACCCAACATTTGAAGAGCTGCAGATAGCAGACTGTCGCCCGAGTGAGCGTGTAGCTACCAGCCGTATCATTACCTTCCAGGATAGGATAGCAGTAGAAACAGCTGCTACTACAGATCCTGTAGCACCTGCCAACCTGTTCTTTGATTACGACTTCTGGAAAGACAAGAAAGTAAAGCGTGCTATGATGCGCTACATGTTTGTCTTCTGCGATGGCACGGTGGTGATACCTAAAGACGAGAATGGTAAACCTATGGATGCCAGCCTTGATGTATTCCTTTCTTACGAGCGTCAGGGTAGTGGTGGTAGCTCTTATATTCTGGAGATCAAAAAAGGACAACTAGAGTTCAAAGGAGATCCGCTGGACTTTAATAAACCTGAGATGACCACAGAAGGTGAGCTGTTCTACATCGGCGATTGTGACAACATAATATAACCATCCCTAACACAATGAATTTTTAGTTGGCAGTCAGCATGCGGAAATGTGTATAAGCACCAGTCAGGTAACGAGCGTTTACCTCAACCCCGTCCGGCAACTGCTAACTGTCAACTTTTAATTAAACCAACAAACCATGCAACTAAAAGAAGTATTAGCCATCCTGAATAAAGATGTAAAACTACCCGCAGCCATGACCGATATGCTGCAACGATATAAAGATGTGTATTATGGTATGAGCCTGCACACTACAGGTGCCTGCCCGCGATTCAGAGACCTGAGTACAGGGCGCACGGTACAGCCTGCCGGCTACTACGGTGAAGCATATCAATACCTGTTCGATAACTTTCTGCTGAGCAGACACCCGCGCGAAGATGATGCCACACGCAACTGGCGCTACTCACAATATCGCCCGCTTACCAAAGCACCCTTCGGGCAAATAACAGGTGTGGTCACGGGAGCTATATTTCAAGACTCTAACTATATGCTGGAAGTAGCAGACGAGAACGACAGTGCGTATATATGGGAAAACAACTTCAGCGGTCATAACATATCAGGGTACTTTGCTAATATCGGTTTCAGGAATATCATAGAAGATCCTAACGGTTTGTTCTTAAGAATGCCATCGCAACCGTTTTACGAGCAGAGCAGCGATAAGGTAGCTGTGGATATATGGTTTGTACCTACTAAAGATATGGTATGGTGCACAGCTACGGATATCATCTTCTTAAAAGGAGACTGTGCCTATTGGGTGAATGAGCAGACCATATGGCGTATGAGCTACGATGCACAGCAGCGCAAATACTACATAGCCAAGCAAGATGCAGATGGCTACTACGCACATATGCTGGGCAGGTTACCCGTAAGTATTGCAGGGGGAGAGTGGAATACACAAGGCTATTACGATAGCTTCTTCAGCAAGGCTAAGGCAGCAGCAGATGATTTTGTAAGTGCCTACAGTGCGGCACAGTTGGTAGACAAAGAAGCATCGCACCCGTATATAGTAGAGGCGAGTGCAGACTGTCCTGAATGTAACGGACTGGGTAATGTGCAGATGGATTGCGATAGTTGCACGCATGGTATAGAGCTGGTGAAGTGCAGCGGTTGCCACGGTAGCGGGCAGGTGAGCAGAAACCCGGGGCAGCACATCATCATACCGCATGAGCAGTTGAAAGATGGTACGCCTATACATATTGTGAACCCCGATGTGGCCATCAACACACACCACCGAGATGTATGTACGCAGGTGATGAGTATGATCATAGAAGCACTACATCTGCAAAAGACGGACGCTGCGCAGAGTGGTATTGCCAAGGCTATAGATCAGGAGCGACTGTATAAATTCATCAGTGCTATCAGCAACCATATTTTTGATAACATTATTACCGATACGGTGCGTGATATTATTGCCTATAGAAATATAGAGCAGACCAGCGGCTACAGAATAGTAAAGCCCACACAGTTCAGCATAAAAACCAGTGCCGACCTGCTGGCAGAATACAAAGAAAGTACGGCTGCACAGATGCCTGCCTTTATACGCCAGCGTATGGCGCTGGACTTTGTAGACAAACAATACAGCGGCGATGAGGTGATGAAGCGCAAAGCACAACTGATAACCGAGCTGGATGAACTAAGCGTACTGAGTACAGACGAACTATTAGACCTGAGCACTGCAGATGCTATCACTACTGCAGCACTGCACTATAGCCGTAAGCTACCGGTGCTGATAGATGAGCTGATACAAGAGCGCGGGGTGCACTGGTTTATTACCGTGAGTAAAAAAGAACTACTGACACTGCTGGCACCACAACCGCAAGATGATGGTTTTAGCAGGGTGGTGTTGAATTAAAGAAAGGATGTTGTCTTTCGTATTTGTTAAGGTTTATAATGCCGAAGGTGTGTCTACACTTTCGGTTTTTATTTAGGTTAATTCGTCTATTAATCTTTGAAACTTTGCTTTTGCAGCACTTTGTTGAGGTCTATTAAGCTCCTCTATGACTTTTGACCAATTTTTTTTGAGCGAACATGATTTATAAAAACTTTTAATTGTTTCATCGTTTGCAAAATGGACAACTAAATTGTCATCACTAACTATTTCAAAAATTGTCAGCCAAAGTAGCCAATATTTATCATCATCAAACCTTTCAATTATATTAATTAAAGTATTGTCAACTGTATCGTCAGTATTTAAATACTTGGAATATGATAATAAGCCTATCCTTAATGTCCATAAATGATGAATAAGTATCTTGTTACTAGCATTATTTTGTTCTATCAGCTTAATTGAGATATCAATTAAAGTTTCTATCTCTGTTATATTTTCGGAAGAGTCTTTTGCATACCAAAGAATATCTTTGTACGAGTAGTTTTGCATATATTCAAGAACCGGGTCCTCATAACGTGCATACTCAAGGATATTACTTGTTTCATCATTATTGTTTGACTCGGCAATAAGAAGTCTACTGCCTTTTATCAAGGCCTCAAGTTTTGCAGAGTGAACAAGTGCTGGGCTTATTATAAAGTTCTTACGAAGGTTAGGTCGTTCTGTTCTATTTTCAATATTAATTATTCCGCTGCTAATTGCTCCTCTTGGTAGAATGAAAAAGTTCCTCAGGTTACCATATTCGTTGTTTTTTTGTAGGCACTTTCTGTAAATTAAAGCTACACAATCGACTAAAGATTTTTTATCAGTAGAGTAGACTATTAGGGAGTCAGAAAATAGATGTCCTTTTACAGCATCATTCTCTTGTATAACATCATAGCATATATTGTAAAAGTCATTTAGTATAATCCTTGCAGTATCTGCATTAAAGTCGACCATATTGCTAAATCCTAATAAATCAACAAAAGCTAATGATTGTTCTTGTTCCATGTGATAAATATAATATGGGATATTACTAACAACAACGTGAAAAACACCCTATCTAATTCCTTCCCTGAGAGCAGGGAAGGTGTCACGCAGTGACGGATGGGTAGCGTACCACCCCGCCTTCGGCACCCCTCCTATAAAGGAGGGGAATAAAGTATGTGACGATTGTGTAGCGTACCACTCCCGCATGCAGCACTCCTTATACTAAGAGGGGAATGAGTGAGTGACGGATGGGTAGGATACCACCCCGCCTAACGGCATCCCTCCTTGATAGGAGGGAAATAAGATGTATGTGTTTATGGAGTAACCCTTATATTTATACATGCGCAATAAACAGATCATGAACCTGAGCTACCTGAAAGATAGACGCAGGGATCTGCGCAACAACCTCACACCTGCAGAAGCTGCACTATGGACTTTATTAAAAGGTAAACAACTGGAGGGCAGAAAGTTCAGACGACAAACAAGCATCGAACATTATATAGTAGACTTCTACTGTCCGGAAGAAAAACTCATCATAGAGCTGGATGGTAGTGTACATAATCACCCCGCAGTTGCAGAAAACGATCAGCATAGAGATGCCCGTCTGCATGATCTGGGCTTTACAGTATTACGCTTTGAGAACAAAGACGTATTCCAACTTACAGACTGGGTGCTGGATGAAATAAAAAAGCATTTCAAATAGCCTATATATCAAACCTCATAAATATCAGTACGGGGAAGGTGTTGATGTTGTACTGCGTTTTGATGATGTGGGTCTGCTTGATCTTGGGGTTATAAGTATCGTAGGTGAGCCTGCTACTGATGTTATAACGCTGCACACCCGTTTCTGCACCTACATTCAGCTTATCACTCACGCGTAACGATAAGCCTACACGCAAGCCATACATGATACCGTTGCCCGGCCCGAATTGTGCATTCAGGTTATCGCCATACAGGTAGTTTTGCGGATAGCTGCCTTCACCCGGTGTGGTAAAGGTCATACCAACTACAGGGCCAACGTATACATAGCTGGTGGTAATAGTGTCCAGTACAAAGAATTTGTAGTTGGCAAATAAGTAAGGCGTAAGCGCAGGTGAACCCAGCTGCACATCGTAAGTGCCATAATCATCAGGGTGGCGATAAGTATTGAGTAATAAATACTGTGTAGCACTCAGGTGGTGTACACTCACCGCACTACCTACTTCCCACCTCTGTAGTTGAAATGCCAGCCGAAGCTCGCCCACGGGGTTGGCTTGTATGGCTTTGTGCGATACCAGATGTGTCCCATTTGCTCCGCTATTGAGTATGAGTCCGAGAGATCCGCCAAACTGCAGGTCTTGTGCAGTGGCTATGTTCAGGCTAAGAAATAGAAGTATTATAGAACGTATAAAGTTCATAGGCTTATAAAGGTTAAGGACTAAAGTATAATAATAGAACCTTAGAAATGTTTAGATATTGTAAAGATTTGCATTATAGTAGCAATTAATATACCAAACCGTACCATATAGTTACGATTAAAACATGTGTTTTGTTTAGGCTTTAATCTATTAGATGTTGGTAATGTTAAACAAAAAATATAATTTCGGAGCTTAATTTGATTTTATATATCGTCCTGATCATTAGCCACAAGGGCTATACATCAACCTGTATGTGTAATTAGTAATATGCGTTTAAGTTTTACCCCCGACTTTGCACCTGATGTAGAAAAAAAGGTGCCTGGGATAGTGAAGTTTGTGAAGGAGCTAAACAAGTACTTGGCAGATAAAGAGTACGGCAGCGGGCTTGATGAAATAGCCATTATTATTATTTGTGTAGAACCATATAATCTGAGATACCTGAAGCCCTATCACCCTGAATACATTAAGAACAGAGAGATACTGGAAGAGTCAACCGGCAAGGTGGTAAAGCAAAATGAATTTCTCATGGAGATCAGGCTGGACTATCAAGAGGTAATAAAGACTAAGAAAAAAGACTTCCCATCATACTTCGGAGAACAACTACTTGAAGAGCTAAAAGTGCTCTACCATCTTAAAAAGCCGATACCCGATTTTAAGCCTCGAAAATTCAGAAAAGACATTAAAACTTTCCTGGAAATAAAACATTAACATACGGTATAACTAATTGTAATTTAGTTAGTTACATATTATTTACCCCTTTTGGGGCAATTCTCCAATGTTATTATATCCTACTTATTTGATAATGACTAGTATTAAGTCTACCTTACATTAAATGTTTAACTATGTTCAAGTAATCGGGCGACGATGTTAAACAAAATTTGTAGGTGAGTATTCTTCATCGCTTAACTGCACCGCAAGGATTTAGTGAATTGAATAAAGGATAGAGTATGCGATTAAGCTTTGTGCCCGAACTTGCCAGGGACTTTGATAACAGGCAAGGATTATTGATAGGGATGTTTGACGAATTGAACAGATCGGTTCGAGAAACATGCTACGGAAAGGGACTGGATGAGCTGGTTGTAGGCTTCGTGTGTATGGGACCATATAAAAACCAGCGCGTAGATCCGCCGCAGCCCGACTACATGAAGAACAAGAAAGTGTGGGAGCAGGATAGAAAGACCATGACCGTGCAGAACGAGCTGGAGTATGAGGTAGAGCTGGACTTTCATGAGATGCGTAATCTTGAAGATATCAACTTTACATCATATATAGGTAGAAAGTTCAACGAGTCATTAAATGTATTTGACAGGATCATTCCTCCTATTAAAGACTTTAACTCAACCGGGTTCAAGTTAGATGTAGAAAAAATTTTAAGACATAAGAATTGGTTATAACTCCATCTTCATAATGCAAAAAGCCGATAGTTAGTTCTATCGGCTTTTTTATTGTGAGGGGAATTCCTGAGTTTACTTTTGCTCGCTACAAGCAGAGGTGCTACTTACGTGCTCTATGTTTTTAGACTTTTTATAGCCACTTTCGTAGGTAGACCTAAATGAGTTGATCTCATCATTGGTCATGTTGCACAGGCTGGTATCTACTTTTGTTTGAGCTTGTGTAGTGTCTGTTACGTCATTAAAGATAAAGTTGCATTTCCAGCACTTTTTCTCATCTTCTTTTGTACAGCCAACAGCTACTAGTACTGCTGCTGCCACGATTAGCATTGTTTTTTTCATTGGGGTGTTTATTTAAAAAAGTTTAGTTCATTTCAGTACATGTCTCTATCATCACTATAGTAGCAATGTTCAGAGGTGTCGTTTATGTCAGGTTGGTTTTTATTGTTGTTTACAGTTCGTTAGTTCCCAATACTTATATGGTGTGGTTGATGGTGCACTGAATTGTTTGTCGGAACGGAGGTTTATATCGGTTTGGGTAAAGCCGCAAAGTGTGCTGTCGTGTGTTCTTACCGGAACATTATTACCACTAAATGTAGAGGTGCATTTCCAGCAATGTTCTTCTTCTTTTTTGCAACTGCTTATAGCTATCGCTGCAATACTAAGGATCAATAAAACTTTCTTCATGTCTGCTACACTATGCTGGCATAAATGTAATACATGTAATTAATAGCTAATAACCTTCGGGGATATTTTAATTTAAATCTAAAGAGTGTGTTACTGCTTAACGTTTGCCTTTTGACTTGATGCGCACGTAGTAGTTACTGTCTCCCTTCTCGGTTTTTCGGTCTTGCACTTCAAACTCTTTCATGCTTTTGAAGAACTGCAGCAGCTTACCATGTCCGTAAGTACGAGGGTCAAAGTCGGGTTTCTTCTTAAGGATAGTATTACCTACGCTGGCAAGTGTTACCCATCCTGTTTCGTCCTCTCCAAGATCATTAAGGGTAGTTCTGAGCATCCCCATTGTGCGGCGGTCTACAGCTTGTTTTTTAGTAGGTGTTTTCTTTTGCTTGGTAGGTTCAGAAGGTTCGTCTTTTTCTACAAGGTTCTCCAGGTGGATGAACTGGTTGCAGGCAGACTTGAACGGGGTAGGTGTTTTCTCTTCGCCAATACCTATGATGCGTTTGCCACCTTCGCGCAGGCGCATGGCCAGTGGTGTGAAATCACTATCGCTGCTGACTAGTATAAAACCGTCCAGCTCTGATGTATGGAGCATGTCCATTGCATCTATAGTGATGGCTGTGTCGGTAGCATTTTTGTTAGCAGTATATCCGTATTGCTGTATAGGATTAAGTGCATAGTCGAGCGTGAGTAGCTTCCAACCTTTCAGGTGAGGGTTGGTCCAGTCTCCATATATACGACGAAATGTACAGGTGCCATATTTAGTGGTCTCCTCCATGATGGCGTCAATATATTTATAAGAGATATTTTCGGAGTCTATGAGTAATGCAAACTTAGCTTCTTTGAAGTTGGCCATAATGTGTGTAGTGTAGTATTATAACGTCAAGGTACGCTAAATGTTTGGCTTACTGATAATGACGCTGCTTTGATGCATGTATTCATAAAAATAAAAACCTGCATCACGTGAAAACGCAAAGCAGGTTTTATATCACCAAAACCAAATAGATCATGTTCTACTTGCAGAACTACTACAGCACGCAGCCGTGTAGCTCGTTAACTCTTTTCATCACCTTCTGCACACCACGACGATCTTGTGCGATCATGTTAGTACCATCACTAAAGATGAATAATAAGCCAATGCTTTCTTCTGCTATAACGGGGTTCAGGTTGCGCTGAAATCTGGCATAATTTTTTTGTGGATCGTATTGCTCTTTAAGGAGAATGTGTACGCCATGTTCAGTAGAACCATTCACGATATCGGAAGTGCGTACTCCGGGGAATAAAATTGCAATAACAGATGATACTGCGTTCATAATTTCGTGTTTTTTATTTTCTTAATGCCGCTAATATGTACTACATAATGGCGGTGTTTGTTTTGATTGACGCCTGCTTGTTTTACCAAGCTGTGTTTTTGTTTTGAGATACTTTGTTTCGGTATCTGATGCAAATATCGTTCGCGCAGGCAGCCTGCTGCAAAAAATGTTTAGTGGTTAACACGGGCTTTAGATATGAATAACTGCACGTTAACAAGAGGAGCTTTTGAAATATGGTGAAACTGTAGTAAAGAATAGGAATCGCAGTAAGCATGTCATGTAAGGGTTAAATTCAACCTTACAGCTGCAACCTTAATGATTTCTTTACGTTTACATAATATAGAACGGCTATTTTTAAAACTTGAAGTAATGTACCTATTGAGGTATCCGTTCAGAGATGGCATTTTTTGCACCGTGCCATATCATTTTCATAGAGTAAGAGTCGTCCCGGTTTAGAGCCCGGGACGATCTTTTTATACCCATTTTTTCAGTACTGTTGCACCACAGCACTTACCCCTTTTGTGATGGTGGGGATACCCTTAGAAAAATACATTTCAGGTAAAGCAAACCGTATGCCAAAAACGGTAAATGAGTGGTTGGTCAATCCTTTTTCATGAAGAATTAATATTGTTCCTTCCTGCCCATGAGGCGGGCTATCAGTATGAGTATGATGCCCAGCATGATAAACAGGACCAGCATGCCGCCGCTATTGATGAACACGGTAGCATACCCCAGTTCTGTAACATCAATAAAAGGGTAGGGGTAAAAGCCTGATACTGAGCCACGCAGCAATACATATACTAGATACAGCGCAGGGTATGCCAGCCAACTGATAGCGTGCCTCTTCTTGATAGTGCGCTTAGGTACATATATGACCCAGAAGAGCAGGAAGAAAGATGGTGCAAAGGAGTGCAACAGCTCGTCTACCAAACGTGCTAAACCCTCAGGAGCCCACAACCCTCTGAGTAATAACTGATACACCAGCCCGACTACAACTATGTATAATGTAGTAGCTGTGAGTACTACAGGACGGGTAAAGAAATACTCTTTACTGCTGTTGAGCGTAAGTAAGGTAAACGTGATGGCTACCAGCGTATTGGTAAGTATGGTAAAGTAGCTGAAAAAGCGGATGATGGTCTCCGCGACGGATGCGGTACGATTGTCCATCATAATGATGAACTGCACCATAACTGCAAACCAACCTACCAGTGCGCCAATGGTGGTAAATACTTTCAGACCTTGCTTGTGGTGTACCGCCATAAGAGATGTGTTTCTATAAAAATACTGTTTTCATACAGTAGATAGTAGGGGTAAATAAATTATTTTTAATCGTTTAAATTATGTAAATTTGTTATTGTAAAATAACGCCCACCCATGAACATTCCTACGCATATAGACGATGCGCAATTCACCCCGCTATTTCATCAACTAAAAGATGCACGCAGCCGTTTTGTGATCAACTATGGTGGTACTGCTGCCGGCAAAAGCTACTCTGCTGCGCAGAAAGAAGTGCTGATGTCTTGCGACCATGCCATAAAAACTCTGGTGATACGTAAGGTAGGCAACACCCTGCGCGACTCGGTGATACCCTCCTTCAGAAACAGGATAGCAGAACTGGAACTGACAGACGACTTTGCCTACAACAAAACAGACCGTACCATAACACACAAGAAGAACGGCGCACAAATAGTCTTCCGCGGGTTGGACGATCCTGATAAACTAAAATCATTTGAAGGGCTCACGCGCATACTGATAGAAGAGGCTGCCGAGCTGGACTTTGAGGACTTTCTGGAGCTGAACCGCCGCGCCCGTGGTGTGCAGAACATACAACTCACCCTCACCTTCAACCCCATACACGAGGAGCATTGGCTGAAGAAACATTTCTTTGATCGGGAGCAGACCGATGCTACCATCATACACAGTACGTATAAAGACAACCCCCACCTGACCGATGAAGACCGCGAGCAGATAGAGCAGATGCGCCTGTACGATAACAATCAGTATCGGGTATATGCACTGGGGGAGTGGGGTGTACGTACCAACGATAGCCCCTGGCTGTACGCCTTTAATAAAGAGCAACACACCTCACCCGCCGTACCTTACCTGAAGGCATACCCCGTGCACTTGTCTTTCGACTTTAACCGCGACCCGCTTACCTGCATAGCCGTGCAGCAAAGCCCCCACCGTGGCGGGCGCGATAGTTTTGTACACATCATAAAAGAGTTTAGCGGGCAGTATACCCTGCGCGAGCTGTGCGAGCAGATACGCACTACCTACACGGGCAGCATACTCTACGTAACGGGCGATGCCAGCGGCAACCGTGGAGATGTGAGCATGACGCACCGGCACGGCACCTACTACAGCATGATACAAAGCTACCTGAACCTGACACCGAGACAACTACACCTGAACACACGCAACCTGCCCCACCACGATAGCCGACTGCTGATGAACACCCTCTTTGCCGACTACCCCGATATAAGTATATGCACCACAGGCTGCCCCCTACTGATAAACGACTGCCTGATAGCCCGCACCGATAACGACAGCAGCAAGCCCGGCACCTTACGAAAAGACCGTGGTATCTATAAGATGGACCTCTTTGATGCGATGCGCTACTTCTTCCAAACTTACTTTAATGACTATGCCGCAAAAGTGGCACTGGGCAAGCGTGCATAGAAAAATAATACACTACTGGTAAGTAATTACAGAATGAACATATGTTTAGTTTTATTTGTACATTTGTTCATATTTTGTTTTGTTGTTGTTTCAATCATTATAGTTCTATGGATTATCTGTCTATATTTACTGATACTATTAATCTCACCTTTATGGAAATAGATATATTAGGTAAAGTCAATGAAAAAAAGCTAGCATATTCCCATACTTTGCTCCCTGTTTTTGAAGCAATAATTAACTCCATTCATGCTATTGAAGACAGAAAGTTGAATAGTCCGGGTATTATAAAGGTACAGCTAATAAGATCTGAGCAGGCTGAAATTGAAGACAGCTTACCTCCTATTACAGACTTCTGTATATACGATAGCGGAGTAGGTTTTAATGAAGATAACTTTAGGTCATTTAATTTTGCTCATTCAACATACAAAAGAGGAAGAGGAGGTAAGGGGATAGGTAGGATAACTTGGTTGAGAGCATTTCAAAAAGTTGAAATTACTAGTACCTACAAAAGTGAGAATGAGTTTTACAAAAGAGTGTTCACTTTTGCACCTACTCAGAAAGGCATAGAAAAGCACCAAAATACTAAGCTAGAAAACGCATCAGAATATACTACTCTTGTACACCTGAAATCATTGAAGGAAGAATATCAAAGGTGGTGCAACAAAAAAGCAGAACATATAGCTCTTAGAATAATAGAACATTGCTTCTCATATTTTTTAGATGAAAATTGTCCACGAATAATTATTCAAGACAGTGATGTAGAGATTATTGTTAATGATTATTTTAGATTGTATACTAAAAATGAAGTTACTGTACGTTCATTTAGTTTAAATAGTCGAGAATTTACTCTTAACATTGTGAAACTATACAGCCCGAAAGCTGATAATAAGATACATTACTGCGCCAACTTTAGGGAGGTTTTTACTGAAAAAATAAACAACTTTATTCCTGAATTAGATAGTTTCATTACTGACGAGAATGGAGACCGGTATTCTGTTGCTGTATACGTGTCAGGAGATTTTTTAGATGAAAGAGTTAACGAAGAGAGGACGGATATTATTTTTGATGCGAGCGCTTTACCTTTTCCTGGCAGTGTAGGCTTACATGAACTTAATGAGAATGTAATAGAGAATATACAGGAGCTATTTTCTGACGTAATAAATAAGCTATCTAATACGCGTATTGAAAAGGTCAGAACTTTTGTACAAAAGCATCCTAGATATCGACACTTATTGAAGTATAGAAAAAGGGAGTTAGCAAATATTCCATCAACATTAAGTGATGAAAAGTTAGAGATTGAACTTTTTAAAATTCAGCAAAGTTTAGAAGTTGAGATTTTAGAACAAGCCCAACATGCTATCGATGAAATTAAGAATACAGATGCTGATTCAGAACCAGATACCAGCCTAAATGGCTTGTCTCAAAAAGTTATTGAAGTAGGTAATTCGAAATTAGCAGAATATGTTATACATAGGAAACTTGTTTTAGAGTTGCTTGAAAGCAAGCTTAAAAGGGATACACATGGTAATTATGAAACGGAAGAAGCAATCCATAAACTGATTTTCCCGTTAAAGAAAGTATCAGATGACATTACCTTCGAAGATCATAATTTATGGATTATTGACGAACGTTTAGCCTTTCATAAATACTTGTCTTCAGATATACCCTTTAATAAAATTGAAGAAATCGAGTCTGAGTCAAAATTAAGAACAGATTTACTGATAATGAATCAATCTTTCGCAGTTATTGATAGTGCACAACCATACTCATCAATTGTTTTATTTGAGTTTAAAAGACCATCACGAAACGATTATAATGAAAGAGAAAATCCTATAAGTCAAGTTAATAAATACTGTAGGGAACTTTTATCCCCAAATAGCAAAGATAAAGATGGAAGACCGCTAAATATAAAGGATGGCACACCCATTTATGCATACATAGTCTGCGATATTACGCCTAAGTTAAAGCAGTTTGCTGACGACGCAGGGTTTACTGTCCTTCCAGATCAAAACGGTTATTTTAATTATAATTCTAACTATAAACTTTACACTGAAATTATAAGTTTCGATAAATTGATATCTGACTCTAAGAAGAGAAACCAAATATTATTTGAAAAGCTATCACTCCCAACTACCTAGTATGATAGTTGTCATATTGTAAACTTATAACTAAAAATTATTAAAGAGATACTCATAAGCACTTACTCACCCCGCAGTCACTTTCAATAATATCGCCAGCATTTCCTGAGGTTTAAAGGGCTTGGTGAGTATATCGTATACATTCAGCTTGGCTAGTCGCTCGCGTGCCTCAGCCATAATATCTGCAGTAAATACTATGATATGCACATCGGGGAAGCTCTTGCGTATCATGGCAGATAGCTGGAAGCCATCCATCTCCGGCATGTGCAGATCTATCAGCGCTATATCGTAGTCTTGTAGTTTTAGCTTTTCCAGTGCTTCCACACCATTGGTCACACAGTCGGGCGTAATGCCAAAGCTCTCCAGCTGCTTGCGTGCTACCAGCGTGTTCACGGGGTTGTCCTCTGCCAATAGTAGTTTCAAGCCGGTAAAGCGCTCTTTGTATTGTAGTATGTCGCTCTCCGTCAGTCGCGCGTGAGATATATTCTGCTCTTCAGGTACATCAAAGGTCAGCTCAAAGAAGAACACCGTACCCTCACCCTGTGCGCTCTTTATCTGTATGTTTCCACCCTGTAGCTCTACCAGTCGCTTAGTTATCGCCAGCCCAAGACCCGTGCCGGCATGCTTGCGCGTTTCTGCCTGCTGCACCTGCCTGAAGGTCTCGAAGATACTATCATGATGTTCCTTCGGTATGCCTATACCCGTATCGCTTACAGAGAATTTTATGGTCGCCTTATTATCAGCATTATTCACCAGTGCCAGCCTGATGGCCACACTACCATTATCGGTAAACTTGATGGCATTGTTCACCAGATTGTTGATGACCTGTCCCATACGTACCTCATCGGCCAGTATGTAGTTAGGTATAGCGGTGTCTATATCTGTTATCAACCTGAGGCCTTTATCCTCTGCCATAGAGGTAAACTGATGTTTGATGTTATTCACCAGCGATGATAGTTGCAGCGGTTTGTGTACCAGCTCCAGTTTGTCGCTTTCTATCTTGTTCAGGTCCAGTATATCATTCACCAAACCCAATAGGTGGTTAGAAGAGAATATCAGGCTATCTATCAGCTCTTCCTGCTCCGGCATTTTGTTGAGCCCTAGTAAGTTTGCAGTACCTATGATTCCATTTAAGGGTGTACGTATCTCATGGCTCATGATAGACAGGAACCTCGTCTTGGCACGAGCGGCTTCTTCTGCTGCCTCTTTAGCTGCTACCAACTCCATCCTGCTATTGATCTTGTCGGTCACGTCCATGATGGCGCCGCGTAGCTTTACTACCTTGTCCTCGTTATAAACAGCTTCACCAATTACCCTTACCCATTTACCATTGTTGGTACGCAGTACATCCATATATCCTTTACCGGTAGCTATGGCTTCTTCTACATACCCTTCCAGCTTTTTCAGAGAGTCTTCCGTATAGTGGCTTTTTACAATATCATAGGTAATCACCTCATCTCCCCTCATGTCGAAGATGTTATAAGTTTGTGCAGTCCACAGTACTTCTCCTGTATTTAGCTTAAACTCCCAGCCTCCTGTTTTGCTGAGTAGCTGACTGGCATTGAAGATCGCATTTACTCTTTCTAACTCCTTTTTTTGAAGTTGTTGTTCAGTAACATCAGATACAGTTAATGCTATTCTCACATCATTAAGGTCATCTGCATCCCTTGCAATTACCATCTTCGCTTTGAAGTATTGCTTTTTATCGGGGTTTATATGCGGGTAAATTACTTTTTGCGGTTCTTTTGTTTGAATTAGCTGATCTAGCAGACCATTCATACATTCAGCCAGTGGTTCCATTACTTCTGAGACAGATTTACCAAGAAAATCTTCTTTAGGTAAGAAAAGTAGACGTTCATCCCTAACCCATACATTAAGAAGCGTTTTTTTGCCATCCAGCTCAAAAATAATATCATCCAGCGCTGCAATGAGGGCTTGAAGATCAGAAGTGTCAGAGGTGTACGTTACCATTTAATTTAATCTAATTGCAGGATTAAAAGATCAATTACGGGGTTTGTTCTGGTTTTGCTGTTGATACTATAATAGTACAAGTTTTATATCAAGTATGAAAGTGAAAAATATATAGAATAAGTCATTAATTGATGTAGAAACAAAACCCTCATGCAAATGCATGAGGGCGTATCAAATATAAACTATATAAAATCTTTAACTCAGCTACTTATTTCACATAAGTGAGCCATGCAGTACTTATCAATTGATTGTTTTTAAACGTAGCTATCGTTTCAGGATAATCATCTGCAGTATAGGTATAGCTGTAGGTGAACTGGTTCTGACCTTGCGGTGTATTCTCCATCATGGTCAGTATGTTGTTATCTCCATACCCTACAGGCTGAATGTCTAATAATAGATAAGGATGGTCAAATCCTTTGATAGCATCCACATAGTTATGTTTGGTATCATGTGTTATCTGGTCGAAGTTGTGCGACACAGTGCCTGATACAGTGGTGAAATTCTGCACAGCTTTTGTTAGTTGCTTGTTGCTATTGTACACAAAGTTGGCAAAACGCTTGTCTGTACTAAATTCAAACTGTACCGTATTTACTTTCTTATTGCTGTTGTAGGTATACTGAACGTTATACTTAGAACCTGCATCGCCGGTATAGTCTATCAGCGTAGGCTGATTGTTACTGTTGTAAATATAGTTGGCCGTACCTGTCGGGAATACTGCGCCCGTTGTGGTCTGACTAACTATTTTGTTGTTACTGTTTCTGGTGAAGGTATGGTAGGTAATGCCGCGATCATACTTTTGAAGGTCTTCTAAATAATAAATTGCCTCGCGGTTGTAGTTGGTCACGTAGCCATCTGCATTGTAAGAGAATGACGTGTAGGTTGTGTCGTTGAATTGCCCGTAATGTACTTCTGTAATTCTGGTCAGTTTTACGTTTTGGGAGGTTGATTGTGTAGGTTGTGTCTTTTCTTTTTTACAGGCAGACATTAATAACACGCAGGCTAACAAATAAGAAATAGGTTTCATTTTTTTTTAGGTTTTTAAGTTTGAACAATAACTCTTCAATAATAATGCCATATGTAATGGCTTCAATAAAAAATGCCCTGTATAAATATACGGGGCACTATTATCACTAAAATCACCATTTTTTGCAGTGTACCAAGCTGCAATTCTTAAACGATGATCACTAATCAATATTGTTGTAAAAGCAACACAATATTATTGCCTCGCTATCGTTGCAAGGGCATTATTGATTGTTATTCGGCTTATTGTTGCGCGGTTTGCGCTTCGGTCTGTAAGAAGACTGTGGCTTATTGCTATTACCACTGTTATTGCTGCTGCCGTTATTCGGCTTTGACTTAGGTTTTCTTCTTTGTTGCTGTTGTCTGTTTCCGCTTTTCTTTTTCTTGCCTTCGGGCTCTGTTATTTGTGCAGGGTAGGGGTGGTCATCTACTACAGGTAGATTGAACCCTATCAACTTTTGAATGTCCTTCAGGTTCACGCGTTCTTCTGCTTCGCAAAAAGAGAGTGCTACACCGTCTGCCCCTGCACGTCCGGTACGTCCTATGCGGTGCACATATGTTTCCGGTACGTCAGGTAGCTCATAGTTGACTACATGTGGCAGTTCATCTATATCAATACCTCTGGCCGCAATATCCGTAGCTACCAGTACGCGTATCTTGTTATCCTTAAAATCATTCAACGCACGCTGTCTTGCTCCTTGCGATTTGTTACCATGTATAGCCGCAGCTTCAATACCGCTTTTATGCAGGTCTTTTACCAGCCTGTCTGCACCATGTTTGGTACGTGTGAAGACAAGAGAACGCGTGATGCTTTCATCTTGCAGGATATGTGCCAGTAGTTTTTTCTTTTCTTTTTTATCTACAAAATATACTGCCTGTTGTATCACCTCTACAGTAGTAGACGGTGGTGTAACGGTTACCTCTGCAGGGTCTTTAAGTATCGTATTGGCTAGTGCCTGTATCTCAGGCGGCATGGTGGCAGAGAAGAACAATGTCTGTCTTTGCTCAGGTACACGTGCCAGTATCCTTTTCATATCATGGATGAAACCCATGTCCAGCATGCGGTCTGCCTCGTCCAGTACAAGTATGCTTATGTCATTCAGGCTGATGATCTTCTGCTGCATCAGGTCGAGCAATCTGCCCGGTGTAGCAATGAGTATATCAACACCACCATTAAGTATGCGTACCTGCTTACCCTGAGGTACACCACCGAATATAGATGTGCTCTTCAGGTGCAGCTTATCGCCATAAGCGTTAAAGCTGTCTTCTATCTGTATGGCCAGCTCTCTGGTAGGAGTTACTATAAGTGCTTTTATTAGCCTGCGCCCTTTACGCGGACTGCGATCCTTATCCAGCCTTTGTAATACAGGTATTGCAAAGGCAGCTGTTTTACCTGTGCCTGTTTGTGCACAGCCCAGCAGGTCTTTACCAGTCAGTACATGTGGTATGGCCTGTTGTTGAATAGGTGTGGGGTTAGTATATCCCTGCGCCTCAAGTGCATTGAGGATAGGCGGGATGATATTGAGTTCCTTAAATGTCATGATTGTAATTATGCTACAACTAAAAAGCACCCCATATCTTCATATGAGGTGCCATATAATAAAGGTGATAAAATTCTCCTTATTTGATCTTCACTACTCTTACAGCCACCAGACCTTTTGGTCCTTTCTCTACCTCAAAGTTTACTTTATCTCTTTCACCTATCGGCTCTGAAGTTTCGTTGATGTGGAAGAAAGTGCTTTGCTGCGTTTTCAGGTCGTTGATGAAACCATAACCTTTATCATGGTTGAAGTAAGTAACTACTCCTTTGCGAATCAACTCTCTCGGATCTGTTGGCGCGGCACCCAGTTGGATGTCTTCAGCACTAATTTCAACTTTGTTATTCGGATCAGGTGGTGTATCGGAAAGATTTCCATTCTCATCAAGGTAGACCATCATATCATCCAGGTCTTTACCTTTATTATTGTTCTCTTTTCTTTCCAGTCTTCTTTCTGCTTTCTCTTTTTTCTTCTGTCTTTTCTTCTTCTCTCTCTCTTTTTTACCCATCGTTTCCTGACCCATAAGACTAATAATTAATTTTTAGTGAGCTGCAAAGGTCGTCTTTTAAATCGGTTAAATGAAATAAAAACAGATAATAAGCCATTATCTGTGTATCACTGTTGCTTATTTATATGTCAGGTGAACGTAAGATTAATTCGTCGTCAATATCACCAGATGTATATATTACTTTAGGCTTGTTTCGTATATTGACCATTCAAATGAACAGGCTACTACTCATTTTATCCATATTGCTACTCTCGGTTGGTGCATTTGCGCAGCAGCCCGTAGAGCTTACAATTGACAGCCTGTACCAACGGTTTCCGGATAAGTGGCCTTATATACTAGATGATGATCCTGCTTATGCAGAACCGGAATATAATGATAGTGGGTGGGTGAAGGTAAGGCCCAGGCTGCCTTTTGAGGATAGTGCGGCATTTGAAGGTATAGCATGGTTTCGTATGCGTGTACGTATAGATAGTACGCTGACCAATGAGCCTATAGCAGTAAAAATGACCCATGATGGTGCGTCGGAGATATATGTAGATGGCAGGTTGATGAAGAAGCATGGTGTGATAAATGGTGAGGATAGCTCAGAGTATTACGATCCTATAGAGACACCATTCATCATAGTGTTTGATACTGTAGGTGAGCATGTAATAGCTGTACGCTATGCCAACTATGCTTATAAGGTAAACCAAGAGAAGTACCAGAGTAGTAACTCCGGTTTTACTTTCCGTCCATATGTAGCTAATCGTTTGCTGGATGATGACTATATGAATGTTGTCGTTTCAGGGTTCATAATAGCGTTCCTGATAGGTTTTAGTATAGGGCTGGCGCTACTACATTTATTCCTGTTTTTATACAACAGGTCAGAAAAGTCTAATCTGTATCTCAGCTTATTTGCACTTGGTTTGGCGGGTAGCTTTTTGTTTCCGTATATCATGTCTAACTCTACTGATCCGGTACTGAATATGCAGGTGGATATATGGATGTTGGTATCCTTTAGTACATTACTGTTCTCACTCACAGGCTTGGTGTATGAGTTATTCAGTCGCCAGCGTTGGCGCTTTTATGTGACATCAGTTCTGTGTGTGGCTACAGTTATCATAGGATACTTCACCTTAGTAGCAGGTGTAGTGGCTTTTGTGGTAGTGTTCTTCATCATCATCATGGAGGCATTTGTAATGACTATAATAGCCATTAATCATAAAGTAAGAGGCGCGAAGATCATAGGCGCAGGTATACTATTCTTCTGCATCTTCTTCTTTACTATGATACTTATCGTAGCACTTAACAGTGGTAGTGTGCATATAGGCGGAGGAGAGCCCCTTGCACAACTATTGTTAGTATTCGCTATTCTGGCTATCATAAGTATACCTATATCTATGTCGGTATATCTGGCATGGAGGTTTGCAACTATCAACAAAGACCTGAACAAGCAACTGAAACAAGTACAGGAGTTATCCGATATAAATCTGGAGCAAGAGCAGGAGAAAAAGCGCATACTGGAAACACAGAATGAGCGACTGGAGCAGGAAGTAAGCCTGCGTACCAGTGAGATAGTAGCCGAGAAGAAAAAGTCTGACGAGTTATTATTAAATATATTACCTCAAGAAGTAGCAGAAGAGCTTAAAGAGCGAGGCACTACAGAAGCCAAGTATTTTGACCATGTGAGTGTATTATTTACAGACTTTGTAGACTTTACCAAAGCAGGTGAGCGCCTAAGCCCTCAGGAACTGGTAGATGAGCTACACACCTGCTTCAAAGCTTTTGACCAGATCATATCTAAGTACGAGATAGAGAAAATAAAAACCATTGGTGATGCTTACCTGGCAGTATGTGGCTTACCTCATGCAGTAGAAGAGCATGCTATAAAAACAGTGAGTGCCGCTATTGAGATAAGAGACTTTATGGTAGCACGGAAGAAAGAGTTCCCAAACAAGTCTTTTGATGTGCGTATAGGTATACATAGTGGTCCTGTAGTAGCAGGTATAGTAGGCGTGAAGAAGTTTGCCTATGATATATGGGGCGATACTGTAAATACGGCAGCCAGAATGGAATCCAGCAGTGAAGCGGATAAAATAAATATCTCACACTATACCTACGAGCTGATAAAAGACCATTTTGAATGTAGCTATCGCGGTATGGTCACCGCTAAGAACAAAGGCGAATTGAGGATGTACTTTGTAGAAGGCAAGAAGTAATACTAGTAATAACCCAAATAAAAAAGCTATAAAGGACAACCTAAAAGACTTGAATAGGGGCATACTATTCTATTGCCCAGTTGGGGTTTTCATTGATTAATATCTTGTATTCTTCATTAGTAATCTCCCTATGAGTTAAAACAACAGAAGTAATCCTAGAGTTTGGGTTATTTTTCCGCACAATACCCTCAGCATGATTCTTCACAATATTTGGATTGTAACCGAACCCTGTCACACGTATTATCTCCTGATTTTTACCATTAATAATTACATTAACTTCATCAATATAGTAGCTCATGGATATAGTTTTGCACTAAGGTAGATAATATTGCGTGTGTAAACTTGTATATAGTTACCAAATATTTATGTTTATACAATATTATTTCTATGAGTACAAATTGGGCTGACATAATAAAAGATAGTCAAGTAAAACGAATATTGATATTGTCTACAGTAGTTATAGCTCTAGTATTTGTCGGAAGTTTTATTTCAGCAGAGTTTAGGGCTTCGAGGGGAGAACATACAAAGTGGCTTTGGGGAGCTATTGAATACAATATACCTAATTGCGATACTTTGAATAATAATAATGCAACAAATAGTACTAGAATTGATAAAGCAGATAACGTTAATATTGGTAATTCTTATTAGCATTAATAAGGTTCAAGCACAAAGTACATCTACTTTAACTCCTATAAATAACACGTATATTCATACAGCTGATAGTGTTACAGTAAATAGTTCAAATATTGCTATTAAACATGCTGAATATGTTTACGTTAATAATGACATTAGGATGTTTTCGGATGAATATAAAGATCTGATTGTCCGTCAAATAAATGATACGATTATAAAATACGGTTGCAAATGCTTTGGTTTATATAGAGTTGAGGGAGTGGCAAAAATTGAGGTTGCAGAAGATGTGCTAGACTATTTTAAAAATCATGGTGACGAGAGGTTGAGGCTTAGCACGTACTTTGGGGAGGAAAGTTTTTATGGTATCAAGGTGAAATACGATCCTAATGGAGGAATCTCAAACTATCAACCCGTAGGTTGTGTTGTAGCTTATATAGGTAAGGTCTTTAATTGATTATTTAGGCAAATAGAAGGGTAAAGGTGATCGGATTTATTCTCTATGTAATACCTAATATTGATTAGCTTTTCAAACTCAGAGGTCTATATCTCCTAATTAGCGTAACTTCATGTATAAGCAAATGCATGTATATGAGAGTAGCAATAATCATGACGTTGTTCATCAGTATATTACTGGTGCAATGCAAAAGCGATATGACAGGCAACAATAATGCTGAGCCGGCTACTGCTATATCAGACCAGGAGTTGTACGATCAGTCCATCATTACATCAGGTTTTACATACTACAAGAATAGTGATGCCTATCTGGCATCGTCACCCGAGAGTGCGCATAATCAATTCCACCGTGTGCGTTTCAATGCTACGGCACAGGCTGCACTTACTGACAATGGTAAGCTACCGGAAGGTGAATCATTCCCCGAAGGGTCGCTTATAGTTAAAGAACTACATGCTGATGAGAATGGTACAGGTATGAATGGTATTGCTATTATGATAAAACGCTCTAACGACCCTAATGCTGCTGAGAATGGCTGGGTATGGGCAGAATATTTTAAATCTGCCAATGATGGTTTTTCTGTTAGTACCAAAGGTGCATCTTGCAATGGCTGCCACAGCACGAACGATAGGGACAAAGTAAGATTGTTCAATCTTGTACCTTAATACTATAATAACTGGTACACCGTTATACACCCATGCGTACACTTATAGTCATACTATTGGCTACCATCCTGCTTGTCGGTTGCGATAAAGAATACATGTATACCTGCGATGAACCTATTATACTACTAGAAAAGGGTAGCTATACTGCTGCCGAGTGGGATACTATTATTGTACACGTTTATGATAAAGGATTTCAACCACCTGCTGCAATTGACACTTTTACCTCTGATGATAGTACAAAAGTGCTGCGTATATTACCCGTTGCAAACTATCCTAAAGACTTCGAGATTATCATCCCTGCTGCAAATGATACCTACAGGATGAATAACATCAATCTACTACCCAGACAGCAGACCACAGTAGATGAAGCAGAGGTAGCATGCTATTCAGGAGCATCGTTTATTATCAACGGTACTGATTATAACTACAATGAAAATCAAAGTTTAATAAAACATGCGTTAAAGCCTTAAACCTTTTTGTGGTGGTATATGTTATAGATATATGAGACAATTAACCACTATATTGGCTGCCGCCGCACTATTCGCATCTTGTACTGGTCCTGAGCCAGGTAGTAATCAAGATATAGCAGCTTACGAGCCTAAGGAAGGAGAAAAAAGCGGAATGTTTGAACTAAAAGATATCCGTAAAGAGTTAGACCCTGAAAATGGTAACATCATTACTATTACAGGTTTGCCTGAAGATGGTACACAGGAAATGTACTTCGAGATGGATGACGTGAACCACTCTGGTAATAATTACGAAGAGCTGAATAAAGCCTTTGGTAAGAAAGTACAGATAGTATACACACAAAGCGATAAATCTATAGGTAGAGAAATGCTGGTAGAAGGCAAAAGTGTGATGGGAGAAGAAATTCCTATAGAGCCGGATTATAAGATTGCAGTAGGTACGTTGAATACTGCGGGTGTGGGTGCAGGTAAGTTTATGATAACTACGCCTGAAGGTGAAGAGATGGAATTTGAAGGAGTTGTTACTGAAGATATAGCTGCGGCTAATGGTAAGATGGCAGAGTTCTACTACGAAAAAATGCCTCATAATGTGGTACAACATATTGTGATAGTGAATCCATAAGCGAGTATTTTAAGTTCAATATATACGGCCCTGCCTTTAGGCAGGGCTTTTTTGTGCCCGATAACAAATGGCATGTAGGTTTAATAACCAGTTTGTTAACAGCTTGAAAATAGTATGATATAATTGATTGGTTTATAGTTGTTTATAAGATAATTATTGCCGCTATAGTTGTTAAGTAGATGTTACTTGAATGCTAAGTGGGGGTTAAGAGAAGGCTATTTTTCGTCCTTAGTGATGTGTTACCCCCATCTTTGTGTCAACAAAACAAGCAAATAACCAGACATAACAAAACAACAAACTAACAAACAGCAAAAACAAACAACAATGAAAAAGATCGCATTATTCATCACACTTACACTAGCAGTTATCGGAGGTGTGAATGCACAAAACCAAACGAACCAGGAAAGCTCAGCATCTCAAAATGCTAAACTATCACTAAGCAATGCAATTGAAATAGGTTTCTACTCATCAGCTTATGGCGGAACACAGAATCTTAGTTTTAATAGTGTAAATGATTATGCTAATGGTAAGTACACAGGTTATCAGATATTGATCGTAAAGTCTAACAAAGACTATGATGTATCTATCAAGACCAATGCTGAGAACTTTACATATAATGGTAGTACTACACCAGCACCTAAGATGCCTGCATCTACACTTAGCGCAGCATTATATTATAATGGTACAGGTGGTACAGTAAATAAATCTTTCAATTACAACTATGCACCACTTAGCGCAAATGCTCAAGACTTAATTACAGACGGTAACAAAGGTGGCTTTCAGTATTTCTTTACCAGATACAGAGCTACACCTGGCTTTGCATACCCTGCAGGTACATATACTATAGATGTAGTATACACCGCTACTCAGAGCTAATAACACTCAATATTCTCATAATACAGCCTTGCTTTTCAGCAGGGCTTTTTTGTTATCTGTTGTTAACAAGCGTTTAAAACGGAAAATGTGTTTTATTAACGGATAGATAAGTGTTTTAGCTTAGTGGTATTGATTGTCAGTGTGTTATGCTTGTTTATTTAAAAGCAGGATTGTTAATTGGTGGTTAACCAGTTGCTAACCTGGGGTTAAGCGGAGCGAATAATTTCTACTGGTGGGTGTGTTGGTTGCATATTTGCATCATCAAACAAGCAAACAGCAAAAACAAAGTAACCAAGTAAACAAACTAATAATCAGATTCAAACAACAAACAATGAAAAAGATCATCTTACTCTCATTATTCAGCTTAGCTATCGTGTTCAACGCAGATGCACAAGGCAACGGTAATGGTAACGGACAGAACAAAACCAGTAACAACTGGGGGCAGAACGGTAATGGTAACGCCTACGGCCAGAATAACAATAATGGCAACAACGGTAATAATGGTAACAATGGCAATAACGGCAACAATGGCGGCGGTAGCGGCAGTGGAAGCGGTTCTACTTCAATAGGTGGTGGTAGCGGAAGCAGCAACTCAGGCGGCGGTACTTCTTCTAGTGCTGGTCAGGCTACTTACCTTGCTCTTAGCAATGCAATAGAAATGACCTTTACAGGATCAGGTGGTGGTATCGGTTCTGATGTTACACTAGCATTCAGCACGGTTAACGATTATGCTAACGGTATCGAAAGCGGTGAACAAGAACTAAAAATCCGTTCTAACAAAAACTTTTCTGTAGCAGTAAAATCTAACGCTACAAACTTTACCTATAATGGTAACACCACACCGGCACCAACTATGCCTGTAAGCGGTGTGTTAGCTATGAAAGTAACTTCTAACAGTACAGGTGGTAGTGTATCATCACCATTCTCTACTTCAAGCTATTCTACGCTTACCAGCTCAAATCAAGGTTTGATATCAGCAGGTAGCCGTGGTGGCAACCAAACATTCGGTGTGAAGTATAAAGCTACTCCCGGTTTTGCTTACCCTGCAGGTACTTATACAGTAGATGTAGTATACACTGCTACTCAGCAATAATTATTCAATTTTCATAACTGATATAAGAGCTCCGCTTTAGCGGGGCTTTTTCATGCCTTGTGGTTAACATGCTGCTTACTTATACAAATACCATCACTTCTTAAATGTATGTATATCAATTTTTTGTGTAGAAAATGGTAGCTGGATTAATGTTAATCAAATGTTACTCAAATACAAAGCAGGCGTTAAGCGGCGTGTATTTTTTGCAATAGGGGGTGTTCATGTTGCATATTTGTTATCAACAAACAAACGAACCCAACCAGGTTCAATTAACAACAAATAAGGGATAACAATGAAACACTTAACTACAACACTCGCGATCATGTTCTTCGGAACAGTGTTTGCATTAGCACAAGACCGAACCGGTACGGCTGTGCAAACCACTAAGCTTGCTTTGAGCAATGCTATTGACATTACCTTCGTCAACAATGGCAACAGCACAGGTAGCACAGTAGACCTTGCTTTTGAAAACGTGAACGACTATGCCAATGGCGTAGAAGGGGCACCGCTGGAAATAAAAGTGCGCTCTAACAAGAAGTTCATCGTAAAGGCCAGAACATCATCTAAAACATTTGCCTACAGCGGTACTACATCGCCAGCGCCAAGTATGAACGTGCAGAATACACTGTTCATAAAAGTATTGGAGAACAGCACAGGCGGCTCTGTACCGGGAAGTGTGAACAACAAATATGCTACCCTGAAGAGAGGCAACCGTAAACTGATACACAATGGTACGCCGGGTGGTGCTAATACTTTCAAAGTACAATACAAGGCAGATCCTGGATTTGAGTTTCCTGCTGGTACATATACAGTAGATGTTATCTATACAGCAACGCAGAGATAATAATTAACCGAAACATACATGAGACCTCGCTATTATTGCGGGGTTTTTTCTTTGGTAAATGTTTGGTTAACGTATAGTAACGCTATAGTTAACAGGGTATGTAAAATATACAGATGATAAATTGCAGATAGATATTTGTGTCAGTTAAAAGATCAACAACTAACAAGCAAACAAACAACAATGAAAAAGATCGCATTATTCATCACATTCACATTAGCAGTTATCGGCGGTGTGCATGCACAAAACCAGGCTGACCAGCAGCAGGTAGCCAGCCAAGCTGCTAAGTTGGTTATGAGCAACGCTATTGATATCACCTTCGTATCAACAGGTACTAATACAGCAGACAACATGACCTTATCATTCGCTAACGTGAATGATTATGCCAATGGTATTGAGTCTGATCAGCTGGAGCTGAAGGTTCGTTCTAACAAAAGGTTTCAGGTAAATGCTAAAACCAATGCCAGTAGATTCACCTACAACGGTACTACATCTCCCACACCTGCAATGCCTGTGCAGAATATCTTGTTCATCAAAGTAGTGAACAACAGCACAGGTGGTAGTATCCCTAGTAATGTGAACAACAAGTATCGCACACTTACTACAAGCAATACCAGACTGGTTAACAACGGTCAGGCGAGAGGTAACAATACTTTTGCTGTTAAGTACAAAGCTGCTCCGGGTTTTGCTTACCCTGCGGGCAACTACACTGTAGATGTAGTATATACAGCTACTCAGTACTAATTAGAAAAATCATTTTTAGCCTCGCACAAGCGGGGCTTTATTCTGATATTATTTGTTAACGGCTCGTTAATGAGATGTAAATCGCTCGTTAACGAAATGTGGCGATAGGTGTTAACATGACTAGAAGAGTACATTTGTTTTCTACGATTGATCATTAATCTTTATGAAAACAAGAACACTAATATTTACCACCGCAATGGCTTTGCTGGCTCTGGGCACGAAGGCCCAAGATGCTGCACAGGGTAGCAGTAGTGCTGCACAAACAGCCAATCTTGTTCTCAATAACAGTATCAGTATAGCATATGTAAGTTCGGGTACCACTACAGGTAGCGGAGCAACTATGCAGTTTAATAATGCTAACGATTATGCTAGTGGAGTAATGTCTACCGAGCAGGAGTTAGTAGTAATGTCCAACGAAAAATTTACTGTCGCAGTGCGCTGCGATGAGAGTAGTTTCAGCTACCAGGGTAGCAGCAATATCACCATGAATGACATGCCAAGCAATGCATTGTGGCTGAAGGTGACTGATAATAACACAGGCGGAACTATCAAAGCACCATTCAGTACCAACAATTTTGCATCCTTGACAGCAGCCAGCCAAGATTTGCTAATAAATGCCAATAGGGGGGGCAATCAGAAATTTGCTGTAATGTACAAATGCACGCCGGGCTTTAGCCTGCCTGCAGGAGTATATTCTATGGATGTTGTGTATACAGCAACCCAGCAATAAGATGTTTGTTAGTTAATGCTGGTTGATTTAGCCTCTCGAAAACTTCGAGAGGTTTTTTTATGTACCTAACCCATTGAACAATACAACAGTTTTCCTTGTTGGTACAAGTGATTACATAAGCTTAAAGTGCTACTTTTTTAAGGGGGAAGTATTGTTTTTTATATTTAGGCGAATCAACGACAAATTTTAATTAAAGTATTATGGAGTACATCGAAGAGGCCAAGTTATTGGCGCTGACGTATGCACCTAAAGTATTGGGTGCTGTTTTAACACTGATCATCGGGTTTTGGCTGGCAGCCTTTCTTGCCAACAAGGTTCGGAAAACTATGGAGGCAAAGGACACTGATCCTACGCTGATACCTTTTATCACTACAACGGTGGGTATCGGTATAAAAGTGCTGGTGCTATTCAGCGCGGCATCTATGTTCGGGCTGGAAGTAACTTCTTTCATTGCCATCTTCAGTGCCTTAGCATTTGCTATAGGTTTGGCACTACAGGGTAATCTGAGCCATATGGCATCGGGTATCATGATATTGTTCCTGAAACCTTTTAAAGTGGGCGATTTCATAGTTACACAAGGTTATTCAGGTACCGTAAAAGAGATACAGATATTCAGAACAATATTGACCACATTGGATAACAGGGTGATCATCATACCTAATGGTGCTATCATGTCTGACCCGATAGAGAACCTTACGGCTAACGATATGCGTAAGATACCTATGACATTCGGTATCGGTTATGATGATGATATAGATCACGCATACGCCGTTATAAGAAGAGTGGTAGAAAGCTGTAAAGAGATAGACCATAGCCAGGCGGTAGATATAAAGATCGTTGAGCTGGCTGATAGCTCAGTGAATATAGCAGTGCGCCCGTGGTGTAAGAAAGAAGATTATTGGACGATACATGCATACATGCATGAGCACATCAAGAAAGAGTTTGATAAAGAAGGTATTGGTATACCTTATCCACAAATGGATGTTCACGTAAACAACGTAACAAAAGACTAAATAAACTAAAGGGTTGCCAATTGGCAACCCTTTTTATTTCTTCTTTACATTTATCTCTCTGCCTTTTCTGGACGGTGTGCGCTTGTTATGAGTATAGGTATTGGTGAGCCATATAGCATAAGGCTCTTCTATAGCGCTGTGGTCTATATCTGCAACAGATAAAAACTCTCTTAGTGTTTTGCCATCAGGTACGCTCAGGTCGCTTTTCAGGGGTGTTAGTTTTATCTCAGACTCGTTGATGACCTCTACTCTGAATATATAATAACCCTCAGGTCTTTCTCTGCCTCCCGCATCGTACATGCTCAGGTACACATCATCGTTCACCTGACTCATAATGCCGACACGCATAGCACCATATGCTTCTGCTACCAGTAGCTGCCCCTCAACATTGGGGTTTATTTGTACGGTAAATGTTTTGCCAAAGTCTTGCTTGGTTTGTTCTCGCCATGTGCCTGCATAAAACTCAGGTATCTTATAGCTACCATTGTCAATAGGAGTAGGAGAGAAGTAATTGCCTGCTGAGAGTGATGCTGACACTAGCAAGCATAAGAGTGTGGTTACTACCTTGTACATAAATCGGGGGATGGTTTGATATCAAATATAAAAATAATGTACAGCACAGTATGAAATCATTAATTTCGGTAAGAGATGTCACTCACAGCTACAGATACCGTTACTCCGGGGCTCAATAAAAAGATATTTCCATTACTACTGGTCAACTTCATTGGGGCATTAGGCTATAGCGTTATCCTGCCTTTTCTGGTATTTCTCATTCAGGAGTTTGGCGGTAGTGCTGTTATATATGGTGTATTAGGTGCTATGTATCCGTTGTTCCAGTTCATAGGTGCTCCATTGTTGGGTAGCTGGTCAGACAGGGTTGGTCGTAAAAAAGTACTCTTGCTGAGCCAGGCAGGTACGTTTATTTCATGGTGTATATTCATCGTAGCCTTCTTTGTACCGGTTGTCAGTCTGAAGTCTATTGATACAGAAAGCTATGGCATCATTGCACTTACGCTACCTATATTGATATTGATAGTAGCACGCGCATTTGACGGGCTGACTGGTGGCAACATCTCTGTAGCCAATGCTTATCTATCTGATATTACAGACGGTAAAGACAGGGACGCAGGTTTCGGTAAGATATCTGCTGCTATGAATCTGGGTTTCATTATCGGTCCTGTTATATCCGGGCTGTTATCTTCTTTACCTAACGGAAAGTTCCTCACCGTATGTCTTGCTGCTGCAATATCGTTAGTGGGGATATTCATTATACAATTCATGCTGCCTGATACTAATGTGCGAGCAGGTAAAAAAGCATACAGACCATCTTTGCTGAGACGAATATTCAACAGAGAACTGAAGGACTGTGAAGATAGCGGGGCAGAGCGCGAGTATCAGGGTTCTGTATTTGCTATACCATACGTACCACTTTTCATGATACTGTACTTCGGTATATTTCTGGCATTCAACTTTTTCTATGCGGCATTCCCCTTATACGCTGCAGAGATACTAGAGTGGTCTCCCAGCCGTTTGGGTTTTTTCTTTACTGTATTAAGTGCAGTGATGATCTGTGTACAGTGGTGGTTGTTACCGAAACTATCAGACAGGTTTAAGGATATCGCACTATTTATAACAGGTAATGTGCTACTAGTGGTATGCTTTAGCTTGCTTACGTTAAAGAACGATGTGTATATATATACCTCAGCAGTGTTCTTTGGGTTGGGTAATGGTATGATGTGGCCATCTTTCATGGCTATGTTGTCCCGTATAGGTAATAAGACGCAACAAGGGGCTATACAGGGCTTTGCCGGTAGTGCCGGCAGCTTAGCCAGTATAGTTGGGATGCTTAGCGGCGGCTTTATATATGGTGTGCTGGAAGGGCGTATTTTTTACCTCACTGCAGCAGGTCTTTTATTGATATCCTTTGCAGGGTTGCTATTGCCTAAGAAGCAAGCTGAATAAGGTTTTAAGGCTATTTTAATCAATGTGAACAAAATGTTAACGGATAACATTTTTATCTTTAATAAAGAGAGTGTGTTTATTTTCAATGTACAAACATGAGTAAGCAACCGGCTTATCAAACAAACAAACAACAAACAAGTCTTCAAGTACCACTTATATTATTATAAATAAGCGGTCATCGCAAAAAGAAGATTTGGAAGAGGAGCCGCAAGGCTCCTTTTCCTTTTATATTATTCTTATCTGCTTTTTCTAGAGTTTTATCTGTTAACAAACTTGCCATTTTTTCTTAACGATAAGTACGGTGTTTATTCAAATTGTTGATAGTCAGCGTTATACGAGGTTTTATTTGTTAATAAAATGTTGCGCGGTTGCAAACTCGTGGTTAACCGAGGCTTAAAATTTCCCCTGTTTGGGTTGCGGTCGCATCTTTGTATCACAATCAACGACAAACAAACAAAGTCAAACAACAACAACTAAAACAAACAACAATGAAAAAATTAATCGCAATCGCAGTTTTCGCTTCTCTAGGTTTCGCAGCAAAGGCACAAAACCAGGCTAACCAATCAAGCACAGCTTCTCAGACAGTTAACCTATCTCTTAGCAATGCTATCGAGATCACCTTTACAGGTAACAGCAGTGCAACAGGTGGAGATGTAACTATTCCTTTCACAACAGTGAATGATTATGCAAACGGCGTAGAATCAGATGCACAGGAGTTGAAAGTGCGTTCAAATAAGAACTTTTCAGTAGCAGTTAAAACAAACGCTGCCAACTTTACTTATACAGGTAATACAACACCTGCTCCGACAATGCCTGTAAGTGGTGTATTAGGAGTTAAAGTAACAGCAAATGGTACAGGTGGATCAATAGCATCACCGTTCTCAGCATCAAACTATGCTACACTAACAAGCTCAAACCAGGATTTGATATCAGCAGGTAGCCGTGGTGGTAACCAAACCTTCAGTGTGAAGTACAAAGCTACACCTGGTTTCGCATACCCTGCAGGTACTTACGCAGTAGATGTAGTATACACAGCTACTCAGGAATAAGAAATTTTGTCTCTCTCGTTATATTATTGAGCAGCCCCGTAAGGCTGCTTTTTTTGTATATATAATAACCTTCTACCTTTTACTAATCACACTATTCTGTCTGTTAACAAGCTTGCCACTTTTTCTTAACGACAAATACGGTTTTTATTCAAGTTGTTGATAGTCAGTGTTATGCGAGGTTTTATTTGTTAATGAAATGTTGTGCGGTTGCAAATCCATGGTTAACCGAGGCTGAAAATTTCCCCTGTTTGGTTTGTGGTCGCATCTTTGTATCACAATCAACGACAAACAAAAACAACAACAACTAAAACAAACAACAATGAAAAAATTAATCGCAATCGCAGTTTTCGCTTCTCTAGGTTTCGCAGCAAAGGCACAAAACCAGGCTAACCAATCAAGCACAGCTTCTCAGACAGTTAACCTATCTCTTAGCAATGCTATCGAGATCACCTTTACAGGTAACAGCAGTGCAACAGGTGGAGATGTAACTATTCCTTTCACAACAGTGAATGATTATGCAAACGGCGTAGAATCAGATGCACAGGAGTTGAAAGTGCGTTCAAATAAGAACTTTTCAGTAGCAGTTAAAACAAACGCTGCCAACTTTACTTATACAGGTAATACAACACCTGCTCCGACAATGCCTGTAAGTGGTGTATTAGGAGTTAAAGTAACAGCAAATGGTACAGGTGGATCAATAGCATCACCGTTCTCAGCATCAAACTATGCTACACTAACAAGCTCAAACCAGGATTTGATATCAGCAGGTAGCCGTGGTGGTAACCAAACCTTCAGTGTGAAGTACAAAGCTACACCTGGTTTCGCATACCCTGCAGGTACTTACGCAGTAGATGTAGTATACACAGCTACTCAGGAATAAGAAATTTTGTCTCTCTCGTTATAACGGAGCGGTACTTCTGTACTGCTCCTTTTTTTATGTGCAATATTCAAATAACTAATGTTGATACATTAATTGAATTAAAAGCGTGATATTTGTATCATTATTATAATTATCGGACTTCTATGCACAGGAAGCATTTTCTTACATTAATGGGAACTATAGCTATGGGTACTCTTTCAGGTTTTAAAAAGTTTACTGACGAACTTAATGAGCAGGATACATACATGCCTGTGTTATTTATAGGGCATGGCTCTCCCATGAATGCCATAGAAGACAATGAGTTTACTAAGGAGTGGCATAAGGTGGCAAATAAGATTCCTGTGCCTAAGGCCGTTCTTATTGTTTCTGCCCACTGGTTGACCAAGGGCACACATGTTACTGCTATGGAACAGCCTAAAACCATACATGACTTTGGTGGCTTCCCTCAGGCATTGTTTGATGTGGAGTATCCTGCACCCGGACATCCTGACTTAGCTAAGGAAACAGCCAAGCTGGTACAGTCTACACATGTGGGGCTAGACCATGAATGGGGGCTGGACCACGGTGCGTGGAGTGTGGTGAAGCAAATGTATCCGCAAGCTAACATCCCTATGATACAGCTAAGTATCGACTATCATAAACCACCGGCATATCATTATGAGTTGGCGAAAGAGCTATCTGCTCTTCGTAAAAAAGGTGTGTTGATACTAGCCAGTGGTAATATGGTACATAATCTACGTATGATGAAGCTAAGCGGTGGTATGGAAAGCATCAATAATGAATATGGTTTTGACTGGGCGCATGAGATGAATACCATCTTCAAAGACAAGATCATGAATGGAGATCATCGTGCATTGGTGGAGTATGAGCAACTTAGCAAAGCGGCTAAGCTGGCTATACCTACACCAGACCATTATTATCCTTTACTATATGCTTTAGGCTTGCAGAGAAAACAAGATGAACCAGTCATATTTAACGATAAGGCTATTGCGGGATCACTGACTATGACTTCTGTGAAGATCGGGTAGTATCATCACTATCGCCTTCCTGCTCTGTACTTTCTTCTGTATCAGTACCATCTTCATCAGCATCTTCAAACTCTTTGGTATGCTCGCCTGAGGTATTCTTCAGGTATCTGATGTCATCTGCTGCAGGTTGCTCGTATACGTCAAGGTCAAAATATCTGATAGATGCCAGTAAGTGATCGAACATATCTGCCATGATAGCCTCATATACTTCCCACTCCGTCTTAGTAGCAAAGGCATATAGCTCTATCGGTATACCCTGAGTAGTAGGTTCCAGATGGCGCACCATCATGGTCATGTCTTTATGAGTGAATGGATGCGTACCGATAAACTCCTCCATGTACTTTCTGAATACACCAAGGTTGGTCAGATGACGACCATTGATGAGTAAATCGTCATTGATGTTATGCTCTTTGTTGTATTTTTTTATTTCTTCCTCCGTCTCTTTGATGTACTTAGATATCAATTGCACACCTTGCAGTCGTTCTGCATCTTCAGGAGTAATGTGGCGTATGCTGGATATTTTGATGTTGATAGAGCGCTTGATGCGACGCCCACCTGCATGCTGCATACCACGCCAGTTTTTGAATGAGTCTGATATTAATGCATAAGTAGGTATCGTGGTAATGGTCTTATCCCAATTCTGCACTTTTACCGTTGCCAGGTTGATCTCTATTACATCACCATTAGCACCGTACTTCGTCATCTCTATCCAGTCGCCAATGCGTACCATATCGTTAGAGCTGATCTGTATACTGGCTACAAAACCCAGTATGGTGTCTTTGAATACAAGTAATAGTATAGCAGATGCAGCACCTAAGGCGGTTAAGAATGCTATTACAGACTTACCCGTAACCATAGAGAAGATGATGAGAAACCCTGCGATGTACAAGAATATCAGTACTACCTGTATATAGCTTTGCACAGGTTTGTCACGGAAGTTCTCCGTGGTCATCAGGTAATCTTTTATTGAGTAGAGTATTGACCTGACTATCTGTATAATAATGATGATGAGGTAAATGTCCAGTACGGTCTTAGCACCGCTCTGCCACCTGGGATAGTCTATAAATATGATAGGTATAGCACCTGTTAGTAATGCAAAAGGTATGAGCTTGGCCAGGTGCTTTAGTGCTTTATTCTCTACCAAATAGTCATCAAATTTGGTCTTGGTTCTTTTGGTTACATTGCCAAAAGCATTCACGAAGATCTTTCGGGCTATCCACCCTGCTATAGAAGATACTATGATAGCTACAATCAGAAGTATGAGCATGTTAAGGAACTCGGCCGAACCTTCAGACATTCCTGAGTCTACCAGCTTGTTATAAAACCAGTCTACCTCAACGTATTCTAATTGTTTTTCTACTCCTTTAGTTATTGCTTTTGTTGGCAAATCTTCCGTTACTTTTTTGTTGACATTAAATGAACAATACGAAATAACTATTGTTTAGCTGCGCATTACCTAGGTCTCGTTATCAAAATATATTTTATAGTAGTGTTTACCTACTGCTTCGTCATAACCTTTCTCAATAAGATCTCTGTCGCCATGCACATACACATGAAAGTTCTTATCCAGCTTGATAACACTCTTGAACACTCTGGCTGATTTTTTTACGGCATACTCAGATATAGGAAAGTCTGTATTCAGTTGGGTTTCTCTTTCCTGCTCGTAGCTGCGTTTATATCCGTTGAAGGAGTCTATCAACTCATTATCCTGAAATACCTCATTAGTAAAATGTTGCTCGTTAAATTCTTCATTCTCTTTAAAGAACTTGATAGAGCGATTGAGGTAGTCTACCTGCTGTGCTTTAGTTACTTCATACTCGTTAGGTATTTGTTTTAGTATGAAGTCTTTGGTAGCGGTAAGGTAGTCGCTGGTATGATGATACTCATCTGCCGTGGCTATTATCTTGAGGAACTTGTCTTTCCAATACTGCGCTTCGTTTCTTTTATTGGTCTTATCAATAGCGCATAGCTTCAGCCCGTCAGGTGTATTATATATGATACAACCTTTGTCCATCTTCTCAGCATTGACTCCTTCCTCTACATTTATATCATAGCCTGTCTGCTGTTTGTCTAGCTGAAAGAATACATCTCTGTTCTCCGTTTTATAGATACCTATCGCATCTATATGGTTGCCATCGAGGTAAATGTTTTTCATGTAGGCGGTATGTAGCTCGCCGCTTTTGATGTTAGGCGAGTCAGATATATCGTACAGGTGTTTTGCTATAGCTACAGAATGCTCTAGCAGGGTAGTAGGGTCTTCAAATATTTTATTAGCAAAGTGATGCACGGTATTCAGGTTGATATCAGAATCGTGCCTGAACTCGAAGTACTCTTGTATCTCTAAGAATGGTGTGGTGAAGTAATATAGCAATACACTGTTCAGCTCTTCGGTGCTGATGTCCGTTAGCTCTTCTGCGTAGAAGAAGGTACTGTCTGTATGTTTATTGCCAACGTAGTGTGTAGCTAATTGCTCTAGTGTAGCCTGACTAAAATCTGCTCTCAATGTCTGTGTTTTATTTATTCACGTAAAAGTACAGACAGTTCTATAGAATTTCTTAATAGGATTAATTAATACGTTTAGGTGTTTGATTTCTAATTGTTTATAGCGGACTGAGCTTGCTATGGCTTGTTAATCGGCGGTTAAGTGATTGCAAATAGCAGGTTAACAGATGGTGCTTTTTTGCATGCGTGGGTCTGGTGAAGCTACATTTGTTTCAACAAACAAACGCAAGAGTAAACTTGCATAAGGGGAAATAAGAGAGAATTATTAGAACCTTATAAAGCTCACAAATCATCCACAAGATTAACTGCACTAATACTCACTTCTAAAAAAGCTTCCGGGTCCCGCAAGGGACCCTTATCCTTTTATGCAATTACATAAATGTATTAGGAAGAATAACGGTGAAGGTTGTGCCTTCACCTTCTGTACTGTCGATCACTATATCACCGCCATGCTTTTGTACAAAGCTGTGTGTAAGCTGTAAACCTATACCTGTACCTTTCTCGCCCGATGTACCTGCTGTACTTTCGTTGATACTGCTTCTGAATAGTCGTTTAGCTTTTTCAGATGGCATACCAATACCTGTATCAGTTACATTTAGTTTTATCTCCTTCATGTCTTTTTCTACAGTCACCGTCACACTACCACCAGCCGGGGTAAACTTAACAGCATTAGACAGCAGATTGCGTACCACTATCTCAAACATATCCGGATCTCCAAAGGCTGAGGTGCTTTGAGGTACTTCATTATTCAGTGTTACATGCTTCTGACTTGCAGGATCCTCAAGTACGCCCATACTCTTACCTACTATCTGATGTACATCCAATAATTCTTTTTCCAGTGGCTGTTCGCCCTTCATTTGTATCTGTCCCCATTGCAAAAGGTTGTCCAGCATCAGGCTTACAGACTGTAGCTTGTTGTTCAGTTCGTCTTTGAATACTAAGAACTCTTCGGGTGTCATTACACCCTGGTCGAGCATAGCCATGGTACCTGTAAGGGCATTCACCGGGCTACGAAGATCGTGCGACAGCACAGAGAATGTTGTATCCTTAAAGCGGTTCAACTCTTCCAGCTTTTCTGCCTGAGCAGCTAACTCATCTTTTTGCTTGCTCAGCTCCTCCTTTTGTTTGTGCAGCTCATCACGTTGCTCACTGATAAGAGCATTGCTTCTCTTCGCGTTTCTCAGATTGATGAAGTAAGAGTACAGTGCAATTAGCGATAATGCTAAACCTATTACACAAGCTATCAGGAATATTCTGTTCAGCTTAAGCTTAGACTGTTTAAGGTCCTGATCTTTTTCCAGTAGCGCTATCTCCGCGTTTTTCTGCTCCAACGTATGGTTGAACTGTAGCTGCTCTACCTCTTGTCTGGACTTGTTGAGTGATATACTATCAGCATAGGCATCTGCTATTTTATTGAACTTCAGTGCTTGTTTGTAATTGCCTGAGTTCTCGTATGCCTTTGATAAGTAGCTGGCTATTTCCTGAGCCTGCTCTTTTATGTTGTGTTTAGTAGCTAAAGCAAATGCATCTACCAGGTAGGGTATGGCTTGTGTTGGGTTGTTCTTTTCAACATATACTTTCCCTACACCAGCCTTTGCTACAAGTATCCCTTCAATATCTCCAAGGCTTTTAGAAACATCAATAGACTCAGAGTATAGGTTATACGCCTTATCGAGCTGCCCTTTGTTAAAAGAAGCCTCTGCGATATTAGAGTTCATGATATTGATCAGGTAAGTATTATCTATGTCTCGTGCTATTTGTAGCGCTTCATCTAGTTTACCTAACGAAGAGTCATACTGCTTGCGATCATTATAGATCATCGCATAGGTGGTGAGTATCGATATTTCTGACCACGGAGAGTTGGTCTGCTTTGTTATTACCAAAGCTTCATCAGCGTAATGTATGGCCTTATCATAGTCCTTTAATCTAAAGTACAGGTTAGACAGGTTAAGCAAAGCACTTTCAATATCACTGATATTATTCAGCTTTTTATGAGCATCAAGTCCTTTCAGGTAAAATGTCAGCGCTTTCGCATAGTTGCCTGTTTTATAGTAGACGGTAGCTTTATTAGAAGTAGCTTTTGCATACTGCATGGTTAGTTCGTGCTCTTCTGCTAAGTCTATTGTGCTGTCAAAATAGCGCATTGCAGTTTGCAGATCGCCCTTGCGTAGGTATACATTGCCTAGATTGTTATATATAGATGCCATAGAAGAGGCAAATTCAATACCTCTGCATAGTTCTAATGCTTGTTTATGATAATGTATGGCGCTGTCGTAATTATCCTGTAGAAACTCTGTGATACCCTTTAGCTCTAGTCCGTTAACCCTTGCTTTATCGCTATCGATTTTTTTTGCAATAGCCAATATATCATCTGCTATTAAGCCAATAGTGTCCGGATTTGTACCATAGTATAGGTCTGCAAGCTCTACCAGCAAGTCTACCTTTTGCAGGTCTTGCTCCTTATGTTGGGCAAGAATGTTTAATAAGCTATCTGCCTTTTGTGAGGCATTTGCCTGAAAAACAAATATCAATAAAAAAATAGGGGTTAACAGCCAAGCAAGCCTACTCATGTACTTTACGAGTTTGTATGTTTTGTGGGGTCAATTACAATGTTTAGACATCAAAGCTAATAAAATAAGCAGATGTATGCATTAAAAGCTTTTCATGTGCATGGTTTATTTAATATTTTATGATTGTTAACGAGTTGTTACTCAGTTGCTAAGCAGCAGTTATCTGTTAACATATTTTGGGTTTTAAGTAGGTTATGAGGCCATATTTGCATCACTATAGCGACAAAGGATATTGCGCATATAGAAAACAAACAAAATGAAACAAACAAAACAAACGCTCTTCGTAGCCATTACATGCTTACTAATATCTTCGGTAAGTATGGCGCAAACTAAAAGCGGCAATACCGACCAGCAGGTAGGTATGGACATCCAGGCCGCTGTAGAAGTTACTTTCACCTCCACAGGTACTGACGTTGGAAATACCGTAAACATGTCATTCGATAATGTTGGTGATTATGCAAATGGTGTTACTTCATCTGTACAGGAGATAAGTATACTTTCTAACAAGAACTTTTCTGTAACTGTAAAATCTTCTGCCGAGCACTTCAGCTATGCAGGTAGTACTACACCTACACCAAGCATGCCTGTAAATGGTGTTCTCCGGCTTCTGGTAAGTAGTAACGCTACAGGCGGTAATATTAGCAGCCCGTTCAGTACATCTGCATACAGTACTATCAATAATACTGACCAATCGCTTATAAGTAATGGTGTTACAGGTCAGAACAAGAAGTTTGCAGTACAATATAAAGCTACTCCGGGCTTTAGCTATCCTGCCGGTACCTATTCTGTTGACGTAATATATACAGCAAGCCAACTGTAATGAGAAAGGCACTATACATATTTCTAGTGTTGGCTGGTATCAACTTTACGGCTACAGCACAGGACAACGCAATAGGCACAGGAGTGCAAACAGCAAACCTTGCATTGAGCGATGCCATCGAGATCACTTACGACAATGGTACTGCCAGCTCAGTAAACATACCTTTTACTTCTATTTCTCAGTTGGTGAATGGTGTGATGTCTGAAGAGCAGCATTTGAAAGTTCGTTCTAATAAGAAGTTTAAAGTAACAGTAACTACTAACTCCAGCAACTTTAGCTATGTAGGTAGTGCTATTACAAACAATGTAATTTCAGTAGCATCAGGTCTTAAGATCATGGTGACCAATAATAAAACAGGTGGTAGAGTACCCTTACTATCGTTCCTTACCAGCTGGTTAGGTTTCAATGGTAGTACACCTACTACACTTATAAATAATTGTAAACGTGGTGGTAACCATACCTTCTCAGTAAAGTATCTGGCAATACCGGGAGCAAGTGCAGCACCGGGCACCTACGTTACAGATGTTGTTTTTACAGCTACCCAGCTGTAGATAGTTGTTGATGTTTGAAGTTGTAAAGAGGGCGGAAGCCCTCTTTTTTATTTATTGTCATTATGGTGTTTATCTGTCATAGACTTTTATCAAAAATATTTGTTAAAATGACTTTTTATTGTTATATTGCATACAAGCAATTATACGATGAAACCACCATAGTTTTTATTGTTCATTCCTTCAGATCTACTTTAGGCTTTTGATACAAAGTCAATACTAATAATACATCTTGTAAGGTGAGTAAGTGCCGAAAGGCATAACGGCAGAGCTATGTCTGCTGTGTATTACAACTGAAAATTATTGTGCCTGAACTTAAGCGGTTCAGCGTGCAACAGCCATACTATTATCTAATAATTTATTAAAACCACAAACTATGCTCAGAGCAATGATCCTGATAGTACTCAGTCTTGTACTCATGGTGGTGATACTTACCCAAGTAGTCCTCCCCATGTTCGTTGATAAGCTTTCTTTTTTCTGGTACTTCAAAAAAGGTGGCCGGGATGACATCATCATACCCGTGCATGAAGAACCCGAAGTACAAGACGACCTGAATGCAAAAGCCTATGAAGCTAAAAAGAGCTTTGTAGAGGTGAAGAAAGAAATAAGGTCGCGAAAGAAAAAGCTAGACAAGTTGGACAGAGACACAGATGTCTGACACAATCAACCATAATATATTAATCAATAACGCAAATGAAAGAAAAAGTAAAAAGAATATCTCTACGTAAGAAAGTAATAGGCACAGTAATGGCCTCTGTATTAATAGTAATGTTGTTTTCGATAGGTGCCTTGTTTGAGGATGTAGATGCAGGACAAATAGTGGTGATACAAGCACCTATTACAGGTGAGCTAACTGTATATAAAGAGCCCGGCTGGGTAGGGCAGTGGTTTGGTAAAGCCACTCATTATGAAAAATCAGCACAGTTCTGGTTCAATGTAAGTGAAAAAGCAGACCGCTCTATAAATGTAAGATGGAATGATGCCGGTACCGCAAAGATCAGTGGATCTGTTAGGTACAAAATGCCACTGACCGATGATAAGATAATAGAGTTGCACTCTATATACGGTTCTCAGGAAGCTATTGAAGATGACCTGATAGAGACCAACATCAAAAAGTCGGTATATATGACCGGCCCGCTCATGAGCTCTAAAGAGTCTTACGCTGAAAAGCGTAGCTACCTTATCCAGCTGATAGAAGATCAGGCTAACCGTGGCGTGTACCAAACAGTACAGAAAGATGTAAAAGCCATCGATCCTATATCCGGTCAGGAGAAGACCATCACTATCGTTGAGGTGCAGTACGATAGCTTGTCTGGTAATAAACTAAGGCAAGAAGTATCTCCGCTACTGGCATATGGTGTACACCTGAGCAACCTATCTATAGAAGGCATTAAATATGATGCTAAAGTAGAAGCTCAGATAGAGGCACAGCGTAGGGCTACTATGGAAGTACAAACCGCAATGGCTAAAGCAAAAGAAGCAGAACAAAGAGCATTGACCGTAGAAAAAGAAGGTCAGGCATCTGCAGCACAAGCTAAGTGGACACAAGAAGTAGAAGCTGCAAAGCAGGTAACACAAGCTGAAATGCGCCGCAAGGTAGCAGAAGAGGATGTGAAAACAGCGGAGCTGCGCAAGAAGCAAATGATATTGGAGGGTGAAGGTGAGGCTGCTAAAAAACGCCTGGTGATGAATGCAGATGGTGCGTTAAAGCAAAAGCTGGATGCATGGTTGAAGTCTGAAGAAATGAAGTGGAACGCTTTTGCACAATTCAAAGGCAACCTGGTACCACTATACCAGTCCGGTACTGGTGGTAAGAACGGTACAAACGCTATGCAGTACATGGAGATAATGGGTATAAAAGCCATGAAGGATATATCTCTTGATATGGATACCCGATAAATTTTAAGGAGCCAATTTTGGCTCCTTTTACTATTTTAGCAAACATATGAGCGAATTGAATATTCGTAAAGCGAACGATGAGGATATAGAAGGCTTGAAAAAATTGTTTAGAGAAACGATCTTAAGCATCAACATAAAGCACTACAACGAGCAGCAGATAGATGCTTGGGTGAGCGTGGTGAACAATACCGAGTTCTTAAAAGAGCAGGTGAAAGATCAGCACTTCTTTATAGCTGAGAAGAATGATGTGATACTTGGTTTTGCATCTATCACAGATGATGGCTATCTGGATTTTACATTTGTACACAAAGACCATCAGAGAGAAGGTGTAGGTAAAGCCTTATTTACTCACCTGCTCAATATTGCCGGCTCACTAGGCATAGATGAGATATATACGCATGCCAGTATTACTGCCAAGCCATTCTTTGAGCAACAGGGTTTTACTGTAGAAGGCGAAAATATTGCTTATCGTAAAAATGTAGAGCTGAAGAACTATAAGATGGTGCGCAAGGTGAATGCTTAAAGAGCTTTTTTAGCCTCAAGTGCTTTTACTGTATTTGCTGCATTGATAACACCACCAGACTTACACATATCTTCCAGTCTAACGGCTTTCTTACCTCTGTAAGTTTTTCTGATGATCTCTTCATCGCAACCTAAAACAGAGTTGACTAAATACTCTTTTGTTTCCTCTGCAGACAGAGAAGGGTAATAGCTGCGAATCATAGCAGCAATACCTGCAACAACAGGTGCTGCCATACTGGTACCCGATTCTTTTCTGTATTCATCATCTGGGTAGGTAGCATATATATCCACTCCCGGTGCAAACAAGTCTACTGACTGGTCTCCATAATTAGAGAAGGACGCTATCAAGTGCTTTACCTTTTTATCATTAGCACCTACTTCTATCCAGTTGTTGACGAATGTATTAGAATCTATATAAGGGTTAGGGTGGTTGCGGCTATAAGCACTATCTAGTTTTCTACCGTCGTTTCCTGCACCGTGCACCAGTAGTACGTCGTGTGCCAGTGCATAAAGTATAGCGCTGTCTACAACTGCTGTATGTGGTGAGCGGTATTTACCAAAGCTCATACTAATGACCTTTGCGCCATTGTCTACTGCGTAGCGTATGCCATTGGCAACATCTTTATCGTACTCATCACCATAATCAGGTACTACACGTACAGGCATAATGCGTAACCAGTCTTTATTACTAGCCTGCTGTACAGATGCTATAATGCCGGCACAGTGCGTGCCGTGTGCATCATTACCTCTTACATTGTTATTACCATAGTAGCGTTCACTAGGGTTGTCAGGATCATCGCCGATAACAGCTTTTCTGAAAGAGTCTGTATTGCGTGAGTTTGCCAGATAGTTTTGCTGAGCAAATACTTGTTGAAATTCTATCTCTTCTCTGGCTCTGAAACCTGTAGCTATAGCACCTAAAACTTTCATAGCAAGGTACCGCTCATACCATATTGCAATTTTGGCTACTGCACTATCAACATCCTTCCATAGAGCTACCTCACTAAGAGTTCTTGCTTTAAGCCTTCGATATTCTTTAAACTCTGTTGTGTCTTCATGCTTTACATCAGCACTATCAACGCCTGCATATTTTTTATCAAGATCCTGATAGTCTCGTGTTTCCTGCATGGCAGCATAGCCAATATTGCCCAAGAAGTTCCAGCCATGTACATCATCTACATAGCCGTTATTATCATCATCAATATTGTTGTCAGGTATTTCTGCGGTATTGATCCATATGAGTGGTTTGAGGTCTTTATGGTTGATGTCTGTACCGTTATCCAGCACTGCTACTATGATCTGTTGAGGCTCTTTATTTTTTAATAGTTCGTATGCTTTGAATACATCGGTACCATAACTGACGTTCTTTTTAGCATCGTCGAGGTGCCATTTTTTCTGCGCTATAGATGGTATAGATAGTAAGCTGCTAAGTACTAGTAACAGGGCAATTCTTCTCATTGAGGTATGCGGAAAAGTTTGCACGCAAGATATAATATTTACTTCATTGGAGATTTTGAACGCTAATAGAAATTAGTGTTAAAAAAATATAGTTTTAGGTATCCAACTAATACTAATGTTATGCATTCCGGCCACCACTACAAGTTAAAAGAGCTATTATTCTGGACAAGACGTGATATATTCTTGCTAGTCTTGTTAGCCAGTATACCTACAGTATTATACGAAGTAGTAGGCTGGCGCTGGTTGGCTATCCCATGGCAGCCTGTTGCGGTAGTTGGTACTGCTGCGGCATTCATAGTGGGTTTCAGGAATAATGCTACTTACGACCGTGCCTGGGAGGCTCGTAAGATATGGGGAGCTATTGTCAATAGTAGTCGCTCATGGGCTATAATGGCAAAAGACTTTGTACGTGCTACACCTGAGCACCCTATCAGCGATGAGGAAAGAAAGCTTATCAGCAAACAGTTAATATACCGTCACATCGGTTGGCTTACAGCATTACGCTATCAACTGCGTCAGGGGCGCGCATGGGAGACCATGGCACAACCGCATAATGTAGAATACAGAACCACTCACTTCAAAATAGCAGAATGCTCTATTGAAACTATGGAGCCGGAGCTAAGCAAGCACCTGAGCAAAGAAGAGGTAGATTACTTAAGAGGCAAAGTGAATAAAGCAACGCAGATCATCAGCATACAGTCAAAACAACTAAAAGAGCTATCGGAGCAAGGGCTGATAGAGAACTACAGATATGTAGAGATGGAGCGTATGCTGGTAGACCTGTACACGCAACAAGGCAAGTGCGAGCGTATCAAAAACTACCCTTACCCAAGACAGTTTGCTACGCTGAACCTGTTCTTCATAAGGCTATTCGTGATCATGCTGCCATTTGGTATGCTACAGGTATTTAATGATATGATTGAGACGCATAGTTTAATGATATGGCTAACCATACCATTCAGTGCATTGGTAGCCTGGGTATTCACCACTATGGAGAGGATAGGGGAGTCTACAGAAAATCCGTTCGAGGGTAATGCCAACGATGTGCCTATAACAGCACTAAGCAGAACAATAGAAATAGACCTGAAAGACATGCTGGATGAAGAAGACCTACCGGAGCCTATACAACCTGCCGGTAGTATTCTTACATAAGTCCTTATATTGTGGCGACAAATAAGGAAGAATGAAGCGTTTATTTTTATCATTATTAGTAGTGCTGTTCGCTTTGAATAGCTATGGACAAAGGCATCAGGTAAGTGTATTGGCAGGATATAAGTTCTCTGAAGGCGTGGCTGTATCGGCTAACTACTATTACCTCATCAGCTTTATGCAGATAGGTCCTAGTGTAGAGGTAGGTACTGCTAAGAGTTTGGTAGATGGTTCCAGTAAGTTTTACACAGCACCGGGGCTTAATGCCAGTTTACTACTTCCTTTTGGTAAAATAGGCTTCTTGTATCCGGGTATTACTGCTCATTACAGGCTGGCAGATAATTATACAGGTTTTGAGTATGGCTTCCTGCTAGGGGCTGTTTTTGAGATCAACCAGCGTTTAGGGCTTAATATAGAAACAGGTTATCGTATATATTCTGTAGAAGAGGGTGATATTAACCTGCTGAATGGCACTATTCCTAATTCAGCATCAGGCAGCAATGTGCCTGTACAAGCGGGTTTGAGAGTAAGGTTATAGTACTGCAGAATTAAATTCTGTATCAGGCTGAACTTTAACAACTAATTCATGTTGTAGCTTCATAAGAAGAGAGTCAATGCCCCCAATATTTATACAATATGCTGATTTTGATACCCGTGTCGCCAACCATGTAGGCTACCGTAGTTATCATGAAAAGAAGTTCAACCTTCCGTTAGTAGATATTTTCCATAGAGATCGCTTCCTTTTTGCGCTGGATTGTTGTGATTGTATAGATACCTGTATGCAAATTGTGGATAAGGGCAGCAAACTTGCAGAGCAGCATTTTCGCAGGTTTGCATGCTATATGGCTAAGCGTTAACCTCTTACACTTTACTGTTTAACATTTCTTTAGAATACGTAGTAACAACTGCTGCGTATATGCTGTTATAACATATATAAGGTGGAGTTTTCTGAATTTGAACATATCGTAAAAAAATGTGAAGGGTATAAGGCCTATTGGGAACATATACTACCCGGGGTACCGCAGGAGTACAGAGAAAGGTTTATAAATACTATTGAAAAGGGAGTGCATATGCCAATGGCTTTTGATCTGATTTTAATGACCAAAAAGCTGTCTGACGACGAATTTTATAAAAAACTGGAAGAGCAGACAGGTAATAATGGTTAGCATGTCGACTATATAGAGTAATCATACTAAGGTTTATTTTTTAGTATTTTATGTATATTTGTTGTGATAAAAAACACAACATGACACCATTGAAGACCATCATTTCCCCGAATGATATCAGCGAGCCATTGTACACAGGCTTCGAAGCATTCAAAGATTATGATACACAGTTAGAGAAGGCAGTACTTGCAGCATGCATGATAGATACTTATGCTTACAGCAAAGTACACGGTGTGTTAAATGCTGATTGCTTTTACATAACAGCCCATAAGAAGGTATATACTGCTATTGTACAAGTATGGGAGTACGGAGAGCCGATAGACCTGATAACGGTTACCAGACGGCTGTTTGATAACAACATAGTTACACTGGAGCACTATAATGCTGCTTATTATCTATCCTTACTTTGCAGAGATGTGATCAGTAGTGCACATATGCAACATTGGTGTGTGAAGCTGAGAGAGCTAGCTGCCCGCCGTATGATGATAACACTTACCAGTACCCGATTTTCAGGAGATGACGTATTAGAAGGAGCGGAAGATATACAACAAAAGCTGCAAGAGGCATTACATGTGCGTCAGGCTGCCGACTGGCTTACTTCATCAAAAGCAGCAATAGATCTTATAGACCATATGGATAATATCACCAGTAATGGTGTAGCAGGTATCAGTACAGGTTTCCCTACTCTGGACAGAGCAAACGGTGGTTTTCAGTCAGGCCAATTGGTAGTAATAGGTGCGCGCCCGTCGGTAGGTAAAAGTGCACTGATGGGTGGTATAGCCATAACTGCCGCGAAGAGTGGGCATAAGGTAGGTATCATAAGCTTGGAGATGCCTGCTAAAGACGTATTTGGCAGAATCGTTAGCAGAGAGACCAATGTAGACTTTTCTGACATAGACAGACACGGGCTACATAGTGAAGAAGTAAGAGCAATAGTAAGTAATGCCATCAGCTACTACGCAGAGCTACCAATATACTTTAGTGATGTAGCTACTTGTACTATTCATGATATAAGAGCCAAAGCAGAACAGTTGAAGAGGAGGCATGGATTAGATATACTCATGGTAGACTATCTGCAACTAATAGAAGAGACTGATAAGTATAGAAGCAGGGAGCAAGGTATAGCACAAATAAGCAGAGGATTAAAGCTACTGGCTATGAATCTGGAAATACCTGTGATAGCACTTAGCCAGCTTAATAGAGAGAGCGAGCACCGAGCCAATAAAAAGCCTACCATGGCAGACCTTAGAGAAAGTGGAGCTATAGAGCAAGATGCAGACATCGTGATGCTACTACACCGCGATTGGCGATCAGGCATTACCCAAGATGAGTTTGGCAATAGCACCGAACATCAGGCAGACTTGCTGATATATAAATGGCGCAACGGAAGCCCGCAAGACTTGAAGCTACACTTTAAAGCAACTACGATGAGCTTTAGCGAAGCTGCGTAATTTACTTAACGACTCTTACTTCTTGCTTGCGAGGTGTTTTAGCAGCTTGTATCTTTTGCATGCTGTCTACCTTCACTTCTATTTGCTCCCAGAAGTTTTTACCGTATTTGCGTTGTAGGATAAGGTCTACACCTTGGTTGTAGCAAACAAGGTTTTCTTCCATTACACAGCCACGGTTGATATACTCTATATGGTAGTCTTTAAGTAGCTCTGCTTTTAATACTTCTCGCTCCATACCTTCTCTGCTCATTAGGCCGAAAGAGTAGTATTTCATCTCTTTATTGTAGTAGTCCTTTTGTGCGAGGTTCTTTTGCTTGGTGCAATCGCGCTCTATAGCATCGGGTTGCGCATATATTGTAGTACTGAAAAGAAGTATCGAGAAAACTATTGTTGAGAAAGTATATCGCATCATATCTGTGTTTGTAAATAAGATGCGGGAAAGTGGGAGATTCCATAAAAAACACAGCAGCCTTTTGCGTAGAAGGCTGCCATGCAATAATCAACTCTTAGAAATTTATTGGTAAGAATACCAAGTACAAATGTAGAATAGTTAATACTCTTAGGGGGTTAAAATGTGATGAAATTAACGTGCCAGATAACCACCATCCAGTGGATAATAGCTACCCGTTGCGAATGATGCCTTACTGCTTGTTAACCAAGTGATTAACTCCCCAACCTCTTCAGATGTTCCTAATCTGCCCATGGGGTGTAGTGATTTCAGCATTTCCAGTGCTTCTCCCTTCATAGAAGATATAAGCGGTGTATCAATGAATGCAGGACCGATAGCATTTACACGTACATTGTCAGCTGCATGATCCAGCGCTGCAGCACGTGTTAGTCCCACTACGCCATGCTTAGCAGCTACGTATGCGGCAGCACCCTGAAAACCTACACTACCTAGTATTGAGGATATATTAACTATGGCACCACCGCCATTGTTCTTCATGGCTTCTATCTCATACTTCATACAGTAGAATACACCTGTAAGGTTGATGCCTATTACTTTGTGCCAATTTTCTGTACTCATTTCTGATACAGGGCCCTGCTCTCCACCTATACCTGCATTGTTGCAAGCTGCGTCCAGCCTGCCATATTTACCAATTGTATCTGCAATCAGGTTTTTACAGTCTGCCGCTTTGCTGATGTCTGCTTTTATGAAGCTAGCATCTCCACCTTCTTTTTGTATCATGGCTATAGTTTCATTGCCACCTTCTTCATTTATATCACTTACTACAACCTTTGCCCCATAGCGAGCATATAAAATTGCTGCAGCCTGACCAATGCCTGATGCTGCACCTGTAACCAATGCAACTTTATTATCAAATAGCTTTTCCATAGAATGATCCTTTTTATGATTTCTATAAAATTAACCCTATTGGTAGTGCTCAACTATGACATCGGTCATGCCTGAAAATGTGTTTTATCAGGAATTTTTAGAATGCTGCGAAGGATTGCTGTAATAATCTCGTCTTAATAATTGAACTATCTGTATTTCAGCTAGTCAAAAAGGTTCATCGTTTACTTCAACTTACTTACTTATGAAAAGGATATATCTGACCGCATTGTTGCCTCTTAGCGTTATAGCTATAGCAGCAACTATAGACATGAATAGCCCTGATAATTACGCTAATCAAGCTATTCCCAACTATATAGCCAGGGACAACACTCCTCTTAATAATCAGCTTACAGATAAAGGTGCTACACTTGGGCGTGTACTATTCTACGATAAAAAGCTATCTGTAAATAATACCATCTCTTGTGCCAGTTGCCATCACCAGCAGCTTGCATTTACAGATACTGCCAGTGCTAGTATAGGGGTGAATGGCACTACAGGCAGGCATGCTATGAGGCTGGCATATGCTCGCTTTTCTGAAGAGAATAGTTTCTTCTGGGATGAGCGTGCAGCTACATTGGAACAGCAAACAACCGTGCCAATACAAGACCATGCAGAGATGGGGTATAGTGGTCAGAATGGCGACCCAGCCCTCAGCGACCTGATAACTAAGATGAATGGTGTGTGGTACTATCCTCAACTGTTTACCTGGGTGTATGGCGATGCTCAGATAACCGAGCAAAGAATGCGTCAGGTGCTAGCCCAGTTTATACGTAGTATACAATCATTCGACTCTAAGTACGATGTGGGTAGGGCACAGGCTAATAACAACAATCAGCCTTTTCAAAACTTTACTCAGGAAGAGAATCAGGGTAAACAATTGTTTACAGCGCCGCCACAGTTTGATAACAACGGTATACGTGTAGCCGGTGGTGCAGGTTGTGGAGGCTGCCACAGAGCTCCTGAGTTTGACATAGCACCTAATTCAAGAAACAATGGTGTCGTAGGCTCTTTTGCAGGACCGAATGACCTGACTAATACTCGTGCTCCATCTCTGAGAGATGCAGTAGATGCTAACGGCAATAGCTATGGAGGCTTTATGCACAATGCAGGGCAGAACGGTTTGAATACATTGTTGGATGTGATAAATCATTACGACTCTATACCTCAGGATAATACGGATCTTGATCCGCGCTTGAGGCCAGGGGGTAATCTACAGCGCTTAAGATTAACTACAGCAGAAAAGAACAGCATGGTAGCTTTCTTGAGAACATTGACGAGTAGTGGTATATACACTAATGCAAAATGGTCTTCACCATTCACTAATGATAGCCTGACATTGATACCCGAAACCACATCGATACAGGAGGCTATTGCTAACGCTACTATCAAAGCGTATCCAACCGTTACCAGTGGTATAGTGAATGTAGAGTTTCCTTCTGTAGTGTCTCATACAAGAATGATCATAGCTAATACTAACGGTCAAATAGTAAAGCAGCAAACTATTACGAACAATGTAGACCTATCAGCATATCCCGCAGGAATGTATTTACTACGTTTTGAAAACAAACAAACAATTAAGGTGATAAAGCAGTAAGAGCTTTTTACGTATGTACGTTGGAGATTAATCGGTTCTCTAACATACAAAAGAGCCTCACAAATGTGAGGCTCTTTAAATTTAAATATGTGTAGTTAGTTGTTACTGTTTTATGATACTACCACTATTCATGGTTGAACCACTCTTGTCTGTAATGTTGTATATATATTGACCAGGAGTAAGGTTAGCAGCAGGAACTTGAATTGTATGAGTACCCGCATTATATGCTTTATTCTCGCTAGTGTATACAGTACGACCTGCTATGTCAATAATGTTCAGGCTAAGAGCATGGTTTGATTTCAGCTTAAGCTCAACATTGATCACGTTTGTTGCAGGGTTAGGATAAACTTTTACATCTGCATCGAAACTAACCTTCTGGATAGAAAGAGTAGAGTCATATAATCTGTATAGCTCTTCACCATCTGTACCATTGTTAGCAGCAAAGTATAAGTACTTTTTAGTTCTTGTGAACTCTCTTGGTCTGCTACTACCGCTAGTGTTGATCTGGCCAACCATAGTTACCTGATCAGATGGGCCGTTGTATTTGTATATCTGGTAGTTACCACCAAAACCTCCTGTACCATCTGTAGCAGCCATGTATAGGTCGCCATTATAGATCTCGAAGTAGTAAGGATAAGCGTTACCGCCATTACCTGAGTTATTTGAGTTGAACTCATGTACCAGCTTTACACTGTTTGTACCTGGGTGGTAGCTGAATAACTCATAACGACTAGAATCATTTCTTGCACACATATAGATAGAACCGAAGTACTCTATTAGAGATTGTGTTAGCTCAGAGTTCTCAGTTGGTAAGCCGCTATCCTGATTAAAGCCACCTGTAGTTTTTAAGTCTAATACGCGAGTAGGTTCGCTAGTGCCATCATAAACAAATAGCTCATGACCAAAACCTGTTTCGTCGCAAGCATAGTATAGTTTGTTATTATAAACTATCATACTGTGCGGGTAAGCGTTATACCAGCCACTGTCTACATTCTTCACCAGGTTAGCAGTATTGTTGCTAGGATCGAAAGACCATAACTCTTCACCATTTGTAGAATCGTCAGCAGAGAAGTACAGCTTGTTTTTAAATATTGTGATATACTGTACATTAGCATTTTCATCTCCTGGATTAATATCAGTAACACTTTTTGAAGTGCCTGTAGACGGGTCATATTCAAAAAGCTCTCTACCTACAGTAGCATCATTACCACTATAGTATAACTTACCACCGTATGGAGTTAAGAAACGAGGACTATGTGTGTTGTTGCCACCAGATGAAAAGCTAGTTAATTTTTTAGGTGCATTTGTGCCATCATATTCAAATAGTTCTCTACCACCGCCATCATCACCTGCAAAGTATAGTTTACCTCCGAAAGAAGCCATTTGTCTGAAGTTCCTTTCATTCTGACCATCACCTTCACCACTTGTGTTTAGGTCTGCTACCATAACTGGTGTACCGTCATTTTCAACTTTCCAAAGTTCACGGTCAGCACCACCGGCACTATCTTCAGCGTAGAAGAAGAGTGTAGAGCCATCGTAATAAAGGTTCATAGGCTGAGAAGAGTGCGATCCTGCGCTCACCTCAAGTTGCTCAATATTTATCTGAGCATAAGAACTGAAACAACCCATCGTTAGGGCTACGAGTAATAATCGTTTCATAAGCTTTCAATTGTTTTAGGTCTTTCTCTAAAACACAGCCCAGCGGCCAAGAGACAGACTGCAATCTAGAAAGCCATCTACAGCA
>CAZHDM010000002.1:0-401433 GCA_964531655.1 uncultured Flavipsychrobacter sp.
ATTATAAATATAATGAATTATATGTTATTTATAAAACCTTTCCTACAACCCTATGCAGGAAAGGAAATATAGGTTACAGTATCAACTATTAGGAATGATTATAACGTTAAATTACAGCAATAAAACATGTATAACTTACAAGCTTTTAAACACTTTAAAAGTACAATATGTTTTACCATCATCGTCAAGTAAGTGTAGGATATAAACACCTTCTGCAAGACCTTTTAAGGATAGCTCCTTGGGCACAATGTCCATAGGTGCTACCAGCAATATTTTACCACTAAGATCACATACTCTAAGCGTGGTTACGTGCTTATTGCGAGAATCTACTTTAAGAATATCGGTTACAGGGTTTGGGTAAACTATACCGCATTCTTTTCCTATCGATACAATTACTTCTGCAGGATTAGAAACATTTCCATCAAGGTCTTTTACTGTATAGAAAAACCTATCGTAACCTGAGGCATTATAGTAAGGTATATAGTTAATAGTACCATCAGCCCTAGGTAAAGCTGTGCCCTGTCGAGGCAGATCAACTATTATTATACTGTTTGAATCAAGGTCGCTACACCCTTTCCAATCATTCACAACTACAGGTATAGCTATTGAGCTGGTAATATGTACATCTGCAGAGTCTTTCATAGCACCAAGGTCACTACGTAATACAAGTACAGCTTTTGACAAGTCTGACTCACACCCATATTTATTTAATGCCATTACAGAATATTCTCCGAATTCATGCACTTGTATGAACTGCTCATTTTTGCCATCAATTACATTTCCATCTTTAAACCATCTGTAGCTATCAGCATCATGTGAATATGCAGACAACTTAACAGTATCTCCCGGACAGAGACGAATTGTCGGTGTAGATGTCTGTGCAAAAGTGACCAGGTTTATAAAAAACAGTAAGGTTATTGTAGTAATTATATACTTCATAACTTTTGTTTTATGTAAGCACTATCGGCATGTTATACCGATAGTGCTTGTGATATATTATTGTATGGAAATAGCAGGAGTAGTAGGCGCTGCGTTTACAACAACTGTTGTATTATCCAGAGCAACACAACTAGTTAATTTAGAACCACCAATACCTCCGGGCAAGCTATAGCTAACAGAAACGGCATAAACTGTACTTCCTGCTGAGGTACCACTAGTAAATATCAACGTACTACTGTTAGTTCCTACTGAAGATCCACCGGCTGTCCATGCGTACTGATCTGCTGAAACACCTGTTGGCAATGTCAAAGTACCAACTGTTGCAGTTAGCGTATCCGATACAGAGTTACCTGCACAATATGGCCCTGAATTACCGGAGATAGTCACTTGTGGTGCCGGTAGCACATGTACAGTGAACGTATCAACTGTAGACCAACAGCCTGCTCCATCTTTTACTATCAATGTGTACTGTACTGTTTGGTAAGAAGTACCAGCTATAGACGGGGCTGTAACTGTAGCATTTTGCGTAGTCGCAATTGGGTTAGAGCTACCACCTATCTCTGCCCACTCATAATCAGTAAAGCTACTGTCATTGGGTACCATAGTGAATGATGTTCCTGAACATACATAAAAAGTTCTGGTGTCTTGTGCATTCGCGCTAAGCACGAACATTGTTACGATTAGGCATAGCAAGCCTGATTTAATAGAATTTCTCATACTCTATCTGTTTTTGGGTTTGTTTAATTAATAATTGTGTAGTAAAATCTTTATGGGCTAAGGTGCACTGGTGGGGTTGTTGGCAAGGATCTTATTATAAGTGTGGCCTCATCTGATGTAACTGTGGCTTTTGAAGCTGAACAGGCACCACCAGTTATCTTAACCCTATATTTTCTGCCATTAATTGCAGTTGTAGTTGTTGGTATGTAAAAGGGATTATCAGCACTTATATAATTCCAAGTACCACTATCATAATACTCCCATGAATATGTTAGAGAGTCTCCACTTGCAGTTACCATAAACGTTGCTGTCTCCCCCTCACAAACAGTATCACCAGATGGCTGTACCGATACTACAGGAGCATTGGTAACTCTTTTCATATCATATATTCTCACTCCACCACCTAATACACTTGATCCTATTGACACTAAGTTTTTAAGCGACACCTTTACCCTATCAAATGCTCCTCCAGGTGTAAGATTCACATCAAATGGTGTATTATCACCGAGTAAACCCAGCAAGTCAGCATCAAGCAAAGAGTATACACTTTGGCTAGTACCAACCTTAGTAGTTCCTTTGTAAGCAGTAAGTTCTAAGTTGGATAATACAGTAACTGTAAGTGCGCTTAATGGTAATGACAACCTTACTTTTGCTACATCTGTTGCAGTACCATTATCATTAAACAGTATGGTCTGAGATACAGTTGTTGCAATACCTACTGCTCCACTTGTTATTCGTGAATAAGACGTAGTGTCATTATCGATTGCATGCTGTGGGTTAGTTACAGCAGTGTCAAGTGCCAATAGCGATGTTGCTGATCCTAGATTTAAGTTCACTCCGGAAGTTTCTCCAGCTGTCGTAAATATAGGTGTGCCACAATCTAGCCCTGATGAGGTATTGTAGTAGAATGCACTATATACATCTACATCCATATCTCTGGTTAAACTTACAAGGTTGAGGCTATCATTAAATGCAACATTTAGCCTAATGGAGTTGTACACTGCATCAGGCGTCACTGCTATATACCATACACCACTTTCGTCTAGCAAAAACTGCGTAGTAGTACCAGCTACGGTACCTGACGCTGTACCCACATTTTCATTATAACTAGATGTTAGGACATAGTCTCCTGCACCAGAATAACCTCTGCCAGTGATATTGTATACATCTGACAACCCTAAAAGACCGCCTACTGACGCCGATAGTCCAGTTATAGATGGCGCCGACCCTATTTTAAAATATGTTGTAACTCCAGATGCAATATTTTGATTACTTGTGTTTCTAAATTGTATATAAGCATCAGCACCAGACCCTATAAGTCCACCCAAACCTAAAACTCTTGATGCACTAACAGTAGTAGGAGTACCAGAGTTAGAATTAAGAATAGAATTTCCATAATAAAACCTGAGCGTGTTAAATATACCAGTGCGATGTTCTGACATAGGGCTTGCTACACCTGCATTACCTGTACCTAAGCTAACTAAGCTACCAGTCTGATAAATATTACCGGTTTTATTACCTGTTAGATATGTAGGGGATTGAGAGTAGCTGTACAAAAAAGACATCAATAGGCATAATACCATTACTATTCTCATGACAAATGTGGTTGTGTACATGTTTCTCATCTCTTAACATCTTAAGTACACAATAAAATTGTAAAACAAGTTTTATTTTAATTAAAACATTATTTATGGTTAACAAGCCATTAACAACCCATTTGCAACTTATTAACAACTTTTTGGAAGCATATAAATAGCAAATGGCTTCGGTATACCGAAGCCATTTCAAGAGGTTTAGATTAATACGTTTCTTTTAATTAACTAAGGTCAACATCAGCTGCTTCAGCCTTTTTCACTACCTTTTTTATTATATCATCCAGCTCTGATGTAGACTGCTTAAGACCATTGATGATCTCAACATTATGAGGGTCTTTAAACTCTTCAAGGTCTAATAGGTCTACCAGGCCCATTATCGTAGCCAAAGGGCCTCTAACATCATGGGATTGTGTATAAGCAATCTCTTTAAGAGTTTCGTTTTTATCCTCAATACGTTTGATGAACATTTCTTGTTCAGTAACATCCTGAAAAGTCCCCCTGATCTGCTTAACACTATTCCCCTCCTCTATTACCTCACTATACATTTGAATGTACTTAAGCTTGCTGCGAATTATCACTCGAAGCAAGAGTGTAGTAATCTGGTCAGTCATCATATTAGCAGACTCTAAGAAACGCTGCAACTTGATCCTATCTTCAGGTATGATAATGGCTTTCAACTGCTCAAAGGTCAATACAGAGTCTAGTTCGACACCTAATACATCTTCAGCTCCATCTGAAAAAACTATGCTATCAGTAGCAAGATCCCATGTCCCATAACATATCTTAGCAGTACGTTCAGCCCACTCTAACTGCTTATTTTTGTTGATCAGCTTATCCTCAATGCTATATCGGGTCAATATCTCATCTTGGATATACTTTGATGCTTGAATATCTTTCCTTGCTTTACGAAAGCTGAATGATGTTAATATAGCAACAAAAATCGTGGCAGAAATACCGTATTGCATATAAACAGCAATGCTATAATTATTTGTAAATACTGATGCTGAATATATCAAGCAGAACACACTAACAACTACAAAGAGTACACTTAAGGTTGGTAGCAACTCCTCTGCAGGCTTTATCAGATACTGTTTATTTTTATTAATGCGTATCAAAACATAAAACACTATCAACCCTATACCACAGAGCAAATATGCTACAGCTGAGTGCGCAGATATATCAAGAGTAAAGAATGTTTTATATAAGACGATCATATACTAGAATATAGAGCTATAGTTTATAAGGTTAGTCAGACTCTATCACCAGGTTATTATCTAAGTTTCTTATAGACGCCACCTTGCCTTCTTTAAAGAACAATGTACTTTTCCCGTAGTGCCACAGTTCTCCTTTATCATATTTTGTGATCTTTTCAGGAGTACCCTGAATTTCTAAAGCCTCCTTTTTACCTACTCCAATGCTTATATGAGGCTTTGACATACTCGGTTCTACTTTAACCGTTGCTGTTTCCGGAGAGACACTAACGGCACCTTTGGGCACATCACTCTTTTTCGGTAGCACTACACTTGAGTCTTTTTTAACCGCTATATTATTATTAGGTACGACCAATGCATCCATACTCCTCTCCTGCTCACTACTATCAACCGTTGCTTTTACAATAGCTGATAGAGGCTGCTCATCAATTATTTTATTAGAACTAATATCGCTTTTAGAGTTCCAGTCTACATTATTGATTATAAATAAGCAGACAGCACCCATAATTATAACTCCGGCAGCCCAATAAATAGGTGTACGCCCATTATAGCTACTACTTCTTTCTTCTACCTCATCACCTTTATCTGCATATTGAGGTCCAGACAGTATACTCTTCAATATTCTATCATATTCAGCTCGCTTTTCTTCATCTGAAAGGGTCTTATAAGCGACTGATATATCAATAAATTTTTCTTCTGCGTACTTATTACCCTTATTCTTGTTAGGATCATACCGATTAGAGAGAATATTATATGCCCGCTCTACCTCCGTGTTGGAAGCATCCTGACCGATCCCTAATACTCTATAATAGTTTTTCATTTATGTTTTAATCCAATGTTTGTTTAATTATTGTTTAACAAAGGCGTAACACAGTAACAAAACTATACATTTTTTATTCATTCAATCAAGTTTGAATAAATAAAAAACAAAAACATTCAAAACTAATACTACTAAGAACAAGAAACCTCTTAATGCTCGACTATAACGTTCCTCTATAGAACTGGCTAGTTCTGGCAATTCTACTGAAATAAATATGCACTACTTTTGCAATTAGTTACATAATTGAAGATATCAAAGTTGAAACATATACCATATTACATCGTAATCGTACTTATTATTCTTAATAATACAGCTCTTGCACAGAATGAAAAATCTGCTGAGGAGTTGTTTACAGCAGCCAGAAAAGAAGCTTTTGAAAACAAAGATTATTCAAAAGCAATTCAGCTCGGAACAGAAGCAATTTCAAAAAAACCTAATTACACGGATATCAATGTGTTCCTAGGTAGACTATATGCCTGGAGAAAAACGCCCGACAGTGCACGGTACTATTTTGAACAAGCCCTAAATCAAAATGGAGAATTTATTGATGCTTATGCAGCATATGCTGATCTTGAATTTTGGAACGAGAACAAAAACAGATCTTTAGAGATACTGAATAATGGTCTAGAGCATGCACCTGACAACATCAGCCTGTTAGTAAGAAAGGCGAAAGTATTAAATGCAAAACGAGAGTATAACGAAGCTATAATAGTAGTAGACACTATATTATCAATAGATAACAAAAACACACAAGCTCGTGCTTTGGCATCGCAGATAAGAGACAACATATCAAAGAACAGGGTCGGGCTAAAATACGACTATGTGTACTTTGACAAACAGTTTCCTGACCCTTGGCAGTTTCTAAGTATAGACTATACCAGACAAACCAAAGGAGGCCCTATTACTGCCAGAATCAACTATGCAAATAGATTCAAATCAAACGGCTTACAATATGAGCTGGAAGCCTACCCTAGGTTCTCGAAAACATTTTATGGCTATGTCAACTTAGGCTACTCTGACGATGTTGGTGTTTTTCCACGATGGAGAGCAGGCGCATCATTATACGCCAACCTACCAAAGGCTTTTGAGACAGAAGTGGGTGTGAGATATCTCTACTTTACAAGTGATGCCTTTATATACACGTTGTATATTGGTAAATACTACAACAACTTTCTCTTTGGCGCGCGTACATACTTGACGCCAGCATCCAGTAACATTGCTCAGTCTTACAGTGCACTTGCAAGGTATTACTACAAGGGTGTAGATGATTATGTAGGAATAATGATAGGCGCTGGTATATCTCCTGATGACAGACGTATAAACGTGCAATTAGACAATAATTACAAACTACGTACTTACACAGCTGAGCTTACGGTGAGACACTCAATCAGGAAACTGAATATAGTTACATTCAATGCGTCTGTACTTAATCAGGAATATTTACCTAGTACGATAGGCAACCAAATACAAGTAGGGCTAGGATATATTAGAAGGTTCTAACTACTTTTTGGCTGTAGTGCTGGTGCTGGAAAAACCTTGGCGAGTCATTTCACCCCAGCTTTTCTTCTTCCTGATCATATCTACATAACCTCTGATAGCAGACCATACGACAAATGGGTGGAATATAAACGGCTCTGTTAATGCTGTAAGTAATAGCTTCATCATATCTGTTCTGCGCCTGTACATATTAAATGTAGCTACTTCCATATAGGCAGCAAATGCAGAATATAGGTAACCGAAAGATATAATAAACACTAACAAGGCTATGAACATATGCCAGTTCACCAAACCAAATACTGTGAGTAAAATAAATACCACCATGCCGAAAAATTCGATTAATGGGGCTACCATCTCAAAGAAAAACCAATAAGGGTAACTGAGCATACCTAAAAGCCTGTACCTGGGATTGAAGAACATTTTTCTATGAAACCTCATGGTCTCTATAGTTCCTCTTGTCCATCTATTTCTCTGTCTGCCTAGTATTTTTGAGCTTACTGGAGCTTCAGTCCAGCATAAAGGATCAGGTATATAGGTCACTTTATACTTTTCGTTACGCTCTTCCATGTAGCGTCTCATACGCACTACTAACTCCATATCCTCACCTACAGTATTATGATCATAACCACCTGCCTTAATTACAATATCCTTATCAAAAGCACCGAAAGCACCAGATATAAGCAATAACCCATTCAGCCTTGCCCAAGCCATACGCCCTAATATAAAAGCTCTTATATACTCTAAAGATTGTAGCCTAGCCCAGTAGTTTTTAGGCAAATGAACTTTTAATAACCGACCATCTTTTATCTCGCAGGAGTTAGCAATTCGCACTACTCCACCGGATGCTATCACCTTCTCTTCACCTTCTTCTAGAAAAGGCTTCATCATCTTCAAAATGGCATCCTGCTCAAGAATACAATCAACATCTATACATACTATATAATCGTTGCTAGACACATTGATACCTACATTTAAGGCATCAGCTTTACCACCATTCTCTTTATCTACAACTACCAGCTTTTTATATACCGGATTCCTGCTTTTGTATACTCCTCTAACTTCTTTTGTAGATATCTTATAGTCAACATGAAACGCTACTTTTTCAAGGTCGTATGCGTCAATCAACTTTTGAAGACTGTCATCTTTACTGCCGTCATTTAATATTACGATCTCTATATTACTGTAGTATAGAAATAAAAGAGAACGTACATTCTCAGTAATAGTAGCCCCTTCGTTATACGCAGGAGCCAAAACGCTTACAGAGGGAGCATGCCTTGATGACGCTAACAACCTATAGTCTGTGAAGTCGTTCTCATGCATGTAGTCTCTTGTCTCTCCTATTGAGAAAAAGCCAATACCTATATAAGATAACAGAAGCACAACAGCATAAATAAATATGCCGTATGTAAGCAGATCAATAGCTATAGAAGTTATACTCATGCTACAAGCTCCCTTTTACTTGTTTACTAATTGAGCTAAGTACTACATTGCCCTCTACCCTATCCTCTAATAAGCTCCATGCATCTTCATCTATGTTAACTATTGCACGCATTGCTTCAAGCTTTAGAGCATCATTTTCCTCCTTCAGCCTGTCTAGTAAAAAATCAAAATCATCTTCTGCACCTATATCACCTAGTTGTGCCAAAATTAGCCTCTGATTACTTGCAGGTGAAAGGGAGAAATTTCTTGAAGAGGGAATGGACGACTTTATTAGTAAACCTTATAAAATTCAAGACATCAAGCACGCCATTGAAAGGTGGAGCAAGCAGATACAAACAGAGGAATAAACATAAAAATGCGAGCCCCTAACAGGAGCTCGCATGAAAAAAATGAGTTTAATTACCTCCAACCTGCATATGACTGACGATCACCCCCTTTTCCGTTTTTACTTTTAAAATGTACATTCCATTAGCTACATGAGATAATCTATTTCTGTAAATATTATTTTTAGCCCCTTCAAATACCTTATGATAAACAAGATTACCTGTAAAACTATACAGAGTTATGCTTACATTTTTTGATGGCTCTTGTAGCTTTACATTAAAGTCCCCTGTATTAGGGTTAGGATATACATCTATAATCTGCTCTGCAAGTATATTTGTTTGAATACCCGTTGTAGCTGCACAATATTCAGCAGAATTGAATTTACAGCCACCTGCATCAGTAGCTATCACCCTGTGCATTCACCTTTGACTGGCACAACAGAAAACTTAGGCGTAGTGGTTGTACCTATTAGTTGACTCTTTTTATACCACTCATATTTTGCATATCCAGAACTGGAAGATAGCATACTACCCGTATAGGTAAGTGAAACTGTATACTTTGCAAGACTTGTAGGTGCAATACTATCAACGACTGTTTCATAAGCAACCTTGCGCAGAGTTCTGGCTGTAGCAGAGTCCAACGAACCATCATACATTACTTCTTCAGGGCTGGCAGCAAATATGGAAGAATATATTGTAGCTGCGGTAAGATAGCTGCCTGCATAAGAAGGGTGCGCCTCATCTGCAGCCCACAGGTCTACTGCAGGTAGTTTTTTTATTATTCTGTTCCATGCAATACCGATTGGGCTTACAATTCCATTTATTTGATTATTGAGTACTTTATAGTTGACGTACACACGCTCATTCATTTCACTACCTGTATTAAAGATTGGTGGAGATTGTTGCCAACCGTTTTTGAAACACCAGCCTGCAAATAATATAATCTTGGTACAAGGGTTGCTGGCAAGAGCAGAGTCACGCAACCGTGTATGCCCAACTATTACATTTGCAACTGGCGGGAACGATCCTACCTGATTGCTAAAAGCAGCCTGATTGTCTTGTATTACTATATAATCCCACTTCTTTGATCGGATAGCAGTAAATACAGCGGGGTTGTATGCATGAGCACTTGTCCCCTGTCGGGTATCGCCAACAAAAACACCACCAGGAGCATGCATGGTTATGTCTATGTTATAACTTTTATTAGCCATATTCCCAAATATCTGAGGCATACTATTAGCACTTGTAAAACTATTGCCTAAAAACAGGACTTTTGTAGTATCGCTTGCAAAGGTTTGTAAAGAGCATACCATACACGCGAGTAAAAATATATTTTTGATCATGCCTTAGTAGACAAGACTATTTGTAAGATAGTTAGTGAATATTTCCTCCTTGCGGCCGTAACTATTTTTTCGAGACACGCAGTTATAACTCTATAGTTAATTCGATGTAAAGCTTTACACATGAATAGTTAATATTAGAGCTGCAGAATTTATTGTGATATTTTTTTCAAACAGAGACAATTATTTATCTTGATATTACTAAAGCTAGCCTTATAAAGTTCATAGCAGAAAACATGCCATAGAAAGATGTAGCAAACAAATACAAACAGACGATCAAACATTAAAATGCAATACACACACATCAATAAAGAGCACATCTTTGAACTAGGAGACAACGACGAGGAGTTCATAAAAGATATTATTGATGACATCATATCATCTGTACCTGATAGCCTTGATAAGATATCTAAAGCAGTAGATGCAGAAAACAAAGAAGACATCATATTTGTAGCACATAAGCTAAAAGGCACCTTCAGGTTTGCAGGCATCAATGAGCTTGGCGACATTATGGAACGTATTGAAAAAACAGACTTGTCTTATGATGATATTAGGAGCCTAATAAGTGATGTTACTAAAAGCTATGCCGAAGCTGAAAGTGAATTACAGCATTTGAGTGGGGAATTGTAACTTACTTACCACATGAATTAATACTAACCACCATAAGTAGCAAATGTTACAGTATCTGTTGAATCGAAAGATACTACTGGCAACTGAGACCTTAATATACTTTTACCTTCAGTGAAGAAGTAGTAATCAGAAGTAGAATCATCTATACCATAAATAGTATCTGGCTTTCCCAAAATTTTTATTACTTCATCACTATGCATGCCTACTTTTATCTGCTCGAACAGTTCCTTTTCCCTCTGTATTTTTTCAGATATAGTTTCCTCTGACTCACCAGAGCATGATATAAGTTGTATACCTAGAATTATACATACGAATAAGTCAATTGCCTTTCTTATCATTATTGCATATTATACGAAAAACACGATTATGTAGTTTAGCAGTAGTAGGAGACCACTGCGAATAATAATATGCTTGTACAAGCTTTTTTTAGACGTAATCAATAATACACCACTTGTTATACATAGGGGTAATAATAGTATTATGCTAAAAACACGCAGATATTCACCAGCCGGCCATGATTGTAATAGATTACAAAGCGAGAATACCCCAAAAGCTAAAACTATACCTGAAAGCATTGAAAAAACTACTCCAGCAATACTTACCCCTTCATATGAGCTACGTTTAAACATCTTTTTCAGCCGTACTCTGCTCAACACAGGAACAGCAAATAAGATATAAGTGACCATTAAACCAAACGAAGCCATTGTTATAAGAAAGGCTGCACCTGTTATACTAAAAGAGTATAGTATGTAAGCTAGCACTAAGCATATTACAAAAAACAATTCCATATTTAACTAATGATATATTTGTTCTTCAACAGTAATGTAAGGCAGACTTTATAACATCTACCTCACCATTATATCTAATTTCTATCACATGCAATACAGCGTTAGACCTTTTACTGATATTTACATGCTCTAAACTTAATAGATCATAACATTTATAATACTTTCCGAAGACATGAGACCTGATTGTGAGTTTATGATTGTGAAGAGTAAAATAACCAATATTAAAATAGTAATAGCCTATTATCACTGTGTACACTAAACCATAAATCATATTAACATAAAGAGAGTTATAGTGTAGACACCCTATAAACGGAATTGTATAAACTACCATACATATTAATATAGATAGTATTCCAAATTTTTGATAATCACTATCTTTTGAATTGTACTCTTCCATCTTTAAAGTTAATTGGATAAGGTTACTCCAGTTTTTCTTTTGCCCTTCAGACATAGGTTGAGTTAAAACTGACCGTCAAAATACAAAATGGTAATTATTGTGGCTGGAGAAATCATCTTTAAGAACCTGAAGCATGAGACAAGCTCACAAAAATTAAAAATAACGGCTAGGTCGGAAAGAGAATTCATGAAGTAAGGTATGAGCATTGTAAATAAAACAAGAAGCCCTGTAAGTGTTGTACTTACAGGGCTTTTCTCCGCTTGAGCGGAGAGAGAGGGATTCGAACCCCCGGACCTTTGACAGTCAACGGTTTTCAAGACCGCCGCATTCGACCACTCTGCCATCTCTCCGTGCGCAAAATTAGATAAGCAGATGGATTTTCAAAAAGAATTTTACAATTTGGTAATATTTTTTATTCAACCATATCAGCAAAAGCAGTTTACAACAATGTTAGCACCTTTGTTGTTAGCTTTACAAACAAGTATTTTTTATGAATAATGATCTGAAAGTTGCAACGTTTGCAGCAGGATGTTTTTGGTGTATAGAAGCGCAGTTCCTTTATCTGAATGGTGTAGAGCGTGTTGAGTCAGGCTACCTGGGCGGGCATGTGCCCAACCCTACATATGAGGAAGTATGCAGAGGCACAACAGGTCATGCAGAGGCTATAAATGTATATTACGATCCTACTATTATTACTTACGATGAGCTATTAGCAGCATTCTGGCAATCTCACGACCCCACGCAGCTCAACAGACAAGGCAACGACGTGGGCACACAATATAGATCTGCCATATTTTATCATGATGAAGAGCAGAAGCAAGAAGCGGAAAGCTACAAGAGCAAACTAAATAGCGAAGGGATATACCCAAGCCCTATAGTTACTGAGATATCACCTTACGATACTTTTTACAAAGCAGAAGACTACCATCAGAACTATTACGAACAACACAAGTCTCAGGGGTACTGCATGTTTGTGATACAACCAAAGCTGGAGAAGTTCAAACAGGTATTCGCAGATAAATTAAAGAAATAAGGCCCATCAGTGATGAGCCTTTTAATTTAGTGCGGCAGAGGAGATTCGAACTCCCACGCCCTTGCGAGCACAACGACCTCAACGTTGCTTGTCTACCAGTTTCAACACCGCCGCGCCAAAATGGATTGCAAAAGTAACCGCAATTTTAATAATGTCAAAAGCTAAGTGCTATCGTCTGAGTATTATTCTGAAGGTAGTTCCCTTACCACTCTCAGAACTCTTTACAAATAGAGAGCCATGATGATACTTCTCGATTATCCTTTTAGAAAGAGACAGACCTAACCCCCACCCTCTCTTTTTAGTAGAAAAACCAGGCTTGAATATTTTCTTCACCAAATGCTTGTGTATGCCTTTACCTGTGTCTGACACATCTATCTTTACTTGCTGTCCTGTATCTTCTACAGACACCATGATAGCCCCCCTGCCTTCAAGAGCATCCAGCGCATTACGCATCAGGTTTTCAATTACCCAATCAAATAATGGCCCACTCATATTAACGAGTATATTTTCCTGAGGAATGTCTGTAGTAATTTTAACCTTTGCCGGAGCCCTTTTTTGCATATAATCTACCATACCCGTAAGCCTGTCGGTAAGGTTTTGCTCTTCGAGCGTTGGCACACTACCTACCTTACCAAACCTGTCTGCCACAAGCTTGAGCCTATCCAGATCTTTCTGCATCTCATTTACCGCATCTTGATTAATATCTTCATGACGCAGTAACTCTAGCCATCCCTCAATAGAGCTAAGCGGTGTACCCAACTGGTGGGCAGTCTCTTTAGATAGCCCAACCCACACCTGATTTTGAATGGACTTGTGCGATGACGATAGCGCTATCAATACTACTACCAGAAAAAGTAAGATTATAGCCAGCTGCACATATGGGAAATATTTCAACTGTGTGAGCAGATAAGAATCTCCGTAATACACATAGTTTTTCCCCAAGCCAAAACCTAACTCAGCTATTATAGGAGCATTTTTACTCTTAAACTCGGCTAGCTTTCGATCTAAGTAGGTACTATCCTTATTGATCTTAGCAGTATCTATATTATTGTGCTGTGTAATATTGCCAGAGTCATCTACAACCAAAAACGGGATCGTCTTATTCTGTGATATTATAGAAGATGCAAAGGTTATATCCTGCCCTGTGGCATTGCTGGTCAGCACTTTGATACCCTCAACGGTTAATTCTACCTTTTTTCGCTCTTCTTCTGCTAGTTTTGCTGCTAAATTATTAGTGTAATAGAGCGAAGCAGCTACTATACACACAGCAGCAATTATTAAATATGTTCTCCAGTTAAAATATTGACGCATAAGCTACAGTGAAAGTAGAACGAATTCAGGATAAAAATATTATGATTTTGAACGATTATCTACTATTTTTGCGATGCAAATTGACCATTAATGGATACGCAACATAACAACGAAGATCATCTACTAGATAACGAAGCCGATATAGAATTAAATAAACCTTCAAAATCGCGCTTTTTATTCTTACTATTCTTTTTCGGCATTTTCATATTTGCCTGGTCAGGCTGTTACAACCTGTATGAGCACGGTTTCAAAAGCAGTGAAGATGTAGAGGTTCCTGATAATACTAAGTATGATCCAAAGTACAAATAATCGTAAGCGATAAGCTATGGTTATTTGCACCAATGAAACTGCGGTCGTCATTCTTAGCTATAACGGCAAGGAGTGGCATAAGAAGTTTTTACCTACTATCGTAGAAGAAGCGGCAACAGGTTATGATGTTGTGCTGGCAGATAATGCTTCTACTGACGATACTTTAAGCTACGTAAAGTCTGAATATCCTTCTGTAAAAACAGTACAGATAACCTTGAACAAAGGCTTCTCTAATGGTTATGCTGAAGCCTTAAAGCAGATACAGGCTAAGTATTACATACTGTTAAGTGCTGACTTTGAAGTAACAAAAGGATGGTTTCCTCCCCTTTTAAGTGCGATGCAACGCTATCAGGGCTTAGCAGCATGTCAGCCTAAAATAAGATATTGGCGCGATAGAGAATACTTTGAGTATGCAGGTGCTGCAGGCGGTTTCATGGATAAATACGGGTATCTTTTTTGTCGTGGCAGAATATTCACTGAACTTGAAAAAGATAAGGGTCAATATGAAGATGACATAGAAGTATTCTGGGCTTCAGGTGGCTGTTTCATGGTGCGTGCCGACCTTTATCATAAATATGGGGGCCTTGATAATGACCTATATGCACACATGGAAGAGGTAGACCTCTGCTGGAGACTAAAGAATGCAGGTTATAAAATAGGCTACATTGCAGACTCTACAGTATATCATGTAGGGGGCAGTGTTATCAGTTATGGCAGTCCACAAAAACTATACTATAACTTCCGCAACAACCTTATACTACTCATCAAGAATGAGAAGACCTCTACTCTGCTATGGCTGTTCCCGCTGCGCTTATTGCTTGACGGTGTTGCAGGGGCAAGACTACTACTTACAGGGCAATTCACATCAACATATACTATCATCAAAGCCCACTTTCATGTATATGGCAGTATAGGCAAATGGCTGAAAACAAGAAAAGTTGCTAAAAAGATGATCACCCATCGTAATGAGGCAGGCAGAATGAACAAAAGCATTGTGTGGCAGTTCTTTGCATTGCGTAAAAAGACCTTCCCAAAGCTAGGTTGGAAGCCCGATCAACTAAGTTAGATTCATTTACCGACACATTTCCTGTATTTACCGATTTCAACACTACAATTGCCTATTAGCATTATAGTTATGCTGTAGCTTATACTACATTTGTATCATAATAATTCTAAATATGGAAAGATACAGACGCCCAAGGAACAAAGGAGATAAGAAGTGGTTCGGCTTTGCTTTATTAGCTGTAGGGCTATTCATATTACTAAGAAGGTTCGACCTATTCTTTTTCGAGTGGCATACTATGTGGCCATGGATACTAATAGTTATAGGTACTGCTATAGGTGTAAAAAGTAAATTCAGGAACAATGCCAGTTGGGTACTTATACTAATAGGCGTATTCCATCTAGTACCTGTGTTCACCATATTCGGCGTCACGTCTACAGCCTTGGCCTTACCCGGTTTGTTGATAGCGATAGGTTTACTCATCATCTTCAATCCCTCAAAAAAAAAATTTGGCAGCAGGAGGTGTGAGGATAAGATAAAGACCTTCACTAATAATAGTAGTGAGCTGAATGTAGATGTAACATTTGGCGGGCATAAGGAACTCATCACTTCCAAAAGCTTCAGAGGAGGCAGAATATCTTCAACGTTCGGTGGTGTCGAGATAAATATGATGAATGCTGATACTTCTGAGAAGTATATTAATCTGAACTTAGACATAACATTCTCAGGCGCAGAGTTGATAGTACCGTCACACTGGATCATTCAAAACAACATAGATACTACCCTTGCGGGAGTTGAAGACAAAAGGTCTGTTGTAACACAGCCTAATGCAGAGAATACTATCACCTTAGTATTGGCAGGTAGTTGCACTTTCGGAAGTATTGAAATCAAATCATACTAATACAAGGTTCTTTATGAAATCATATACAGCACAAATCATATATTCCATAAAATGTGACGGGGCTTTTACAGGGCAGTATGATGAGCAATGGAGGTTAATATTTGCAAATAACGAAGAAGAGGCAATGATAAACGCTAAACATGTAGCTCAAGAGAAAGCACATGGTATAGTAGACAGACATGGACGTGTGATGTCATGGGAGCTGGTTGCTATAAAAGATCTCAAAGCTGTAGACCTTGAGCAAGGCGGCCTTCTTAGCTCTTCTGTGATAGATGTAACTACCATTCCTGCACCTTTATGGGAGCAATAAAATAACTATCAAGGAGTTTTGTCTATAGCTAACAAGTACATAACATGGTTATTGCAAGTCCTGGGGGTATTAGTATCCTTAGGACAATTTGCTTTACTCTACTTCCTGTTTGATATAGATGCTATTTCTGCAGCTATAGACAGCGCCATATCTGTTATCACATTCTTCATCACCATCTGGGGTGTAACACAAAGTATAAGGCTATACCCTACTCGTGTAGGATTGACCTTTTACAGTTTATTCATAGCACTATTCTTTAGTATAGTAATGGTTTACACAAGCAGTATTATGCTTAACCTATGGTTCTCTTATAATGTCGCTTACTCTGATTTTATACAAGAGTCCCTACCTATTAGATATGTTATAGCATGGCTGCTGTTTAGCTGGTATGCTACCTACACGGCACTTACAAAAAACATAATATCTCAAGAGAAGAAATTCAAACAGCAGGCAGATACGAGTACATTACTAAAAGAAGCTGAACTGTTTAAGCTGAGACAACAACTACAACCTCATTTTTTATATAATAGTCTTAATTCAATAAGCGCACTTACAGCTGTAGCTCCGGAAAGAGCACAAGAAATGGTAGAGCAACTGTCAGACTTCTTAAGAAGCTCCGTAAAAAGAGAGGCTACAGAAAGTATACCGCTGGAAGAAGAGCTGGCTTTCCTAAGGTCCTACCTGGCTATTGAAACAATACGTTTTGGAGACAGGCTTAATGTAATATTTGAGAACAAAACCAACAACAATTCCAGCATGCCTCCATTTTTATTGCAGCCTATAATGGAGAATGCGATAAAGTTTGGCCTGTATGGGACAACAGGGAAAGTAAATATCACGATTCAAATAGAAGAGCTAGATGAGTTGTTACTATTCACAATTAGAAACCCGTATGATCCTGATAGCACCCAACCAAGAGGAACAGGGTTTGGTTTAAATGGCATACAGCGTAGGCTAAATCTGCTATATGCAAGAAACGACCTCTTAAGCACATTCAAAGACTCAGACACCTTTACTACTGTACTAAAAATACCTCAAGAGCATGTATAATGTAATACTTATAGATGATGAAACGTTGGCCAGACAACTGGTCGAATCTAAACTAAGGGATCATAAAGAGTTTAATATTGTAGCTCAATGTAGTGATGGTTTTGAGGGGTTTAAAGCTATACAGGAACATAAACCCGACCTGATATTCTTGGATGTACAGATGCCGAAGCTAAATGGCTTTGAAATGTTGGAACTGATAGAAGATGATGTGCATGTCATATTCACTACAGCATTTGACGAATATGCAATGAAAGCCTTTGAAGCACAAGCTGTGGACTATCTATTAAAGCCGATAAAGAAGGAGCGATTTGATAAAGCAATAGAGAAGTTCAAACAACAACAAAATACATCAGCACCAGCAAAAACATTTTCAGAAGAGGTGTATGAAGGTTACCAGCATAGAATAGTAGTAAAAGATAATGGTATGATCAGGATCATTCCTGCTGGTGATATATTATACATAGAGGCCAATGACGACTATATCAAAATATTCACAGAAGCAGGCTACTTCATGAAAAAATCGACGCTTAAAAGAATAGAGAAAGCATTTGACCCTAAGTTATTTGTGCGTGTACATCGTTCATACATAGTTCCTGTCAACCAAATAATACGTATAGAACCCTATGAGAAGGATAGCCATATAGCATTACTTAAGAACAATAACAAAGTGCCTGTAAGTAAAAGCGGTATGGAGAAGCTAAAGTCTCAATTAAACTGGTAGTTATTCGCTTTTTTTGTCAGGCATCCTTTCTAAAATATACCTGATAAGTAAATATCCACCTACACCAAAAAACAATATTGTGATGAGCAATATCGGGCTATTCTGCAAAAAAGAGATCAGCGTGTCTCGCTCCAGAGGTCCTTTATATAGTATTGATATAAGTATTCCCCCACCAATACCATAAGCAAGAAAGAATGTAACAATTGTTATGATCACCCACACTACAGTGTTCTGGCCTTTAGTCTTAGCCAGCATAGCGTTTCTATATGCAAAAAATATACTTAGCAGTAGTTCTGCCATTCCTAAATTTAAATATTATCCATAAATACGGTAATGCTCTCTTTGATATGAGCTATTTGCTCAGCATTCAAGCCATGATGACATGCTACAAGCATACCGCCTCTCATTACCTTATCAGCTTCAGGGTAGCCAGCTTGTGCAGCTTTATGAGGCTGGTTTTTGAATCCCGGTTGTCTTAGGATATTACCCGTGAAAACAGTACGAGTTTGTATATTCCTCTTCTCTAAGAATATCTGCAAATCGCGACGTATAAACGGCGCAGACTCTCTAATAGTCAATGCAAATGCCAGCCAGCCTGTACGAGAATCAGGCAGTTGCTTCGGCAATATGAAATACTCTTCGTACTGTTCAAAGAAAGCTCTTAAATCCTTATAGTGTGCTGTACGCGCATCTATATTGGCACCCAGTTTATCTAATTGTACCAAACCGAACGCAGCTCCCATTTCAGAACCTTCCAGATTATACCCGGGTTCTTCAAACACAAACTTTGCATCGTATGGAATACCATCTACCTCTACATTAAACCTATTCTCTATCTTTTCTGACTCCACAAAGAGGGATGAGCTTCTACCCCAACTGCGCAATAATCTACCTCTATCAAAATGAGCTTCATTGTTCACACATAACATACCACCGTTCCCTGCACAGTTAATGATGTGAGAACCATAAAAGCTGGTAGTACTCATATCAGTGAACCTGCCTGAAGAAGCACCTCCTATTTCAGCACCTAGTGTATCAGCTGAATCTTCCAACAAGAATAAGTTGTGTTTATCAGCAATTGCACGCAGCTGTGCCCAATCAGGTAAGTTGCCCATAAGGTTAGGTATGATCATAGCCTTTGTTTTAGGCGTGATCATTTCTTCTACCTTATTTACATCTATATTATATGTACCTTCTTCGACATCTACAAAAGCAGGCACCCAACCTTTTTTGATCTGAGGGGCAACAGTTGTAGAGAATGTAAGTGCGGGTGTAATGATCTCACTACCCTCTTCGTAATCCAACAGGTCTGCTGCTAAATACAATGCAGAAGAACCACTATTTACCATTAAACCATGCTTCTTATCATATAGCTTAGCTATTCTTTCTTCCAGCTCACGTACATGCTTACCCATCTGGGTAGAAGTACGTAGTACATGCACAACTGCTTCAATTTCAGCTTCGCCATGGACTGTTTTACCATATGGTACGTGTATAAAGTCGGTCTGTTGCATTAGTATAATATTAGAACACGAATGTAAGCGTTAAGAGCGAAAATTATTAGTTAATAGTTTCCAAATTTCTATTAAAAACAAAGCCGCCATATATGGCGGCTTTGCAATTTATACTGTCAGTTATTATTTATCCTTTTGGATTCCCTTCAGCATCCAGCTCTACGATCTCATAATCAAGACCTTTTAATCCTTCCATTACGGTCTCTTTATCACCTACTAATACTATGATCATTTCGTTCATAGCAGGAAGGTGTTTCTTAGTTAACATCTTCATTTCTTCTACAGTCATTTTCTCAAGCATAGCATTTTGCTGCTTAGGATAATCTGCAGGAAGTTTATAATCAAGGATACGAGATAAGAATATTGCTTTTTGGAAGCCAGACTCATAGTTCCTTGCATCTCTCTGTCCGATAGACTTTTGTGTAAATGCTAACTCTTCAGCTGTCATGCTGCTAGCCTTGTACTCATCCATGATCTCAATGATATCTCTTAAGGCGCTATCAGTAGCATTAGCTTTGATACCTGCACCAAACTGGTAAGTACCAGTATACTTGTCACCTGTATAATAAGAACGTGCTCCATAAGTCCAACCCTTATCTTCTCTCAGGTCAAGGTTCAAACGACTGTTAAACGCACCACCAAGTGGGTAGCTCATAATAGTAGACTTGTAATAGTTACCAAGCGCATCATATTTCATGTCAGTAACTTTACCTATTCTGAACTCTGTTTGAGCAGCACCAGGAACATCTACAAAATAGATCACTCCAGGCTTAGCACCGGAAGCCGGAGGTGTTGGTAATGACGGCACTTTAACTTCTTTACCCGGTAGCTTTTGTAAGAACTCTAAGTTTGCTAGAGCATCTTTTTTATCTACATCACCTACAACAACTACCTGAGCACCATTCTTAGAGAAATAGTTCTCGTAATAATTCTTAACATCTAATAAAGTAATGTTTTTGTTAGTCTCTATAGTACCTGCATCAGGCCAGCCTAATACCGTGCTCTCACCGTAAAGTGTTTTATCAAATACTGTACTAGCAATATAAGTAGGTCTAACTTGTTGGTTTTTGATATTCTCTATAGTTCTTTTCTGGTTTCTCTCGAACGCTTCTTCAGTAAAGTTAGGGTTCAACATTTTTTCTTCCAGTAGTTCCATAGTCTTATCCAGGTTCTTCGCAAGAGATCTAACACTTACGCGGATACCATCTGTAGATGCACTAAAGTTGATGCTACTACCTAGCTTGTCTAACTCTACGCTAAACTGCTCTGCAGTGTAGTTCTTAGTATCTTCTTCCATCATTGCAGCAAAAGCACTTGAAAGACCAGCTTTTGTTAAGTCATTAGCTTCTAAAAGGCGACCACCTTTAAATTCCATTAAGTAAGTAACAACAGGTATCTCATCAGACTTAGTGCCTATAACATTTATATTACCAGCCATTGTGCTTGTCCAGTACTCAGGTACATCAACTACAGGATTATCACCACTAGGAGGCATTTTACTTCTGTCAAAGTTGTCTTTTGCCTTAACGTATTTTAACCCTTCATATCCATAATCAGGAGACTTGTAACCATCTTCTGATACCGTGTAATTATCTTTTGCAGCTATATTATCTTCCTGACCTTTGGGAGTAACACTTAATGCAAGTCTATTTTGTCCTTTTATATACTCATTGTATACTCTTACTACATCTTCTTTTGTAACACTTGTATAACGCTTAAGCTCTTTACCTATTCTGTTAGCGTCACCAGTGAATGTATAGAATGCAGCTAGTGTAGATACCTTACCTGATACATTCTCTAATCTATTGATCAAAGACGCTTCCATAGAATTACGGAACTTCTCGATATCCTCATCTGTAACGCCTCTTGTTTCAAACTCCTTAAGAGTTTCGTCTACAATAGCTTCCATATCAGATAACTTTTGTCCCGGGTAAGGAACAACAGTTACAGAAAACTCACCAGCTAGTTCGCTACAAGGGTGAGATACGTTTGCAGCAACTGCTTTCTGAGCTTTTACAAAGTTCTTATAGAATAAAGAGTTCTTACCCTGACCAAGAATTTCTGACAGGCAGTCAAGAGGAGCTTCATCTTTATGATAGTTAGGAACTGTCGGGTATACTATTCTTAATAGAGGAAGCTTAGCATAATTATCTTCCATAGAAGTATATCTGTTTTTCTCTAGCTCAACAGCAGGTAAAACAGTCTTGCTTACCTCTGGTCCTCTAGGTATAGTACCGAAGTACTTTTCTACCAAGCCTACTACGTCTTTTGTATTAACATCTCCACCTACGGTAAGTACAGCATTATTTGGACCATACCAACGCATAAAGAAGTTCTTAAGATCCTGAACATTTACTCTGTTCAAATCTTCGATGTATCCAATAGTTAACCATGAATAAGGGTGACCATAAGGATAAAGATTTTTAGCAGACTCTTCTCTTACAAGACCATAAGGAACATTATCATACCTCTGTCCTCTTTCATTTTTTACAGTAGCTCTCTGTACCTCAAACTTCTTTTGAGTAACCGCATCAAGCAAGAAACCCATCCTATCAGCCTCTAACCAAAGCATTTTTTCCAACTGGTTGCTTGGTACTGTTTCAAAGTAATTAGTTCTATCTTGATTAGTAGTACCATTAAGTGTACCACCTGCTTCAGTAATGATCTTGAAGTGCTGCTCGTCTGCAACATTATCAGATCCTTGGAACATCATATGCTCAAAGAAGTGAGCAAAACCTGATTTTCCTATTTCTTCTCTTGCAGAACCTACGTGATATGTAACATCTACGTGAACTATTGGGTCTGAATGGTCTTCGTGAACGATAAGAGTTAAACCATTATCCAGCTTGTAACGCTCGTATGGAATAACAAGCTCATCTCCTTTCTTTGTGACTTTCTCTACTAGTTTGGCTTTACCAAATGCCGATGTAGCAAATAGCGATAACACAGCTATAAATGCTAATGAGGTACGTTTCATTATATATAAATTAAATATTTACTAAAAGTGGTTAAATATAGTCGATTATACCCGATATACACAGGGGATATTTGTAGGGATTTCTATTGTTTCGTAAGTGTAAATACCACACCTATATTATATAATCCTCCATTATATGCAAAACCCGGATCTAGTTGCACATCTATATCGAAATCATGTTTACTGCCATTACTTCCACGGTTTCCCTGCTGTAATTTATCACCTCCCGTTGTAAGTGGCGTGTAAGACCTCTTATTAGAAACTTTTATACCTAGCACACTAGATGGCATGTCTTTACTGGCATTGGAGCTAAGTGGGGTAAAATATGCACTCTGTGCAGAAAAGTACAGCAACCAGTTCTCATTGCTTTTTACTTTAATATTTGCATAGCTCTCAACGGTAACACCATTAAAGTAATCGTTAGGTGAGTTAAAGCTGATAGCACCTTGTAAACGGTCAACAGTAATAGACTGAATAGAGTAAACTTTAATATTTCCTTGAGCACTACCACTCATACCCTGCCCGAATGATGTTGCAGAAACAAACAATAGCATTATGGAAACCAAATACCTCATGGTTGCGTCATCGTAAAGGTTATGGTGTAAGAATATTGTCCTGCTCTGAAATCGTAACCAACGGGAGCCATCCGTAGGTCGTAATAGTATTGAAATGTCTGTGACTTTCTGGGTTGTACAAACAAGCGCTGATCAACATTAGTTAGTTTAACAGGTGTCCTTATCAAGCTATATGCTGAAGATGAATTGTCTGATATATATTGTAACTCTAATGGTATGTCATTTGGGTTACCACCGCTTGGTGTTGTGAAGTTAGACACTTTCGCGTAAATAGAGCAGTCACTATTCTTAGTTTTAAACTTAAGTCTGAATGCATTATTTATTGTCTGTACATTTTCCAGGTCTTCAGGAGTTTCACAACTAAAGGAAAGTGTAGAGTTGACGTTTACTTCAAGATAGTTTTGGTTATCATTATTACCATTACCATTACCCTTACCATTGCCTTTGTTATCATCATCTTTTTTCGAGATATCACCAGCAACAGCATCACTGCTTGCCTGTACGTAAGTGTATGAACTGAAAATAATGACTAAACTTAATATGCAGAGGTACCTCGCAATGTTCATATATCGAACAAAATTACTTTGTTTTATTTAGCAAATGTAGTTTTTTTGCACTGTATACTAACTCATATGAAGCGCAACTTAATTTTATCATTACTCGCATTTCTTCTTGTAGCTTTAAATTACAACACAGGATTTGCGCAAAACTTAGGTGTTTACCCTACGACATTAGATTTTAAACTCTCCCCCGGACAAAGTGAGGCTCAGGTCATCAGTTTATCAAACGGCTCTCCTGATAAAGTCCAGTTTAGAATATATCTGAATGACTGGGTAAGAGACTCTAGTGGTGGTCATGCTTATTTTGAGCCTGCTACCCAACCAAGATCTTGTGCCAGGTGGTTATCATTCGACAAGAACTTTATAGAACTACAGCCTGGTGAGTCCACACAGCTTACTGTACAAATGAAAGTACCTGCTGATGATGAGACCGCAAACCAGATGAAATGGTCTATGTTGTTTGTAGAGACAATTGAAGAGAATGTTAGCAGGAATGATGAAAACGCTCAAGCAACAGTAAGAAACCTACTAAGAGTAGGTGTTCACGTATACCAAACTCCTCCAACAGCTTCCGAAAAAGCTATTGAGGTTTTAGACCTTAAGAAAAACCCAGAGATACTTAATGCTTACGACCTAGTATGTAAGAATGCTGGTGATGTTATGATCGAGTGTAAAGCATACATAGAGCTAGCAGGACCTAACGGAGAGCAAGAAAAACTTGATTTTATTGAATTCCCGATGTTCCCAGACCAGGTACGTAATGTTACTTTCGAGCTTCCTAAAAATTTACCTGACGGTAAATACAACGCACTAGGAGTGCTAGATGCAGGAGATGATCTTTCTTTAGAAGCAATTGAAAGCAATATAGAGGTCACCTCTATTACTGATGGCGAGTAAACGCTACTTATAGCTGATAATCATACTTTTGCAGCCGTTAACATCTGAATAACAAAACAGATTGTTAACGGCTGATTTTTTGTTATACATTTGTTATCAGTTAGCAGTAACGACGCTAACGCTTCATACCGAGAGACGACAATACACAAGGATAAAGAGAACAAACTCGCCAAACCAAAAGATCATATGAAAAAAGCAACAATATTTGTATTGTCAGTATTTTGTTTTGTATTAAACTCAACCGCGCAGCAAAGCAGTAATGCGACACAAACTGTAAAGCTGGTACTTGAACCAGTAATTCACATTACTGCAATTACATCAACCAATGTTAATTTGACATTTGATGATGTTACTAAATACGCTAGCGGCGTTTCATCAACTGAGCAAAAATTCAAGATTCAATCCAATAAAGATTTCGTTGTTAGTGTAAAGACAGACGCATCAACATTTAGCTATGCAGGTAATAGCTATCCTGCTCCGACAATGCCTGTCGAGAACACACTTTTTCTGGAAGTAACTGAGAATAATACTGGCGGTAGTGTAAATACTCCATTCAATTCATTTAGCTCTTTAAGCAACACTCCTAAAAGCTTAATTGTCAATGGAAAAAATGGTGGAGATAAGATGTTTGCTGTTAACTATAAAGCAAACCCATCTAATAACTACCCTGCAGGTGAGTACACTGTTGGCATAGTGTATACTGCAACTCAGCCTTAAAAATCTATAATATATTATCAGCTTTTGATTAAAAGCGCCTCATTATGCTTATATTTAGAGGAATATTAAGCAATAATGAATAAACACTTACTTTTCTTTCTAGCACTTATAACTTTATCATATTCTGCAATTGCAAACCATTTTTCTGGTGCGTACATCAGGTATGAGAAAACGAATACTCAAAATGAGTACAATGTCTATCTTACTTTATATAAGACCTGCGAAAGCAGTGCTATAGACTTACCGACGTTTACAAATGTTGTTTTATCCTCTGCCAGTAAAGGAGTTAATAACCCGATTAATATTCCTTTAGTAAAAAATGATACACTACAACCTTATTGTCCAGGCACTAGTACTAGCTGTCAAAATATATCATCACCTAACCCTGGATACATTGTAGGTGAATATATAGGAACATTCACAATCCCGTCAGTATCAAATGACTGGAAGCTAGTTTTTGCAAATAGCAGTAGAAACTTAGGCATTTCTAACCTTCAAGGGGCTAGTGGGTATACATTTTATATTGAAACAGCTATTGATATGAATAACAACAGTGCCGTGGTTCAAGATAACCCGCCACATGTATTATTTATCAACGATACCGCTAGAATACCTCTTAGCTATATAGATCCTGATGGCGATAATGTAACTATCCAATTAGCCAACCCTGCCTCAGGCTATAACATGGGGATACCGTATGCTAATGGATACTCTTTTAACCAGCCACTAGGAGCTAATGGTTTATGCTACATAGATAGTGCTAATAATCTGGTACTAAAGTGCCCACAAGTAGGTAAATATACTCTTGCTCTATTAATAAAAGAAGACAGAGGAGGACTACCACATTCTTATTCAATGATGGACTTTGTAGTAATATGCACTAGTCCTAATAGTGGAGGTGATATTAGTACCCCATACCCTACTGTAGCTACAAAGGATATAGAGATATTTACCTGCCCCGGTAAGAAAAACTCTATTACGCTAAACTATAGTGACTTAAACCCGAGTGACTCTATATATCTAGATATCGAGACTCCGACACTAGCTGGGTGGACGTTTAACACAACTTCTAATAATGGTACAGGTAGTGCATCAGCGAATATATCCTGGACAACGCCACAATCTCTTAACCCTAATTCTCTAAAATTTTTCGACTTTCTGATAAAAGCTCGTGACAATAGCTGCTTGATAAGTGGAGAAGGAACCTATGTATATAGAGTACAAACTCGTGAGTGTACTGCTGATTCTGTATGGCCGGGAGATGCTAACTCTGACAAGGTTGTTAATATATACGATCCATTAGCTATAGCATTAGCATATGCAGATACAGGAAGTGTTCGCTCAGGAGCTAGTATCAATTGGGGAGGTCAAGTATCACTACCATGGGACGGTACTATCCTTAACAACATTGATAAAAAACACTCAGACTGCAATGGTGACGGATTGGTAGATACTGCTGACCTAAATGCTGTAGCTGCTAATTACAGCAAAGTACACCAAAGAAACAGGGGACAATTAAAAACAACAGGTGTACCGGACCTTTATTTTGATCATACAGGAATATCTCCGAACCCGGATTCAACTGTTTCTATTAAGATCAATTTAGGCACAGGCGCTAACCCAATTGAGAATTTTTACGGCTTAGGAACAAACATACAGGTAACAGGGCTTGGTTTAGCATCTACACCTAGTATTACATATCCTAGTAGCTGGCTGGGCAATACATCTAATACACTGAGATTCACACATGACATATCAAATACATCGGTTGATTGGGCTTATGCTAGAACTAACAAACAAAATGTTGCTACTGCTAATGGAACATTAGCTAATATTAATTTCACAATACCGTCAACAGCTGTAGACGGGCAGTTAGTAAAATTATACTTTAACAACACTGCGATAATCAGTAGCGATGGTACACAAATAAATGCTTACAACACCTTAGTTGATAGTTTTTACATCGAAAAGCCATCAGTTATCAATAAACATGAGCTATTAAAAAACGTATCATTATATCCCAACCCTGCAACTAATCATTTAAGTTTAGACGCATTTAGCAGACAAGAAGACCAAGCTATCATTATAATAACTGACATCTCAGGCAGAGTAATAAAAAATCAAAGCTACCAGATGCAAATGGGTCATAACCATTACAGCATTGATGTAACAGATATACAAAGTGGCTTATATATTATGACTATTAAAACTACTAGCTCAGGAACCACTACGCGAAAATGGAGTAAACAATAAAACAAAGCTTACTTCCTGTTTATTGAAGTAGTACAAGTTTCGTTTACTGCCGGACCATTTATGGTATATGTCATCTGTATTACATCATCTTGATAAGAGCCTGAACCTTGATATGTAACAAAGCTCTGTACTTGAGACGGAATAGTTATTGTTTTAGTATCGGGTGAAAGATCTGCATATACTTCGTTAGTCTGTACTCCACTAGATAATCCTTTAAGTAATACTCTATTTTTAACAGAGTCTACGACAGTAATGACTATATTATTAGTAACATTTCCTTGCTGCACACATGAACCTGTTTCAGTAAAGTCACCTTTTAAACCTACAGCATCATTACTGTAAGGGAGTATATTAATTTTTACAGGATAATCTTTTACTCCTGCAGTAGGTGATGCTCCCCTTATCTTAATTGTATAAGTTCCTTCTTTTGTTCTTGTTGTTTTAACTAACACACTAGTAACATAGGATGCCGGTTCTCCATTGCTAGGTGTAAAGGTCACGTCCATACCTTCAGGCAGATCAATGGCTGTAAGGTTAACCATCTCAGGGTCGCCATCTATTCTATTAACATTTACAAGGAATCTCACATCTCCTATACGCTCTAAGCTTGTATCACGAAGACCTACTATTTCATAATCAAAATCTGCACTACCTGGCGTACGATTCAGAGGCTCGGAATTGTTCTTGGAACAAGATGTCCAAAACATTATGGTAGTTGATAATAATACTACTAAGAATAAGGTTAAGTTTCTCATAATCAGTTAAAGATAAGGATTGTTTTAATTGCAAAAATATAGACAAAAAAGAGCATGTATAGATATTAAACCTATATTAGTATAAAATCAGAGAATCATTGTGCCTGCTAAACAAGAAATAAAAGAATGGTTTCATCGTGGCCTTAGTGATAAGCAAATAAAAGATGAGCTTATTAAAACGGGCACAGATGAAAGGTATATAGTTGATTTGTTAAATGAAGTCTCAAAAATGAGACATTCAAAGAGAGTAGCAAATGCCCTTATTTATATAATGCTTGGCGCATTATTTTGTTTACTTAGCTGTATCATTACTCTGCTAAGTGATTCTTCCTCACCTCTAATTCTATATGGCTTTAAGACCATTGGCATAGTTATTATATTTATCGGGCTTTATAAGGTGTTTAATTAGGTCATATCAACTAGATGGTGCAAATACTTTTTTCTAAAAAACCTTTTTTACTTTAAAATATTTAAAATACCTTTGCACTCCAATTCTCAATATTGTTCTTTTTAAGATCGTATTTGGGAGAGTTGTATTAAACAATTCGTTAACACCAAAATAATTTAAAATGGCTAAAGAAGTTAGTGGCTTTGTTAAGCTACAATGTAAAGGCGGCCAAGCCAATCCGGCACCACCGATAGGACCTGCACTAGGTGCGAAGGGTGTCAACATTATGGAGTTCTGTAAGCAGTTCAATGCTCGTACACAGGACAAAATGGGTAAAGTTCTACCCGTAGTTATCACAGTATATGCGGATAAGTCTTTCGACTTTGTTATTAAAACACCTCCTGCTGCAGTTCAGCTATTAGAGATGTCTAAGAAGAAAAAAGGTTCTAAAGAGCCTAACCGTGACAAAGTTGGTAAGGTAACCTGGCAGCAAGTAGAAGATATTGCAAAAGATAAAATGCAAGATCTTAACTGCTTCACTGTAGAAAGTGCTATGCGCATGGTTGCAGGTACAGCTCGCAGTATGGGTTTAACAGTTAACGGTACCCCACCGTGGGAAAATTAATCCATTGGTTCACCTTATTTAAAACATTGTAACAATGGCAAAACTTAGTAAAAACAGAAAGGCTGCAGAAGCTAAAATAGATAAAGAAAAGCAATACTCGCTGGCTGAAGCTGCGGGATTGATGAAAGATATCAACTGCACTAAATTTGATAGTTCGGTTGACATTCACGTAAGATTAGGAGTAGATCCTAAGAAAGCGGATCAAGCTCTACGTGGAACAGTAACACTACCTCATGGTACAGGTAAATCAAAGACGGTATTGGTTCTTTGTACTCCTGATAAAGAAGAAGAAGCGAAAGAAGCTGGTGCTGACCATGTAGGATTAGATGATTACATACAAAAGATTAATGATGGATGGACTGATATAGATGTGGTAATTGCTACACCATCTGTAATGCCTAAAATCGGTAGACTAGGTAAAGTATTAGGTCCTCGTAACCTAATGCCAAACCCTAAAACAGGTACAGTTACTAACGATGTTGCTGCAGCTGTAAATGATGTTAAAGGTGGTAAAATAGCTTTCAAAGTAGATAAAGCTGGTATCATTCACGCATCAGTAGGTCGCGTATCGTTCGAGCCTAATAAGCTTGCTGAGAATGCTCAGGAACTTATTAACACACTTGTTCGTATGAAACCTTCTACAGCTAAAGGTATCTACCTGAAAGGAGTAAGTATGGCCAGCTCTATGAGCCCTGGTGTTTCTATAGATACAAAAAGTGTAGCATCGTAAACGTGAACTTGAAAGGTTTATTCATCCTTAAAAACATTTAGAAATGGCAATGACAACCGCACAAAAAGGAGAAGCAATTGAAATGCTGAAGGAGAAATTCTCTCAGTACAACAACTTCTACCTTACAGATACAGAAGCATTAAACTCTGAGCAAACTAGCCAGCTACGTCGTATATGCTTCGAAAAAAACGTTGAATTAAAAGTGGCTAAAAACACTTTGATTCGCAAAGCACTAGAGCAGCTTGATGAAGAGCGCTTTAAAGGAACTTATGATTCTTTACATGGCGTTACTGCATTAATGTTCTCTGAAAGTGCAAAAGAACCAGCAGTAATCATCAGTTCTTTCCGTAAAGACAACAAATCTGAAAGACCAGCACTAAAAGCTGCTTTTGTAGATGGAGATGTCTTTGTAGGTGAAGGTCAGATGGAAATGCTGAAGTCGCTGAAGAGCAGAGAAGAGCTTATCGGCGAAATCATTGGCTTGCTTCAGTCTCCTGCTAAGAATGTTATGAGCGCACTTAACGCTGGTAGCAAACTTGCAGGCCTTGTTAAGGCATTAGAGGAAAGAGCAGCTTCATAAAATCGGCTTCCAAGTCTAACTATATTAATTTTATTTTCAAACTGAATTATTAAAAGTCATAATCATGGCAGAATTAAAAGAAATTGCAGAACAACTAGTTAACTTAAGCGTAAAAGACGTTAACGAACTAGCACAAATATTAAAAGACGAATATGGTATCGAACCAGCTGCTGCAGCTGTTGCTGTTGCAGGTCCTGCTGCTGGCGGTGGTGACGCTGGTGCGGCTGAAGAGAAAACTGAGTTCGACGTAGTATTGAAAGCTGCTGGTGGTGCTAAATTAAACGTTGTAAAAGTTGTTAAAGAACTTACTGGTCTAGGTCTTAAAGAGGCTAAAGAACTAGTTGACGGCGCGCCTAAGAACGTTAAAGAAGGTGTTAGCAAAGCAGAAGCAGAAGATATCGCTGCTAAGCTTAAAGAAGCTGGTGCTGAAGTTGAGATCGCTTAATTTCAACTTATATAATATTGATCCCTGCCCCTATGGCAGGGATTTTTTTTGCCACGATATTGTCATAACATAATCATTACAGAATAATATCGTTTACCATTGGGTTTAAGAAGATAATATCTTAAAATATATGGCTAACTTGCCAGCCTAAAACTTTGGCAGGGTAAGCTATTCTAGCAGATGAGACATACTTCTATTATAACACTGTTTATAAGCCTATTGACAACCCTACTCCACAACAATACGTACGGACAGCAATATATAGGTCTTAATACAGCATCATTTTCAGCAGTAAACCACATACCTAATAACCCCTCATGGGTTACACACTCCCATGATGGTATGGAAATCATGTTATTTTCAGTGAATGCACTTGCAGGCAATAACGCATTTTCATTACGTAAGAAGTACGTATTTAACGGTTTTGAAGAAGCTCCTGTAGATGGTATTGATATCATTAGGGACGAACAGATATATAGAAAGCATGTATGGGCAAACCTCGAAATATCAGGTCCTGCAGTGTCGTTTAAATACAAAGATGAGCATCATTTTGGTTTTTACACCAGAGTAAGACAAATATATCGTGGAGGTAATATAAACAGTTCAGCACTAGAAATACTTGGCAAAACGCCAACTGAAGTTTTTTATGACCAACCTGTTACTTACACTAAAGCAGGATTTACCACACATACCTTTGCAGAAGTAGGCATTAGTTATGGTAGAATACTAATAAATGATTACTATAATGTAGTAAAAGCAGGGGCCTCACTAAAATATCTGGCAGGTTTTGTCGGTGCTAGTGTATATACAAGGTCGCTTGAGTACACCCAGAAATCATCTGATACTGTCGCTTCAATTCAAGGAGATATTAGTGCTATGTACACATACAATGCAGGTGCTTACATAGACAACACAGCACAAAATGATTTAACATCGTGGTTTCAAAGAGCTGGCAGAGGAGGTTTAGGTCTTGATATAGGAGCTCAGTACGAGTTTCATCCAAACGGTGACCCTAACAAGCCTTCTCCCTACTTATTTAGTGTCTCAGCATCAATTACAGATATAGGCAGTATAGGCTATGTGGCTGATACAGGCAGTGGAACATATGATGTTGCAATGAAAAACTTAGACATAGATCAGTATCAATACAGGGAACACGAGGGCATTAACTGGTATACACTTAGATTACAATCAGACACTAATATTGCAGTAAATAATAGAACACCAGCTGAAAAGTTCAGAATTGGACTCCCTACCGCATTAAGAGTGAATGCAGATTATAACTTATCTAACCACTTCAACTTTGCTGTAAATCTACTTCTAAACCTAAGAGGGAATAGCAAAACTATTTACAAGCCAGGGTATGTAAATTGCCTAAATTTCACACCGAGTTACAGGTCTCGCTACTTTAGCTTCGGAGTTCCATTTTCTATCATGGGCTACCAAACTATAGCTATTGGAGCAAACCTCAGAATAGGTCCACTTTACATAGGCTCTACCTCTATTGCTAGTATGCTACTGGTAAACAGGCTTCAAAATATCGATGGCTACGCGGGTGTTATATGGAAAATTACAAAAAGAGAAAAGTATTACTACAAGACAGACATGTTTAGACAATAGTTGTCTACTTAAAATAAGAAAGCCGCTCATATGAGCGGCTTTCTTATTTATTGATATAAGTTTGATTTATTCTTCTAACCCTCCTTCAAGTGGATAGTTTTCTTTTTTAAAGTAAAAATGTGATAACTCAAAGTTAATAGAGTCCTGCAAGTTTTGTGTAGGTGAAACCAAGTACATTGTACTATACATTCTACCACGAATATTACCACCCTCTTCTCCATCAATAAGTATATCAGTAAAACCTTTACTTGCATTAGTATTAACAGTGTAGGTTTTTACTATTCTACGACCTTGTAGATCCCTTTTCATACTATCGAACATAGAGAATGTCATAACAGGATCCTGAGAAATAGCATTAGCTCTGTAAGTATCTACTCCGTTATAGTTAGAGATAGAGAACCTTAATGTACGGTGAAAAAGTGTATCATCTTTGATACGAGCTACAAACCTATAAGTACCGCCTTCATCTATATAATAAAATGCAGGAGCAAATACTTGCTTTCTACTATTAACTCTCCCCTCAAGAGAACCTAAATAAATATTAACTCCTCCACTATCAGGACTTTCAGGGTTTAGCGCAGAGCTCAGATCCGTATTAGGATGAGCATCATATGCACCATTGTTACAAGAAAATATAGTCATACTAGTCATGACTACAAGAACTGACGCTAAAACAACATTTTTCATACGTATATATTACGAAGTATAAAGATAAAACTCTGAACAGAAAATCAAAATATCTATCATTTATTATTCAGACTGTTTATCAACATCTAATAATCTGATACTCAACTCATCTAGCTGCTTATCATCAATAGCTGACGGAGCATCAAGCATTACATCCCTACCTGCATTATTTTTAGGGAAGGCTATATAGTCTCTTATAGACTCCTGACCACCTAATAAAGCACAAAGCCTATCAAAACCTAGAGCTATACCACCATGCGGAGGTGCTCCGTATTCAAAAGCGCTTAATAAGAAACCAAACTTCTCATTTGCCTCTTTCTGGTCCATACCTAAAGCAGTGAACATTTTCTCCTGTAGATCTTTCTGATATATTCTAATTGAGCCACCGCCTATCTCTGTACCATTGAGTACAATATCATACGCGTTAGCTTTTATATCAGCAAACTTGCTCTCATCTTGAAGCCAATCTGTATGTTCTGGTATTGGGGATGTGAACGGATGGTGCTTTGCCACCCACCTGTTTTCTTCCTCGTCATGCTCAAATAATGGAAAGTCAGTAACCCATAGAGGCTTATAATCATCTGATTTTCTCAGCCCTAGTTGCTTACCCATCTCTAACCTCAACTCACTTATTGCTTTACGAGTAAGATATTCTTCACCAGCTAGTAATAGTATCAGATCACCTGCTTTTGCATCACAATATTGAGCTAGGCTTGACTTTTTATCGTCATCAAGAAACTTATCAATGCTACTCTTATAAGTACCATCGGCATTGCATTTAACATAAATGAGGCCAGTCATGCCTATCTGAGGACGCTTTACCCAATTAGTTAGCTCATCAAGTTGCTTTCTGGTATATTCTGCAGCATCAGGCACAACAATCCCAAGTATTGACTCTGCCTCATTGAAAACCTTAAACTCTAGATCATTGAGTGCATCAACATTTACAGTATGTGTTACTTTACAGTTCTTGATCTTCATTTCAAACCTGATATCAGGCTTATCATTTCCATAGTCTCTCATAGCTTCTTCCCATGTCATTCTAGGGAATTCACCCACAAAATCTATATTCTTGACATCCTTAAACACGTACTTTACCATCCCTTCAAAAGTCTGAAGTATATCTTCTTGCTCTACAAAACTCATCTCACAGTCCACTTGTGTAAACTCGGGTTGCCTATCGGCTCTCAGGTCCTCATCTCTAAAGCACTTCACTATCTGATAGTACTTATCATAACCACTAACCATTAATAGCTGCTTGAAAGTCTGCGGGCTTTGTGGTAATGCATAAAACTGACCTTCATTCATTCTGGAAGGCACAACGAAGTCTCTTGCTCCTTCAGGAGTGCTTTTAATCAAATAAGGTGTCTCAATCTCCCAAAAGCCTTGTTCATCTAAAAAATTCCTCACAGACCTATTTACACGATACCTTAAATCAAGATTACGCTTTAAAGGTGTTCTTCTAAGATCCAGGTAACGATACTTCATTAATAACTCATCACCACCATCTGTATCTTCCTCAATTGTGAAAGGAGGTGTTTTGGCGCTGTTCAGTATCTTATAACCAGACACTTCGATCTCTACATCACCAGTCGGTATTTTTCCGTTCTTATTGCTTCTCTCCAATACCTTACCAGATACCTGTAAGACAAACTCTCTACCCAATGGTTGCTCAGTAAGTTTATTATTAAACTGCTCATTGAATAATAATTGAGTCACTCCATACCTGTCCCTCAAATCAATAAAGGTTATACTTCCAAACTTTCTAATTGTTTGAACCCAGCCAGATAGTGTAACATTGCTATCAACATCACTAATTCTTAATTCTCCGCAGTTGTGTGTACGATACATGATATAAAATTATTAAAAGCGGCTGCAAGATAGGGTTAATCAACCGATTGTTAATAACTGAAAAGGGTATTATCTACTAGAATAATTACCTTTCATAGAATTATTTGGCAACAAAGGCATTGGTACTTAGTAAAAAGAGAAAAATACTCCTTATTAGCATCGCTATCATACTCGCCATTATTATGGTGATAGGGTTTTATTTTGCCAATAAATACAAGAAAATTGTAGAAAGAGAATTGCCGCTGAAGGTACTATCAGCAACTGATAGCTTATATCATATTGATATAGGCACTGTCAATATAAATCTAATTACAAGAAGCGTCACCCTAAAGAATAGTCGCATATGGTGCGATACGGTTCGTTTAGAAAGACTCAGAAGAGATAGTATAGCACCAAAAAACTATGCGGATATTGTTATCCCAAAAGTCAGGGTCAGCAACCTAATGTGGGATCGACTACTAGGTGGTGAAGGTTTTAGTGCCGGTAAGTTTAAAATATTCAAGCCTACTATTACCCTCGTTAAGAATGACAGCGTCCATAGTGTTAAAAAACAAAAAAGAGCTAAAAGAAACAGCACAGATATCACCTTGGATAAAGTGATACTGCATAAAGCAAAGGTCATATACAAATCCTCTTTAAAGAAGACAGCAAATAAACTAATACTTAAGAACCTGACTGTAGAGCTAGATGACTGGAACTCGCTTAACTATAAGAAGCGAAAGAAGTTCATCATGTCAGAAAGAGGGCTTATAACCTGTGATACACTTAAATACATAAAGCATAATGGAGACTATACCTTCTACATAACTAATAACAGTTTCAATAGTGAAACGAAACGCTATACTGGTAAGAACTTAAGAATAACACTCAATAAGCCTAAAGAGGAGTTTTATAGAAAACGTGGTATTCAGAAAGAGATTTATGATATTCATTTCCCTACTCTAGAGATGGCTGACCTGCAATGGGAAAAACTATTTAATGAGAAGGAACTATTTGTGTCCACTATCTACTTGAACAATAGCATCATTAATGTTTCATTCAATAGATTGCTACCAGAGAACAACACCAGTAAAATGGGTAAGTACCCGAACCAACTACTTCAAAAATTAAAATTACCAATCACTGTTGATAAAATTAAGATCAACAATGGAAATGTAACCTACTCTGAGCTTAGTGATAAAACTAATAAAGAAGCCAGTATTGAGTTCTCTAGTGTCAACGCACAGTTTGATAATATCACTAACATACCCTATGCTATTGAACAGAATAATACATGTGTCGCCAGAATGACTGGTAAGTTCAATAAGTACTCTCCCATACATGCAACATTTCATTTTGATCTGGCTGACTCCAACGGTACTTTCAAGCTAGACGGCTTATTGGAGAACTTACAAAGTCATCAAATAAACGAACAATCTAAGACCTTTACATTAATTGAAGTCTCATCACTCAACTTAAAATCAATGTCTTTTAACCTAAGAGGAAATGAAAATTATGCTGAGAGTGATTTCAGCATGATATACAAAAATCTCAAGGTGAAAATTCTAAAGAGTGACGAGACTTCCTCTTCAGGAAATAACAAAAAAGGGTTCCTGTCTTTTATAGCAAACAACATGATTCTGCATTCAAGCAATCCTGAACCTGGCTCTAAACAGAGGGATGTACATACCTATATCAAAAGAGATGAAACAAAATCATTCTTTAACCTGATATGGAAAAATATACACCAAGGGGTACAGGAAACGATGATCAGAGATATGGATGTGATAGAATGGATAAGAAAGAATGATCAGAAAAATAAAGAAAAGAGAAACAAGGCTGCGAAGAGTGTATTTACTCCAAAGCCAATAGAAAAAGCCTCAGAAAACTGATCTGAGGCTTTTTCTATTAAGTATTTAAGTTATTAGTTCTTGTAAGTCAATCCCATATTATATAGTAAGAACGCCCACTTATCTGCCTGCTCTTGTATGATCATATTGGTAGGCTTACCCGCACCATGCCCTGCGTTAGTTTCAATTCTTATCAGCGTAGGGTTATCACAGCTTTGTGCAGCTTGTAAACCAGCAGCAAACTTAAAAGAGTGTGCCGGTACAACACGATCATCATGATCAGCAGTTGTAACCATAGTCGCAGGATAACAAGTGCCCTTTTTCAGATTATGTACAGGAGAATAGTTCAGCAAATACTCAAACATCTCTTTATTATCTTCAGATGTACCATAATCATAAGACCAACCGGCACCAGCAGTAAACTTATGGTAACGCAACATGTCCATTACACCAACTGCAGGAAAACAAACTTTAAACAGATCTGGTCTTTGAGTCATACAAGCACCCACTAACAACCCTCCATTAGAGCCACCTGCTATTGCCAGATAATCTTTTGAAGTGTAGTTACTGTCTATGAGGTATTGAGCAGCTGAAATGAAGTCGTTGAAAACGTTTTGTTTATTCATTTTAGTGCCCATATTGTGCCAGTTATCACCATACTCACCACCACCTCTTATATTGGCAACAACGTAGATACCACCGTTCTCCATAAACACTAGGTTGCTTATACTAAAAGACGGTGTTAGTGAGATATTAAAGCCACCATAGCCATATAATAAGGTCGGGTTTTTACCATTTAGTGTAACACCTTTCTTATAAGTAAGTATCATAGGAACAAGAGAACCATCTGTAGAGGGATAAAATATCTGTTTGCTCTCATATAGATCCGGATTAAACTTAACACCTGACTTTTTATACAAAGTAGACTCACCAGTTTCAATATTGTATTTGAATATTGTAGGAGGATAAATGTATGATGTATAGCTGTAATACAATTCTGTTTCTTCCTCCTTACCACTAAAGCCGCTAGCAGTACCAAGCCCGGGAAGCTCAATTTTTCTTTCCTCGGCACCTCGCAGGTTATACTGGCGAACTTCAGTAACAGCATCTTTCAAATACTTTACGAAAAGCTTACCTCCACATGTAGAAATACTCATTGGGAACTGCGTTTCGGGTATTACTGTTTTCCAATTATCCGGAGATAACTTATTTACTTCTGTATATACAAGTCTTCTGTTAGATGCATTGAGGTTGGTAACTATATATAGTCTATCATCTTTAGCATACACAATATCATGTTCATTATCAAAACCTATAACTATAGGTTTTATCGGTAAACCGTCTTCTTTTAATGACTGTATATATAGCTCATTACCATAAGTAGCATTTGCAGCACTGATAACTAAGTACTCCTGATTCTCTGTAACATGTCCACCTATGTACCTTCTGCTATTATTCTCTCCACCGAACACTAGTTTATCGGTAGTTTGTGGAGTGCCTAGCTTGTGATAATATAGTTTATGAAACTGCGTCTTACCTGATAGTTCACTACCCTCTTTGGGTTTGTCATAACTACTGTAATAAAACCCATCATTACCCTTCCATGATATACCGCTAAACTTGACGTCGTGCAATGTATCATCTTTCTTTTGCTTGGTCTTAGCATCCAGAATAATCACCTTACGCCAATCAGACCCACCTTCAGATATTTGATAAGCACATAAAGAACCATCCTTTGTAAAAGATACGCCAGCAAGTGAAGTAGTACCTTCACCTGAAAACTTATTCGGATCTAGAAATACTTCTTTTTTACCTTTTGCATCCTGGCGCATCAATACATACTGATTCTGTAAACCATCATTTTGATAGAAATAGGTATAGTCTCCTTCTTTAAATGGTGCACTAAACTTCTCATAGTTCCATAATTGCGACAGTCTCTTCTTGATCGCATCACGGAATGGTATTCTATCCAAATAACTATTAGTCACTTTATTCTGCTCCACTACCCAGCTTTTAGTCTCATCAGAAAGATCGTCTTCCAGCCAGCGATATGGATCATTAACTGTTTGACCAAAGTAGACATCTTTCACATCCCCCATCTTGGTATCAGGGTACGTACCCTTAAAGGCTGAAGGGCTTTGAGCATTTACATTCATAACTAGGAAAACTGATAGTACGGGTAAGTAATATTTCATTTTGAGTGTTTTTACCGAACAATAAATTCGAAAATAATGTTCTTTAAAGTGTTTTCACCTTTATTTTATGAATTAGCTTATAAAATCCCCCATAATAGGTTAAGTAAAAGCACTATTAACAAAATAAACAGTTAGATGTGCATTTATGACGTTACTTTTGTAACTCTTCTGAACGAGAGCACTTTTTGAAGAAAACACTCAACATATTAAAGTATATATTAATAATAATTGTATCACTGTTATTAATAATAATCATACTGGTAAATTTCACACCGGTACAGAACTTTATTGCCCGACAAGCAACTTCTATCTTGTCTAAGCAGCTGAATACGACAGTTAAGCTAGATTATATTAGCATAGACCCATTTCGACAAGTTTCTTTTAAAGGTCTTTATATAGAAGATCAAACTAAAGACACATTACTGTATGCAGGTAACGCAAATGTTCAGATATCTATTTGGCAATTAGTGAAAGAGCAAAAAGCTGTTCTTGACTTTGTGGGCTTAGATGATGCATACGTAAACCTTTATCGAAATGCCAATTCAGACCAATGGAATTATCAATTCATTATAGATGCATTTGATACTGGCAAGAAAGATACTACTAAGAATAAAGCTTTTGAGGTAGACTTAGATGCTGTAGAACTTGAGAGGATACGCTTCTTCATGAATGATAGGTGGGTGGGAAGTGATATGAACTTTGATATTGGCAGGTTTGATATAGAAGCTGATAAGATAGACCTGGACAAGAAAAAGATTTTACTTGACGAGATAATTGCAGAAAACACCAAGGTAATATTCAGAGACTATGACGGCGGAAGACCTCCTGTTGTTGATACGGTAACGATTGACACTATAGATACAACACCGTTCAACCCTGCCATGTGGGAAATTGAGCTGGATGAAATGGCCCTAAAAAACTGCCTGTTCTCTTTTGACTCAGGTAACGAACCTGCATTGGTTAAAGAGTTTGACCCGGAGCATATCCATGTAGATAACATCAATATTGATATTGAGGATGTAAAAATAATTGGCGATACACTTACCGCTAAGTTGAATAACTTATCAGCAAAAGAACGCTGCGGGTTAATTGTAAAGCAGTTTACAGCAGATGTAACAGTATCCCCTAATGAATCTACATGTAAGGACCTTCTCCTCGAAACGACTAACAGTAAAATATCAGACCTGTATTCTATGCAGTATAATCGTTTTCCAAATTTCAACGATTATATTGATAGCGTAAAAATGGTAGCCCATTTTAAAGGTGCTACAATTGATTCGAGAGATATAGCATATTTTGCTCCTACCCTTCGGGAATACCCTACCATTATAGATGTATCCGGCAAATTCAATGGCGCAGTAAATAATATTACCGCAAAGAACCTATATATAACTGATGGCATATCTACAGTAAAAGGCAACCTTAAAATAAAAGGTCTACCAGACATTGAGTCTACTTTCTTTGATTACTCCAATGGGGAGCTATACACAAACGGCACAGGAATTTTCAGGTATGCACCATCTCTTAAAAATGATAGCACAATAGCCTTTGAACAGATCAAACATGCACATTTCAAGGGCGACTTCAAAGGATACCTCGACAACTTTACATTAAATGGAGCTATCAACACAAACCTTGGCTCTATAGTATCTAATGTAGAGCTAGAAATACCTAATACTAAAGAACAGGTACCTATTTATTATGGTGATGTCACTGTAAAGGAACTGAATTTGGGGACTCTACTAAGGCAAACAGACCTCGGTACTGTAACTCTTGAGGCAAACCTCGATGGCCAAGCCAGTAATCTGGAAAATGCAGACCTAAAGTTTGATGCATTTATAGAGCAGCTAGAGTATAAAAACTACCCTTATCAAGGAATAAACGCAGACGGTAAATTAGAGCACAAAAAGTTCATCGGTAACCTGATCATTAATGACCCTAATATAGCACTGGGTTTTTATGGTGAGTTTGACTTTAGTGATTCTTTACTCAACATTAACGCAAAAGCAAACCTGCTTCATAGTGATTTGACAACTCTAAACTTGGTAAAAGAAGATTCTGTAACGCTTAGTGCTGACTTTGATTTGGATTGGGAGGGAAACACTATTGATAACTTTAATGGTACTGCCCGCCTCTATAACATTGACCTACATAGAAATTCACGCAGACTCGATATAGACTCTGTATACGTGAACATGATTGAAGAGGGTAACAATAAAAAACTTACTCTGAATAGCAACCCGCTTACAGCAAGGCTTCAAGGACAATATGAATTGAGCACACTGCCTTCATCTTTCCAATACTATATATCAGGCTACCTACCTAATTATATCCAAGCTCCGTCAGGAAAGATTCACTCTCAGAACATTACTTTCGGCATCACTACAAAAGAACTTGACAGTTTATTTGGAATATTTGCACCATCACTATCAGGATTTAACAACGCAAAAATTGGTGGTCATCTAAACACTAACCAACAAGAGCTACAACTAGATGCAAACATTCCTCAAGGGAAAATAGATAATATCACATTGGATAGTGTAAAACTTTCTGCAACAGGTAACTTTAATACGTTGGGTGTAAATGTAGATGTAGGTAAGGTTATATTCCCTGATAGTGCTATTAATGGTTCTATAAGTATTACAACTACCTTAGGAAATGACAATCTTGATTTCAATATCGCTACTCTGTCACCTAACCAAGTCGGTACAGTAAATGTAAAAGGTAAGGTTCACGCACATGGAGACACATTAGACATGTCTTTTGCTCCATCAGAGTTTTATGTCAATACTGATAAGTGGGTAATACCTGCCGGTAATAAGATCGTATATACTGATGATTACTTAGCTATCAACAATCTAGCCATTACTTCCGGGAACAGGAGTATACGTATCAACTCAGATAATAAAAAACTAGAGCAGCAGATAAACATAGCGATAAACAACCTTAATATCTCTAACATAGCAGTACTAGCCGGTATCACTGAGTATGACCCTCAAGGACGTATAAATGGGGAAGTTCAAATTAAAGACCTGTTTAACAACATCATGGTGATGGCCGATGTTAAAGCACAGGGAGTAAAATTTGGGAAAGACACACTAGGTCGTATCACTATAAATGGTTCATACGATGGTAAAAAGCACTTAGTTAATCTTGATAAAAGTACGGGAATATTTAACGGTAGTAACTCATTAAAAGTATTTGGTAAAATATCTTTTGACAGTACCAATACTGAAAATATAGACGGTAAGATAGTGATGGAGAATACACAGCTAGCTTGGCTGGCACCTATTCTTAACGGATATGTAAGCGAGTTAGAAGGTAATCTCAATGGTAATATAACACTGAAAGGAACATCTACGTACCCTGACATTAACGGGCAGATCAGTTTAAGGAAAGCCAACTTACATATCGACTTTTTGGGTACCGTTTATAAAATACCAGAAGCTGCATTCTATGTAAATAACAAAGAGATTGGTATTGGTAAGATCACACTGTACGATAGGCATGATAATCAAGGAAACCTCTCAGGCTCTATATATCACAACAGGTTTAAAAACATGAGGCTAGACCTTAGTATGTCTTCTGATAAACTCGAAGTGATCAACCTGAAAAGGAATGAAAGCGATCTGTTTTACGGTAACCTCATAGCTGGTATAGGTAACTTATCTGTAACAGGGCCTGTTGACGATGTCACTATCAACATCGCTCGTGCGAGACCTGTTGAGAAGTCTCAGCTATACTTGCCTATAAGCTCTGAAGAAAACACTGTAGGCGCTTACAGCTACATCACCTTTAAATCAGAAGAAGAGGAAAAAGAAGTAGTTAAAAAGAGTAGCAGTAAACTGAATATACAAATGAATGTTATTGCCAACCCTATGGCTGAGATAACGCTTATTATGGACCCAACCACTGGTGATGCCATATCTGCTAAAGGGAGCGGTAATATAAGCATAGATATACCTGCAGACAATGATATTAAAATGTACGGTAACTATGTCATTGAAGAGGGAGACTATGTATTTACACTTAAGCAACTATTCTTTAAAAGGAAGTTTGCTTTGAATAGTGGTAGTCAAATACAATTCTCAGGACCTATTTTCAATACGCAGCTGGATGTAGAGGGCGTGTACCGAACTAGAGCAAGACTATATGATCTACTAACGAAGCAGGAAAGAGATCAACTGTCTTTCGTAGGTAAACGTGATTCTATAATTGCTTATGAAAAGCGTGATGTAGATGTATTACTATTTATGAATGGTACTCTTGGAGCACCTGACCTGAGCTTTAAGATCGAAGTACCTGATAAGAGTATTACAGGTTCTGTAGCATATACCAAGCTACAACTTATCAATCAGAACGAAAGAGAACTATTTAATCAGGTAGCTTCACTATTATTGATCAACTCATTCCTTACTCCTGAGGGCAACTTCGGCGGAGGTGCTTCAGCAGGTGTTGTAAACAATATTAGCGATATATTCTCTGGCACTGCATCCACTCAGCTTACCAACCTCATATCTCGTCTTACCGGTGATGATGATCTTGCCGTAAACTTCAAGTACCAACAATATAATTACAACACAGGTATAATAGCAGCTAATAGGAATGCAGTATCATTAGGGCTGAGGAAAAACTTGTTCAGAGACAGGTTGACCATAGAAGTAGGTAGCTCATTAGACTGGGGAAAACCAACGTCTACTAACAGTGCCAGTAACTTCACACCGGTAGGGGACTTTAGACTTCAATACCTGTTCAAAGAAGGTGGAAACCTAAGGGGTAACATATTCCGTAGTAGTAGCTATGATGTACTAGCAGACCAAAACATATCCAGAGGTGGTGTCGGTCTTTCCTGGCGTAGAAGTTTTGACAACTTGCAGGAGCTCTTTGGCAATAAAGTAAAAGAACAACCTTTACCAGCAGTAGATACTGCAGAAGTGAAAAATTAGCCTTTCTTTATTTCGATAAAATAGCCTTCTAGCCTTTGGGCTATAGCATCCCAACCAAAATTATCCGTAATTACTTTTATACCTTGCTGCCCTACCTGCTGCCTTCGTTCAGCATCAGACAATAATGATATTACCTCGTCTGCAAAGCTTTGTGCATCAGTTCTCATAAATGCACCCTCTCCGTCTTTAATATTAAGCCCTTTAAAGCCTATGTTAGAGCAAACAACCGGCACACCCATTGCCATAGCTTCCAGTACTTTATTTTGAGTACCTGCACCAAAGCGTAGAGGAGCAACAACAACACTAGCTTCATTATAGGTAGCGGCAATATCTTCAACAAAGCCAGTGACTTTGACCTTATCATTTGCAAGGTCTGTAACTTTCTTAACAGGCCTTTGACCTGCTATAACAAAACTTGTTTGAGGAAACTTTGTGTGAATAATAGGCAACACATCAGCTACAAAATATTGAACAGCGTCCACATTAGGAGCATAGTCCATATTGCCTGTAAAAAGTAATATATGATTATGACTATAGTCGTGATTACCGGCTTTGAATGTTGTAAGGTCTACACCATTAGGCAACAGTTTTACATTACTGATATTTTGTTCTTGTTGCAGGTACTCCTGATCTTCTTTTGAGCAAACCAGTGACATATCATAGTCTTCCATAACATGCTCATTCTTCAACAATCGCTTATACTCTAAGCTCTTAAAAACCTTTAGCAGGGGGTTACTCTCAGCATTCTTCCTGCGCTGCCAATACAATGAGAAAGCATCTGGCATATCCAATATCCTGGGAATTGACTTGCTGTCTGCCAAATATGGAGACATACGCAAATGTTGTACATGCACAGCATCAAAACTATGTTTAGACAGTACTTCCTGTAGCTTTGACTCCATCTCGGCTGACTTGAAATATAGTACTTGCAGCGGTCTACTATCCCATATTGCCGATAAACAGTTAAGTGCAGACTTCCATTTAGGCAAACTCACTAGGTGAACCTCTTTGAATATTTTTTCTAGATCCGACTTGTAGGTAAAGTCTTCTTCTGTTTGTGCAAACGTTACTAAATAGAGTTCATGATCTTTACACAACCTTTTAGCAAGGTTGTATATTTTTAACTTATCTCCACGATATGGAGGATAAGGTGTACGATTTGCAAGAAAAAGAATCTTCAAACTTTAGATGTGCTTTAAAGCTTACTACTTAAGTATTTCGTGCCCTAATTTATCTCTCTTTGTCTGTAAATAAAACTCGTTGTGAATATTAGGCTTTATTTCTATTGGCACATTATCTACTATCTCAAGACCATAGCCCAATAACCCAGCACGCTTACGAGGGTTATTACTCATGAGACGTATTTTGCTCACATTGAGATGTCTTAATATTTGAGCCCCAACGCCATAGTCACGTTGATCTTTCTTAAAACCAAGTGCAAGGTTGGCCTCAACAGTATCTTTACCCTCTTCCTGTAGTTTATACGCCTTTAACTTATTCATCAGGCCAATACCTCTACCCTCCTGATTCATATAGAGTACTACACCTTTACCTTCAGCTTCTACCATCTCCATAGCTTTCTGCAGCTGTTCACCACAATCGCATCTTAAAGAATGTAGAATATCTCCTGTAAAGCAAGAGCTATGTACGCGTACTAATACAGGCTCATCCTTTTCCCAGTCACCTTTCTTCAACGCAAGATGATGCTCGCCAGTAGTAGTTTGTTTAAATGCAATTAGATCAAACTCTCCATGCTTGGTAGGCATTTTTACCCTCACCTCTTCTTCTATAAGACTTTCAGTCCTAAGTCTATATTCTATTAGATCTTTTATTGAGATGATCTTAAGGTCAAACTTCTTAGCTATCTCCTTCAGCTCAGGTAAGCGAGCCATTGTACCATCGTCATTCATGATCTCTACAAGTACACCAGCAGGATCAAAGCCTGCTAGCCTTGCTAAGTCTACCGTTGCCTCAGTATGACCTGAACGTCTTAATACTCCTGCACTCTTGGCCCTTAACGGGAAGATATGACCTGGACGACCTAAATCCTCAGGTTTTGTGTTAGGGTCTATTAGTGCTTGTACTGTCTTGGCTCTATCATGTGCAGAAATACCTGTAGTACAACCATGCCCTATTAGATCTACAGATACTGTAAAAGGCGTCTGGTGCAAAACGGTATTGTTCTCCACCATCATATTCAACTGTAACTCATCGCACCTTTCTTCTGTTATTGGTGCACAAATCAACCCCCTACCATATTTTGACATAAAGTTGATTATATCAGGAGTAACATTTGCCGCAGCAGTTACAAAATCACCTTCATTCTCGCGATCCTCATCATCAACAACTATTAATAGCTTACCTTTTTTCAGATCTTCAATCGCAGATTCAATCGTATCTAACATAGTCTAATATCACTTTCCTTGCAAAGTTACGTCTATTTTCACGCACATGCCTTATATCCTGTTTCAAAATATCAAATACTAATATCAAGAAACACAATGTATTAGCGGAGAATCTGTTATTAAACTATTACTTTAAGCTTAAAACATTGTTTTACATAACAAAGCATATCTTAAAACACTTATTTTAGCGCCAACTTTCTAAATGGGTAAGAGCAAGCATATAATACTCACTGTAACTAATGACCTGAATTATGATCAGCGAATGATACGTATATGTACATCGTTGACAAATGCAGGTTACAAGGTTACTCTAGTAGGTTTTAAGAGAAAGAAAAGCATACCTCTTACTAAGCGTCCGTACAGACAAGTAAGACTCCCTATTATAGCTGAAAAAGGCAAGCTTTTATATGCTGACTATTGGATAAAGCTCTTTTTCTATCTGCTTACAAGAAGATGTAAAGTATTAGTAGCTATTGACTTAGACACAATACTACCGATATATCTTGTTTCTGTGATCAGGAATAAAAGAAGAGTATATGATGCACATGAGCTATTTACAGAGCTAAAAGAGGTGGTTACCAAGCCGCGGGAAAAGAAAATATGGGATTGGATAGAGCGTACCACCCTCCCAAACTTCAAATACAATATTACTGTAGGGTATCAGTGCGCTAAATACTTTCAGGAAAAGTATGATACTAAATATGTAGTTATACGCAATGCTACGATATTAAAGCCTTATACTCCACCAGCAGAGAAAAAAGAAAAATACATATTGTATCAAGGTTGGGTAAATGAAGGCAGGTGCTTTGAGCAACTGATACCTGCTATGAAAAACATTGATATACCACTGATAATATGCGGAGAAGGCAATTTTTTTGCACAAGCTAAACAGCTGGCAAAGGAACATGGTGTAGAAGACAAAGTAACTTTTAAAGGCTTTGTACCTCCTGATGAGCTAAAGCAGTATACAGAAAACGCTACTATTGGCATCACCCTTTTTCATGCTATCAGCAAGAGTAATGAATACTCGTTAGCCAATCGCTTCTTCGATTATATGCATCATTATGTACCCCAAGTATGTATGAACTTTGAGGAGTATAAAGAGGTGAACGAGAAGTACGAGATAGCTAACCTTGTAAATGACCCAGTAAGCATTGAGTCACTTACAAAGGCTATTAATAAGCTACTGAATGATGAGGAATATTATAACAGGCTAAAAGCTAACTGTGAGCTAGCAAGAGCACGCTACAACTGGCAGAATGAAGAGAAGAAATTAATACGATTATACGAGAGAGTCTTCAGGAAAAGGAGGCTCGGATGGTAAAGGTTAGTGTAGTTATACCTACTTATAATGCAGAACAGACAATTGGGAAGGCAGTCAAATCTGTATTATCACAAACATATGCACCATATGAAATAATAGTTGTTGATGATTGTAGCACAGACAACACTGTAAATGTTTTACGATCGTTTCAAGACCTAAAAATCATCCATCTAAAAATAAATAGTGGCCCATCTATTGCCAGAAACCATGGTTGGGATCAAGCAACAGGTGATATTATTGCCTTCTTAGACAGTGATGATGAATGGCACCCTGAAAAGCTTCAAACCATATCAAAAGTCTTCTTCCAACAGGAGGATATAGTTTTCTTAGGGCATAGCTATAGTACAAATACCTTGAGCTCGTTAACTACTTCTCCTAATATCGTTGAAAAGACATATGCTTCTATCTTATTGAAGAACCCTTATCAACCTTCTTGCATAGTTGTAAAAAAAAACTTGCCAATACGTTTCGATGAATCATATAGATATTGTGAGGATCATGAACTATCTATAAGAGTCGCTCATAAATATAAATGCCACTACCTAAAACAGGACTTAACCAAACTGGGTAGACCTCAATTAACTGAAGGTGGTGCTTCCGGTAATAAGTGGAAAATGAGAAAAGGTGAACTTAGGGTTTACTCCTCTGTATACAAACACAACATTACTTACAGCTTAATCATACCATTTCTATGGTTACTCAGCATCGGTAAAATGTTGAGAAAGTTATAGAACCCTATAGCCCTACAGCAGATGTTTCTTTAACAGCTCCATGCTCTATCCTTACAACACGTGCAGGATATTTCTGAATAATAGAATAATCATGTGTCGCCATAATGATTGCTGTATGGTAATCTCTACATATGCTTATCAATAGCTTCATGATCTCATCACGCGTGTCCGGGTCTAGGTTTCCTGTAGGCTCATCTGCTAATATCAGCTTAGGGTTATTGAGTAATGCGCGAGCAATATCTACACGCTGCTGCTCTCCGCCAGACATTTCGTAAGGCATCTTAAACCCTTTATTGCGTAAGCCTACTTTTGTCAATACGCTATCTATCTTCTCTTTGATGAGTATTTTATCTGTCCACCCTGTAGCCTTTAATACAAACTCAAGATTATCATGCACATTCCTATCCGTCAATAATCTAAAATCCTGAAACACGATACCTAGATTTCTACGAAGATGTGGAACGTTCTGCCACTTCAAAGTCTTAAGGTCAAAACCTGCAACTTCTCCTTCACCTTCCTTTAAATATAAGTCTCCATATAGAGTCTTTAGTAAACTAGACTTACCGCTACCAGTCTTGCCTATAAGGTAGACAAACTCACCTTTACCTACCTTAAAGTTCACCTCACTCAATATCTGGCTTTTGCCCTGATATATATTAGCTCCCCTTAATGATATTATTGCATTGTCTGACATTGTAGCGACTTTAGGATATAAAACAAATATACTGGCTTGTATAAACAAAAAGAAAGGGTTGGCATAGTATGCCAACCCTTTTATGAAAATATTATATTCTTATTGGATGCCTAACTTAGCTTTGACTAAAGGAAGGATATCGTCAGAATCTCTTACGTGTAATAAAGCACCAGTGCTTGTATCAAATATATAGTCGTAACTCTTTTCCTGAGCTACTGCTTTGATAGCTTTATCTGCTTTATCAAGTATTGGTTGTAACAGAGATTGTCTTTTAGCTTCAACTTTTTGTTGTGCACTTTGATTAGTGCTTTCAATGCGTGATTCTAGATCTTTAATCTCTTTAACCTTAACTTCCTTCATCGCCTCTGTCATCGTAGCCTCTTTAGCTTGGAACTGTTGTATTTTTGTTTCATACTCTGTTCCCATTTCTTTAAGCTGATCTTGGAAAGACTTAGCATATGTTTGAATCTCAGCTTCAGCTTTGGTGACTTCAGGCATAATTTTCAAAAGCTCAGCAGAATTGATGTGACCAAATTTGGTTTGTGCTAGTGCAGCGTTCACCATAAATAAGCCGCATGCAATTATCAGTACTATCTTTTTCATATTAGTTATTATATATTCTTTTGTATTAGGGGTGCAAAATAAATGCCATTATTTCTTTATTCCAAGTAATTTTAACACATCGTCACTTTTATCTGTCTTCGGATCAGCATAGAATAGTGTTACACCTCCTGCTTTATCAAACACAGCATCATAAGCACGAGACTTAGCATACTCCTGTACAGCGTTGTATACCTTATCCTGAATTGGCTTGATCAACTTTTGACGCTCTTTAAATAGATCACCTTCATACCCAAAGCGTTCTTTCTGTAACTCTTTAACTTCTTTTTCTTTTGCTACAATCTCATTTTCACGCTTTTTACGCATCTCATCAGATAGCATTGCTCTCTCAGCCTGATAGGTTTTGTACATCCTGTCTACTTCCATCATCTGGTTATCTATCTCTTTTTGCCAAGTCTCAGAAAGCTGGTCGATTTTTGTTTGAGCATCTTTGTACTCAGTCATCTGATCTAAAATATATTTAGAGTCGATGATGCAATAACGTTGTGCGTTAGCTGTAACTGTAACAGCCATAATTAACGCTAAACCTAAAATTATCTTTTTCATAAAATATGAGTTTATTATTTATAGTCTATTAATCCGGTTCAAAACCTAGCATGAACGTAAAGTTAGCTATGTCTTTCAGCTTAGTAACACCTGCCGCTTTATCATAACGGTCAAACCCTACACCATAGTCCAAACCAAGTAAACCAAACATCGGCAAGAATACTCTCAGACCAACACCTGCAGAGCGGTTTAAACGGGATGGGTTAAACTGCTTAAAGTTCTGCCAAGCATTTGCCGCTTCCACAAACATCAAACCATATATAGTTGAAGTAGGACTTAATGAGAACGGATATCTTACCTCCGCAGTATACTTATTAAATATTGTTGCATCAGAAGAGTACGGTCCTCTATAACCTCTATGTGCAATGATATCTCTACCTACAAAGAAGTTCTGACCACTAAGACCATCACCACCTACCTGGAACCTCTCGAACGGTGCAAAACCGATCGTCTCATCATAGTAGCCCATGAAACCATATTTAGTAGCAAACTTGAATACCATGTTACCAACTATACGCTGATACCACTCTGCAGTAAAGCGATATTTATGATACTCTATCCACTTGTACTTTTCAGCAGGTGTTGCTACAGAGTAGTCTTTATCATCAAACGCACTATATGGCGGTGTGAATTGGAATGTAAAGTTTATATTAGAACCACTACGTGGATATAATGGTTGATCTACAGAGTAACGTGCAAGTACCAATTTGAAAAATAAGTTATTACTCTCACCCTGATTGAAGCCAGTACCTTGTATCAACTCATACTGTTGCAGCTTGAAGTTCTGATAGTTTACACCATAAGTAAATACAAAGTTATCATCTGGCCACTTGATACGCTTACTAAGTGATACACCTCCACCCAACACTCTCATAAATGATGAGTTAGGGTCATTAGTTAATGACGAGTTGAACTTACTGTACAAGAAGTTAGTTGTAAGTGCGTTTGGTTTCTTACCTCCCAACCATGGCTCAGTAAATGATGCGTTTAGCGAGTTGTAGAACCTACCATTCGACTGATAGTTAACAGAGAACTTTTGACCATCACCCACAGGAAGCGGATCCCAGAATTTTGGCTTTAGGATATTCCTTACAGAGAAGTTATTGAAAGTCACACCAATATTACCATAGAAGCTGATACCACCGCCGAAACCAGCAGAAAGCTGCAGCTGATCACTAGACTTTTCTACAAGATCATACTCAATATCAACAGTACCGTCTTCCTGATTTGGTTTAGGTTGTATACCTATTTTCTCCTGATCAAAGAAACCCAGGTTAGCTATCTCGCGCTGAGAACGTATAAGATCTGCACGGCTAAACTTGTTACCAGGCAATGTTCTTAACTCTCTTCTTATTACATGCTCGTTAGTACGGTTGTTTCCTACTATCTCAACATTTTTGATGGTAGCCTGCGGTCCTTCTGTAATACGCATCTCAAAGTTGATAGTATCTCCGTTAATAGATTTTTCTACAGGCTGGATATTAAAGAAAAGGTAACCATCATCCATGTATAAGCTACTGATGTCTTCTCCGCCTTCAGGGCTTAGAACACGCCCTAGTCTTGTATCAAGAAGCTCTAGATCATATACATCACCTCTTTTAATACCTAAAACTTTACTCAAGTATTCACTGGTATATTTAGTATTTCCTTTCCACTCAATATCTCCGAAGTAGTACTTATGCCCTTCTCTTACTTTAATGTCGATATTGATATTGCCACCGTCAACTTTATATATAGTATCTTCTAAAACTATCGCGTCACGATAGCCCTGAGAGTTGTAATATGCTATTAAAGTATTTTTATCTTGCTCGTACTTCTTCTCATCAAATTTAGAGGAAGAGAAGAAACCATATCTAAAATAAGGGTCAAGCGCATCTAGTGTCTTAGATAGTGATAGAAAATGGAAGTTCTTCATGTATTCTTCAAAAGAACGCTCGTTCTCGTCATATACACTGATCTTATCTGCAGGGTATAGACTGATACGAGCCATCTCTTTTGTACTCTTCAAAGTTCTCTTCAATCTGGTATCTGTAGCAATTGTATTACCTGCAATATTGATCTGATTGATACGCGTACGAACACCCTTATTAATATTAAACGTAAGAATGACAGAGTTAGTAGTAACTGTATCTACCCTTTCTCTTACACCTACTGCTACATCATTAAAGCCTTTTTCTGAGAAGTATTTTCTAACACGAACAATCGCCTCTTTCTTTGTTGCTTCTGTTACTACCTTTCCTTTTACAAGGTTTACTTTGTCTTTCAACTCCTGTGCTTCACTCTTCTTAATACCTTTGAAGTTGTACTTGCTTAGTCTCGGGCGTTCTTCAATATCTATATTAAGGAATATCTTATCACCTATAACTTTTGTAGCAGATATAGTGATATCAGAGAAAAGCTCCTGCTTCCAAAGATTCCTGATAGCGTTACTTACCTTCTCATCAACAGGCAATTTGATCTTATCACCTACAGACAATCCTGACACCGTGATTAGAAGATCATTATCCAGGAAACGAGTACCTGATACAGTAATACCACCGATAGTGTACTCTTTTGGTCTTTCTGAGCTAACAATAGCTGACTTACCCAATTGGGCAAAAGCTGAGCCGGCGGTAAAAACTGAAAAGATAAATATCAGTAGTAAAAATCGAGACATGATATTATGCATGCTGCGGGTTGTTCTTTTGAATTTGCTCACTTGTTTTTCCAAATCTTCGCTCACGCTGTTGATAATCTAATATAGCTTGGTAAAGGTTATCCTTTCTAAAGTCCGGCCAATGTACAGGCGTGAAATATAATTCTGCGTATGCCAGTTGATATAATAAATAGTTACTTATGCGATGTTCTCCACTGGTTCTGATCATTAGTTCAGGGTCAGGGAACGCAGCAGTGGTTAAGTACTGCTTGAATAACTCATCATTCATATCTTCTACCTGCCTTCTACCTTGCTTAACATCTTCAGCAAACTTTTTGGTAGCATTAAGTATCTCCCACTTAGAGCTGTAGCTAAGTGCTAATATTAAATTGAGGCCTGTATTGTCTTTTGTGATCTCTTTTGCTTCGTTAAGCTCATCCTGACAAACGTCTGGCAAGCTTTCGAAATCACCTATCACATGTAGCTTTACGTTATTCTTCTTCAGCTCCTCAACTTCTTTACGGATAGTATTGACAAGAAGCTCCATCAATGCATTTACTTCGTCTTTCGGGCGATTCCAATTCTCAGTAGAAAAAGCATAAAGAGTTAAGTACTCTACTCCTACCTCCCCACATGCGTTCACAATATCTCTTACACTCACCACACCTTCGTGATGACCATAAACACGATCTTCACCGCGCTCTTTAGCCCAACGACCATTACCATCCATTATAATGGCAATATGCTTTGGAAGCCTTGTTTTATCTATTGATTGCAATACATCCATTCCGATGAAAATATCAGTATATATTTAAAGGTGTGCGAAGGTACAAAAATAGCTGCTAGTACGAGGTATCAAAATTGTAATATCTTAGTTTAACGCTGTTTTAACTACATATAACCAACATCCTATATTTATTAACATTTTCTTCTCTAATGTTCATATTTTCAATAATTTGGATGTACAACAATAGCTAATGATCATCAATCTCAGTGAAAACAACTCTATTCTCAGCAATTGGATAGCTCAGCTTAGAGATGTAAACGTTCAGACAGACAGAATGCGCTTTAGAAGAAATCTGGAGCGAATAGGAGAAATAGCTGCTTATGAGTTGAGTAAAAAGCTTGAGTATACAGAACGAGATGTAGAAACCCCCTTAGGAGAGGCAAAATGTGCTGAGTTAACACACAAGCCCGTGATAGCCACTATATTAAGGGCAGGCCTACCCTTGCATCAAGGGTTACTCAACTACTTTGATGATGCAGATAATGCTTTTGTAGCTGCATATAGAAAACATCACCGTGACGGATCATTCGAGATAGAGCAACAATATTCTACTTGCCCGTCTGTAGACGATCGCCCTCTTATTATTGCAGACCCAATGATAGCTACCGGCCAATCGCTCGTAATCTCCTTAAAATCAATCATTAACAATGAAAAACCCAGCCAAATACATATAGTTTGTGCTATAGCATGCTCCGTGGGTCTGGAATATGTTAAAAGAAAATATCCTGAAGCATATATATGGGCTGGCGCAGTTGATGATGAGTTGACAGCTAAGGCATATATAGTTCCAGGTCTGGGAGACGCTGGTGATTTGGCATTTGGAGAAAAAAAACAATCCTAAACCCAACTAAATAAATATGTTAGCCGTCTTGCATAGTAATGTAATTTGGCTTATTTTGCCATGCAGAAACCGTTAATTAACATTTATTAAAAGTTTACCCAGATGAAGAAAATATTATTAGGAGTAAGTGCGGCGATGATTTTCACAACTTCAGCTTTTGCGCAAGACGCGCACTTTACACAATATTTTGCATCTCCACTGACACTTAATCCGGCTCTTACAGGCCTTACTCAGTGCGATGTAAGATTAGCGGCAAACTACCGCTCTCAGTGGGGAAGTGTATCTCCTAATCCTTATACAACAGGAACTATATCATATGATATGGCAGCACTAAAAGGCAAGCTAAATAATGGCGATGCACTTGGTGTAGGTGTACTCGGTTTCTACGATAAGTCAGGTTTAGGTGGTTTACAAAATGTAACAATAGGTTTATCGCTTGCTTATCATAAAGCCCTTGGTTACGAAAAACAACACACACTATCTTTTGGTGTACAAGGTGCTTTAGTTCAAAAGTCAATTGATTTTACACAATTGAAATTTGAAGATCAGTACAATCGAGGTTCCGGTGTTGCAGAATACCAAACTAGTGAGGCTATAGGTAATGCCGATTTGAACTATCCTGATTTCAATGCAGGTCTTATGTATTCAGGTCGTATATCTGAGCACTCAACTGCATATGTAGGTTTCTCATACTATCACTTAACAAACCCAACTGAATCATTCCTTAATGACAACCATACTATCAGTTCTCGCTATACAGGTTACTTAGGAGGTTCTTTCGATCTTAACGAAAAAGTTGTTTTATATGCTAGTGGTCTATATCAAAGCCAAGCTTCGGCTTCAGAATTGATGGCTGGTGCTGCTGTAGGTTTTGTACTTAATCCTGGTTATGACAGAGAGTTTTCTCGCAGTACTATATTCTATGTAGGTGGTTGGTATCGTTATGCTGATGCAATTGCACCATACATCGGATTTGAGTGGTCTAAAATGAAATTAGGTATCAGCTATGATGTTAACGTTTCTAACTTCGCTACTGCAACTGGTGGTAATGGTGGTTATGAGATATCATTAATATACAATGGTTGTATCAACCAACGTGCTGCACAACCTACATACAACTTCGCTTGTCCTAAGTTCTAATAAAACTTACACAACATAATTTAAAAAAGGGAAGCAAATTGCTTCCCTTTTTTAATGTCTTAAAGTCTACTTATTTAATTGGTAACCCTTTACCCTTACTGACATACTTGTTCCCTTTAATAAAGAATCGGTATGGCAAATAAGCATCGTCTTGTGCATAAGCTACCCCTACCCTTGTATTAGCAACTATTTGCTCCTTATTTATATTAACGCTTCTATCTTCTATAAATATTATACCCTTATTATCAAGCAAGCTAACATCACTATGAGCGGTCTTTATTCCCAGGGATTGGCTGAGAGAGCCAGGCCCTGCTGTTAGTGAAGGGGTCAGCACCTCTTTACCTCGTCTTTCCAGCATTATATCAAGGCCTTCCAGTGGTTCGACTGCTCTTATTAAAACTGCGTGTGGCACTCCATCTATATTAGTCACTACATTAAATAGGTGGTGAATACCATAACATAGATACACATAAGCGACTCCACCATCATGGTACATAACTTCTGTCCTATTTGTCCTTCGTCCTCCGTATGCATGGGAGGCCCTGTCATTTACACCTACGTATGCTTCTGTCTCTACAATGACACCCGATGTAACAAGTCCATCAATATTCGTTACTAATACTTTACCTAGCAGCTCTTGTGCTATTAATAACACATTGTCTCTTCTATAAAAGTCTTTGTTTAGTAGCATGATTAAAAATACTGATGTAGTATTGCATATACTACAATCTACTTATGGCAAAAGTTTTTTTAATACCGGTTCCGATAGCTGACAGTGCATTGCATACCTTGAGTGCAGAAGTATCAACTGTCACAAAAAACCTCAAGCACTATTTTGTAGAGAACACCAGAACTGCCAGAAGGTTCCTTCGGAGCTTACATGCAGACTTGGTAATAGAGGATATACAGTTTTCGGAAATAAGCAAGCATGATGGCCCGGATATTAGCCAACTAAATAAATGGATAAAAGAAGGTGTAGATGTAGGTATCATGAGTGAATCAGGATGTCCCGGTATAGCAGATCCCGGAGCAAAGCTTGTAGCTGCAGCACATGATGATAATGCTAGTATTATACCACTTACAGGCCCTAGTTCAATAACACTGGCACTAATGGCATCAGGATTAAATGGTCAAAGTTTTAGCTTTCATGGATATTTACCTGTGAAGAACCCAGAAAGGAGTAAAAAAATAAAGCAGTTAGAGCAGCTATCTAAGAGCGAGAACCAGACTCAAATTTTTATTGAGACTCCGTACCGAAATAATAAAATGTTTGAAGAGCTAGTGAAATCATGCAATAACCATACAAGATTGTGTATCGCACAGAACATCACCGGAGATAGTGCGTTTATTGCAACTAAAAGTATTAATGAGTGGAGTAAAAAAGCGCCAGAATTACCTAAGGAGCCAGCTATCTTTTTAATACTGGCTTAGTAAACAAGGTTAGGCTCTTTCACTTCTGCTATCTCGTCAACCATGTACTGACCATTCTCTCTATTATCGTTATTATAGTTATCTCCACGCCATGGTAACCCCTTACGGTATTGGGTGTAGTGAATTTTCACACTCTTACCTAAGCAGTTTTCCAGAGAATCTGCAATTTCTATATCTGCGACACTGAAATAAAAGTACTGTGCATTGAATCCTCTACCTGCCTGACCAAACCCTCTTTGAATGATCTCACCCTCATAAGTCTTAAAAAGATTGCCCTTGCGTGAGAACTTTTGCAACACACCTTCTCTATACCCATCGCTAAATGGATTATAATAATACCAGTATACATAACCAACTACAGACAGAAGAATTATTATGATGGAAAAGAAGATTACTCGGCGCATACTCTAAGATACAAAAGACATATTTTTATTCTTACAACATCTTTCTTGTACAAAGAACTATAACGTTTATTTTACACTTCTACCTTTCCACTCGTACTTGCCTATGCTACCAAGAAACCCCGCAATAATGATATAGAGTATATGCAGCGATTGCATAATAGGGAATATAAACAGCTTTTTAGAGACACTAAAAAACTTAGCAACGGGCAGCAAATAGTGTAGCTCTACAATGGTTTTTAACACTAAAGCTGCGATTAGATAAACTACATTTCTTACATCATATATCGAGGCTGCAACTAAACCTAAAAATGAAACATTAGTCAGATATACTATCAATAAAATTATAGTTAGCGACTTATCATCATATTTACCGGACTTTGATGCCCAGCGTACGCGTTGTTGATAGAATGCCTTCCAAGAAGGTTGGGGCGCTGTCTTTACAATTGCTTGCGCGGACTTTAAGTATGTAATTTGACCAGGATACTCATTGCCAAGCTTCATCATCAATAAATAATCATCACCAGACGCTATATGATCGATATTATTATAACCATCTACGGCGTCAAAAGCTTCTCTTTTAAAAGCAAGGTTAGCACCATTACACATATTACCCAACTTGAGCTGTAGCGTAGCAGCTGTCACACCCTGCATACTCATAAAGTCTAGCAATTGAAAGTCTTGTACCAGGGCGTTATTAGAGGTAAACTGTACAGGAGCAACTACCATGACAGCATTTGTTGACTCATACTTAGCAACAACTGTCTTTATCCATAGATTATTTGAGGTACAGTCAGCATCTGTGGTTATTATCAATTCACCGACACTTTGCCTAATACCCTCTGAGAGTGCACGCTTTTTGTAAGCAGTTACACGTTCATCATTTTTCACATAATCAGAAAGGTTGATACACTTAACTCTGCCATCAAAACTTTTTATAATTTCTTCTGTGTTATCGCTAGAATGATCATTTATAACTATTACTTCAAGTAGCTCTTCAGGGTAGTTTTGGTTGAGTACAGACTCTATACAAGCAGCTATATTCTTCTCTTCATTCCTCGCGGGTACTACTACTGAGACCTTCGTACCGGGAATAAAAGATGAGCTTGCAGAGAAACCATCTTGCATATACCAGCCTACCCTGTACAGTATTAGCAGCAGGCAATATAAGATCAAAAACAAAAATGAGATGATGATAACAACTTTCACGACTATAAACTGTTGTAAAAGTACACTTTCAGTCTAGCAATGCTAAAGAATAAATTAACAGCAATTAAAGTTCTATTTTAAGTAAATTGTATAAAACATTTATTTATGCAGGATCAAGCAATAGATATAATACAAGGTGGTGGTTTTCTAGTTTCAGAATCAAACCTGGAAGGAACGTTTACGCCTGAAGATTTTAGAGAAGAACAGAAAATGATCGAGCAAACTTGTAATGAGTTTCTTGAAAAAGAAGTACTACCCCACTTAAATGATATAGATCAACACAAAGAAGGGTTAATGACATCCTTACTTGATAAAGCAGGAGAGCTTGGTCTATTAGGAGCGTCATTCCCTGAAAAATATAATGGTCTTGGAGAGAACTTTGTGACTGCTACATTAATTAATGAGGCACTAGGAGCAGGTCACTCTTTTGCGGTAGCTATGGCTGCACATAATGGCATCGGGTCACTACCTATACTTTACTTTGGTACTGATAAGCAGAAAGAAAAATATATCCCTAAGCTGGCAACAGGTGAGCTTAAAGGTGCATATGCTCTTACAGAACCAAATTCAGGGTCAGATGCATTGAGCGGAAAGACTACTGCTACGTTAACTGAAGATGGTAAACATTATCTACTTAACGGGCAGAAAGTATGGATAACTAATGCCGGCTTTGCAGATGTATTTACTGTTTTTGCAAAAGTAGAGGGTCAGTTTAGCGCATTTATTGTAGAGAGAGGAGCCGAAGGTTTAAGCTTCGGTGAGGAAGAGCATAAAATGGGCATCAAGGGTTCAAGTACCCGACAAGTTTACTTTGAGGACTGTAAGATACCCGTTGAAAATTTATTAGGAGAGATAGGTCGTGGACACATCATTGCATTCAACATATTGAATATAGGCAGGTTAAAGCTATGTGCTGCAGCCTTGGGTGGCGCAAAAAGAGCGATGAATATCTCTTTGAAATATGCCATCACCAGAGAGCAGTTTAAAACACCTATAGCACAGTTTGGAGCTATACAACACAAGCTAGCGGAAATGGCCATCCGCATATTTGCCACAGAAAGCGCACTATATAGAACATCTAAATGGATAGCTGAAAAAGAAAAAGAACTAACAGCTGCAGGTAAGAATGAAGATGAAACACTATTAGGTGCCGCTGAAGAATATGCTATAGAGTGTGCCATGCTAAAGGTTATAGGCTCAGAATGCTTAGACTATGTGGTAGACGAAGGTGTACAGATACATGGTGGTAATGGGTTTTCTGATGAGTATAATATATCTCGCTCTTACAGAGATAGCAGGATCAATAGGATATTCGAAGGAACAAATGAGATCAACAGACTCTTAACTCTGGATATGTACCTAAAAAGAGCTATGAAAGGGAGAATAGACCTTATGAGCCCTGCTATGAAAGTACAGAAAGAGCTTATGGGGATTCCTGATTTTGAGCAAGACGATGCACCATATGCTGAAGAGAAGAAAGCTATAGAAAACTTCAAGAAGGCTATCCTTATGACAGCTGGTGCTGCGGTACAAAAGCTAATGACAAAAGTTGAGCATGAACAAGAGCTATTGATGCACATTGCAGATATGCTAAACATGACGTTTATGGCAGAAAGCATGCTTTTACGTACTATGAAGCTGGATAGTAATAATTCTGATGTATCATCTTTAGCTTACGATGCTACAAAGGTCTTTATAGCTGACGCTGCAGATAGCATTAATCATTCTGGTAAAAATGCTGTAAATGCCTTTGCTGAAGGCGATGAGCAACGCATGATGCTACTAGGTATCAAGAGATTCACAAAAGTGCAACCTTTTAACACTAAAGAAGCCAGAAGGAGAATAGCTAAACATCTTATAGATAAAGAAGAGTACTTCTTCTAAACTATAACATCATAATACAGTAAGCCACGTATTGGCACAACACTCAAACTACTCTATGAGCAGTAACAAACTATATCGTATAGTACACATACTTTTATTCTTAGTACTGCTCTTCGGAGGGCTATATTACGCAAAGCTATTTTTGATGCCTGCGGTATTCGGTGTCTTATTCTCAATGCTATTATTACCTAAGGTAAAATGGCTGGAAAGCAAAGGTGTACCAAGTCCACTTGCTATACTACTCTGCATATTTGTAGTGTTTATCATATTCTCAGGAATATTTATGCTAATCGGTTGGCAATTGACAGGCTTATCAGATGAGATATCACAGGTCAGCAAGGCCTTTGATAACGCAATGCGTCACCTAAAGGATTTCATACGAGAAACAATAGGCCTTTCTCGCAGAGAAACAGATAAGCTAGTAGAAGGTCCTCAAAACCAAACATCAGAAAATGCACCGAAGATCGTAGCAGGAATATTGGGAGTACTATCTAATATGGTGACCAATATTGTACTCATCATTGTTTACACCTTCCTTTTCTTATATATGCGCTCGCACTTCAAGAAGTTTGTTCTTAAGGTTGTGAAAGAGGAAAATAAAGAGAAAACTACAAAGATCATGAAAGACTCTATTGTAGTAGCTCATGGTTATATCTCCGGTATGGTAAAGATGATAGTCAGTATCATAATCCTCTACATGATTGGTCTTAGCATCACAGGAGTAAAACACCCGATCTTATTTGCTACGCTTACTGGTACCTTAGAAATCATACCCTTTGTCGGGAATCTTACAGGTGCTACGCTAACTGTTATCATGGCATTGGTCCAAGACGATACTAGCCTTGCTATGGTACTGGGTGTAATATCAGTATTTATACTTGTTCAGTTTATACAAGCGTACCTATTAGAGCCGATAATTGTAGGTTCAGAAATAAATCTTAATCCATTTTTTACTATTATAGCATTGGTTTTAGGTCAGATAGTATGGGGCATATCAGGAATGATACTCGCCTTGCCCATGCTTGGGATAATTAAAATACTATGCGACAATATTGAACCACTAAAGCCCTATGGGTTCCTCTTCGGTGAAGAGAAGCCGAAGAAAAAAGAACCCGGTTTTATAGAGAAACTTAAAAGGAAATTCAGTAAGTCGTAATCGTAATTAAGAATGAGTCAGAAAGACCAGTTTACAGCAAGCATCAATAAGGGATATACCTTTAAAGGTGATAGCTTGCGACTTGGCAGCGCCATGCTTGATGGTCAGGTAGTAACAGAAGCTAAAGTATATGCGCCGCTCAAAACATTAAACAGACACGGTTTAATAAGCGGTGCTACAGGAACAGGAAAGACCAAGACGCTACAAGTATTAGCTGAAGCACTAAGTGATGCCAGCATTCCAACACTACTAATGGATATAAAAGGTGACCTGAGTGGTATTGGTGCCAAAAGCCCCGGGCATCCTAAAATAGATGAACGCTCTGCTCTCCTCGACATAGATTTTATACCATCAAACTACCCAATAGAATTCTTATCGCTCAGCAACGAACCTGGTGCCAGATTAAGAGCTACTGTAACAGAGTTTGGTCCTGTATTATTATCTAAAGTACTTAACCTGAATAGCACACAGGAAAGTATTCTGGCTATGCTGTTTAAGTATTGTGATGATAATCAGCTGCCATTATTAGACCTAAAAGACCTGCAAAAGACATTACAATGGGCTGCAAATGAAGGCAAAGATGACCTGAAAGAAGAGTATGGCACTATATCTACAGCTTCTGTGGGTACCATCATGAGAAAGGTTATAGAGCTGCAACAACAAGGAGCTGACAACATATTTGGCGAGGCTTCTTTTGAAGTAGACGACTTGATCAGGCTAGGAGATGATGGTAGAGGCATGGTAAATGTACTACGTGTTACAGACCTGCAAGACAAACCTAAGCTATTCTCTACTTTCATGCTACAGTTGCTTTCAGAGTTATATGCAACATTACCTGAAGAGGGCGACACAGATCGTCCTAAGCTTGTTCTGTTCATTGATGAGGCTCACTTAATATTTGATGATGCTAATGAGGTATTGGTAGACCAACTAGAAACTATTGTAAAACTCATCAGGTCGAAAGGTGTAGGTATATTCTTTGTTACTCAAAATCCTACCGATATAGCCCCGGCTGTTTTAAGCCAGCTAGGTTTAAAGATACAGCATGCATTAAGAGCATTTACAGCAAAAGACAGAAAAGCCATCAAGCAAACAGCGGAGAATTATCCGTTAAGCGATTACTACCAAACTGAAAACATCATAACAGAGCTAGGTATTGGAGAAGCTCTTATAACACTACTTAATGAGAAAGGCATACCCACCCCATTAGCTGCTACAATGCTATGTGCACCTCGTTCAAGAATGGATGTACTGACAGACAAAGAGATAGAAAGCATCGTTAAAAAGTCTAGTCTGACCAGCAAATATAACCAAGAGATCGACAGAGAAAGTGCTTATGAGATATTAAGCGAAAAGCTGGAAACAGCTAAAGAAGAAGCACCAAAACGTAAGAGCAAACAGAAAGAAGAAGAAGAAACTATACTAGAGCAAATAGGTGGTAATACAGTCGTAAAAAGTATGCTGCGCACTGCAGGCAACATGATTGTTCGAAGTTTACTTGGTTCGCTGGGAGTAAGCACTACAACAAGGAGAAGAAAGAAAAAATATTTCTAGCCTTCCCTTAGCTCTTTACCAGTCATATTAATAAATACATCTTCCAGATTAGCTTCCTTGACAGGCTTGGGTCTTTTAAAGCCCTTAGCTATAAGGTTGTCTATAAGGTTAGCTGGTGTATCTATAGCTATTACCTCACCACTATCTATTATTGCCACTCTGTCGCAAAGCTCTTCTGCTTCATCCATATAGTGGGTTGTGATAACTACAGTCGCACCTCTGTCCCTTACTTGCTTAATCAGGTTCCAAAGGTTACGCCTTGCTTGTGGATCTAAACCAGTAGTTGGCTCATCAAGAAAGATGATATCCGGTTCATTTATAAGCGTTGTAGCTATAGAAAATCTCTGTTTTTGTCCGCCCGAGAGTTGCTTGAACTTACTTTTAGCTTTATCTCGTAGGTTTACAGTATCTAGCAATTGCAGAGGGTCTATCTCTCTATTATATAAACCTGCAAACAACTTAAGTATCTGTACCAGGTTAAGATTAGGATAATAGCCTGCGGCTTGTAACTGCACACCTATGATACTTTTCACTCGATGCGCTTCTTTGTCTATATCTAATCCGTCTACAATTACACTACCTGAAGTTTTCTTCCTGAGTGTTTCTATGATCTCCAGAGTAGTTGTCTTCCCCGCTCCATTAGGACCAAGCAGCCCAAAGATCTCACCTTTTAGTACACTAAAGTTGGTGCCATTTACAGCAACAAAGTTGCCATACTTTTTGACCAGATCATTAACTGTAATTATAGACTCAGACATGCTTAGCTGTAATGCTACTTAGTATAATTAAACTGTTTTTCTGCGGGAGGTTGATAATAAGGTTTGTTCACAGCATGCGGTAGCTTTTTAGCTCTTAGCTGATAATATAAACTATCCTTTGCTGAATATTCAAACTCCTCTTCATATATAATATCATCAACTTGATATTCCTGAACTTTGATCAATGCGCCTGTTTCCTCATCGTAATAGCGCCATGTACCATGCCTTACACTTCCTCTATCTGTAGAAACCGGTACCAACTCTTGCCTTCCGGAAACGGGATCTTCTACTATAATTGTATCTACTTCCTTATCAGGATCTAAAGATTTGTAATTACCTACAACAGTAAGTTGCCCCTTATAGAAGTAACGCACCTCACCATCATAATGATCATGTCGAAAGTTTTCTATAGCTATCAGGTCATTCTGTGTATTCATCTTATACCATGGTCCTGTTTTTTCGCCATGATAGTAAGTACCGAACTCTGAGTAACCTGGGTTACCCATCTTAGCAACTACTGTATTAAACCACATTCCATGCTTATTATCCTTCTTATCATACTGATTAAGAGGAGGATTCTCTTTAGGCTTCTTGCTTTGTGAAGCAGCGTTTTGCGCAAATGCTGAAACAGTCAATACAAGGCATAGATATGTTAGTAAAATACGAGCTATTATCATCTAATGTATTTAGACTGCAAATGAAGTTCCGCAGCCACAAGTACTACTTGCATTAGGATTATTAAACACAAAGCCCCTTGCATTCAACCCTTTCTGGAAGTCTATCTCAATACCATGTAAGTATATACCATGAGCATCTTTCATAATCACGGGTAAGCCTTCTATATCATAAGTAGTATCGTCGTCGTCTTTATTATCAAAGCCTAATACGTATGTCATACCTGAACAGCCGCCACCTTTCACGCCCACTCTAAGGTATTGTCCTTGCTCAAAGTCAGGTTCGCCCATCAACCTCTTCACCTCTATGATAGCTCCTTCAGTAAACGATACAGGGCTTTTTATACTAGTTTCCATAATCTCACAATTTATACAAAAATACCATTCCTAATTTCCCGTTCCAAATAACAAACATCTAAGTATTTATTACACAACTATATATAGAAATATTTACCAATGGTACTTTCTAAGCTAACATTTTTATATTTGCCATTCCGAAAACACAAGTATTATGAGCGAGGCTATAGATATGATATTAGATGATGCAGCCGATAATATGAAAAAGGCTATCAAGCATCTGGAAGTAGAACTAAGCAGAATAAGAGCTGGTAAGGCTAATCCACAGATCTTAGATGGCATTCAGGTAGACTACTATGGTAGTATGACACCGCTAAACCAGGTAGCAAATGTTTCTACTCCTGACTCACGTACAATCTCCGTACAGCCATGGGAAAAACCAATGCTGGCAACTATAGAGAAGGCTATCATAGCTTCAAACATTGGTCTAAACCCGCAGAACGATGGTGAGATCATTCGTCTATACCTTCCACCACTTACAGAAGAGCGTCGTAAAGACCTTGTAAAAAGAGTAAATGCAGAAGGTGAGAACACGAAAGTATCTGTACGTAGCATACGGAGAGATGCAATTGAAAGCATCAAAAAGGAACAGAAAGACGGCCTTAGTGAAGATGCTGCAAAAGATGCAGAAGGTAGTGTTCAGGAACTAACTGATAAATACATAGCTCTTGTAGACCAACACTGCAAAGACAAAGACAAAGAGATCATGACTATATAACAAGTCAACTTCATAAAAAGCAAAAGGGACGAATATATATTCGTCCCTTTTTATGTATAGATCAGAAAATTATAGTTTTTCTACCTTTCTCACTACAGTACCACTTTTACCTTCCAGTATCACAAAATATAAGCCTTGAGCATAGCCACTCAAGCTAAGTGTTGTTTCATTAGAACTAACCGTCTTTTGATTGAGTGTTTGTCCGGTCATATTCATAATAGTTACTTTATCGTAACTATACCCTTTATCCACCTTCACTGTAAACACATCACTTGTAGGGTTAGGGTAAACTGATACGCCTGCACCTGTCTGTCCTGCTATATTTTTCACAGATAGTGGGCCTATGGTATTAACAGTAGTATTTGTAATTACAGGCTCATTAAAGTCAAAGTATATAGCCGCAGTATTTTTGAATTGAGTGCCTATTGGTAAGCTCTTCTTAGTATGAATACTATATACTACCATACCGTTACTACCCTCTTCATCAGCATCTTTGTGAGGAAGGTCTATATTATCGAACTGGAATCTCACTACTCCACCCTCACTCATAGTTACCTTACAATCATGGCTTTGATAAATAGGCTTGAATGTAGCCCAGTCAAGGTCTTGATCTAAAGTATCTAATATATAAACTGTTTGTGCTTTATATGTACCTAAATTCTGGAAATGCACCATATATTGCAGAACAGTATCGTCTTGTGTAATGATACCATCTTTACCCATACCTGCAGGTATCACCTCTTTAAAGTTAGGGTCGTATGAACCTACAACTATTGGTGTATAATAATTCACATTATTCCATGGGGAATAATCATTAAGCCAATTAGTCATTGGTGATGTATAAGCAGTTGTATCCTTAAATACTAAACTCGTATTTAGTGGAATATTAGTAGGCACGTTATAGTTGATCATGAATGTTTGAGCATTATTAGGAGCTAAACTCATGCTACCACCAGATATATCATAATAGTTGCCAGAACCTGTAAATAAATTTGACGGTGTAAATGATGGCGCTAGAATTTGTCCATCAGTTAAATAACCTGCAACCAAATTAGGCTCATTTACTGTACCCAGATTTTTTATGATGCACTTTTGCTTGTATTGATAGCCTGGTACAGGACAAGTATAGTTCCATGTACTGATATACATATCATGTATAGGATTCACATTATTAGCAAAATCTACAGTTTGTACGCAATTCGGGCTTGCAGACACTGTTACATTTGCAGAGCTGTTCTGGCAACTTGATAAAGGATAATATGACTGTACTGTCTCCGTTATTGTATACGAACCTGAAGGCACTTTAAAAGAATAGTTACCATTAGCATCTGTATAAGCATAACCTCTACCACTACAGTGTATTCTTATGTTTGGTATACCTTGCTCTCCTACATCTTGAGTACAGTTATTATTAGCATCATCATATACAGTACCTGTTATTGTACAATAACAACTGTTGTTAGCAGGGTTATAACTTACATAAGTACTATTGTAAGCTTTACAACCATTTGCATCTGTTACAGTCACACCATACCTGCCAGTAGCTAAGCTATTAATAGCAGGTGTAGTTGCGCTAGTATTCCATAGGTAAGAATAAGGGGGAGTACCTCCCCAAGGAGTTGCAGTTGCAGTACCATTACTACTGTAAATACATGATGTAGGTGAAGTATTAAAACCTATATTAACCGGAGAATTCACAGCTATATACTTAGATTTTGTGATACTACAACCAACATTATCTGTTATGGTAACAGAGTACGAACCTGCTGCAAGGTTATTAATAGAAGGCGTTGTTGCTGAATTACTCCATGAATAAGTATATGGTGTAGTACCGCCACTTGGTGACACAGAAATGCTACCATTGTTTTGGGTGCAACTCGTATTCGACGAAGTGATGTTAGCTGTAATAACATTCACAGGAGGAACATTTGCTGTACCTGTACGAATGCAACCGTTAGCGTCTGTTACTTTGAATGAATAGTTGCCGGCCGCCACATTACTCAAGGTCGTACCACTCTGCGCAGGAGATGTATACCACTGTACACTATAAGGTGTAGCCCCTCCTGTTATTGCCAAGGTTGCCGAACCATTTGGTGTGGTACAAGAGCTAGCAGTAGTACTATAAGTGACATTAATTGGAGTACTACTAGTGACGTAACCTCCGCCATCGCCGATACAGCCATCAGCATCGGTTACTCTTACTCGATAATAACCAGATGAAAGACCTGTTTGGGATTGAGTAGTAGCACTATTGTTCCACTGATAGGTATAAGGGTTTTTACCACCAGAGCCGAATGCTATTATAGCACCATCATTTTGAGTACAAGTTGTTGGTGTCGGCGTGGTATTCACACCAATTTGCTTTGACTGCTGGATAAAAACGCCTCTAGCTTCAGCACAGCCCTGTGCATCCGTAACAGTAACGCTATAGTAACCTTTTACAAGGTTGTTTATAGTAGCTGAAGTAGCTGAGTTAGACCACAGGATACTGTAAGGAGAAGCACCTCCTGAAATATTAGCTACAGTGGCCGTACCATTAGTACAGCTAGCTACAGTAGAGCTTACATTATAAGTGATATTGGTAGTACTGTATGTATATATTGAGTCTCCCTTTGCAGAAGAGCCGTAGGTACAGCCATTTGCATCAGTGATATCGACATCATAAAAACCATCAGGAAGGCTTGCAGGGTTAGCAGTAGATACAATACTACCACCAGGGTTTGTTTTCCATTGAATAGTATATGGAGCAACACCACCTGTTATGGTAGCTGTAGCGGTTCCATTTGCAGGACATATACCAGGTACAATATTTACTGAATAAGTAAATGGTGGAGCGCCATTAAAGCCTGCATAAGTGTATGTATTATTAGCATCTCTGACAGAAACATATCCTGGTGCACCACTATAATTGTTAAGTACATCTGTCAGACTGTTAACACCATTATGCGTTATGACAGTATTACTTCCTACATGCCATGTGACATTGAGAGGGGTAGTTAGCCCGGTAAAGGTAGCGGTTAATATTCCGTTGTTGTTACATGGGGCCTGTGTGACTGCTACAGAGGCAGATTGAGCCCATGCGCTAGTGTAGCCTATGAGCATAACAACCACTAGTGAAAGCGTCAAGGTAAAGTTTTTCATACTTAAAAGTTTAGGTTATATAATCTTCAATGATTATATAGACGAAACTAAACATGTAAGCGTTTGTACTAAAAGAAAATAGGAGGATTAAAGACCTCCCATCTTCAATATTTTCTTGTATTCAGCCGGCTTGACCTTGCCTACTGACAGTCTTGATAATCTGACCAGATCCATATCTGCCAAGGACTTCTCTGCCTTTATCGCCTCAAGTGTTACAGGGTTAGGCATTGGCTTCACTGGCTTTATATCAACTGCAACCCACCTATCATCATCTATTGTAGGGTCTTGATATGCGGTTTTTACAACTTCTGCTATGCCTACAATCGCTAAACCTTCATTACTATGATAAAAGAACACCTGATCACCTTTCTCCATTTCCTTCATGTTGTTCCGTGCAGCGTAGTTACGCACGCCATCCCAAAATGTCTTTTTATCTTTTACTAACTGATCCCAGCTATATTTAAAGGGCTCAGACTTCATTAACCAATAGTTCATCCTTAGTTGTATTTAGTAACTAAAATATTCTATTTCTCTCTATTTAGCAGATAAGAGGCTAGTTCCTTTAACGGCTTTTTGTTTTCATCAGCTACATTTATAGCCTTAAGATTCTCAAACGCTTTAGAAGAATAGTCTTGCATGATGTTCTTACACATAGTATCTACCTCTGTGGCTTTATAGACCTTCAACATATTTTCAACTTTATCATCAGAGCCAGCTTTAAGCAACTTCTTAATCTTCTTTAATTGTTTTTTATCAGCTTGCTCGATAGCTTTTAATAATAAATAAGTTTTCTTATTAGCTTTTATATCCCCACCGTTTTGCTTCCCTACATCTTTAGTATCACCAAAGGCATCCAGGTAGTCATCCTGCAATTGAAATGCAATACCTACATTTTTACCAAACTGATAAAGCAGATCTGCATCATCCTCACTTGCACCACCTATAATAGCCCCTATTTTCAAGCTGCATGCCAGCAATACAGATGTTTTCAGTGCTATCATATTGATGTACTCGTCTATACTAACGTCATCTCTACGCTCAAAATCCATATCCAACTGTTGCCCCTCACAAACTTCTATTGCCGTTTTATTAAATAGGCTAAGTACATCAGACAAACTATTCTTCACTTTTGCCAATTCTTTGTAAGCATATATGCAAATAATATCTCCACTTAATATACCAGTCGTCAGTCCGTACTTATCATGTATGGTTTGATTACCTCTTCTTAGAGGAGCGTTATCCATTATGTCATCATGAACTAATGTGAAGTTGTGAAATAGTTCAATTGCATTTGCAGCATGCCATGCATCATCATGTATATCACCAAAGAGTTCATTACCCATTAGACACAAAGCAGGACGTACTCGCTTTGCACTTAATGAAAACAAATATTCACAAGGCTCGTATAAGTTAGTTGGTTGCTTAGAAAATATAGCTTCGTTATTAAGCCTCTTTTCAAAGCGTTTTACAAGTTCACTAAAACTGTGCATTTATTTCTTCTTACTTTTTTTAGTTGGTTTAGCAGCTGGTTTCGACTGCTCAGCTTCAATTAATGTAAAATCAATTTGCCTTTTTTGCAAGTTAGTAGCTACTACTCTCACCTTAATTTTATCCCCCATACCAAACCTCATCTTGTTATGCCTGCCAATCAGTGCATATTCTCCGTCTACCAGCTCAAACTCATCTATCTCTAAAAGGTCTGACATTGGTACCATACCTTCACATTTATGTTCTACTGTCTCTGCCCAGAAACCAAAGCTGGCTACACCACTTATAACAGCGTCAAACTCTTCACCTACATAATCCTGCATGTACTCTACCTGCTTATATTTATTAGCAGCACGCTCTGCTTCCATTGCCCTTCTCTCTTGATCAGAACAATATCTACACTGCTGTTCTAAGTGTTTTATAGGCTTGATGTTTCCTGTAAGACATTCCTGCAATATTCTATGTACCAATACATCAGGGTACCTTCTTATCGGCGATGTAAAGTGACAGTAGTCTTCAAACCCCAGACCATAGTGACCAATATTATCAGTAGTATATACAGCCTTCGCCATAGTTCTGATACCTAAGGTCTCTAATACGTGTTGCTCAGGCTTGCCCTTCGCCATGCCTAACATCTCATTAAACGAGCTGGCAATATGCTCAGGTGTATTTAGGTTAAACTTATGTCCGTATTGTGCAGCAAAAGTGGTAAAGACTTTCAGTTTTTCTTCATCCGGAGAATCATGCACACGGTATGGGAATGGAACAGGTTTGTTTTTAAACTCAATGCCAGATACATACTCAGCAACTGTTCTATTAGCTAATAGCATAAACTCTTCTACCAGCTGATGCGACTCTTTACTTTCTTTTACTACAATACCTATTGGTTTACCTTTTTCATCTAGCTTGAACCTTACTTCCTGAGAAGAGAAGTTGATAGCTCCTTTCTGAAACCTTTGAGCTCTTAAGTTTTGAGCAATGGTATTTAAGAGTAATATCTGCTTATCATGATCACCTTTATTGCCATCGATTATATCTTGTGCTTCTTCGTAGGTAAACCTTCTTTTAGATCTGATTGCTGTTCTTCCCAGCCAATAGTCCTTAACCTTACCCTGTTTATTGATTTTAAATACTGCGGAAAATGCATATTTATCTTCATCAGGGCGTAAAGAGCACAACCCGTTCGATAGCCTTTCAGGCAACATAGGTAATACTCTATCTGGTAGATATACACTTGTTGCTCTTCTATAAGCATCTTTATCCAGGTCAGACCCGGGTTCTACATAAAAACTAACATCAGCTATATGTACGCCTATCTCATAATAGCCGCCTTTAAGCGACTTTACAGAAATAGCATCATCAAAATCTTTTGCATCAACAGGGTCTATTGTAAAGGTGAGCTCTTCGCGCATATCACGACGATTCTTCACATCCTTTTCATCGACACCTTCAGGAAACCTTGCAGCTAATTCAAGTGCCTCATCATCAAAGGTCAAAGGGAAACCATTCTCTACAAGAATCCCTTGCATAGCTATCTCGTTAGCAGTTTCATTAGTAAGTACACTTACTATTTCGCCTACAGGATTTTTGGTCTTACCAGTCCACTCAACAATTTTTGCTATGCTATGGTCACCATTTTTTGCCCCGTTTAGCAAATGCAACGGAATAAATATATCTACAGGTATCTTATCTGAATCAGGAACTAAAAATGCAAAATGGTCATGTACCTCTACAGTACCGCTAAACTCTTCTTGCTTCCTCCTGATAACTTCTTTAATAACCCCTTCCAGTCTTGCACCAAACTTTTTGCCTCTAGTAGCTACCTCTACTCTTACCTCGTCACCGTTCAGTGCATTTTTGATATTCTCTCTTTTTATAAGAATATCCTTGTCCAGCCCATCTACAATAACATAACCCAGACCTGACCTGGTAACTTCTAAGCTACCTTTATACAACTGCTTGCCTGAGCTGTTTTTCTTTTTACTCTTCCTGGCCATAATACATCATATTTTCTGTTACAGTCTGTTCTGTATACCCTAACACAAATCTATCAAACTCATTTCCTTTATTGAACAGGAATGCTACCTGTATAGGCAATACAACTATTTGTATGCCCCAATCTTTTATCTTATCTCTTAACAAATGAAGCCTGGCGGCATCTTTCTCCGTTGTTAATATTATTTTATCTTTTACTTCCCAGTTATTATATGCTGACTTTATTTCCTCCAGATCTTTACTTACAAAATAATGATGATCTGCATATGATAATACATGCACATCGCTAGCACTTTCTTTCACATAGCTAATTAGCGGTTGTGGTTTAGCTATACAACAGACTAGAACAACATTTTTTCTATTAATGTTTACAGGCTCATTTGTAAACATATCATACGGTGTCTTATAAAAGATCTTTGTAAAAAATACTTTTTGAGATTCAAGCGGCGCTATCTTTTTTTCTATTTCAGTAGCCGCTTGCGGCGTTAATCCATCTGGACACTTAGATACAATAATTACATCAGCTCTTTTATATGCCCTTTTGTTCTCTCTCAAAGTACCAAGTGGCAAGATATTATCCTCGTAAAAAGGCTTAGAATAATCAGTGATCAAAATATTTACCCCTGCTTTCACAGATCTATGCTGGAAAGCATCGTCCAACAAAACAACTTCAACTGATGGTCTTTTTTGCAGTAGCTTAGGTATCCCTGTCATACGCTCTTCAGCAACGCTTACTACCACATCAGGGTACTTCATATAATACTGCATAGGCTCGTCACCTATTTTTAGCGCATTGGTTTCCACATCTGCTATCAAGAACCCCTGAGTTCTACGCTTATAACCTCTACTCATCGTAGCTACTCGGAACTGATATTGTAGTAGCATGATCAAGTACTCTATATGTGGCGTTTTGCCTGTACCGCCTACAGATAAATTACCTACATTAATAACAGGTACACTAAACTCTATGGAGGAATAAAAACCAGAGTCATAGAGTCTGTTTCTCATCCATACAACTGCACCATATATAAGTGCTAAAGGATATAATAATATACGTACAACAGAAAATATGTGATACAGTACGTTACGTTGGCTCATTCTTATAATTCAATGAATAACAAAAGCTTATCTAAAGACACCTCAAATGAAAAATAGATAAAACAAATGTAGACAAATTAGTACTTAATTAAATTGTTAAATATTCTAAAATAAATGCTGTATATTCATAATATAACAAGTAGTTGTAATCTCTAATGAAAGGATATCTATCCAGATACTTATTGCTATTAATGCTATTAGTAAGCACTGGAGATAGCTATGCTCAATTGTTATGTCCGCCTAATCTAGATTTTGAAAGAGGAGATTACTCTAATTGGGAATTTTACACTGGTCATTGTTGCCCTATCAATACAAATACATTTTCACTTCCTTTACCTAACAGACATCAACTAAAGTTTGGTATCGACTATGATAAGTATGGTGGATTTCCTATTGTCGCACCTGGAGGTGGTATGTATTCTTTAAAGCTAGGTAACGATGACGCCGGTTATGAAGCTGAAAGAGCGAGATATTATGTTCAAGTGCCATCCGGTCCTGGTGCATATACACTTATATACAGATATGCGGTGGTTTTTGAAGATCCCGGACACGATCCAAAAGATCAACCGAAGTTTGAAGTTAACGTCTATGACTCTGCATCAGGACAACAGATTGCATGTAATCATCACGAATATGTAGCATCATCCAGCATTCCAGGTTTTCAGCAATCTGCAGTACCGGGAGCAGAAGATGTTTATTACAAAGACTGGACTACTGCAACAATTGACTTTTCAGGACTTAGCGGACATACAGTTGCTATAGACTTTGCTACAGCTGACTGTGGTCGCGGTGCTCATTTCGGATATGGTTACCTGGATTTAAGCTGCGGGTTCTTTCAGGTTAAAAATGTAAGCTGTAATCCTACCCCATTTATAACGCTTGATGCTCCACCCGGTTTTCAAGACTATATATGGATGGACACCACGTTTACTACTTTTTATGGTAACAGCAGCACGATTCAAATACCTACACCAACTACAACAAAGAAGTTTGCTGTTATACTTAAACCATATGCAGGGTTCGGATGTGCAGATACAATGTATACAACTGTTATAAAAACAGATCTCATTACTGATATTAGTAATGATACCATTATTTGCAAGGATAATATTGTGCCTCTGCAAGTAAAAAGCAACACAGTAGGTATTCCTTTAACCTACCAATGGTATCCTACAAGTTATCTAAGTTGTACAAACTGCTCTAGCCCTATTGCTCGTCCGGGCAACTCCATAACATATACTGTTACTGTTACTGACACTAATGGTTGTGTAAAACAAGAAAGTGTTAGTATTGGTGTAAGAGGAGCGGTAGACCCTGAGGTGGAAAGTAGTGCTGACTCAGTATGTGAGTTTGAGGTAGTAGAACTGAAAAATACTGGTAACAATCCCAATACAGCAATTTATACATGGGATGCTGATGGTGCAGACTTTGGAGGTGATGGAACTAAGGAGATTATTGCCCGTTGGGTAGGAGAAGGACAAAAGAGAGTAATACTAAGTATCCATAATCAAGGTTGTGTAGAGCATGACACAACAGATATATATGTAAAAACACAGCCTGTTGCATCTTTTGACCTACCAGATCATGCTTGTATCAACGAAGAGATAAAAATGAATGTCGTTGAACAAAAAGGTACTTACAACTGGACAATAGATGAGCAGTTCGTGCCTGATACTCAATACAAACCATACCATACTTTTAAATGGACTGATATTGGAAGGAAAGTTGTTGCATTAGAACTTGATGGGAATAACGGTTGCTACGATACACTAATATCAAGTATAGATATCTATGAAGCTCCTGAAGCAAAAATAGAGACTGACGATTATGAATTTTGTTATGATGTCAAGTTTAAATTCTTTACTCCTGAAGGTAACAGGTATACATACTCATGGGCTCCACCACAGTTCTTCGATAACAATAACACACCAACAGTTACCGGTTTTGCTGAAAGAACCGGCTACATATATCTAACTGTTTCTAACCAATGGGACTGTATTGCTAAAGACTCTTTATTCCTTGAATCTAAATCTTGCTGTGATATATTCATGCCTGATGCCTTTACTCCTAATAATGATGGGCTGAATGACATGTACAACCCTGTTGACCTAAGAGATCATGACATTACTGAATTCTTAATACTAAACAGGTGGGGAGAAGTTGTATATAATAGCAATGGTACAAACCTCGGCTGGAATGGCTACTATAAGGGACAACTAGCCGAAACAGGTACATATAATTATTACATCAGGTACCTATGTAAAGGCACTAAAGAAGTTGTAAAAAAAGGAAACATACTTCTACTGAAGTAGACAGACACTTTTTATTAACCCTATATTAATAAGTCTTTAGAAATCATACAATTAGCACACTAACATTTAGGCTGCATTAAAATATATCTATATATTTATAGTATTGAGGTACTATTTCTATGAACTTATATAAAAAGCATTTTCGGACTTTATATACTGTGTTATTATATACTGTTTTCCATACAGTAACACATGCTCAAATAGTTAATTGTCCTCAAAATATTGGTTTTGAAGATGGCAACTATTCAAACTGGATCTTTTATGTTGGTGGGTGCTGTCCTATAAGCGCAGGAAATGTGGGTCAGCTGAATGACAGACACTTTTTAGTCTCCGGCACCGGAGTAGACCCCTACGGAGGTTTCCCTGTGGTAGCTCCTAATGGTGGTACATATTCTATGAAACTAGGCAACAATAAAAGTGGAGGTGAAGCCGAAGTAGCTAGGTATTACGTAAATGTACCAGCAAACAGCACTAGTTCCTTTTCATTATTATATAGTTATGCTGTAGTTTTTGAGAAGCCTGATCATCCTCCATCAATTCAACCAAGGTTTCAAGTAACAGTTTTTGACTCTGCCACAAAAACACCATTACCATGCAATGACTATGTGTATATAGCATCGGGAGGTTTACCAGGGTTTAAAAGATCTCCCGCAGATACAAATGTGTATTACAAAGAGTGGACGACCTCTACCCTAGACCTTTCAAGCTATGCCGGAAGTACTGTTGGTATTGACTTCAAAACTGGAGATTGTGGTTTGGGAGCTCATTTTGGTTATGGCTACTTTGATGTTAAATGTGGCACATATGAAGTCAACAAAGTATACTGCTCTGACCAACCTACTGTAACATTAACAGCACCTCCCGGCTTTAAAGATTATGAGTGGAGAGACTCAAGTACATTTGCTTCAATTGGCGTTGGAGAAAAGCTCACTATCCCTACTCCAGGCGTTACCACCTCCTATGCAATTGTACTAACCCCTTACACTGGGTTTGGATGTCCCGACACTCTTTATACGAGGTTCGAAATTGAAGATATGTATCTGGAAACTACAAATGATACTAATATTTGCAAGAGTAGCAGCCTTCAGTTAAGTGTTACCTCTAACAGCACTGCAAAACCATATAGCTATCAATGGTCTTCAGCTGGCAATATTAGCTGCAATAACTGTGAAACACCAACTATTAATCCTACCTCTGATGGTGTTTACTATGTAACAGTAACAGATAGCACGGGATGTAAGAAATCTGATAGTATTGTAGTGACCGTTAGCGAAAATGTATATGCCGATGTCACCATATCAGACGACACTGTATGTATGTTTGAAGAAGTACAGCTAGAAAACATACCACAAAACCCTTCAAGTGCAGATTATGATTGGATAGCCGTACAAAATGAATGTTTAGTTACCAGTGGTCAGAACACTGCTAATGCAAGCGCATACTGGTTAGTAGAAGGAGCTAACTCTATAAAGCTAAAAGTAACGAACGGAGCATGTATAGCTACAGACAGTGCTGACATTTACATTATATACAGCCCTGAAGCTTCTTTTGATATTCCACTAGATATATGTCAGGGTGATGTTGTTAAACTAAAACCATTGGTGCAAGATGCTTACTATAGCTGGGAGGTTGATGAGCAGTTCATTTTTGACACTGTAGGTAAAGCCGAATATCTGCTTAAATGGGATAGTTTAGGGAAAAAGAGAATATTATTGACGGTAAGCGATGAAAATGGCTGCTCACATACTCAAGAGAAAACTGTAACTATCTACGAATACCCTAACGCCAAAATATCATCAAATGATCTAGATGATGTATGTTATGGAAAAGAGTTCATCGTTAGTACAAAGGATGGTGTAAGATATACATATAATTGGTCACCTCCTCAATACTTTCAGTCTAACAACTATCATACGGTAACAGGAGTTGCAGAAAAAACCGGTTATATACACTTAACAGTTACCAACCAGTGGGAGTGTAGTAGTTATGATTCCGTTTACATATCAGCTGCACCATGTTGTGAAATATTCATGCCTGATGCCTTTACTCCTAACGGTGATGGACTTAACGACCTATATAGCTCTCCTGACTTTAGTAAACATAGGCTTTTAGATTTTACGATTGCTCACAGACGGGGTAATATCATTTTTAACACTAACAACCCGAATGACAAATGGGACGGAACGTTTAAAGGTGAAAAACAAGAGGTAGGTACATATGCCTACTATATAAAATTCATATGTGATGGAGAAGAAAAACTGAAAAAAGGAACATTTACTCTATTAAGATAATTAAGAATACCTATGCCCAACTTTAATTTAAAGCATACTCTGTTATTATTAAGCATAATTAGCCTATTCTCAACAAAGGATGTCAAAGCTAGCCATGCTGCCGGTGGTGATATTATCTATGAATGGATCAGTGATAACACTTATGCATTTTACTTCAAGTTCTACAGAGACTGTACGGGTATAGAAGAATCACAGGCTGTATCTTTATGTATATATAACCCTTGCCAAAATACTCAGTTCTCAAGAGATTTATTTAAAGTAGATACATTACCGGATGGTAGACCTAATGGCTCACCCGTATCTACAGGCTGTCCTAACTTTAGTAATACTTGTGAGGACCCTCAGTCCACTCTACCATCTTATAGAGAATGGTGGTATGCTGATACATTCAGTTTAAGTGGAGTATGCACAAACTGGAGGTTTGGAGTAAGTATATCTGCTCGTAATTTTTCTGTCAACTTAGCCAGTTCAGGAAATTTATATGTTGAAGCTACACTTAATAACCAAGACTTTCCACATAATTCATCTACAGTTTTTCACACAAAACCAGTACCTTATGTTTGTATCGGCACGCCCTATACATATAACAACGGGGCGATCGATAAAGATAAAGACTCACTAGTCTTCGAGTCTGTTATACCCGTTGCTGCTACAAACTTACAATGCAGAAACCCTTTGGCTTTCTCAACTTTACAGGCTGGACAGATACCGCCACTCTCCCTGCCGTCCAACCCATTTCAGACAAACAATACGTACACACTAAACCCTACAACAGGAAATATATCTTATACACCGGCACAGGTAGGGGCACATACCACAACTATACGTGTAAAGGAGTATAGAAATGGTATACTTGTGGGTAGTACTATGCGTGATATACAGATTCAGGTACAGAACTGTAACAATACTGGCATGACTATTGATATTGATACAAATAGTGTAGCTGGTGCAATATTTAAAAACGGGCAAATTGAAGCGTGTATCAATACCCCTTTCAGCTTTTGTTTTGATATTGTTGCCAGTGTAAAAGGTTCAACCCTAGTTATTAGTGATAATAAATCGTTGTCTATCCCTCAGTCTACCATAACATATAACAACAACACTACAGACTCTATAAAGGGTTGTTTTTCCTGGACTGCGCCCCTACAGGATACCGGGCTTCATATACTTACAATAAGCGCTAAAGACTCTACCTGTAATTCTCCTGGTATATCTGTAACTCAAGTTTTCACAATACCGGTCAAAATAAATGCAACAGCACCTTTACCGACAGTTGTTAGCCCTGTTGAGCTATGCCAATATGATTCAACGGTGCCATTAACGGTGAACGGTACTAACATTTTATGGTATGCTACCCCTAGTGGTGGTACTGCAAGTACGAATGCTCCTACTTACAATACCAATACTGTTGGTTCAACAACCTACTATGTATCACATAGACCAAATGGGTGTTTTAGTGGTCGTGTGCCACTTACCATAAATATTTTCGACACGCCTGAGATGAATATTTCATCTCCTAAAGACACCGTGTGCATGTTTGAAAACATTGGCTTACTAGACTCTATTATACAAACCGATAGTATACTTTATTCCTGGGATGTTGATTCAGGTAGAATACTGCAAGGACTTTACAGTAGGCAAATTATTGCAGATTGGACAACACCAGGATTAAAAACCATTGTACTGAGGACTGCATTTAATAATATCTGTGAGACAAAAGACTCGCTAAACATATTTGTAGAAGAATCGCCTGTAGCATCTTTTGATGTAAAACAAAACATCTGTATTGATGAAACAGTAAAAGTAAGGCCTGTAGAACAACCGGCAAGGTACGATTGGGCTATAGACGGACATACCATTAACGACAACTTCTATGTGAACTCTTATGACCTGAATTGGACAAATCCGGGTAACAAATACTTGCATCTCGAGCTAACTAGTTCTAATGGTTGTACGAACTCATTTAGAGACACAGTAACAGTACATGACATACCTCCTTCAAAGATCACCTTAGAGAATGATGATTTATGTATTGGAGATCAGTTTAGAATGTATACTACTGAGGGCTCTCGTTATAGGTATAGTTGGTCTCCACCACAGTTCTTCAACAATAACAATAGTCATGATGTGACTGGTACAATAGAGTCTGCAGGTTATTACCGACTATTAGTTACAGACCAATGGGGCTGCATCAATGAAGATTCAGTATTCATTTCCGTAGCTACCTGTTGCGACATATTTGTACCTGATGCGTTTACGCCAAACGGTGATGGTATCAACGATGAGTTTGGCGCACCAGAGCTTAGCAGACACAGATTACTAGACTTTATGATAGCTCACAGAAGAGGAAATATCGTTTTCCAAACATCTGACCCAAACATCAAATGGAACGGAACATATAAAGGAGAAAAACTAGACGTAGGTACCTACTCTTACTACATAAAATATATATGTAAAGGAGAAAAGGTCTTCAAGAAAGGAAAATTACATTTAATAAGATAAAAAATTGTTTGACCATGAAGAGATTTTTACCTGTACTATTTATACTTGCTATCAGCCTATTGCCTAAAGATGCTTTTTGTACCCATGCTGCAGGCGGTGAGTTAATATACGAATGGAAAGGAGGTAGTCAGTACTTATTTACATTCAAATTCTACAGAGATTGTTACGGAAAAGATGCCGACGCAGCAGTAGTGATGTGTATATATAATGGTTGCACCGGTCAAAGCAGAAATGTGGTATTACGCAGAATTGCTACCCTTCCAGATGGAACACCCAATGGGTCATTAGTTTCAACAGGTTGTGCTAAATATAAAACTACATGCGAGGACACAGCATCAAACTTACCCGGCTATACAGAATGGTGGTATCAAGCTACTGAAGGTGTTGCCAATTGCGATGATTTACGGTTTAGTGTGAGTGTTAATGCAAGAAACCCTTCACAGAATGTACAACAAGGTGTCTTATATGTAGAGGCTACATTAAATAATAAAGATTTTCCGGGAAATAATTCTACAGCCTTTTATACCAAGCCAGTACCATATGTGTGTATCAACAACCCTTTTACATTCAATAATGGTGCTATAGATGCGGATAATGATTCTCTGGTTTTTGAAGTTATCAGACCATTAGCAGGAGCTAACCCCCCGTGTTCGGGCTCACTTATTCCTTTAAACTTTTTAAACATACATAATCCACCATTGAGTATACCAACAAACCCCTTTCAGACAAATAATACATATTCTCTTAATTCAGTCACAGGTGAAATATCATATACACCTGCACAGATTGGACCACATACAACGGCAATAAGAGTAAAAGAGTATAGAGATAACATTCTTGTAGGTTCTACGATCAGAGATATACAAGTACAAGTACAAAACTGTAACAATACAGGTGTAGAAATGATCCTGGATACCAATAGTATTACGAATGCAAAGCTCGTAAACGGGGTAATAGAAACATGTTATGGTGTACCTTTTAGTTTCTGTTATGATGTCATTGCAGACCAACCAAACTCAATACTTGCTGTAAGAGATAATCAGTCCATTGCAATGCCTACAGCTAATACTACTTATAACAACAACCTTACAGATAATGTAGAAGGTTGTTTTGCGTGGACTGCTGCATATGCTGATGGTGGACTTAAAACACTTGTAATAAGTGCTAAAGACAGTACATGTACTGCACCAGGCGTTTCCATAACGCACGTATTTACTATCCCAATAAGAATACACAATTTTGCGCCACCACCCAATATTATTACACCTCAATACCTTTGCGAAAACGAGACAGCAACAGCTCTCACCGCTCAAGGTCAAGACCTGATGTGGTACCCTACACAAACATCTACTACAGGCTCGGTTAACGCACCAATACCTAATACTACTACACCTGGAACTACAGACTACTTTGTAACTCAAACAATGAATTACTGTGAGAGTGATAAAGCAGTTATAGAGGTAGAGGTACAGCCTGAGCTTAAAATTGATATAGGTACTGCTAGTGATACATTATGCGAATTTGATAGTTTGTCTTTATTCGACAATGCTGTACAAGCAGATACTGTATGGTATACATGGGACGTAGATGCAGGAGGTATTATTTTCACACAAAAGGATATTAGTAGTATATCTACCTACTGGAACATAGAAGGTCTTAAAAATATTATCACAACAGTAAACAATGGTGTATGTACTAGTATAGATACAGTTCCTGTATATGTTGTGAATACTCCGGTAGCCGCATTTGATATTGACCCTGTTTTATGTATTGGTGTACCTACACTGCTAAAACCTGTTGACCAGCCGGGAGAGTACGCATGGACAGTTCCCGAGCAAAATGTAACAGACAAGGTATATATTCCAAGCTATGAATTGACATGGGACAATCTTGGTCAAAAAGTAATATCACTAACAATTACAGGTGATAGAAACTGTCAAACAACATACACTCAAGAAGTTAATGTATATGAAGTACCTGAAGCTAAAATAAGTATTGAAAATGATGACTTATGTATAGGTGATGTTATGGCACTCTCTACCCCTGAAGGTCTACGATATAAATATGATTGGTCTCCCCCACAGTTCTTCAACAATAACAATCAAAACAGAGTAACAGGAACTGTTGAAAGAACAGGCTACATACAGCTAGATGTTATCAATCAATGGGGTTGTGTAACACAAGACTCTCTGTACTTATCAGTTGTTTCCTGTTGTGATATATTCATACCTGATGCATTTACACCAAATGGAGATGGCGTTAATGACGAGTTTAGCGCACCTGAAATAAACAGGCACAGGTTGCTTGATTTTACTATCGTTCACAGAAGAGGTAATATTGTATTCCAGTCTGCTGACCCTACTCAGAAATGGGATGGTACCTACAAAGGAGAAAAAATGGATGTTGGCACCTACTCTTACTACATAAAGTACATATGTAAAGGTGAGGAAGTATTTAAAAAAGGCATGTTTCACCTCTTGAGATAGACTAGAAAAGTATTCACTATGCATAAAGCCCTTGCGACCCTGATATTAATATGTACTCTTTTATCTTTAAACTCGAAGAGAGCATCTGCAAGTCATGCCGCTGGAGCTGAACTAATTTACGAATGGGAAAGTGATAGTACCTATATATTCTTTTATAAATTCTACAGAGATTGTACAGGTAGTAACGTAGAGAGTTCTTACAACATGTGCATGCATGATCCATGTAACAACAGATCATCTACAGTAGTATTAATGCCCCTTACAACCCTTCCTGATGGTAGACCTAATGGTTCTCAAGTATCAGTTGGTTGTCCTGGCTTTAAAACGTATTGTGAAGACCCTGTATCTACCTTACCAGCATACGAAGAATGGTGGTATTCAGGACGGGTTATCATACCAGATAGTAGCTGTGATAACTGGAGGTTTGGCGTTGACATAACCAACAGGAACCGTTCCCAAAACTTAACAAACAATGGTAATTTATATGTAGAAGCTACTCTAAACAATATAGATTTCCCACATAACAGCTCAGCTGTATATCACACTAAGCCAGTCTCATACGTTTGTATTAATAGTCCTTTTGTTTATAATAATGGAGCTATTGATAATGATAAAGATGTACTTGTTTACGAGGCTATATTACCCCTTCTAGGTAATGCAGGTATCAACCATGATGAATGCTCCCTACCGCTAACGCCAGCAACACTTGTTAGTGGACAAACCCCTCCTTTAACACTACCTTCTAATCCTTTTCAGACAAATGGAACATATAATCTGAATACAACAACAGGAAATATATCATTTACACCAACACAGCTAGGCTCGCAAGCTACTGCCATACGTGTAAAAGAATATAGAAATGGAATACTTGTAGGTAGTACTATAAGAGATATTCAAATGCAAGTACAGGATTGTAATAACACTGCTATCACTATGAACCTGGATACGAATTCAATTTTAAATGCAGTATATAACAATGGGCAAATTGAGTCTTGTACAGATAGGCAACTTAGCTTCTGCTTCGACATTGAAGCTACAGTACCCGGATCAATAATTTCAGTTTCAGACAATAGAACTCTGTCTATACCTAAAGCATCAATTAATTACGTTAACAATAAATCTGATAAGGTAAGAGGATGTTTATCATGGACAGCTAATATTAATGACACAGGCCTACATATTATAACTATAAGTGCTAAAGATTCTACTTGCAACCCTCCAGGTATATCTATAACTCAAGTATATACTATACCGATAATGGTTTATCCTACCCCGGATATGCCTAATGTTATATCACCGGTAGATCTTTGTCAATATGAGGCTCCTGTGGCACTCACTGCAAATGGTACTAATATCCTATGGTACAATAGTAGTTTTGGAGGTATCGGTACTACCTCAGCACCTACCTATGCTACAGATAATGTAACAAAATATACATTCTACGCATCTCAATCATCTAACGGATGTAAAAGTGATAGAGCTGTAGTACAGGTAAATATTTTCGACAGTCCAGAGATATATGCCAAAGCTGTAAAAGACACAGTCTGTATGTTTGAGGATCTTGAAATATCAGATACTATAGCTCAAACTGATAGTTTACAATATTCATGGCATGTTGTATCTGGTCGTCTATTAGATGGTCAATTTACGAAACAGATAAAAGCAGACTGGCTAAGTGAGGGTGTGAAACTAATAATATTAGGAGCATCCAAAGATCAAGTATGTGTAACAAGAGATTCTATTTATATTTATGTAAAACCAAGCCCCGTTGCATCTTTCGACATAAATAATAACTTATGTATCGGAAAAGCAACTAAGCTAGTGCCTGTTGAAGAGAATGCAACTTACCAATGGGATGTGTATGAGCAAAACATAAATGATAACTCATACAAAGAGTTATACTATTTAACATGGTCTAATATTGGCAAAAAAATTATAACTCTTACTCTTCTTGGTACAAATGGATGTAATAATACATTCTCTGACACTGTAAATGTTCATGAATCACCATTAGCTGACATTTCTATTTTAGACAAAGACCTATGTATTGGCGATCAGTTCAATTTATCTACCCCTGAAGGCTCTAGATATACATATAGTTGGTCTCCACCTCAGTACTTCCAAACAAATAACAGCAATAACGTTAAAGGTACCGTAGAGGCTGCTGGCTACTATAAGCTTAAAATTACTGATCAATGGGGGTGTACTAATGAAGACTCTATACTTCTTTCAGTTGTAGCCTGCTGTGATATTTTTATGCCTGACGCTTTTACACCTAATGGTGATGGTAATAATGATACTTATGGCGCTCCTGAGATAAACAGGCACAGACTTGTAGACTTTACCATTGCTCATAGAAGGGGAAATATTGTCTTCCAGACATCTGACCCTAACACTAGGTGGGACGGAACATATAAAGGTAAAATATTAGATGTTGGCACCTACTCTTACTACATAAAGTACATATGTAAAGGTGAAGAAGTATTTAAAAAAGGTATGTTTCACCTACTCAGGTAAACATACCTGATTTCTTTTTACTTTTGTCGGATATTATGTCTGACAACAATCGTTATAACTTAAGAGGCGTATCTGCCCAGAAAGAAGAAGTTCATAAAGCAGTATCTAAACTAGATAAAGGTTTATTTCCTAATGCTTTTTGTAAGATATACCCTGACTTTTGGGGTAATGATGATGCTTACTGCAACCTGATGCATGCTGACGGTGCAGGTACTAAATCTATACTGGCTTATATGTACTGGAAAGAAACCGGCGACATGAGCGTATGGAAAGGTATAGCTATAGACTCTATTGTGATGAATGTAGACGACCTATTATGTGTTGGTGCTGTCGGACCTTTCACCTACTCCTCTACTATCGGTAGAAACAAACATTTGATTCCTGGTGATGTAATATCTGAGATCATTAATGGAACACAGAGCTATTTCGATACATTACAGAAGTATAATATAGACATCAAGTTTCTTGGCGGAGAGACAGCAGATGTGGGTGACGTAGTAAGAACTGTGATAGTAGATGGCACCATGGCATGCCGCATGAGGCGGGATAAGTTGGTGACCACAGAAAAGCTGGATGAAGGGGATGTTATAGTATCTCTTGCCAGCTATGGTCAGGCATCTTATGAAGATGAATATAATAGCGGTATGGGTAGTAACGGACTTACCAGTGCCAGACACGAGCTACTAAAAAAGGAATATGCTACTAAGTACCCTGAAAGTGTTGATCCTAACCTACCAGACGAAGTAGTATATAATGGTAGCTACTCACTTACCGACAAGACAGAGACCAGTTTAGATGTAGGTAAGATGATACTATCTCCTACCCGTACATACGCCCCGGTAGTACTAGATGTACTTAGCCAGCATTTTGATGATATTCACGGTATCATACACTGTAGTGGTGGAGGGCAAAGCAAATGCCTACATTATCTACCTAAGCCACTACGAGTTATAAAAGACAATCTACTACCAATACCACCTCTTTTTAATATGATACAGAAATCTGCAGGTACCGATTGGAAAGAAATGTATCAGGTATTTAATATGGGGCAAAGACTGGAGATCTTCACAAATAAGGAAACGGCTAAAGAGATTATAAAAATTGCTGCAAAGTATAATATAGACGCTGCTATTAGCGGTAGAATTGAGAAAGCCGACAAGAAAGAAGTTGTGATTGATAGCCCTAACGGCACATTCAGCTATACCTAGTTAACAGTTTAATCATATTCGTTTTTTTACAATAAATAAATATTGGCACAATCTGTGTATATATAGCATACAAACTTTTAACCTTATGAATATCAAAACACTCATCCTTGCCCTGGCAGGTCTATTCTTGCTAAACACTTCCTTTGCACAAGACAAGCTCTATAAGAAAAACGGAGATGTACTTTCAGTAAACGTAGAAGAGATTACACCTAGAGTTGTTACCTACAAAAAAGCTGATAATCCTAATGGACCATCATATACAATAGGTAGAAATGAAGTATCAAAAGTGATCTATGCTAATGGGTCTGAAGATTATTTTGGTCCACAAGATGATAGAAAGCCTAGAAAAAAAGCTGATTATGGTAATAACATCATAGCTATCGCACCTTTGCAAATAACTAATAATATTGGTATCGGTCTTAGTTATGAAAGAGTTTTGGACAAAGAGAATATCCTTAGCTTCTATTTACCATTTGCAATGTCTTTTGGCAACTCGAACTTTGATCCTGTTACAGGACAAAGAATATCTAATGGCTCAACTAACCCTAGATACTACCTTATGCCGGGCTTGAAGTTCTACCCTACCGGAGGTAAAGGTGTGGTTAGATACGCTGTTGGTCCGAACATCGCTTTTGCTACAGGTAAAGAGTCTGGTACGTGGTTTTTATTAGACGATAATGGTAATGTTATCGGTGTTGACTCCAGTGACCGTACACGTACGATGCTGGGTATTATGGTTACCAACTCCCTTAATATCAACCCTACTGAGAAAATTTATTTAGGACTTGAGTTAGGTTTAGGTTTCACATATCTGAATAAGATCGGAGGCCTGAATGATAATACAGAAGCTTTGGCTCAGTTTGCATTCAGAATTGGTTATAGATTTTAAAATATAGAATTATGAGAAAGATACTTTCAATTACATGTTTATCTCTTTTTTTAGCGGTTGGCTTAGCTTCTTGCGGAAAAGAGTATGTATGCCAATGTGATAATACATCACAGACAATCACTGCTAATAGCAGAACAGAAGCAGAAACAGAATGTGAAGCTAAAAACGTTAGTGGAAATAGTAATTGCAAACTGCAATAAATTGATTTTAGAATATCGTAAATAAGGGCTGCTAATTGCAGCCCTTATTTATTTATCAACTTCATTTCTTAGTAGCTCTACGTGAGCGTATTCGGCTAAGCGCTTCAGGTGTTACACCAATATATGAGGCTATCATATATTGTGGTATACGCTGTGTAATAGCCTCACAGTCCTTCAGGAATTTCTCATATCGCACATCAGGGGTGTCAAACTGAAACGAAGAGTTTCTATTGGACAACACCATAAATAGATTCTCAGATATCATTCTTCCTATTTTTTCACAATCATGATGCTTACTGTACATCTCTTGCAGATCATTATAGTGAATATTGAGTACTAAAGTATCTTCCAGTGCCTCACTATACTGCTTTGCATCTTGCCTTGATAGAAAGCTCTGATAATCAGAATAGTAACAATCTTCCCAGCTAAAGGCAGTTATTATTTCTTTTCCATCCAGCAAATAGTAGCTTCTGATCAATCCCTTGTTTATAAATGTGACATAGTTACAACCTGTACCTGGCTTGTAAAGAAAATCTCCCTTTTTATACTCTTTCACTACTACTCTTTGCAGGAAATCATTCCACGTATTCTCAGACAACTCTGGCACTAGAGTTAGGAGATAACACTTTATCTGCTTTATTGCGGTATCTGTAGTCATGTAACATTTACGGTATCCAATTTACAGAAAAGCTAATAAGTTATAAATAAAAACGCCCCGCAATTGCGGGGCGCTATATCATTAAAAGGTTAAGTGAGATTACTCTGCACTTACTTGTCCTTTTGCTTTTGCTATTACTTCTTCCTCAACATTCTTAGGAGCAGCTGCATAGTGACTGAACTCCATTACAGAAGATGCACGACCAGAAGATAAAGAACGCAGCTGTGTAACATATCCGAACATTTCACTCAACGGCACTTTAGCTTTGATCACCTGTGCATTGTTACGAGTATCCATACCCTCAAGCATTGCACGACGACGGTTAAGGTCACCGGTAACATCACCCATGTATTGTTCTGGAGTTATTACCTCAACTTTCATGATCGGCTCAAGTATCTGAGGTTTTGTTTTCTTACCAGCTTCACGGAACGCACTTCTTGCACACTGTTCAAACGCTACTGCATCAGAATCGACGTTGTGGAAAGAACCATCAAACAAACGTATTCTTAAGTTATCAAGCGGATATCCTGCAAGAACACCATTATTCATTGATTGCTCAAAACCTTTTTGAACTGCAGGGATGAACTCCTTAGGTATCTTACCACCAACAATAGCGTTGATGAACTGGAATCTACCATTTGATTCTTCTTTAAGGAAATCTTCATCAGCAGGGCCCATTTCTACATAAATATCTGCGAATTTACCCTTACCACCAGTTTGTTTCTTATAAACCTCACGGTGTTCTATCTGAAGCGTCATTGCCTCTTTATAAGCAACCTGAGGTGCACCTTGGTTGATCTCTACTTTAAACTCACGACGCATACGGTCTATGATGATATCAAGGTGAAGCTCACCCATACCTTGTAGGATAGTTTGACCAGTTTCCTCGTCTGTATTTACACGTAGTGTCGGATCTTCCTCAACAAGTTTAGCGATTGCCATACCCATTTTTTCAATATCAGACTTAGTCTTAGGCTCAACCGCTATCGCGATTACCGGATCAGGTATGAACATGTTCTCAAGGATGATTCTGTTATTCTCATCACAAAGAGTATCACCTGTTTTGATGTCTTTAAAACCTACAGCTGCACCAATATCACCTGCTTCGATCTTATCGATTGGGTTTTGCTTGTTAGCGTGCATCTGCATGATACGGCTGATACGCTCTTTTCTGCCAGAACGCATGTTGAACGTATAAGAACCTGCATCAAGAGAACCACTGTAGCAACGGAAGAATGCAAGACGACCTACGAAAGGATCTGTCATGATCTTAAACGCTAGTGCAGAGAATGGCTCTTTCGGATCTGGTTTACGAGTCATTGGCTCACCGTCCTCATCTGTACCATTGATCGCCTCGATATCAACCGGGCTAGGTAGATAACGGATAACACAGTCAAGTGCAGTTTGTACACCTTTGTTTTTATATGCAGAACCACAAAGCATTGGGATAATGCTTAGATCGATTGTTGCTTTACGGATAGCTTCGTGAATCTCGTCTTCAGTGATTGAATTTGGATCATCGAAGAATTTCTCCATTAGGTTATCATCATACTCAGCTACTGCTTCTACAAGCTCAGCACGGTATTTGTTAGCCTCGTCTACCATATCAGCAGGTATTTCCTCTTCAGTATAAGTCATACCCTGAGTTGAGTCATCCCAAATAACAGCTTTCATTGTTATAAGGTTAACGATACCTCTGAAATCATCTTCAGCACCTATTGGAAGTTGTAATGGAACTGCTTTTGCACCAAGCATTTCACGTACTTGCTTCACAACCATTAGGAAGTCAGCACCGATACGGTCCATCTTGTTTACGAAACCTAAACGTGGAACCTTGTAACGGTTAGCCTGACGCCATACAGTCTCAGACTGAGGCTCAACACCATCCACAGCAGAGAATAATGCTACAAGACCATCAAGTACACGCATAGAACGCTCTACCTCTACAGTAAAGTCAACGTGACCCGGAGTATCAATGATATTGAACTTGTATTGTTTAGAATCATCTGTTGGTTGCCCCTGAACTGTTGGGAAGTTCCAGAAACATGTAGTTGCAGCAGAAGTGATAGTAATACCACGCTCTTGCTCCTGAGCCATCCAGTCCATCGTAGCGGCACCATCGTGTACCTCACCTATTTTGTGAGTGATACCAGTGTAGTATAGAATACGTTCTGTAGTAGTTGTCTTACCAGCATCAATGTGTGCTGCAATACCGAAGTTGCGCTGTAAGCGTAGGTCTCCCATTGTATCAGATAATTAAAATATTAAAAAACTTTTTTAAATAATGAGGTGCAAAGGTAGTGATTTATTACTATCTAACAATTCATTATTCCATCATTATTTTCCGGCAGTATTTCAACTAAATCTTACCTCATTCGTTCTATGACTTTAACGTTTTCTATAGGCCTATAGCCTATTACAGACTGCTTTTAACATATTTATAATATCAATCGGTTTTATATTTGATGTATATCAAGCATAAAGCTTAAAAAGAGGAGAAATATGAAAACACGTTTTGTTCCGGTTATCCTGACAGCGGCCATTACATCGCTGATCACTTTATTTGTAGCTGGCAAGTTTTTCAACCATAACATTGAGCCGGCTGAAGTTACCAGGCAAGCAAACCAAATGCCTGTAAACTATGCTAACTATAGCGGAAATGTTACCGCAAGCACGCCCCCGGCTGACTTTCAACCTGCTGCAGAGGCATCAGTACAAGCTGTAGTACATGTTAAAACAAAAACCAAAGCAAAGGAAGTTGTATTCAAAAGGCAATCCTTTTGGGGGGATTTTTACGAAAAAGGATTTATGCCACCTCAAATGGGTGCAGGTTCTGGTGTTGTTGTTTCACCTGAAGGTTACATTGTAACTAACAACCACGTTGTGGCAGATGCTGACATTGTTACAGTGACATTCAATGACAGATTTACAACCGACGCCAAGCTGGTAGCAACTGATCCTTCTACTGACCTTGCTGTCTTGAAAATTGAAGAGAAGAACCTACCCTACATGGAGTTTGGTAACTCAGATGATGTGAATCTGGGTCAGTGGGTATTGGCCGTAGGTTATCCGTTAACGCTAGACGCAACGGTTACCGCTGGTATCATCAGTGCTAAAGGCAGGTCTTTAGGTATCAACAGGAGACAGTCTACAGCACCGGTAGAAGCTTTTTTACAGACAGATGCAGCGGTAAACCCGGGTAATAGTGGTGGTGCACTGGTAAACACAGATGGTCAACTAATTGGTATCAACTCTGCAATTGCATCTCCGACAGGGTCATATGCAGGTTATTCATATGCAATACCGTCTAATATTGTAAAAAAGGTGGTAGACGATCTGATACAATATGGAGCAGTTCAAAGAGGATTCTTAGGTATTAGTTACATAGACAAGAAGTTGGTAAGTGAAGAGAAACTCTCTCAGCTGGGCTTAGATAGGAATGACGGTATATATGTTGCTTCTACACTAGATGATGGTGCAGCAAAGAAAGCTGGTATCAATCAAGGTGATATTATTACAGAAATAAATGGTGTTCCTGTAAATACAGCTCCACAGCTACAAGAGCAACTAGCCAGATACAAGCCAGGTGATAATATTAGTATCACTTATTCAAGAAATGGCAATGTCAAGCGTACAACGGCACAGCTGACCAATATTGATGGAACTACACAAGTTGTAAAAGAGACAGAGTCCGGTCGTTTTATGGGTGCCAGCTTCAAGACTGTAAGTAATGATGAAAAAAGACAATATGGTATTAATGGTGGTATTAAGGTTACAGATGTAGGAAAAGGCTTGTTAAGCGAACAAACCTCTATGAAGAATGGTTTTATCATCACTAAAGTGAATGACCGAGACGTAACAGGTGTTCAGGAGCTACAAAGCCTAATAGCAGCAAACAACTACAAAGTGCGCCTGGCAGGTGTATACCCTGGCAAGAATGGTATGTACTATTATGGTATTAAGCCTATGGGTGAAATGAATACCAACGAACGATAAATAATTACTGACATGTATATAAGTGGCAGGCTCTGTCCTGCCATTTTTTTTTATCTTGAACACCGAAACGAAGCAATTAAGTCTTAAACTCCTTCACTTAAGCCATGCAATTAATCAAAAGCTAATTGATTATTGAATTGCATAGCAGTTGAGAATAGTTATTTTTGCAAGTCAAATTGATTACGAGATAGTGAGACCCGTATATATTACTAATCTTTCAAAGTTCTTACCCAATGACCCCGTTGGTAACGAAGAGATTGAAGATGTTCTGGGACTTTTGAACAATAAACGTTCAAAAGCCCGCGCCATTGTTCTTAGAAACAATGGTATCAAAAAAAGATACTACGCCTTTAGAGATAATAAAAGCACACACAGCAATAGCGAAATGTGCGCTATCACCATAAAAGAGCTTTTTGTAGGTGGCAAATCTATAGAAGACCTGGACATCATTACAGCAGGTACTACATCTCCTGATCAACTACTACCCTCCCATGCTGCTATGATACATGGTCAGCTAGGCATACAACCTGTTGAACTAATATCAGCTACAGGGGCATGCTGTAGTAGTATACAAGCTATGAAGTATGCATTTATGGCTATATCATCAGGTATGGCTGAAAATGCAGCAAGTGTAGGTTCTGAGAAAATATCTACATGGATGCATGCTTCCCGTTTTGAGCAGGAAGTGGAGAACCTTAATAAGCTGGAAGAGAATCCATATATAGCTTTTGAAAAAGACTTTCTTCGCTGGATGTTAAGTGATGGTGCCGCAGCTGCTTTATTACAAAGCGAGCCAAACAAAGAAGGCTTATCACTACAGATAAACTGGCTGGAAACTACCTCTTATGCCAACGAGCTGGAAACATGCATGTATGCCGGTGCTGTAAAAAATCCGGACACTAGCCTTACAGGCTGGAATGATCTTACCACACAAGACTGGACCAACAAAAGTGTGTTTGCGCTAAAGCAAGACACCAAACTGCTTGCTGCTAACGTGGTACCAAAAGGTGGCGAATACCTTAAAAAGCTTATGGATAAGCATCAGTTCTCAGCTGATGATGTAGACTATTTTTTACCTCACATGTCCAGTGAGTTCTTCAAAAAGCAGATAGATGAGAACCTAAAAAACATAGGCCTTGATCTACCTGAAGAGAAGTGGTTCTATAACTTACCAAAAGTAGGTAATGTAGGTAGTGCTTCTGCTTTTCTTATGATCGAAGAACTGTACCGCAGTGGTAAGCTGAAGAAAGGTGACCGCATATTGGTAATGGTACCTGAAAGTGCACGCTTCTCCTACGCTTACCTATATCTTACGGTTGTATAAGCTATCTTGCAGCTCAGATGGAGCAAAAAATACTGGTACTATACTATTCCCAATCGGGGCAGCTAAGAGATATACTTGATAATATTGTCAGCAATATTCAAGATAAGGTATCTATTGATTATGCTGAAGTAAAGCCACTGCAACCATTTCCATTTCCATGGACGGTAAATACATTCTTTGATGCTATGCCGGAGTGTGTAGAACTAGTACCTGTACCTGTTCAACCACTATCTGATAACATCTTGAGTACCGACTATGATCTGGTTTTATTCGGATATCAACCATGGTTTTTGCACCCATCTATACCCGCTACATCTATTTTAAAAAGCGAATACGCTAAAGTCCTGAATGGCAAACCTGTGGTTACTGTTATTGGTAGTCGCAATATGTGGTTGAATGCACAAGAGCAGGTAAAGATCATGCTTAAGGATGCGGGTGCTTCACTAAAAGGCAATATTGTACTAGTTGACAATAACCCTAACCTGGTATCCGTACTTACAGTAATGCGTTGGGCATTCAAAGGTCAGAAAGAAGCATCTGGCATGCTTCCCGAAGCAGGTGTGCAGAGCAATGACATTAAAGCTACCGATAGGTTTGGTATGCCTATATATAATCATCTTACTCAAAATAAGCTGGACGAACTACAGACAGAGCTACTACATCATGGAGCAGTAAACCTAAAGCCCGGGCTCATAATACTGGAAAGAAGAGGCACAAAAAACTTCAGAAAATTTTCTAAATACATAAGAGAAAAAGGTGGACCGGGATCACCTGAAAGGCAAGGCAGGGTTAAACTGTTTATGAGGCTGCTGGTTGTAGGCATATTTATACTCTCCCCGATATCATCACTCACAGCATGGCTGCAATTACAACTTCAAAAGAAGAGTTTACTAAAAGATGTGGAGTACTTTAAAGGTTTACGGTACGAACCTAATAAAGTATAAGCAGCTTAACTGCTCATAAGCTTCTTTCTGCCAAAAGCCATATATAACAGACCTACTATTAATGGTATTACTAAGCTTGTGGCACCAGACATGAGATATATAGCAAGTGGTGGAATGATGATGGCAGCTATCCATATAGCTTTAAGTTGAGCATTCTTTGTTTCAATTACAGCTATATCAATTACCAGTAGTAAAAGGAATAACAACGTTACTATTAATGATGTTAATAGTAACGGACCTGTATATGGCCAGTGCTGCAAACGAAAAACAGCAGCAATAAAAGAGATGCTTATACTAGCAACTAATGCAGAACGCAAAACAACCTTTTTCATAGTACCTAATATACTGAAAATAGTCTGCACTAATGCAGACTATTTTTATAGAAAAACACATTTATGTTATGCTCCGTAGTAAGCTACCTCTTCAGTACCAGCACTACTCTTCATGCCACGATACATACCTTTTGAGTTAAAGCTGAACAGACCATTACCCTGTCCATCAACAGCTATTAACCCACCTTCGCCATCTATCTTAACTAACTTATCTTTTATAACCGTGTCGCATGCCTCTTGCAAACTCATGCCCTTATATTCCATCAAGCAGCTTACATCATAAGCTACTACAGACTGTATAAACGGCTCACCATGACCGGTACAGCTGATGGCACAAGTTTTATTGTTTGCATAGGTACCCGCACCAATTACCGGGCTGTCCCCTATCCTGCCAAAACGCTTATTGGTCATACCTCCGGTTGAAGTACCTGCTGCAAGGTTCCCCTCAACATCACAAGCTACGGCACCTACTGTACCAAACTTATGATCATTAGGTGCACCTTTCAGATTATCACCTTTATGATCTAACTGATAACTATCGCTATGGCGTATCTCCAACCATTGATCATAGCGAAGCTTGTTATAAAAATATTCATCAGGCACTTGTTCCATACCACGAGAAAGAGCAAACTCACTGGCTCCCTTACCACTTAAAAACACATGGCCTGAATGCTCCATTACTTCTCTGGCCAATGTAATAGGGTTCTTTATATTGCGAACACCTGCTATAGCACCAGCACCCAGTGTCTTTCCATTCATTAGTGCTGCATCCATTTCATTAAGCCCTTTCTTAGTGTATACAGCACCTCTACCAGCATTGAATAGCGGGTTGTTCTCCAGCTCTACTATTGCTGCTACTACAGCATCCATTGCTGTGCCATTACCTTCTAAAACCTTGTACCCTGCAGATAGTGCAGTTTGTAAACCTTCTGTATATGCCTGTTCTTCTTCGGCAGTCATCATACCGGGATGAATGTTTCCTGCACCTCCGTGTATTACTAATGTAGTTGCCATGTACTCTTATAAATATTTTATTGAATTATTGTAAAAATGCAGCTGTGATATAATCACCTTCTGTCTCTACCTCTATATGCTCCTGTAAGGTGGTAGCCACACTGTGACCTACTATATCCGGAGCTACAGGGTATGATTTATGACGACGGTCTACAAGTACCGTTATCAGAACCTTCTTCGGATCGTAATCTAAAATCGGTCTTAAAGCGTACAATAAGGTCTTACCAGAGTTAGCAACATCGTCTACCAAAACAACAGACTTTTTGTTCAGATCTTCATCTATTGTAAGGTCGCCTTTAAGTGGCTGACGCTTATTCATCTTCAAGGATAAAACATTCACTTTTAATGGGCTTATTTCCTGTAGCCTACGAGACAAGCTTTTAGCAACAACAAGCCCACTACCCTCAATACCTATCAATGTCAGTTCTTTCTCATCACTATTATTCTCCCATATCTGATAAGCCATGCGTTGCATCTTCCAGTCTATGCGTTCTTTATCCAATATAATTGTGCGCTCTTTGCTCATATATTTTAGTTTGACCTTATTGCTACTACAGGGTTAAGTCTTGAAGCAGACCTTGCCGGTATAAACCCTGCCAAAATACCAACACCAGCGGAAATACCTATCCCTATCAAGAAGTTTTGTACAGATAGCGTTACAGGAAAATCTGCGACATAAGTTAATAACAATGCTAAAAGCATTACTAAGACGATGCCTATGAGTCCACCTGTAAGGCATAAAGTAACAGCCTCTATCAAAAACTCCAGTAGTATACTTCCAGACTTTGCACCTATGGCTTTTTTCAACCCTATCATTTTGGTACGCTCTTTCACAGTTACGAACATGATATTGGCGATACCGAAAGCTCCCACTATTAATGAGAAAGCACCTATAACTCCACCTATAAGGTTAATAGATGCAAACATAGTATCTAGCCTTTCAGATATCTGGCTCAACTGGTTGATGGCAAAATTGTTCTTTTCACCGGGTGCTACTTTTCTTATCCTTCTTAAAGCTCCCTCAACTTCCAGCTTTACATCTTCAATATTTGCTGCGGAACCCGTCTTGATGATAAGCGTAGGATCCCTATTAATAGAAGTAACATCCTCTATAGCTGCTGCTGCATAGTATGGGTATATTATACCATTATCAAAGTTAAACCCTGCCATACTCTGCCCTACTTTCCGCATCACTCCTACTATGTTAAACTTACGACCTTTAAAAGAAATAGACTTACCTACTGCGCTGGCTGCACTAGGGAAAAGCGCGTCATATATCTCGCTACCTATGACTACTGAGTTATTACCACCCTCCAATTCAGAAAGGCTCATGTAACGGCCATTCTCTATCTCTATATTCTGCACCTTATCGAAAAAAGTAGTTACAGCATAACTGTGTACCCCACTTACTTCAATATCATTACGCTTAACTGTCAGCGTGCCGCCATTGTAACATAGCGTTGCAAACTCTACACTAGGTACATCTCTTTGCACAGCTTTCAATTCTTTAGGACTCATGCTCGGGCGACGAAGAAACTCCCACCATTTATACTCTCCACCTTCATCCATCCATGGCCAACGCCCAACGTATAGCACATCACTACCCAGGCTGGATATCTCACTACGGATATTATTCTTCATACTATCCAGGGTGGTAAATACAGCTATGATACAGAATATACCAATAGTTATACCCAGTAACGATAAAAATGTACGCAGCTTATTTGCACGCAACTCATGCAGTGCCTGTACTATGCTGGTATATATGATCTGCCCTGTGCGGTTCATCCTCGACAAATTTAATGCTTACAAATGAGGATTACGTATACATATAATGTTATTTAAGCTTGTAGATAAATAAGTACCTGACAGCTGATTGATGAGTTATAACATACCTTTGCACTCAAACAGAACTTTTTCTTGCGACCATTCATTTCGTTCCTGATAAAAAACAAGGCATTACGCTACACTGAGTTTCGCAACTATCTTTCAGTAAGGTTGGCTCTTATTTTAGGGCTTAATATGCAGATGACCATTGTTAGCTACATGGTATATCAACTTACGAAGGATCCGCTTACTCTTGGTATGATAGGCTTGTGCGAGGTGATACCCGCTGTGGGCTTTTCTATGTTTTCGGGGCATGTTGTAGATCAAAAGGAAAAGAGGAACCTACTTATGTGGGGTATAATAGGCTTCATGGGGCTGGCTTTATACTATCTACTATTAGCCTCATCATCTTTTCAAGACTCTGTTGGAATAAAATATACAGTCTGGCTAATATATGCAGGCGTGTTCATAGGTGGGGCATTAAGAGCTTTTGCAAGCCCGGCTAACTTTGCACTATTAGGCTTAATAGTACCTAGAAAGCTATACACAAATGCGACTACCTGGAGTAGCACATCATGGCAGTTAGGAGCAGTATTAGGGCCATTAGCTGCTGGCTTGGTTATGGCAGGTGCGGGTTTTCAGGCTAGTCTTGTTGCCGTATTTTTCATAAAGGGTATAGCGCTATTAGGCATACTCCGCATAAAACGAAAACCAATTCTCAAAAAGAAAAAAGAGCCCGTTTTTAAAAGCTTGAAAGAGGGTTTAAGTTTTGTATTCAACACTCAGATCATATTGGCAGCATTGGCGTTAGACATGTTCGCCGTGCTATTTGGCGGAGCTGTAGCACTACTACCCGTTTACGCAGCAGATATACTCAATGTAGGGGAAGTAGGTTTTGGTTGGTTACGAGCAGCACCAGGCATTGGCGCTATCATAACACTTATGATACTGTCATTTATACCTCTTGAAACCAAGCCGGGACACAAGTTATTACTATGCATCGCCGGGTTTGGAGTTACTACGATCATATTCGGTATTAGCACCAGCTTTATATTATCCTTTTTCATGCTGCTGCTGGGTGGTATGTTTGATGCTGTTAGTGTAGTAATACGCATGACCATACTGCAGCTATACACTCCCGATGAGATGCGTGGTCGCGTAGCCGCTGTGAATACAATGTTCATCAGCTCATCAAATGAGCTTGGTGCCGCCGAAAGTGGATTTACCGCAAAACTGATGGGTACTGTTACAGCAGTTGTGTTTGGTGGGTGTATGACGTTAGGCGTTGTAGCTACAACCTACTTTAAAGCACCGAAATTGCGTAAGCTAAAATTGTAATATTTATATAACTTCAGCCTACTAAACTCACTATTGTTATGTACCTGGTATCAATGAGTCCATTCAGCCTTAATACACTAGGCTATATTCTTCTTTCATTACTGACCTTTTACATAATTTTCCAAATAATAAAAGGTTACAGAAAAAAATCGAGATAACTATTAATATGTCGGAGACTCAGAAAAATAATCCGCTACATGGCATTACATTAAAAATGATGCTGGAAGAACTGGTACAAATGTATGGTTTTGAAGAATTAGGTAGACGTATTGATATTCGTTGTTTTAAATATGACCCCAGCATAAAATCCAGCCTTACTTTTCTACGAAAAACACCATGGGCAAGAGAAAAAGTAGAAAAGCTTTACCTACATATGATAACTAGAAACAATTAGCAAGTTGTAAAATAGTACTAGAAAATATTATATTTACAGTACGAAATGGCCAATACTTTTATAGCAATGACGGAGACAGAGTTTCTAGAGTTGAACATATTTTACGATCTCAAAAATCAGAACACAGGATACGATGCTAATGATATCTGGCATTTTTCCTCGAAAGACTTTGAGATAGTAATGGACAGAGCTGATGAACTTGATGTACGCATCCTCGGCATTGAATGCTGGGAGAAAGAAGAAGAAAAGTTTACAATGTACCGAGAAGATTATAACGACAAAAAAGGCTGGTATAGGGAGGCTTACAAAGAGCTAAATGAAAAACATTCTCCTTGTATTTATGCGGCTACTTTTGATATCCCTTCCGAATACTTACAGGTACATCCAAAGAGTTAAGCACTATTGCATATTTTTCTGTAATACAATATCTTACAGAAAGATCTCAACACACATTACATTGACAGAACAGCAGTTCCTTGAACTTAACATATTCAAGGATATACCAAACTTGAATAAGGGTTGCGATGCTAAGCCCTTATGGCATTTTTCAGCCGACGACTTCAATACAGTTATTGGTCGTGTAGAAGAATTCAAAATAAGGATTCTTGGTATCGAATGCTGGAAAGACGATAAACTGGTAAAGACCAACTACTGCGAGGATTATGAAGATACCATATGGCATAGAGCTGCATATGCTGACCTTCGACTATTATTCTACCCTTGCGACTTTGTAGCTACCTACGAAGTACCGCCTGCTTTTTTAAGAGAATAAGGCTACTCTAAAAACTGACAATACTATTACTATCTATTTAGTGGAATTCTAGCAAATCGGCTTCTATATAATAAAGCACATTATTATGGAAGCTCATCAAATCGAACAATCCGACTATCTAGACATCCTTTTCGACAACCGTAACAAAAGCTATGGAGGGTATGCACTTAGAAAAAGTGCTAATAAAAGAATGAATCAGTCATTCCTTATTCTACTTCTTGCTATTGGGGCTTTTGCACTCACATCTATGATACCAAAAGACGAGCCTGAAGAGGTAGTAAAGCATGTCGCTCCTTATGAACTTACAGAGGTAAAACTTCCTGAGCAAAAATCAACGCCTAAACCACCACCCCCTCCTAAGCAAAAGCCGGAAACACCACCCGCTGCAAAGGCTACTAAAAAGTTCACGAAGCCGGTTGTAGTGAAACAGAATACAGTTATAACAGAACCTCCTGTAGATATAGACAGCTTTATAAATAGTAATCCCGGCCCAACTAACAATACAGGTAGTAAAGATGGAATTGCATCTACTACAAAAATAAATGGAACTGGTAGCACACCGGTAATACCCGATCCTCCGACAGAGCCAGTGCGTTTTGCTCAAGTGATGCCAGAGTTCAATGGCAACATCAGTAACTATCTGAGCAAATCTTTACATTATCCAAGAGCTGCTATTAATAATAACGTTACAGGTAAGGTCATCATTCAGTTTGTAATAAATGAAGATGGCAAAGTGAGTAATGCTGAAGTCATGAGAGGTATTGGCGGAGGTTGTGATGAAGAGGCACTACGCGTTGTCAAAAGTATGCCTGCATGGAAACCAGGGATGCAAAACGGCAAACCGGTAAAGATATTGTTCACGTTGCCTATCACTTTCAAGCTTGAGTAGGTGTTTTCACGCTTGTACGGTGTAATGTTTACTAATAACTTTACATAACAATTATATAACATACAACATCGTTTATCATGAGCTACAACAACCTAATACTCACGTTTGCCATTATCATTTGTACTATCCTTACAGGATGTGATGGTTGCGACAGAACTCCATCCGACGATTTAAAAGAAGATGTTCCTTTTTATCAGGAGTACTATGTGTCTTACGACAAAAATGATAATGAGACTTATGCTGCAGGCAAGTTCAAGTCAAGAAATAAAACTGGTGGCGCACTTGAACTGTCCGGTGCAGACAAGCTATTAATAAATGGAGAAGAGGCAACATTTAGTAAGGTTACGGTTAGGCATTTCAAATCTCTGAATAATCTTACTGAAGTGACTTATACATTGACTAAAGACAACAGTACTAGTATCAACAATACTGTATCCGTAAATGATATCAATAACATCAGTGCAGAATTTCCAGCGTCTTTAACATCACTATCAAAAAGTACAGGCTCCAGTTTTAGCTGGATCGGTGCAGATTACAATAGCTCACAATATATCAGCTTCAATATTTACGGAACTGACAATACTGGTAGCTCAAAAACTGTGACAATAAATATTGATAGCAAACAAGTAAATATTACACCTTCAGATATTAAAGATTTCAATCAAGGTGAGAAGGTTGAGCTCACGCTAAAAAGGTCTTATGAAAAGGCTCTGCAACAGTCTGACCAGAATGCAGGTGGCTTTATAGATATTACTTATGAAGTCAAAAAAGAAGTAACCATAAACTAAAAAGCTGCAAGCTAATAGCTTGCAGCTTATATATCTTCACCTTAAAGACTAGACTATATCAAGCTCACACTACGGTTAAGGAATGCAGTCAGGTCTTCACCTTTTAGCATATCCTGCGATAGTAATGCCAGATCAAATGCATGTCTTGCCATTTTAAGCTGTGCCTCTTCACTATCAGCCTTTAGTATACGGCTTACTAGTTCATGGTTACCGTTTACGCCTACCTTATAGCTTTCAGGCATAGCACCGAACATAGACATATTTTGCATCTCGGCCATCTCTTTCATCCTTCGGCTAATCTCATCCATAGTAACAGTAACAGGAAGATCATCACTACTCAGGCTTTCAACTTCTACCTTCATATTAGGTTTACTTACAGCCTTTTCAAATAGCGCTGTTACTTTCTTACTCTCATCTTCTGTAAGCACATGCTCTACTGCGTCAGACTTTTTGATAAGATTATCCATGACATCTGAGTCAACACGCTTTAGAGATATTTTCTCCAGCTTGTACTCCATGTGCTGTACAAAATGCTTATCAATAGGTGAGTCCATTAGTAGTACATCATACCCTTTCTTTTCTGCTGCTTGTATGTGGAAGTTCTGCTTCTCTGGCTCGTTAGCATACAAGTACACCAGCTGCTCTTCTTTATCAGTTTGTGCAACAGATACTTTTTCTTTGTATTCCTCAAGTGTAAAATGTTCTCCTTTTACATTCTTAAGCAACGCGAAATCTTTTGCCTTGTCATAGAACTTCTCGTCCGTTACCATACCATACTTCACGAACAAACCAATGTCTGCCCACTTCTCTTCGTACTCTTTACGGTCTTTCTTATACAACTCGCCTAGCTTATCTGCCACTTTACGAGTGATATAACTATTGATCTTCTTCACATTACCATCAGACTGTAAGAAGCTACGAGATACATTCAAAGGAATATCAGGAGAATCAATAACACCATGAAGTAGCAATAAGAATTCTGGTACTATCTCCTTCACCTCATCTGTAATGAATACCTGGCGTGAGAATAGCTTGATCTTGTTTTGCTGAAGCAGGTCGAAATCCTTTTTCAGCTTAGGGAAGTATAGTACACCCGTAAGATTAAATGGATAGTCTACATTTAAGTGGATCCAAAACAATGGGTCCTCACTCATTGGATATAGCTCTTTATAAAACTTCAGGTAATCTTCATCGGTCAGGTCACTTGGAGCTTTTGTCCATATTGGCGTAGTATCGTTGATGATGTTATCTACCTCTATAGATTTATATTTAGGTTTGCCTTCTTCATCCTCCCCATCAGGCTCTTGCTCAGTTTTTGTACCATACTTTATAGGTACAGGTAAGAACCTACCGTATTTATCTAATATTTGTTGCAGGCGATATTCCTCTAAGAACTCTTCTGAATCTTCGTTGATATGTAAAACGATATCTGTACCTATCTCTTTTCTGCTACCTTCAGATATCTCAAATGATGTGGTACCATCACACTCCCATTTAGCAGGCTGCGCACCTTCCTGATACGATAATGTATCGATCTCTACTTTGCCTGCTACCATAAAGGCAGAATAGAAACCAAGACCAAACTTACCAATAATCTCGTTTGCATCTTTTGCATCCTTGAATTTTTCAACAAATTCCGTTGCACCTGAGAATGCTATTTGGTTGATATATTTTTTGATCTCTTCGGCAGTCATACCGATACCATTATCAGAGATGGTAATGGTCTTTGCATCTTTATCAAGCTTAACTTCCACTAAACCTTCAGGCAGATCACCTTTAACTTCACCTAATGAAGATAATCTTCTTAGTTTCTGAACTGCATCTGTTGCGTTAGAAACCAGCTCTCTTAAGAATATCTCATTGTCTGAATAAAGAAACTTCTTGATGATCGGAAAAATATTCTCCGTGTGTATAGATATTGTACCCTTTTCTTGCATTGTAGTCATTTTTATAATCTTACTGACTACATATATCAACCATTATTCCAACCCTACCTACAATGTCATATTGACAGCAAGAGTGGTTGCAGGCTGCAAACTTGTAATGTGAAATGAAAAATTGCGCTAGTTCTGCATCAGCAACATGTCAAAAATATTGACTACTAGACAATAGCCTCATTATCATGAATGTGTATAGTATAAGTATCATCTACCATATGTCCCATTAACTCAATGCGACAATCGTTAGTAAACTCTATAGTAAGTGCATCCCTCTTGTCAGACATATAGACTTCAGACACCTCGGCTTCCAATAAGCTCAGTAATCCATAATCGCTATCTACTGGCTGGATCTTGTAGAACTCATGGCGCTGCTTACCTTTTCTAAAAGCAAAGTACCCATTAATGCATATGTGAGCATCATTCCCAAAGTGGAGTGTTACCCCTTTACTAGTATAGCATACTTCTGATACTTTTTGTTCTCTTAAGCTGTCTATATCTATATTATGTGGTATCGGTAACATATTGCCTCTGTTTGTTTATTACAATTTACTAAGATTCTACCATACTGTAACGTTAAAACATTAAAACTGTTAACCCGATCACTCATGTTATTTGTGATAATATCTTGGTGGCATAATCTTTGCATTACAGAAAATCTTAAATTATATCGCACTAAATATTACTCATGATAGTTAATAGATTCATACCCACCATGCTCATCTATACTTTATCAATTATTTTTCCGAGCGACATTTTTGCCATTATACCTGATACCATCTCAATAGATAACACGAAGCTTACATACTACACCATCAAAAATTTAAAAGCGTATAATCATAACCTAATTATTTACATGCATGGTGGCGTGAGTCAGTTCAAAAACAAAACCTCAGTTATAGATATTAGCACATCTGATTTAGTTGAAGGAAATAAAGATTTCCTCAACACATTTCAAGAAGCAGGATATGACATCATACTTCCGATAGCTTATAATGAGTATAACTGGCTACAACCTAATGGAGAGATATTTATAAAAGAACTTATATCTAAAATACCTAACAAGTACAATAAAATCATCATATCAGGATTTTCGGATGGGGGTACAGGAGCCTATAGAATGTTTTACAACTCACCGGAAATATATGATGGTCTTGTAATATTTAATGGTTACCCCCAGCTAAAAAATTATTACAAAAATGTATCACATATTCGCTCTGGTAAAACAATCATATACTGCTCTACCAATTCTGATAAGGTCATCCCATATGAATTTTTACTAATAGAATATAGGCGGCAGAAAATGATAAATGAACATACCTACTTTGTGTTAGCAGATGGAGGTCATAATTTTCAAGATTATACTAAAAATAACTTTAATAAAATCATACAATTAATTGAAAATCAAAATATAGATAATGAAAATAGCATGCTGATATATCCACCTGTAGATGGGTTGCATATCAACAATATTGTAGAAAGCACTTATCCTTTTAGAAAGAAAATCGGTAGAAACTACAACATGTCAAGCACTGAATACGATGACCCTAACGAGCATTATAAAGAATTCTCTAAATTAATAGATCAAGGAAAGAGAATCACAATTCAACCCACTCGAATAGATAGCCTGGAATTAAAAACCAAATCATATATCGAATTTCCTGCTACTATAGATTGTAAAGAAACCACTATCAAGTACACCAACTGGTTGACACACCCTACCTGGTAAACAAAAACGCCCCGCTAGAAAACGGGACGCATTAACCAAAACTAAACCTATGAAAATCATCCAGTTTATGCCTCTACCTCATGTCCATTGTTACGGATAACAACAACACCATCAAACACATCTATCAAAACTGGCTTACCCTTATCTACCTCTCCTGCTATTATCTTCTTACTCAGCAAGTTAATTACATCTTTCTGAATCACTCGTTTAAGTGGACGAGCACCATATTGCGGATCAAAACCACGCTCACTCAGGTAATCAAGTGCATAGTCAGAGAACTCAAGATCTATATCCTGCTCTTTCAACTGCTTTTGCAGGTTCTCTAACTGTATCCTGATGATTCCTTTGATCTCTTTCCTCAATAACGGGTGGAACATGATCACATCATCTACCCTGTTCAGAAACTCAGGGCGCAATGCTTGCTTTAACACATCCATCACTTGCTCCTTAGTATTATCCACCACTGTATCTATATCCTTTCCTTCTATATCAGCAAAGTTGGCTTGTATAATATCGCTTCCCATATTACTGGTCATTATAACGATAGTATTCTTAAAGTTCACAACTCTACCTTTATTATCAGTCAACCTCCCATCGTCTAACACTTGAAGTAATACATTAAATGTATCAGGGTGTGCTTTTTCTATCTCATCCAACAATACTACCGAGTATGGCTTGCGCCTTACAGCCTCGGTTAACTGACCACCTTCATCGTAACCTACATATCCCGGAGGAGCACCTACCAACCTACTTACACTGTGTTTTTCCTGATACTCACTCATGTCTATCCGGGTCATCATACTATCATCATCAAACAATATCTCTGCCAGTGCTTTAGCCAGCTCTGTCTTACCCACGCCAGTAGTACCCAGGAAGATAAAAGAGCCTATTGGCCTGCGAGGATCTTGCAGGCCAGCCCTACCTCTGCGTATAGCATCAGAAACCGCTTCAATTGCCTCATCTTGCCCTACTACTCTTTTATGTAGCTCATCTTCAAGATTTAATAGCTTTTCACGCTCGCTCTGTAGCATACGCTGTACAGGGATACCTGTTGCTTTAGCTACATTCTCTGCTATATCCTCTGCATCTACCTCTTCCTTCAAAAGCCTGTTACGGTCATTACTCATCTCCTCCAGTTGTGTACTCAACCTATCTACCTCACTTTCCTGCTCTTTGAGCTTACCGTATCTTATTTCTGCCACTTTACCATAATCGCCCTCGCGTTCAGCATTTTCAGCCTGCAATTTCAGATCTTCTATCGACCCTTTTGCTTTATTTATTTGCTCAACTATCTCTTTCTCTTCCAACCACTTAGCCTTAAGTGTATCACGTTCTACATTAAGTAGAGACATCTCTTGATTCAGCGCTTTAAGCTTACTATCATCATTCTCACGCTTAATGGCCTCTTTCTCTATTTCCAGCTGCCTGATACGACGTTCCAGCTCATCCAGCTCTTCAGGCATGGAGTTCAATTCCAGCTTCAACTTAGCTGCACTTTCATCTATCAAGTCAATTGCCTTATCCGGGAGGAAGCGATCAGTTATATATCGGTTAGATAATTCTACTGCCGCAATAATAGCTTCATCTTTTATCCTTACTTGGTGATGAGTCTCATACCTGTCCTTCAATCCACGCAGGATACTTACTGCATCTTCAACACTAGGCTCGTTTACCATCACCTTCTGGAATCTGCGTTCTAAGGCCTTGTCTTTTTCAAAGTACTTCTGGTACTCATTCAAAGTCGTTGCACCTATTGCTCTAAGCTCACCTCTTGCCAAAGCAGGTTTTAATATATTGGCGGCATCCATTGCCCCCTCCATAGCACCGGCACCTATCAAAGTGTGTATCTCATCTATGAACATCACTATACTACCATCACTTTCCGTAACTTCTTTGATCACTGCTTTAAGTCGCTCTTCAAACTCTCCTCTATACTTAGCACCAGCCATAAGCGCACCCATATCTAAAGCATATATGATCTTAGACTTCAGATTATCAGGCACATCACCATTGATTATTCTATGAGCAAGACCTTCTATTATGGCAGTCTTACCAACACCAGGCTCACCTACAAGAATAGGATTATTCTTACTCCTTCTGGATAGAATATGCAGTGTCCTTCTGATCTCCTCATCCCTACCTATTACGGGGTCAAGCTTACCACTTCTGGCCAGCTCATTTAAGTTTTTAGCATACTTGTCCAGTGAATTATATTCCTGCGACGATGATTTATCATTTACAGTACTACCCTTTCGCAGATCTTTGATTGCTGCTGTCAACCCTTTTTCAGTTAACCCGGCGTCTTTTAATATTTTAGACACATCATCTTTCACCTGCATGATACCGATCAACAAATGCTCTTGAGTTACAAACTCATCACCGAACTCTTTAAGAACAGCACCTGCTTTTAGTACCACGTTATTCATTTCCCTACTGATGCTCTGAGCTGGCTCTCCATTTGTTGTAGTAGGCTGCTTATCAATGAGTTCTTTAAGCTTACCTTCTACAGCTGATATATTAACAGCATACTTTTTCAGCAAATAACTTATCGGACCATCTTTATCGTCCAATAGCGCCTTTAATAGGTGCGCAGTCTCAATATTAGGAGACTGATGATTGTACGCTAGCTGTTGTGCCTGCGACAATATCTCCTGCGCTTTGATTGTGAAATTATTTAGATTCATATATTCAGTCTTTTACTTTTATAATTACAACAGATATAGCATAAAAACTGTTCCAATACATAGAAATGGAATTAATGTCACACAATTACGTCAGCATCAGACAACCTGTCTTAAGCGTTGATTATCAACTGAATTTATTTCAGGACAATATGTATATGTACGGTCTTTCTGGCAGTACATTACACCTTTGTTAACGTTGATATATTTACTTTAGCACACATGAGATACACTTTCTTTCTACTATTAATATTCCATACACTTTACGCCAGTGCTGATAACGATGAGTGGCTTAAGCACATCACCACTACGACAAGAGTGGGAGCTAACCATTATTCTGAAATGGTAACAGATGAGACAGGTAATGTATACATCAGCTCATATGTAAAAGACAGCATTACTAGTAACGACTTTATATACATTGTAAAAGTCTCGCCAGATGGCGATATACTATGGGAGCAGGGACTGGGAAGCTATGGCAGAGTACTGTCTATAACCATAGATAGCGATGAACAGATATGGGTAACGGGATATTACCATAGGCGCCTCACACTCGGTAATATGTCTATCAGCGGAACGGGAGATCGTGCATTTGTAGCAGGACTAAAAACTTCAGGTGAGTGCATTCAACTATTTGGTTTTAAAGAAGGTACAGTAGGCTACAACATATCTTCAAATAGAAATAATAACCTACTTGTTACAGGCTCCTTCAATGAACAAATGAAATATGGCAAAACCACTATAGAGACCAAACAACAAGATGAAGGTTTTCTAGCCATTATTGACAGAGATGGTCAGTGTAGCTTTTTAAGTATACTACATGCAACAGTCTATGATACAAAGAGCGACCCCGACAACAACTTCTACCTGACAGGCAACTTCGCAGAGCTTTTCATCTATCAAGGAACAGAGTTATACACAGATAACTTTAGAGATAATGATGGCTTCCTCATGAAAATAGATGAGCAAGGAAACCTTGAATGGATCAACCAGTTTGGAAAGCTTGGTGACGTCAGTAAATATTACACCAGCAGAGATGCAGGTACTGATATAGCCATTGATAGGGAGAACAACATAGCTGTAGCAATAGTACAGGATAGCACTTACGAGAATAAGACCCTACACCTCAAAGTCTTTGATAGCGAGACAGGCAACCAGATCAAGGATAAAAAGATAGCGAACAATATAGGTGCACCCGGCAGCATTTCACTAGAGGCTACAAAAGACACATACTATGTCAGCTTTGTTACCAAAGACCATTGTATGCTTGATGGTGCGTATGAAACATTTCAAGACAGCTTTAGAGTTTACTTGTTATCATTTGATGATAAACTAAACAATATCAACACTTTAAGAAGCACTTCTTACAGTAATTTTATGACCACTGAAAGCACTCATTCAAAAGATGCTGTTTACTTCTCAGGATATTACAAGCAGTATATGGAAATAAAAAAGCAATCTCTAAAGAAAAGCTCTTCAAAGATTGCTTTGTTTTTATATAAAATGCCTTTCTAGCCTACTTATCCTTTTCAAGTGGATTAGCTACAACATCAAACTTAGAATTAAACGTAATTTTAGTAGCCGAATCAGGTGCACCATAAAAATGCCCCTTCAACCTAAAGAACATAGAGTCTTTTACGAAGTATTCCTTCAGGTTAAGATCTTCAAGCGTCATCTCAAGAGTTTGTAGGTTTTTAGGTATATCAAACTTATATGCTGCTAAACGCTCCTCCAGACCAGGACCTGAAACATATAACCATAAAGAGTCAACTATATCAAAATTCTGAGAAGAAGGTTCGTCAATGTTCAAACTTAATAGAGACACTTTCACCTCTCTGATCAACTCCTCACTCGTATTATACTCTTGTATATATTCCTGAGACTTAGTTTCTACACCAATCGTTGGTATAGATGTAGTCAAACCAGTACTTGGAATAAATGGATTATCAGGCAAGCCGGGTACATTCTCTTGCTCATTATATGTTACAGAAAATTTTATATCTGCGAGACTTGTCAGTTTATCACAAGAAGTTAAAGTAAAAACTGCAATAGCAATTATACCTGTAATTAGTGTTTTATTATTCATAATGCAATATTACTCAAAATCAATAAAGGCTTTGTAATGTTCATATCAAATTAATATCAGTAATTTTGCAGCCTTATGGCAGAAACCAGATCTGTAGCATTTCATACTTTAGGTTGCAAACTCAACTTTTCTGAAACATCTACTCTTGGCAGAATGATGGAGCAGGAAGGATTTGAGAAGCGTGAGTTTAATGAAGACGCGGATGTGTATGTTATTAATACATGCTCAGTAACTGATAATGCCGATAAAGAGTGTCGTCAGATAGTGCGCCGCATACAGCGCCGTGCACCTGAAGCAATGGTAGTCATTACTGGGTGCTATGCACAGCTGAAGCCTCAGGAGATCGCGAACATAGAAGGCGTGGATCTTGTTCTAGGTGCTGCAGAAAAGTTTAACCTCACTCACCACTTAGAAAACCTTACCAAAAGCAAACAAAAAGCCGAAGTATACTCATGTGACATTGAGTCAGTTGAAGGCTTCCATAGCTCCTACTCTATCAACGACCGTACAAGGGTATTTTTAAAAGTACAGGACGGTTGCGATTATAACTGTAGTTTCTGCACAATCCCACTTGCACGCGGGCATAGCCGTAGCGATAGTATTGAAGGTGTCATAGAAAATGTAAAAGAGCTGGCTAACACCGGCACTAAAGAAATAGTACTTACCGGTATCAACCTTGGTGACTTTGGCAAAGGCACTAATGGAGGAAAGAAACGTGAAGAAAGCTTTTACGAGCTGATACAAGAGCTAGACAAAGTAGATGGCATTGATAGATTCAGGATATCATCTATAGAGCCAAACCTACTCACCAATGAGATCATTGAGTTTGTAGCTCGGTCTAAAAAGTTTATGCCCCACTTTCACATTCCCTTGCAAAGTGGAAGTAAGCGTATCCTGGGACTAATGCGTCGCAGATACCAGAGAGATCTTTACGAAGATAGAATTGCTTACATAAAACAGCTGATGCCTCATTGCTGTATTGGCGTAGACGTTATTGTTGGCTTTCCTTCCGAGAGTGATGAGGACTTCCAAGAGACCTTTGACTTTTTACACAGTATAGACATATCATACTTACACGTCTTCACCTATTCAGAAAGGGCTAATACACTGGCCGTAGACATAGAACCAGTAGTTCCTAAAAACATAAGACAAGAACGTAATAAAGTTTTACGCAATTTATCTTATAAAAAATTGCAATATTTCACAGAGCAACATCAGGGTCAAACACGCCCAGTACTATTCGAATCTGCCAAGCAAGATGGCACCATCAGTGGCTACACTGACAATTATATCAAAATAGACACTTCTTACCTCCCGGAACTGGAGAATCAAATCATTAATTGGAAGTTAATCTAAGGGTTAACATATTGTAAGTTAATCACTTACAGAAATATTCTACTGGTAGAAACTCACAACTACCAAATATTCTCTATGGTTTTTTTATTATTTCATAGGATTAATTTAAATTTATGTTAAATCGGTACTTATTACAATTACAAGACATTAAAACAATTTATTAGTCTATGAAACTAAAATCTTTACTATCAATTATTGCTATTAGTGCAATAAGCATTGGACAGTCTAACGCCCAATGTTCCATAACATCTCAACCTTATAACTATTGTGGCTTTGGTGACCAGATTGATGCTATCAAGCTTAATGGCATATCATCACCTAACTCTTCTGGTTGTTCCAGTAGTGGTTATGGTGGTCGCTTCAATACACCTAACTGGACATTTGCTCCGGGAGGAACTGTTAGTTACGATATTACTGTTGGTGGTGGTGTATATGATGAAGGTGTTGCTATTTGGATCGACCTCAACCAAAATGGCTCTTATGAAAATAGTGAGCAAGTGTGGGCTTCAACAACTTATACAAGAAACTTCACCGGCACTTTTACAATTCCTGCTACTGCAACACCAGGCGTTACTTATATGAGAGTTAGATGCGCATGGATCAACACAATCTCTCCGGGAGAAGCATGTACACCTAGCATTGGTTATGGTTATGGTGAGACAGAAGACTACAAGATCACTATATGTAACCCACCATCATTTGCTGCACAGCCACAGGGTGCTGTAGCTTGTGAAAATGGTTCTGGTTCTGTTGGTGCTCAAACATCTGGTGCTGACAGTCACAAATGGCAGGTAAATGTTGGTACAGGATGGAATGATGTAACCAGCAACTCTACATACAGCAATGTAAACTCAGATACGCTTCAACTTCATAATACACCTGCAACGCTCAATGGTGCTACATTCCGTTGTATTGCTATGGGCTGTGGTGGCGCATCAAAAGATACATCTGATGAAGTGATACTAACAGTACACAAAAACACACATATCGAAGAACAGACTACAAATGACACATCATGTGTAAGTGTAAACACAATGCTTCGTGTTAAAGCGGAAGGTTCTATACTTGGACACCAATGGCAAATATTTGACAACACTACTAATACTTATGTAGACATATCATCTACGCCATTCGTTATCAACGGGGATACTTTGAATATTGAAAATGTTCCTGATACGCTTAATGGTGCTAAGATTCGTTGTATCGTAAACGGTATATGCGGTAGTGATACTACAGAAGATATGAATATGATCGTTCAGGCACTTCCAAAAGTTGTTACCAGCCCATCTGATGTAGTAACAGACCAGGGTAAAACAGTTAAGTTCAACGTGGTTGCTGCTGGCGCTAATGTTAGATACAAATGGCAGGTAGGTTATAAAGACACTTTTGCTAATGTAAACAATGGTACGTATTCAGGTGTAAAATCTGATGAGATAACAGTACCATTTGTATCAAGAGGTCAGAATGAATTCCAATTCCGTTGCCTGATATCAGGTACAGGTAGCTGTGCTGCTAAAGAAGATACCAGTGATATCGCTCTGCTATTAGTTAACGAGCCTGCATCTGTAGGTACTATAGCTAAAGAGAATGGTATATCAGTATACCCTAACCCGGCTAGCGGTGATAACATCAGTATCGAAGTTTCGGGCATTGCTGCTAGTGCAGAGCCTACATATTTGATACTTGATAAAACCGGACGTACAATACGCACTGGAAATGTAGATGTAAGCAATGCTACAAGAGTAGATATTACTAACACAGTGCCTGGCTTATACAATATTCAAATATTGAATAAAGACGGCGAGGTTCTGAAATCAAGCAAATTCAGCAAGCTCTAATTATATTTTTAACTTATAAAAAAGGCACCTATATGGTGCCTTTTTTATCAACTATCCAATAAACTCTTAATTTTCTTTACCAAGCAAAGCCATAACACCTTTTCTCACAAACCTTTTCCAAACATTAAAAAATACCAACATTCATTTTAAAACTTATAATTTTAAAATGCCATGAAAAAAGTTGGGTCAACAGTGCTAAGATATTGTTAATCTTAGCTTATTTGTATATTTTGCAATAACAGTGAATTAATAAAAATAAAACTAATAACACCCCCTCAATTTGTGTGTATGAAGTATCTGAATTATTACTTATTAGTAGTGCTACTCATTATTGGTAACACTAGTAATGCACAGGTTTTCCTGAATGAAGATTTCTCAGGAACTACTGGCAGTACCCCACCTAGCGGCTGGACTCAGAATATCATAACCGGGCAGTCGTATGACACCTGGCGATTTAACAACCCTGGTAGCAGAACATTGAACTCACCCATATCAAACCCTGCTGCAATATTTGATAGTGACAACTACTCTTCTGGTGGAGGATCTGAAAATGTAGCTTTAGAGTCGCCTGCATTTAATACTACAGGAAATACAACTATTTTTCTGAAGTTTGATCAATACTTCAGAGACTACTTTAACAATACTGTATATGTCGAGGTATACAATGGTACGACTTGGGTAAGTGTATATTCAGTTAACTCATCTACATCAGATCCTAACTCCCAAACGATCAACATTTCAACAGCAGCAGCTAACAGAACTGGTGTTAAGGTTCGTTTTAGGTGGACTGGAAGCTGGAGTTATTATTGGATACTTGATAACATATCAGTATACGCAGTTAACCCATGCTCAGGCACACCAAGTGCTGGTAATACTGTAGCTGCACAAAACCCTATTTGTTCTACTGGTAGCACTACACTATCATTACAAAATACTTTTACATCAACAGGCATATCCTACCAATGGCAATCATCAGCAAACGGCACAACTTATAGCAATGTTAGCTCAGGCGGTACAGCTAGTACCTATACTGCATCGCCAACATCTAGTACCTACTATAGATGTATTGTAACATGTAGCAACAGTAGCGCAAGCGATACGTCTACTCCATTATTACTAAACACAAGCTTCTTCGCTTGTTACTGTATCCCACAAATTGGCGGAGGTGGTTCATTTGAAGGTTGTCTTGATGATGATATGATCACGAACGTAAGCTTTGGCACACTGAACAACTCTTCTACATGTTCGGGCACAAGTACAACTATTTCTTATATTGACTATGGCGGTAGCGTTACAGCTCCTACCCTTACTATAGGTTCATCATATACACTTGGTGTAACTAGTGAAAACGAATGGGATGATCATTTGGCTGCATGGATAGATTTTAACCAAAATGGAACTTTCGAGTCCTCTGAATTTGTTAGCCTTGGTACTACTAGTGGTAGCGGTACTCCGCAAACACTATCTACAAGCTGGGCTATACCAACTACAGCTACAGCAGGTACTACCAAAATGCGTGTAAAGAATAGATATAGTACTACTCAAACTAGTACTTCTGCATGTACAGGCTACACATATGGTGAGTGTGAAGATTATAATATTACTCTTGTATGCCCTACTGTAAGTATAACAACACAACCTACTAATCAAACAGAATGTTCTGGTGATAATGCCACATTTACTGTTGCTGCTTCTACAACAGGTGGTTTTACAGTTAGCCGTCAGTGGGAAGTAAATACAGGTAGTGGTTGGACCAATGCCGGCAGTACTGCTACCACACTTACAGTGAATAGCGTTAACAGCTCTATGAATGGCAACCAGTATCGTTGCGTAATTACAAGTAGCTGTGGCAATCAGGAAATTTCTAATACAGCTACACTAACAGTTAATGAACTACCTGCAATTACAGGTCAGCCGTCTAACAGTGTTATATGTGACGGTAGTAATACTAACTTCTCTGTCGGTGCTAGCGGAACAAACCTTACTTACCAGTGGGAAGTAAATACAGGATCCGGTTGGGGTAATGTAGCGAATGGAGGTGTTTATTCTAATGCTACTACAGCTACACTTAATATATCAGGTGCTACAGTAGCTATGAGTGGTAATATGTATCGTTGTACAGTTTCAGGTACTTGTACTCCTGCGGTTACTTCAAACATCGTATCGCTAACAGTTAACTCTCTACCTGCTGTTACTACTCATCCTACTAACAAGATCATTTGTCCTACTACTAACACCTCATTCAGCTGTGCAGGTACAGGTACAAACGTTACTTACCAATGGCAGGTAAATACCGGCAGTGGTGGCTGGGTAAATGTCACTAATACAGGTGTGTATTCTAATGCTACTACCACTACACTAAACATTACAGGTGCACCACTTACAATGAACAATTATAAGTATCGTTGTACAGTTTCAGGTACATGTACTCCAAGTGTAAATACAAATGAAGCTACGTTGACAGTTACAAACGAGAACACTATTAACGTTCACCCTGCTAATACGCTAGTATGTACAGGAACACCGGGTAGTATGGATATGTCTGCTACAGGCTTTAACCTTACATATCAGTGGCAGGTAAATACAGGTAGTGGTTGGGTAAATGCAACTAATGGTGCTCAGTACTCAGGTGTTACTACAAATACCATTAACTTCCTGACTCCTACTCTATCTCAAAATGGTGACATGTTCCGTTGTGTTACAACTAATGCATGTGGTACTAATAACACATCAAATGCTGCTACACTATCTGTGATCACAGCACCTACAATTACTACGCAGCCTACTAATAAAACAATATGTAATGGTGGTAATACATCATTCACGGTAATGGCTTCAAGTAGTGGCTCTATTGAATATCGTTGGCAACATAACACAGGTAATGGTTGGGTTACACTTGACAATACTGCTATATATTCTGGCGTAAAAACAAATACGATAACTATTACCGGTGCTAATCAGTATTACAATGGCAGACAATTCCGTTGTTTGATCAACACAGGTTGTACTCCTTCTGCTACATCTAATGCAGTAACCCTTACTGTTAACGTAGCTCCACAAATAACACAAAACCCTACAGGGTCTCTTGTTTGTGCCGGAGGGAGTACGACAATGTCTGTAATGGCTACAGGTTCTGGATTGACTTATCAGTGGCAAGTAAATACAGGTTCTTCTTGGACTAATGCTACCAATGGAACAAACTATAGCAATACAACATCTGCAACACTTAACATAGCAAACATTCTACCATCAATGAATGGTTATAAATATCGTTGTGTTGTTTCTGGTGTGTGTACTCCATCACAAACATCTGGCGATGCTACATTAAGTGTAGGCACTAACACATCTATAGTATCTCAACCTTCAAGCATTACTACATGCAGCCCTGGTAGCGGTACATTTAACGTATCAGCTATAGGCACCAACCTAACTTACAAATGGTACAATAGAACTGTAGGTACTTCTACATGGGTAGCGGTTACTAACAGTAGTATATTCTCAGGTGCAACTACTTCATCATTATCAGTATCTAACATCAATGTTACCGGTGGTAGCTACTCTTATGAATACTATTGTGAGGTTAGTGGTACTTGCGGAACACAAAATAGCTCTGTAGCAACCTTCACAGTAAACTCAAAACCTCAAATACTGACTCAACCGTTAAGTGGAGACCTATGTGACAATAGCCAGGCAGAATTCAGCATTAGCGCTATAGGTACAGGTATCAATTATCAATGGCAAGAGAATAGAGGTTCAGGCTGGAGTAACTTAAGTAACAATACACAGTATAGCAATGTAAACACTAATAAGTTGACCATTGCAAGTGTATCACCTGCAATGTCTGGTTATCAATATAGATGTGTGGTAAGCGGTGTATGCTCACCTAATGCTGTGAGTAGTGCTGCAACATTAAACGTAAATCCGATTGTAACACCATCAGTAAGCATAGTATCTACAAACGTAGATATATGTGAGGGTACCAGCGTAACATTTAATGCTAGTGGCACTAACGGTGGTACTTTAAATAAGTATGACTGGACAATTAATGGTGTACCTGTAGCTACAGGTTCTTCTTATACTACTTCATCATTAGCTCATAATGATATTGTACGTTGCAACTTCACATCTAACCAAGCATGTAGAACTAAAAATACTGATGTTAGTAATGCAATAATTGCAAAAGTTACCGACAATAAAGTACCTACAATAAACATTACATCTAGTTCAGGCAATGTTGAGTGTTCTGGTGTGCCAATAACGTTTAAAGCTAACATCACGAACGGAGGTGCTACTCCTGATTATAATTGGCAGGTAAATGGGCAAGCCATGGGTACTAACATAGACAGTTTTGTTATCTCTACACTTAAAACAGGAGATGTAGTAAAATGTGTTCTTACAAGTAGCTACAGGTGTCCAACACCACAGATCGTATCTAGTAATAACATCACAATGACTATCAATAAAACGACTAAGTCTAGCATTGTTATTCAGCCTGCATCAGATACTGTTATATGTGCAAAACAGCCTGTAACTATACTTTCATATTACACTAACGGCGGCGCTACTCCTAAATATCAGTGGATGCTAAACGGTCAGGATATACAAGGCGAAACGAATGCTACATTATCTATCAGTACGTTACAAGATCAAGACGAGGTACAGTGTAGATTTATCAGTAGTGCTCTTTGCGTATTCCCTGAAGTCAGTAACCCACTCACTTATAGAGTTAACAATCCTGTTACACCTGGTGTAGATGTGGCTGTATCGTATAACGGGGGTAGCTCTTACACATTCACAGCTATTCCAACTAATGGAGGTAATAGCCCTGCATATCAATGGTATGTAAATGGTATAGCTATACCTGGTGAAACAGGCGTTTCTTTTACAACTAGCGACTATGGTCCTTACAGTAGAATATATGTTGAAATGACATCTAGCTTGTCTTGTGTAGTAGGCTCTGTAGCAACGAGTAGAAAAGTAACTACTAGTGTTAAGAGTGTCGCAGGATCATTTGAGGAAATAGGGCTATACCCTAACCCGAACAATGGTCAGTTCACCATCAAAGGACAACTGAGCAATACTGTAACTAATGAGACTGTGACCTTAAAGATCACTAACGCATTAGGACAAACAGTATACAACCAAGTATATCCTGCAAGTGGCAGAACACTTGATATGCCGGTAAGCTTAGGTGACAACCTTGCAAATGGGCTGTACACTGTTAACATTATTGTTGACGATCAGGTTACGAACCTTAGGTTCATGTTAAACAGGTAATTATCTTGTAATTATACCGTTAAAGGGTGCTGAATTTCAGCACCCTTTTTTATTACCTATTCCTAATAGTCTGAGCTTTTAGTAATTTAGCACCGTAAAAGTTATAGTATGAGTAAAATTAAAGTAGCTAACCCCGTTGTAGAGTTAGATGGAGATGAAATGACACGTATTATATGGAAGTTTATAAAAGATAAACTAATACTTCCATATATAGATGTAGAGATCAAATACTACGACCTTGGTGTAGAGCATAGAGATGCTACTGACGACCAGGTAACCGTAGATGCAGCTAATGCAATAAAGCAATATGGCGTTGGTATCAAATGTGCTACTATAACCCCCGATGAGAACCGCGTAGAAGAATTTGGACTAAAACAAATGTGGCGTAGCCCTAACGGAACAATCAGAAATATTCTGGATGGTACTGTTTTCCGTGAGCCAATTGTAATTAACAACATACCTCGTCTTGTACCAAACTGGACAGCACCTATCTGCATAGGCAGACATGCCTTTGGCGATCAGTATCGTGCTACTGATATGATAATAAAAGGCAAAGGAAAGCTGACCATTAAGTTTGAAGGCGAAGATGGAGAAACTGTAGAGTACGAAGTTTACGACTTTAAAGGAGATGGTGTAGCGCTTGCTATGTATAATACAGACGAGTCTATCAGAGGGTTTGCACGTTCTTGTTTCAATCAATCATTACAAAAAGGTTGGCCACTATATATGTCTACAAAGAACACCATATTAAAGAAATATGATGGTCGTTTTAAAGACATATTCGAAGAAGTATATCAAAATGAGTTTAAAGCTGAATTCGATAAAAATGGTCTTACTTACGAACATAGGCTAATTGATGACATGGTTGCCAGTGCACTTAAATGGAATGGTAACTTTGTATGGGCATGTAAGAACTATGATGGGGATGTACAAAGTGATACAGTAGCTCAAGGGTTCGGTTCATTAGGATTAATGACCTCTACCCTGGTAACACCTGACGGTAAAACGCTGGAGGCAGAAGCTGCGCATGGTACAGTTACTCGTCACTATCGCGAGCACCAGAAAGGTAACCCAACATCTACTAATCCGATAGCTTCTATCTTTGCATGGACCAGAGGTCTTGCATTCAGAGGTAAGTTAGATGACAACCAAGAGTTGATCGACTTCTGTACTGCCCTTGAGAATGTATGTATTGAAACTGTAGAGAGCGGTATTATGACCAAAGACCTTGCTGTGTGTATACATGGTAATAAGGTCAAAGCTGGCGAAGATTATGTATATACCGAAGAGTTCTTAGCTGCATTGGATAAGAACCTTCAGACTAAACTGAATAAATAAAACCACATGAGCGTAAAATAGGTTGAGTGTTACTCAACCTATTTTATTTTAGTAAATATCCTATACAATACCCTATTTTTGCACATCATTTACCCGATAGAATTGTATAAAACCATTACGCATGGGCATTTTTGATAAACTATTCAAACGTACAAAAGAACAGGAAGTACAAAAAGAGGCCCTTGACGAAGGACTGAAAAAGACGAAAAGTAACTTCCTCTCAAAGATTACGAAAGCAGTTGCCGGAAAAGATAAGATAGATGAGGAAGTACTGGATGATCTTGAAGAAGCTCTCGTAAGTGCAGATGTTGGAATAGATACTACCGTTGCTATAATAAACCGTATAGAAGAGCGTGCCAAGAAAGACAAGTATATAGGTACAGGTCAGCTAAACGAAATATTGCAAGAGGAGATGATGGGTATACTTACCGATGCTCCCAGCAATGAGTTTGAAACATTCAATTTACCGGCAGATAAAAAACCTTATATAGTTCTTGTAGTAGGCGTAAACGGTGTAGGTAAAACTACTACGATTGGCAAGCTGGCTTATAACTTCAAGAAGAACGGTAAATCTGTAATGCTGGGCGCTGCAGATACGTTCAGAGCTGCTGCCGTAGACCAGCTAACTATATGGAGTGATAGAACAGGCGTACCAATTGTAAAGAAAGATATGGGTAGCGACCCTAGCTCTGTAGCTTTTGATACAGTACAAAGTGCTATTGCTAAAGATGTAGACGTAGCTATAATAGATACTGCAGGAAGGCTACATAACAAGGCTGGCCTTATGGAGGAGCTCAGTAAAATCAGAAGGGTTATTGGTAAGAAAATTCCTGATGCACCACATGAAGTACTATTGGTATTAGATGGTAGTACTGGTCAGAATGCTATAGAACAAGCAAAACAATTTACAGCGGCTACAGATGTTACTGCTATTGCAGTTACTAAGCTGGATGGTACAGCTAAAGGTGGCGTTGTATTAGCTATCGCTCACCAGTTCAAAATACCTGTAAAGTATATAGGTGTTGGTGAAAAAATGGAAGACCTCCAAATATTCAACAAGGCCGAGTTCGTAGACAGCTTATTTAACCTGAAATAAATAAGCATCAACTACTCGTTGTAAAATCACTATCTTTCCTGTTAATGAAAGGTACTGTCGTAATATGGTTGACAGCTTTAAGTGTAATTGTATCTACGCTACTTTTTTATAATAAATACAATGACGAGCAAAGCGAGCAAGACCTGCTACAAATAGGCCTTCATAAGCTCAGCACTTCAACTCCTCTACCCACTACAGTAGGTTATAGGTCATTTACATTCGATCAGGCCATCTTTGCCAGATCACGCTATGTATTAGCACCTCATAGGCTGGAATATCATAATGAGATTAACCAGCCCGACACTGTACTTACAATACAAACAATCACTGGCAATATTGATATGCTTCAGGACTTTCTTGAAGGCAGAACTATCATATACGATCAGAAGGACAGCATTTACCAATATATACTATCAGTACCCGGTGGACACTAACACAAGACATATCATCAATATTAGCTTATGTCTGGGCACTATCAGTATAGTGTACTTTCTAGGTATGCTCATTAACCTACCTTTTGGGATAACTGCTTTATTGATTGTCATTGGCTGTGTATTAATATCAAGATGGATATACAAGAACAGATCTATTAATAAAGTATCTACCCTAAATACAGCTATATTACTCATAGGAGTCATTATACTTACTAATAAAGCCTATTACCTCTCATCAGAATATGGATACTGGGATGCATGGTACATATGGAACTATCATGGCAAATACCTCAGCGATCCTCAAAACTGGAAGATGATATTATCTACCACCGATGGCGCACACCCTGACTACCCTATGGTTCTACCCTCTATACTTGCCTTCCTAAAGAATATTGTTGGTAATACAGGCTACTGGATAAGTAATTATGCATTTCATTACCTCATAACCCTTTTGATACCTGTTCTAATATTCACAGAAACATTCAGGAATAGCGTCATATTTTCTTCATTGGCACTGATACTATTAGTTACCAACGATACATATATCAGCCAAGGCTTGGCTCAATATGCTGATACTCTTCTTGCATTCTTTTTCCTATGTTCTGTCATATGCTTTAACAACCGTCAAAGAGCTACTAAGTCTTTAATATATGCCGGAGCATTTTTAGGGTTATGCTTATGGACTAAAAATGAAGGGGCGATACTAGCAGCACTCTTCATCCTCTTCAACACTAAAACATTATTCACCTCAAAAAGGTATAGATTATTCTTTAGTGGTATGGCTATTCCATTAGGTGTATTGTTATTATATAAGTTGGCTTATGCACCGCAAAACGATATGATAGCTGCTCAAAGTACAGATACATACAACTACATATTTGATCTCAATAGATACAAGATCATATACAACTCATTCATAGAAAATCTAAATAGTGGCTACAGAGAAGTAAAGTATGGGTTATTGATATATCTGTTACTATTAATTATAAAACGTCGACTTCCTTCAATACAAATACTCATGGTATTGACCATATGTATGACTTACATGTTGATATACGTTTTCACTTATCAAGACCTGGAGTGGCATCTCTTCACATCGCAAAGCAGGTTGATGCATCAGCTACTACCTGTAACAATGTACTTACTGGCAAAAGAACTAGGGAAAGATGACATGATCACTGACCAAGTAAAAGTTGCTTAAGCTCTTCAGCACCTTCAGTGGCATTTTTTTCTATGGCAATAACATTGCTATATCGGCTTACTGTAGGTATTTGCCTGTCTAAGACATACTTCTTCACATTATCTCTTACATAGTCAACAAGTCCAGCAGCAGGATAAACGACCAAAGAAGTTCCTACTATCAATAGTATATCAGCCTCTGCCATTAAAGGTATTGCCTGCTCTATCATATACACTGGCTCACCAAACCATACAATGTGCGGCCTTAGCTGTCCCCCATCATGTGCTATGTCACCCAGTTGTATATCTCCTTCTATCGGATAGGTAATAAACTCATCATGCACACTACGCATTTTAAATATCTCGCCATGTAGGTGCATTACATTAGTAGAGCCTGCACGCTCATGAAGATCATCTATATTCTGAGTAACTATCTGTACATCGTAATGCTCTTCCAGCTCTGCTAAAACCCTATGTGCCTGATTAGGAGTTGCGTCCTTTACATTTCTGCGACGCATATTGTAGAAGTCGAGAACCAGCTTAGGGTCTCTTTGCCATGCTTCTGGAGTAGCTACATCCTGTACGTTATGTCCCTCCCAAAGACCATCACTATCCCTGAAAGTACGCAAGCCACTTTCTGCACTAATGCCAGCACCAGATAGTACTACTAGTTTTTGTTTTACCATATTAGTTGAGATGAGGTAAAACAAATATAGGGAAGTAAATAAAAGATACTACTTGTGTAAATATTTGAAATATAACGGTATAGCAAAAAGTAAGGTAGATACAGCAATAGCTATAAGTCTATGCTTTTTTTGTCTCTTACTTATGTTATGATGTTTATCTAGTTTTTTTTGTCTGCTTGATTTCATCCTCTTACGATTACATTGTAAAAATGCTTCGAATTGAAATTACAAACAAAGGTTTGCTAACGATTAACCGATGATTAACAAGGACTTACAGGCCTAGTTTTTCTTTCAGATTGGTAAGCATAGCCACACTCATTTTCTCTACATCAAACTCATGCTTCCAGCCCCAGTCAGCACGAGCGACAGAATCGTCAATACTTTGTGGCCAGCCATTCGCAATATCCTGACGATAGTCAGGCGCATAGTCAATTGTAAACTCAGGAATATGCTTTTGTATCTCTGCTGTCAACTCTTTAGGAGAAAAACTCATTGCAGAGAAGTTGTAAGCCATTCTGCTCTTGATCTGCTCTTCAGGAGCTTCCATCAACTCTATAGTACCGCGGATAGCATCATCCATATACATCATAGGCAGATATGTACCTTCAGACAAGAACGATGTATACTTCTTAGACTTTAACGCTTCGTAATAAATGTCTACAGCGTAATCTGTAGTGCCACCACCTGGCTCAGACTTCCAGCTGATGAGTCCCGGGTAACGCAGACTTCTTACATCTACACCCCACCTTTTATTATAATACTGACACCATAGTTCACCTGCATATTTACTAATGCCATAGACAGTCTCAGGCTCAACAATGGTTTTTTGTGCAGTATCCTGCTTTGGTGTAGTACCACCAAACACAGCTATAGAACTAGGCCAGTATATTTTATTAAGCTTTTCCTGAACACTTATATCTAGCAGCTGCAAGAGGCTCTGCATGTTGATATTCCATGCTTTATTAGGAGCTTTTTCACCTGTAGCAGATAATAATGCTGCTAAAAGATATACTTGAGTAATACCATTCTTTTTAATGGTTTCCAGTATAGCATTAGCATCCATAGCATCTAGCTGCTGGTACGGACCACTACCTTTTAATAGAGGGTGCTCTTCTCTAATATCTGTTGCTAATACATTACTATCGCCGTGTAGCTTACGTAGAGCCAATGTTAGCTCTACACCTATTTGACCACAAGCTCCTAATATGAGTATCTTCTCTTGCTTCATGTAGATGTGTTATTGATATTTTATTCTTACTACTTATTGTTGTCCTCTATCAGCTTGATAAAGTCGTCGAACAAGTAGCGAGAATCGTGAGGACCAGGTGTGCTTTCTGGGTGATATTGCACTGAGAATGCTGGTTTTGCTTTCACTCTGATACCCTCAATTGAATTATCGTTCAGATTAAGATGAGTGATCTCTATCTTATCAGAGCCTTTTGCACTCTCAGGATCCACCCCGAAACCATGGTTTTGTGTTGTGATCTCAGAAGTACCCGTAAGTAGATTCTTAACAGGATGGTTCAATCCTCTGTGACCATGGTGCATTTTAAATGTAGTGATATCGTTTGCTCTGGCTAATATCTGGTGGCCGAGACATATACCAAATAATGGTTTATCATCTCCCATAGCCTCTTTAACAGTAGCTACAGCATAGTCCATCACACCAGGATCGCCAGGACCATTTGATATGAATACACCATGTGGTTCAAACTTTTTGATCTCTTCATAAGATGTCTTAGCAGGGAAAACTTTCAGATAAGCTCCCCTGTCAGACATGCATTGTAGTATGTTTCTCTTCACCCCTAGGTCCAATACAGCTATTCTTAGCTTGGCGTCAGGGTTACCAAAGTTATATGCTTCTTTAGTAGATATTGTTGATGATAGCTCCAGACCATCCATAGAAGGCACTTTTTCCAACTCTGCTTTCAGGTCTTTACTGTTCACTATCTCAGTACTGATGATGCAGTTCATTGCACCTTTATTCCTAATGTGCTGTACCAACGCTCTGGTATCAACATCATAAATAGCTACTATATTGTTCTCTATAAGATAATTTTCAAGGCTATCGTCAGCTATCATACGGCTGTACTTATCTGATATATTCTTACAAATAAGGCCCTTGATCTTGACACTATCACTTTCAGTATCCTCATTCTTCACACCATAGTTACCTATGTATATACTGTTCATTATCAATACCTGACCAGTATATGAAGGATCTGTAAACACCTCCTGATACCCAGTCATACCTGTATTGAAACAAATCTCACCACCTGTAGTGCCTTTTGCACCAAAAGCTTTTCCTTTCAAGAATGTGCCGTCTTCCAGCAACAAATACGCGTAATTATTTTCGTTATTATCAGACATAGCTTAAAAAAAACAAATTGTGCAAATGTAATAAAAAACTTGTTCTTCAACTTAGTTAAAGAGGGTTCAAAGCAGAAATGTTGATAAAAAGTCTAGATAGCTTTCATCATCAGATAGATAGCAATGATGACAGCTAGAATTGAATAAAATATTTTATTCAGTTGGTTACTTCTTTTATAGAATCGCTTCAAGCGCTCATGGAAAGTATTCTTGATAGTAACCTTGTTAAAGAATAAGAAAGATGTGAAGAATAGTTCAAAGTAGTTCTTATTGAGCGATACTGATATTATAGAAATTTTTATGAATGAGAATATCAAAATTACAGCTATAATAAGTATAGGTGCTATCTCAAGTATTAAGTCTCTGATCATTAACGTCCAATAAAAAACTAAAAAAAGTCTGTATCAAGCTTTAAGAATACTACTAAAGTATAATTATAAAGTAATTGATATGAAATTTATATCTTTTTATGAACTGCAAATATGAGACCAAAAAAGGGATTACCGAAATATTTTATCCCATGCATCTACACATAGTTTTAATCAGAATGCAAGAATAGTGTATCCTAAAATTTAAAAGCTTTAATTTTGTTTTGATGGTTAATACCAATGCTGTCATAATAGTTCTTGGGTATCCTGCTAATGATGACGGGGACCCTAGCCCTATCCTGAGATCAAGACTGGATAAGGCCATAGAGATATACAAGTCAGGTCAGGCAGGCAAGATAATTGTTACAGGAGCAGCTGTCTACAACCAATTTGTAGAGGCAGAAGTAATGAATGTGTATTGCATCAAAAATGGTATTTCTCCGGAAGATATATTCATGGAGCCACAGGCGAGAAATACTTATGATAATGCAAGACGCGTAAGAAAGATCATGTACGACAATGGTTTTAACAAGGCAATCGTTGTTACATCAGGGTTTCATAAAATGAGAGCACAACGCTTTTTCTCAAAGCATATCTATAATGCTACAGTAGTAGCAGCGCCTTTCCCGGATAGGTTCCCTATTGCAAAACGACTGTTTTTTCAGGTCAAAGAGATACTTATTCTTATATTATTCTGCCTCGGTTTACTGAAGAATAGATATGCTGCAAGATAGCGACATTAAGAAATACACAAGAAAGAGCAAGAAAGAGCGTATAGTTGAGGAGCTACGTAGAATAAGGTGGGTTGATAAATACCACACTTTCAGAAACCTGATACCTGAAGCTACTACCACCCCGGAACCCGAACAAGACATCATCATCAACCTTGTCGAAGATTGCTGTACAGAATTGATAAGACTGTACAAACCTAAAAAACTGCCTACTAAAAAAGCTATTACATCTGTTATACTCAAGTATATGGATAAGATATCCTACGCTGACGTAAATACTGAGAACAAAGACTTTGGGTATGAGTTATGTTGGTACATAGCAGAAAAGACGGAATGCAATATCAAAAAATACACCAACACAAAAGTATACGGATATTGGTCTGTAGAAAATGGAAAGATAAAACCGGTAACACGCAGAGGTAAGAAGCCAAAAGATTAAGCTTCGAACAATATCTTAAGCGCTCTGTTATATAAACATTAACCAAAATGTTTATATTATGAAATACTTACTCTCAACTCTATTATTAGGTGTTATGCTTACCTTTTCTCAGTGTAATGAAACTGAAGAAAATAAGGACACTGATATGGAGAACACTGAAGCCATGAACGAAGATGGCAGTTCAGATATGGATAATATGGGCGATGCTTCATCTGACAATAGCAGCATGTCAGGCAGCGACAATGTATCTAGTGAAGAAATGGGCAGAACAGTTCTATTTTTCAACTATGACGAAATTGATAAAGCTGAAATAGATCAGTACCGTAAGGCCCATGATGAAACTGACTGGGGTACAACACCGGGTTACTTCCCTGAAGCATCTACAAGACAACTAACCCAGGACGATGTTAAATACCTTACAGAATGGGGTCATATGGTAATGCTGAACGAGATATATGCTCGTCATGGCAAGAGGTTCGATAAGCCTGAGCTAAAACAACATTTTGCTACACAAGGCTGGTATACTGCTGAAAATGATAATGTAAGCAGTATGTTGAGTACTGTAGAAAAGAACAATATCGTATTCTTGGAGAACAACAAGCCATCCTAGAAATATCAATTCATCAATAATAAAAGAGGCATGTGATATCACATGCCTCTTTATAATGTATCGAGAAATCTATTTGTCATCTTCCTCACTATTGTTCTGAGGAATCATTGCATTTACATTCAACTTATCCTGCTCTTCCATACTAAGGAATATTGTTTTAGTAGGATATGCGAACACAATTCCTTCTTCTTCAAACTTCTTGAATATAGCTAAGTATATTTCCTGCTGTTTATCCATATACACTGCATAGTCTTGATCTAACACATAGTATATAGTATTAAAGTTCAGGCTAAAATCTCCATAGCCAGAAAAATGGCTACGATCAAAGCGAACACCCTCTACCCCTTCTATGATTGTTCTTATCATACCGGGTATTGCTTTTAGTTGCTGATGCTTTGTTTGATAGATCACTCCAAGGTCAAAACCTATTCTACGTTCCTGGAGCTTTTTAAAGTTGTGTATTCGAGAGTTTGTGAGGTCAGTATTAGAGCATACTAGCACATCTCCCGTTAGCGTACGTATCCGTGTTGTCTTTACACCTACATACTCTACGGTACCTGAGTCTGTACCCACAGACACAAAGTCCCCTATCTCAAATGGCTGATCAAAGAAAATAACGAAGTAACTAAACAGATCGCCAAGGATAGTTTGTGCTGCCAATGCGATGGCTATACCACCAACACCCAGACCTGCGATAATAGCTGTTACATCATGCCCAAGGTTATCTAAAAGGAATACAATACCAAGTGCCCAGATGATAACATTTACAATAATAAGTATGCCTCTGGCCTGCTTTTTCTTAACATCGCTATCTTCCTGCTTATCCAGAAAATTATATACAGCATACTTTATTGCCGATGTTATGACCCTTAAACCATAGAAGGTCATAATAAATAAGATCGCTACATCTATAATATTGTATACTCTGGGAGGAAACTTCAGGTGATGCATTGCCAGATACACGACACCAAAATATGCTGCAGGCACAACTGACTTTTCAACTACCTCAATCAAAAAATCATCAATTGTTGTAGCCGTCTTTTCGGATAAGTCCTTTAGGTATTTTATGAGTATATATTTAAATATACGTATCAGTATGTATGCACCTAAGAATATACCTAGTGCTTCTGCCCATACCCTAACCGTGTTACCTAAAAATACCTGATCTAAAAATTCCATTTAGTTCTTTTTATTAAGCTTCAGTTCGTAAAAATCTTTCCTTCTGTCTTTTAAATTCCTAACGCTACCATAAGAGTGTAGCTCATCAAGAAGCTGCAAATCTACATCAGCGATCAACACCATTTCAGTATTAGGTGTTGCCTCACTTTTTATACCATTAGAGGGGAACGCAAAATCGCAAGGTGTAAACACAGCAGACTGAGAGTATGAAATATCCATATTCTCTACTTTCGGCAAGTTACCTACACTTCCTGTAATAGCAACAAAGCACTCATTTTCAATAGCCCTGGCACGTGCACAAGAACGTACGCGCATGTATGCATTTTGGGTATCTGTAAGGAACGGTACAAATAATATCTGCATTCCTTCTTCTGCGAGCAATCTACCCAACTCAGGGAACTCAACATCATAACATATCAACACACCTATCTTGCCTGCATCGGTATCGTATACTTTTAGCGTATCACCACCACTGATACCCCATGCTTTTGCTTCATCAGGAGTGATGTGTATTTTCTCGTACTGGTCTATTTTACCGCTGCGATGGCAGATGTATCCAATGTTCTTCAGCGTATCATCTTCCATGCTTGGTAAGCTACCTGTAATGATATTTACATTATACTTAATAGCTAGTTCTTTGAAGAAGGCTTTAATGTCAGGAGTATACTGAGCCAAGCCACGCATCGCCTCCACTTCACTCATATCATTGAACTCAGCTAATAAAGGACCATTAAATAACTCTGGCATTAAAGCAAAATCACTCTTATAAGCAGATACCGAATCAATGAAATATTCTACCTGACTGAACATCTCCTCTAAAGACCTGTAAGGTCTCATCTGCCATTGTATCAACCCCAGCCTGATGTATGTTTTATTTCTGAACTGTGGTGTCTCAGCGGGTGTATGATATACGTTATCCCACTGTAGTAAAGTACCATACTCCATGCTCTGATCATCCTCAGGCATGTAGTTTTTGATAACTTTCTTTACATGAAAGTCATTTGAGAGCTGAAAGGTTAACACGGGATCATAAATCTCTTTTACCTTCACCTTTTGGATATATTCCTTCGGTGTCATCTCTCCCGCATAGGTATGATAGTGTGGTATTCTTCCACCAAATACTATCGCTCTTTTATTCAGATTCTCACACAACTCTTTTCTGGCATCATACAACCTTCTACCAAGCCTTAGCCCTCTATAGTCAGGATGTATAAAAATCTCTATACCATACAGTACATCACCATTCGCGTCATGTGTATTAAATGTATAATTGCCTGTTATTGACTTATAAGTATGATTATCACCATGTTTATCGTACTTCACTATTAAGGATAAAGCACAGCCTACCACTTTCCCGTCGGCTTTTACGACGATCTGTCCTTCCGGAAACTTCTTAATAAGACTTTTAATTGTAGGCAGTGTCCAGTAGCTACCCTGCCATTTGGGATAGGCAGCTTTCATAGCTTCCAATAGCTGCTGGTAGTCTTCTATAGATAAATTTCCAAGCTCTACGTGTTTTACCATTTTATAAGATTTATAGCGCAAAAGTATTGCTTATTAAGCTTTTTAAACATAAACAATCTTAATAAAAAGTCAAGATAATACCTTGTTGCACTTACTACAATATACCATGAATTGGGTATAAGCAGGGAAAACATCATCGGTACCTTTATAGAAATTAATTTTATATGAAAAGGATAACTCAACTACTAAGCATTCTATTAATTGTTACAGGTTTGTTTGCATGCAACAAAGATGATGACAACAATACTACTACTCCATCTAACAATCAAACTGCTTGCAATGGCATGAACCTTTGCTTTAAGCTGGATGGTACAGAAGAAAGCCATAATGCTAAATGGAAAATAATAACAGGTACAGGTAGCGGCGACAGATACCGTGTACTATGGGAGGAAGGAAGTGGTACTACTTACAAGAATATCGAAATGGATATTTATGGTACTACTACGGGTACTTACAATGTAAGCAACTCACCAGCAGCAGGTGATGGAGGTTTCCAATACTTTTCTGCTGCAGGCACGAACATTGTGGGAGAATCAGGCACCATTGAGGTAACTAGTATTGATAACGCTAACAACACTATTTCAGGCAAGTTCACAATTACAGCTAAAGATGGTAATGGTACTACTTATCAGATCACTGAAGGTAATTTCGTGAACGTTCCTCAATAATATATAGCTTACTTATAGCCACAAAAGCACCTGTTTCATATGCAGGTGCTTTTTATATGATATATAAAGTCAATTATATCCATTAATATTGTCCTGCAATTCTTACTGCCCCTGACTAGTAGATGAAAGAGACGATCAAACAGTTAATCAAGAAGCTGCCAATTGCCTTTACGAAGAACCAGCGTTATGACAAGCAAACAACAAAGGTCATAAAAGAGGTTTGTGAGCAAAACAGTTGCTGCATAGATATAGGTGCACACAAGGGTGAAGTGCTGGATATTATCATCGAGGCTGCACCTCAAGGCACACACTATGCCTTTGAGCCTATTCCTGTTATGTATGATGAATTGGTAACAAAGTATGCTCCACTTAAAAACTGTCACGTTAAGGACTACGCCCTTAGTAACGAAACAGGTACAGCTACCTTCAACTATGTAGTTTCTAACCCTTCTTACAGCGGACTTATAAAGCGTAAGTATGACCGTCCTAATGAGGAAGACACTGAAATAACAGTAAAGACAGCACTCTTAGATGATGTACTACCTTCAGGATACAAGCCTGACTTCATCAAAATAGACGTGGAAGGTGGAGAGTTGCTGGTACTGGAAGGTGCAAAGAATACAATCAAGTCTGCACAACCAACTATAATCTTTGAGCACGGTCTTGGAGCATCAGACTGCTATGGTTCTACCCCTGAAAAGCTCTTCAAGCTTTTGGTAGAGTGCGATTTACGTGTATCTACAATGGAGCGTTGGCTGAATAATAAACCATGCTTGTCTGAAGAAGAGTTCAAACATCACTATCACAAACAAGTGGATTATTATTTTATCGCTTATCCGTAAGTGCGTTGAAATAATAAATCTATTTTCCTATTTTTCCTGTGCAATTACAACAGTTATGCTTAAAAGCAGTATAGGGGAGCTAAAATTATCACCGCTTAAGGAAGATGGGATGTTCGTTTTCTTCAACGATTTCATTACCATAAATGGCAAAGTTGCCAAGGGAGACGATATAAAGATATTCGTTAGGCAATATGAGAACAAGTTGGATAAGGTTCATCTTCAGCCAGACGACACAGCCAAAACTATCATGAAAGTTCGTGGCAAAGAAAAGACACATGAAGGTCTTGCAGGCTACGATACTTTGGAAAAGCTATATGATAAAGTAGCAGCTATTTATAAAGAGCACTATTACTTTGGTGATAGCAACTAGTTAGCTACATCCTGATCCATCCCCACAGTTACTTGTGGCTGCACCTCTGGTGTTCTGTATTTATATAATGAACGGATACATAGTCCCATGCTTATAATGGTCAATATAGCTCCCATTATGAATGGTGACCCTGGAAAGTAAATACCATTGCCCGAGCTTGTGGTATAGCTGAACAAGCTGGTCATTAATATAGGACCTATGATTGATGCAATACTCATCATAGCAGCCATAATGCCCTGCAACTCTCCTTGCTCGTTAGCCCCAACCTTGGTAGAGACAATGCCTTGTATAGCAGGACCAGAGATACCTCCCAGGCAGTATGGTATAATGAAGACAAACATCATCCATTCTTTACTGGCAAATGCAAAAAGGATAAAACCTATGATATACATCACCAGGCCTATATACACAGCATTTTTCTGACCGACCTTAGGTATCACCACCCTTATTAATCCCCCTTGTACAATAGCTATCATCAAACCTACAGCCCCGAGTGAATAGCCTACCATTTTTTCATCCCAGGAGAATTTTTCCATGGTGATGAACGTCCACGTAGACTGTGCAGCATGACCTGCAACGTATAATAGAAGTATGGCGAAAACAAGACTAAACAATGCAGGGTGCTTACGCAGATGTAGTAATGCTCCTAATGGATTAGCACGCTTCCAGTTAAAAGGACGCCTATTTTCAGGCTTTAAAGACTCAGGTAGTATAAAGTATCCATAGAGCCAGTTTACCAAAGAGAGTGTGGCCGCAACGATGAAAGGAACCCTTATCCCCCACTCACTGAAGACACCACCTATAACAGGTCCGATGATAAACCCTAACCCAAAAGCAACTCCCACAAGGCCGAAGTTTTGCGATCTCTTATCAGGTGTACTTATATCAGCTATATATGCCATTACTGTGGTGAAGCTAGCACCAAATATCCCCGCAATGACTCGCCCGACAAATAGCCATGCTATACTCGGAGCCATAGCCAGAAATATGTAATCTATCCCAAGGCCAAATAGTGATAATAATAGTATAGGTCGCCGACCAAAGCGATCACTTAAACCACCTATTACGGGAGCAAATAGAAACTGGAATATAGCGTATGAGAATGTCAACCAACCACCATATACAGAAGCCTCACTGAGAGACCCTCCTGTAAGATCTTGTATCAACCCCGGCATAATAGGTATGATGATACCTAAGCCGATACAGTCTATTAGCAATGTCACAAATACAAACCCTAGGGCTGATTTACGTTTAACAGTCATACTTGATGCAAATTGCAAAATTAATAGTAATTATTATCTGCAAGTGGTTATCATTATATTGTCTCCAAATCATAAGTTATCAAGTCCGTACTGACTATAATCGCAAAAACTATTTTATATCTGTTTACAGCAAGCCTGCTGTACTTACTAGCATGTAAATGGATATTTCCACCAATTACTGTTATACAGATACAAGCACTTGTAGAAGGTCATTGTCTGCATAGAGATTATGTATCATGGAGTAAAATACCTGACAATATTAAACTGGCAGCCATAGCCAGTGAGGATCAACTATTTGCAAAGCATGACGGCTTTGACTGGAAGGCATTAGATAAAAGCTTGCATAGCGACAAACGTAAAGTAAAAGGAACTGCGGCAAGTACCATAAGTCAGCAAACAGCCAAAAATGTTTTCTTATGGCAAGGACATGGAAACTCTAAATATGTTAGAAAAGGTCTGGAGTTTGTTTATACAGAAGGTATTGAACTTACTTGGGGAAAGAAAAGGATACTTGAAGTATACCTGAATGTTATAGAGATGGGACCGGGAATTTTCGGCGTAGAAGCTGCTGCTCAAAAATATTTTGGCAAGCCTGCATCAAAATTATCAAGGTCTGAATCTGCAATGATCGTTGCTGCCCTACCGAACCCCAAGAAGTTTACAGTGAAACCTATGAGCGGTCGCGTAGGATGGAGATACCCTCAGATAGTACGGCAAATGCGTAACCTTGAAGGAGATAAAGACATCAAAAAACTTATGGAGGATTAATTGTGGATGTGCTTTCTTTTAGCCTTCATTTCTCTTTGCCACTGCGCACCTTTCATCCAGCCTATAAATAACACGGTGATCATACCAGAGCCTATCAACGCTACCAATATCCATAAAAAAGCTTCAAATAAATTCGTACTTTCCATCATATAAGGTTTTATCTAAATTAAATGAATAGACATTACAATTTTTCTTAATTAATCAACATCTGTTGATAAGTTCTTAAAATTGTGATGCAATGTCATTAATTGTCATCTACATGTTTTCTAACAAAAAATGTTTAACAATTGTTCCCATATTGTTTATACTTTTTATACACAATGTGGCTTATTCCTCAACAGACACACTCAAAGTATACTTTAGGTTGGGCAACCCTAATGTGGACAACTACGCTACAGCCAAACTGGATTCCGCTATTTATTACGAATACATAAAGCCAGGTGACAAATTATTAATCGTTGGTTATGCTGACCACCTGGGGACAAATACTTATAATGATACATTATCTACCAATAGAGCAAGCAAGGTGATGCGCTATTTGGTAGGCATGGGTATACCCGCACAAAACATATCACTATGCATAGGCAAAGGAGAGGTGACCAGAGCAATAGAGTTACCTGAGGGCTATGCTACCGATAGACGTGTAGATATAGTAACAATTAATACTCATTCTCCTACACCAACTAAAACAAGCAAGCGACTTGCAAAAACAACTACAACTAGCAAAAAGACAGTTCAGCTATCTAAAGAAGTTATAGCAGGTATCGCTTTCGATGACAGTGTAATTAATCACATTACTGATCTACCTGTTGGGCAGTCTATAGTCCTTGATAAAATATTCTTTAATACCGGTAGACACACTGTAACCTCTAATTCTATCCCGCAGATGGCACAGCTATTATCTGTTATGCGAGCTAACCCCTATCTGGAGATACGTATTGAAGGTCATGTATGCTGTGTACATCCTGCTGTTGACGCACTGGATATTGACACACATGAGATAGCACTGTCTGTAAATAGAGCTAAATACATATATGCATACCTTGTAAAAAATGGTATTAATGAAGATAGGCTTTCATATATAGGTTTTGGGAAAAAGAGGCCTCTTAGAAGACATGAGTTCACCATGGAAGATCAGGATATGAATAAACGTGTAGAGTTCAGAATAGTAGCACAATAATTAAATCACTCACTTAAATCAAATAATATGGACACATTATCACAAACAATGGAGCAACTGCGTAAAGAAGGTTATACAGAAGACTTTAACCTGCAAAAAGACTGCCTGGAATGCAGATCGAGAAACTTCAAGATATTTCATGATGAGTTTGTAATTGACAAGTTTTATCGCTTCGAAGGTGAGAGTAACCCATCTGATGAAGCTATTTTATATGCCATATCCTCAACCAAACACGATCTTAAGGGTGTCTTAGTCAACGGAGCCGGCATTTATACTGATGATATTACCAATGAAATGCTGGAATCATTAAAAATCAATAGATAATGAGATACGCCTTACTACTAGTTACGTTACTTACATTTTTTACAACCAATGCCACTACAAGACGAGTATTATTTCTGGGTAATAGCTACACGCAGTTCAACAACTTACCATCTCTTGTAGAGAATATAGCCTCCTCATTAGGCGATACACTTATATTCTCTAGTGTTACTCCAGGTGGATTTACACTACAAGGCCATGCTACAAATGCAGCATCTATAAATGCTATAAAACAGCAGAAGTGGGATATAGTAGTAATTCAAGCTCAAAGCCAAGAGCCATCGTTCAACCCTACTTATGTAGCAAATAATGTATACCCCTACGCAATGGCACTTGCTGACACCATAAGGTCAGTTGATACATGTACTGAGGTTATGTTTTATATGACGTGGGGAAGAAAGAACGGCGATGCTTCTAATTGCGGCAGCTACCCTCCCGTTTGTACCTACGAAGGTATGCAACAAAAGCTTAGAGAGCGCTATTTACAAATGACACAAGATAATAAGGCGAATGTAGCACCTGTAGGGGCAGCATGGAAGATGACAAGAGACAGTGCATCATCTATTGAGTTATACAATCCTGACGAGTCTCACCCCAGTCTATCAGGCTCATACCTTGCAGCATGTGTTTTTTATGCCTCAATTTTTCATAAAGATCCACACCCTAGTAACTACAACGGAGGAGTTACACCAGCTGATGCAGAAAAGCTTAGGTACTATGCGGGTAAAACCACTACAGACAGCGTAGATCAGTGGCAACAATATGGTAACTACGTACGTGCTGATATGGAAATAACACTAACCTCTATTACCAGTATACGCTTGAAAAGCAACTCAGAGCACTACACATCTATTCAGTGGATGATTGACGGCAACCCCGCTGGTAGCAATCCTAACTTCTTAGCAACAGGCCTAAGTGCAGGCAAGCATGTTATAAACCTCATAGCATCTAACGGGTGCCATACTGAAGTAATAACAGATACAGTAGAGTTGCCACTTAGTGTACTAGAAACAAAAAAGAAGGGCCCTACAGTTAATATTGTCAATAATTATAGTGGACAGGTAACTTTTACTATTGAGAATGACTATAATGCTCTTTCTGTATACAATACTGATGGCAGAAAAGTATATCAAACGAAGCAACCTAAGCAACGGATATCAATTAATATCCCTCAAGGTTTATACATATATAAGGTTACAGGCGAGCGAGGGAAAAGCTATTCCGATAAGTTCATAGTCAGATAGGCTAGACGCAAAAAAGGAGCTGAATATCAGCTCCTTTTTCTTTCAAAGTATTGTTGGTAATTAGATACCAAACAATACACCCACATTTGCTCTTACACTCCTATTTTTATTATTGAAGATCGTTGCGTTAGTAAAACCATGATAGTAATCAGCATCAAGGTTTAACCATACCACTCTCGATAGTTTTATGTTAGCACCCGCACCTACATTAGCACCAAAATCTACTGTGTTAAACACATCTCCTTCAGGCATCATATATATACCGTCAGTCATTGGAGCAGGCTCATTAATGTAGTTGTCTTCAGCTACTTTAACTCCCACAGAAGGTCCTACGTATAATTTAGGACGAACATTATCACCATAGTCCCCAAAGAAGTAATATACACGTGGAGTAGCTCTCAAGTACGTTGGATCTATGCTATTTACATACTCATTACCAAACTTGTATACTTTCTGGCTAAAGCCTTCGTGCGAAGCAGTTACTAATCCTCCAAAGCCCCAATGAGCATCTTTAGAATACAACATACCTACACCTAAATATGCAGATGGCTTGAATGTTTGATCATTCATATCGCTCATCCAGCTATGGCCTACACCTGCAACTGGACCTATTGAGAAATAACTATTTTTCGTGTCAGTATCCTGGCCAAATACAGTGGTTGTACCCATTAGTGCCAGCGTCATCAATCCTATCAGTTTAGTTTTCATCTTTCAATGTTTTGTTTGATAGTAAAACACGCTTAGTAATCGAAAGTTGAGGACAGAGTGCTTTATTAAACTTTCTTTAACAATAGCAATTAATAGACAAACCTCACCTCTGTTGCTCCAAAACCATATCTACCATGCCAGTCATTATTGTAATCATCCACCTCGGGAGTTTCAGCTAGTATCTTATGTACTTCATCACGCAACTTACCTTTACCTACACCATGAATGATGTACAATCGGTCTTGTCTGTTTCTTATTGCATTGCGTAATGCATCGTGCAGAGTAGATAGCTGTATGATGATAATATCAGCATTTGACATGCCACTCCAATCAGAAGTTAAGTTCTCAATGTGCAGATCTATTTCATTAGAGTTGGAAACGGGTGTTGGTTTAGCACGCTTTTTTTGTTTCTGCTTTGCTGGTTTCTGTATAGGAACTATGATTTCTTCTTGAGGTTGTTGAAAAGGCTTGAAGTCATCTAATAAGAGATAGTTAAAAGATGGCTCATTATTCTTCAAAATATGATCTATATGTTGAAATACTTTTTGTGGTTTGATCTTTAATAGTCCACCTGCGGGAGTCATATCTGCATCATCCAAGTCATCTATCTGCCAGTTAAACCTTGGCTGGTCATTCATATCCTCAAAAGGTATCTGGTGTAGAAAGACATGACCAAACTCATGTAGCTTGCCTTCATGTTCAAAAGTTGTTTCACCTAGTACTGAGTATTCATACTTAAACTGTATTCGTTTTGGCAACTCATTCAACAAGTAGACTTTGAAGTAGTCTACGACGTCTTCCATTTCATCTAGCTTAAACTCGGGGATGAAGGATAGATATATACCCTTCGCCAGTTTAGGCTTACGCAGCTTCTGTTTCTCAACCGGCAATTGCTCGGGAACAACTTTCTTCTTTACAACTTTCTTTTTCTCCGTAAACCATTTCAAGTAGGGATGGTCTATCTCATCCAAGTGTACAGGAAAAGTTGTACCATTCACGTCCACCTCTACCATATCATTACTGATATATGCACTCACCACACCTTCTTCGTCGGTGTGCTTCAATACTATCTTATCCCCTATTGAAAATTTCATACTACACTTATTGTTGCTTTAAAAACTCTATTAGCTTTCTTACAGCCTCACCACGGTGACTCAGCTTGTTCTTTACTTCTGCAGGCAACTCACCAAACGTTTTATCATAACCATCAGGTATAAAAAGTGGGTCATAACCAAAACCTCCATCGCCTGCAGCAGCTTCAGCTATCGTTCCGTAACACCTCCCTTCAAAGTAATGAGTTTCACCTTCCCATATCAGACAGATAACCGCTTTGTAATGGGCTGTTCTGTCAGCCTTGCCTTCCAGCTCACTCAATAACTTAATATTATTCTTTTCATCACTTCTTGGCAACCCACCAAAGTAAGCACTATGCACACCAGGCTTATCATCTAATGCGTGTACACTAATACCACTATCATCAGAGAAGGTATTCTTACCGCAAAAACTATTCACAGTACTCGCCTTTGTATAAGCATTTTCATTAAAGGTATCGTATGGTTCCGGTATCTCCTGAGTAAAACCAACATCACTTAAAGACAATAGTTGTATACCGTCCAGCATAGATCTTATCTCTTCAATCTTACCCTTGTTATTTGATGCTATTACCAGCTCTTTCATTTTGTTGCGGATTGTTGCGTTTTTCCTAAGAAAACTTTTTTCTTTTCACTCTCCAAATAGCCAATATAAGAAGCCATTCATACATAGCAAATATACAACAAAAAAGCCACCCTAACAGGTGGCTTTAAGCATATATTCTTTTTATTATTACCACTTCTTGTTAGCAAAGCGTTCGCTCACGACAAGATCTTTGCTACCCTTAGTGTATTTGTAGAAACCTTCGCCGCTCTTAGCACCAAGGTAACCAGCCTGCACCATGTTGGTCAACAATGTAGCAGGAGCATATTTCTGTTTACCAAAGCCCATATGCAATACATTCATGATAGAATAGCAAGTATCCAGACCAATGAAGTCAGCTAGTTGTAATGGACCCATTGGGTGAGCCATGCCCAGCTTCATGATAGTATCGATCTCCTCAACACCGGCAACACCTTCCTGTAGTGTGATGATAGCTTCGTTGATCAAAGGCATAAGGATACGGTTAGATACGAAACCAGGGTAATCCTGAACTACGCAAGGAACTTTACCTAAGAACTTAGATAGATCATAGATAACCTTAGTTACTTCTTCAGTAGTAGCATAACCGTTGATGATCTCGATAAGCTTCATAACTGGTACAGGGTTCATGAAGTGCATACCTATAACCTTTTCAGGACGCTTAGTACGAGAACCGATAAGTGTTATAGAAATTGAAGATGTGTTAGTAGCAAGAATTGCATGCTCAGGAGCAAGCTTATCCAGATCTTCAAATATCTTAGTCTTTAACTCGATATTCTCTGTAGCAGCTTCAATAACCAAATCAGCATTCTTTACTGCCTCAGCCATATCAGTGAAAGTAGTAATGTTGTCAAGAGCTTGTTTTTTCTGCTCTTCTGTAAGACGCTCTTTAGCTATCTGACGGTCCATATTCTTACCGATAGTACCAATAGCTCTGTCAAGTGCATCTTGTTTGATATCCATCATGTGCACTTTGAATCCGCTTTGTGCAAACACATGACAAATACCATTTCCCATAGTACCCGAACCAATAACCGTAACAACTTTAAATTTCTCTAACATGTCTGTAGTTTTTTGATCTAAGCCGGAATGCTCCAGTTTAGCTGTATTTTCTTTTTCTTGTATCATTAAATAAAATATTTTTAAAACGTGCCGAAGATAACGTTTTATTAATAAAACATCTATAGCTACAGCGCCCGTCCTATCTGCATTTGTGGATAAAGATTCTTTATGTTATTGGTTTAGCAAACCTTTAACTATATACATGCAACGCATATATCTACACTTGCATTTAATACAGTAAATTGAATATTATGAAAAAGACTATCTACTTACATAGCTTACTTATCATGTTGCTTTTTGCGGCATGTACCAAAACAAATGTTGATAACAGATATGTAAACAAACGCGTAGTTGGTGAGTACATATTTGAAAAAGTAACTGTTAATGAAGGTTTTTTAGATAACAAGAACATCACATCCGACTATCATAATATGAAGCTGCAGCTGAATGATAAGCACGAGGCTGCACTAATAGATGAAGAAAGAAATATTATATATACCGGAGATTGGGAAGTTTTACAAGATCAGAACTACAGTTCTGATGATGACGATGGAAATGACAACTCCGAGTATATCATTATTATAAACACTAAAGGCGGTAGAGGACAAACCATGAACTTTTATGGGGAGAATGCAGACCTCGGCTTACACAAACTAAAATTTGAAGTGGATAGAGTTGACGGAAAATACAAGTATAAACTCGATAAACTATAATAGCCTGTTTACACATAGTTTTAACAATGGTTCTGCAGAGAATTATGCTAATTTTAAGGCTTCAAGTATATGAATATACAGAGAGCCACGCCCATTAATGAATTACTGGCGAAACTTATATTTTTAATTCTGCCTACTATATTCATTAGCTATTACCTACTATGGAATGCTAATGAGTACTACTCTATTCTAAGAGACCAGGCATGGCAACAAACCCTGTACGTAGGTGCGGGTATGGGTGCAGCAGCAGTATTTTATGCTTTCAGGTTTAGGTTCCTGCCTACATTCCTTATACTTATTGGCGCCTTCTACCTCATTTATCAGGGGTTAGATAAAACAGCCATAGGTGAATTTGATGCATTCTTTATATCCGTACAGTTTCTGGTTTTTGCCATACTATTCACGGGCGGATGGCTGATAGGCTATGGCTTTGTGAGACTTAGATACTGGTCTGTATTTATAGCTACTATCATGCTGGCTACATGCATCTTGCTGATAGCCAAAGCACAGATGGATAGTGTATATCAGCTACTGAAGGAGTTCACACCTGCAGTCATGTATGCCATATACATCATTTACGCAGCAGAGCAGATATATAGCTACAAGGACAAGTCTCAGAAGTTCTGGTGGTACATGAGCCGCAGACTTTTCCTGTTCAGCTTATTAGCATTACTGCTATTTGGAGGTGTTGTATACATGATGCGTGGAGAGATAAAGGAAACTGTTGCTAACTATGGCGGTCAAGGTAAGGATGGCGACAACAGCATGCTGAAAAAGAATAAAGACGGCAGCTTTGACATAAAGGAATACTCTAAACTCAGAAGTAATCTGGGCAGAAGCAACGAGCTACTATTCTGTGCTCATATAGATAACTATTTTGAAGGTACGGATATACCTAACCCGCTATACTTAACAGCCTTTTACTATACCCTGTTTGATACACTTACAGAAACATTTGAAAGAGATTCACTCATACCATATAATGATCTGTTTGAGCCAGACCCATCAGCGCTACCGCTATTCTTCACCAAAACAGACTCCAGCGTAATAGAGAATAGTCTGGCACCGAAGCTGAGAAAAATAGTAGACGTAGAGGTATACAGCAAGAAGCTATCTCCTTCTACCTATGTGGCACCAAATGTGGGCTACTTTGTGCAACCAATAGCTGTTGAAAAAGACTTTAGAAACGAATTTCAATCTGCATTCAGAACCAAAAGCTATGTATCAGAGCTCAACAGTGCCTACTTCATTTATAACTCTGAGGATGAGCAACTCAGGAACTTTCAGGAAAAGAGATTTGAAGTACTGAGGAAAGTGAAGAACTATAAAGGTGAGGATAAGGAGTTCATGGACTACTACACCTACATGCCGTCGGATAATAAGTTTGGCAGAATATCTGAGCTGGCAAAATCGGTAACGGATAGTGCAGGAACACCGGTAGATAAGGTACTGGCCATAAGAGACTACTTCTTAAAGAAAGACGAGAACGGCAAGCAAATATTTACTTATACAGATAATCCAGGCATACCCGATATACCTAGTGCATCGAAGCTGATGTACTTCCTGTTTGAGAATAAGAAAGGCTATTGCGCCTATTACGCAGGTGCTACTTTGTTCATGCTCAGGGCACTGGGTATACCTTCAAGAATAGCGGTAGGCTTCCTTACCGTAGACAGAAGTGACAAGAATAAAGGCTGGTACTGGTATTATGCAGATCAGGCACATGCATGGGTACAGGTATACTTCCCCGGATACGGCTGGCTGGATTTTGATACCACGGTAGGTAATGAAGATGCAGAGCAGAGTCCGCAACCCGATGGTACACCACCGATGCAACCACCCAGAGCTTGGCTGGCAGCAGAGGGTATCGTATCTGATGTAGATACGACTAAAAAGCTACTCACCATGAAGGTGAGGAACATAGTATTCCACGATAAGGAATATGATATGGACTCCCCTGCAACCGTAGTGATGGACATGAAAATAGCTGCTGTATATATAGATAGCTTAGACGTAGACCTGGTCAGCATCAAGAAAAATGATGAAGGCACCGCAGTATCCTATGCATTGGCACTTAAGAATATGCGTGAGCAAAAAGGAGAAAGTGGTAACCACTTGGCTAAGCGCTTACCGTCTCCTGCACCTATAGATGAGCTATACCTGAAAAGAAAGGATACCAGCAAGCCCGAACCTAAGAAAGAGCAAACTGATAAAGACAAGCCGGTATCAGCCAAGAACGTGCTGATAACACTCGCGATAATTATCGGAGCATTGATACTCTTCATCCTGTTATTACCTACACTCATATACAGTTATTACAGAATGAGGTATAACAGTGCAAAAGATGATAAGACAAAAGCATACTTCGGATATAGAACAGTCAACTTCTATCTGCACCAGCTAGGAGTATTCAGAGAAATGCAGACACCAATGCAATATGCTATGAAGACTGTAGACCCGGAGTTTGGTACAAACTATACATCTTTCATGAATGTATACCTGAAGCAGAAGTATGCTAATCAACCACTTAACAATAAAGAGCAACAAGTACTATCTCAATTCCTGAAACCTACGATCGATAAGATAAAAGCAGGTGTAACATGGAATGAGCGAGTGATTAACTTCATCAACCCTGTAAGGACAGTGAGCTTCTTCGTGCAGCCAAGTGATGAGGAGTTAAAAAATCGTAGTGATGATGCAGAATAGTACTGTTAATTATATTAATTTTTAGCTTTGTCGAGCATAAACAGACCATTTTGAGCGAAACAAAAAAATCTAATCTGAAAAGCAAACTGATCAAGGCCTTATGGGTGATGTTCGGTGTTGGCATACTGGTATTTACCCTACTGATACTCATGATAAACTGGGGCTGGCTGGGCTATATGCCTTCAATGAAAGAGCTGGAGAACCCCAACAGTGCTTTGGCATCAGATATTTATGCAGCAGATGGTAGCCTTATCGGTCGCTACTATGTGCAAGATCGCTCAACTACCGACTATGAAGACATATCTCCCAATGTATTCAATGCGCTGATAGCCACTGAGGATTCCAGATTTTATGAACACTCGGGTGTAGATGGTAAGGCTGTAATGCGTGCAGTATTACTATTAGGTAGCCAAGGTGGTGGTAGTACTATCACACAGCAGTTGGCTAAGAACTTATTCCCAAGAGAGCGAGTGAGTAAATTGTACATGCCTATCATTAAACTGAAGGAGTGGGTAATGGCTGTAAAGCTGGAGAAGAAACTTACTAAGCATGAGATCATAGCACTATACCTGAACACAGTACCGTATGGCGATAACGTATATGGCATCAGAAATGCATCGCTTACTTTCTTTAACAAGCCGCCCGATGAGCTGGAGATAGAAGAAGCTGCAGTGCTGATAGGTATGCTAAAAGGTAATACACTTTACAACCCTCGTAGAAACCCTGAACGCTCTCTTCGCAGGCGTAATACTGTTATTGACCAGATGGTGAAGTATGACTACATTACTGCTAAGAAAGGTCAGGAATTAAAGAGAAAGCCTATACAGCTGAATTATCATAAGATCAGCTACCATGATGGTTTGGCGCCATATTTCAGACAAGTAGTAGAGCAGCAGGTAAAGAAAATATGCAAGACGCTGAAAAAGCCTGATGGCACTAACTACAACATCTACAAAGATGGTCTGAAAATATACACTACACTGAACCCTAAAATGCAGGAATATGCAGAGGAAGCAGTTTCAGAACACATCAGTGAACACCAAAAGCTATTCATCAGCCAGTACAGATATAAAGACGGTTCTATATGGAAAGACTATCAGAAATATCTGGGCTATGCTATAAAGGCTACACAACGTTATAAACTACAGCAAGAAGAAGGTAAGAGCCATGAAGAGATCATGGTGAATATGAAGAAGCCTGTAGAGATGACTGTGTTTGCATGGAACAAGCAGAGAGAACTAGACACAGTGATGTCCCCTGTCGATTCTATCAAATACATGAAGATGATGTTGCAAGCTGGTTTCATGGCTATGGACCCTTACACAGGTGAAGTAAAAGCCTGGGTTGGCGGTATCGACCATAACTACTACCAGTTTGATCACGTGAATGAAAACACGCGCAGGCAAGTAGGTTCTACGATCAAGCCTCTACTCTACTGTCTTGCTGTAGATAACGGTTTTTCGCCTTGTGGCATGGTATCAACAATGCCGCAGAGTTTCCCGACTATTCAAAACTATGATGCTGGTGGCTCAAAATATGGCGCATTAACGATGAAATCAGCACTGGCATCATCTATAAATAACGCTGCGCTATATATTATCAGACAGGTAGGTATCAACTCCTTTGCAGACTTTATGCAGAAGTGTGGTATTGATGCCAAGATAGATAAAGTGCCGTCACTAGCATTGGGTGTTTCAGATATATCTCTATATGAAATGCTGGCAGCATACACAATGTTCCCTAGTGGAGGTATGCATGTAGAACCAATATTCATCACCAAAATAGAAGACAAGAATGGCGAGGTACTGAAAACCTTCGTGCCTGAGCAGAAAGAATTGATCAACTCGCATACTGCTTATAAAATGGTGCGTATGATGCAAGGGGTAGCTGATTTTGGTACAGCAAAAAGGCTGCGCTATATGTACAAACTAGAAGGTGACATTGCAGGTAAGACAGGTACTACCAACGAACAGGCAGATGCATGGTTCATAGGCTATACACCACAAGTACTTGCCGGTGCCTGGGTAGGTTGCGATGACAGGTATCTACGCTTTGGAAGTACAAGACTGGGACAAGGTGCTGCTGCAGCTTTACCTATTTGGGCATACTTCATGAAAAAATGCCAGGCTGATAAAAAGACCGGTATTACCAGTAGTGCTACATTTACTGAACCTGAAGGCTTTAATGAATGTGAAGTAATGGTTGATCCTTCCTCTGTAGACTTTACAGGAGACGGCGGACAAGGCAACGGCAATAATGGTTATCTGGATGAGGAGGATGAAGTTCCTGCAACCATACCGGATAGTGAATGGCAATAGTTTCAAAAGAATAAAAAGTGGGCGTAAGCAGATGATCAAGAAGGGTAAGATTATTAATGATCCGGTATATGGATTCATGCGATTTCCGGAGCCGGAAGTCATGCAGCTGATAGATCATCCGTGGTTTCAAAGATTAAGATACATTAAGCAGATGGGTCCTGCCCAGCTGGTTTACCCCGGTGCTGTGCATACCAGATTTCACCATTCGCTGGGTGCTTGCCACCTGATGTCTAAAGCACTACACGAGCTCAGGATAAAAGATGTGGAGATCACCGAGCATGAAGCTCTTTCTGCCAGGATAGCCATTTTATTACATGATATTGGTCACGGTCCTTTCTCTCATGCCTTGGAGCATGCACTTGTAAAAAATGTGCACCATGAGACCATCTCGCAAATGATCATGCAATCGCTGAACGATGAGTTTCAGGGAGCTCTGACCAATGCGATCAATATATTTAATGAGTCCTACCCTAAACAGTTCTTACACCAACTGGTATCCAGCCAGCTGGATGTAGACAGAATGGATTATTTAAGTCGTGATAGCTTTTACACCGGCGTATCTGAAGGCGTGATAGGTTACGACAGGATACTACAGATGCTTACCGTAGTAGACAATCAGCTGATGGTAGAGGAAAAAGGTGTACACTCTATTGAGAAATTCCTGATCGCCAGAAGGCTTATGTACTGGCAAGTGTATATTCATAAAACCGTGTTAGGAGCGGAGGTATTACTTACCAATATATTAAAGAGAGCAAAAGAGCTGGCAAAAGCTGGAGAGCAGCTGGAAGCCAGTCCTGCCCTGAAGCACTTTTTGTATAATGATGTAACGACTGAGGACTTCCATACTGATAAAAACAATCTGGAATACTTCTGCCAGCTAGACGATGCTGATATTATGGTAGCTGTGAAGTCGTGGGCATACAATAAAGACAGCATCATATCTACCCTGTGTAAAATGCTACTAAACAGGCAATTATACAAGGTTATCTTAAGCTCTGATGACATTCGCGAAGATGCTGATAAGCTTAGGGCATTAGTAACCAGTAAGCTAAAGCTATCAGAAGAGGCAATAGACTATTACGTGACCACAGGCAAGACCTCTAAAGAAACATACAGCTTTGGAGACGAGCGCATACAGATAGCTATGAAAAACGGTGAAATACGTGATATTTCTTCAGTAAACGACCCTGTAATAAGCTCTACACTTGCAATGCCAGTACATAAGAATTACATTTGCTTCGTTCAAACCTGAGCATAGTTTTTTCAAGTTCGACAAATACAATATTTTTAAACATTTATTGCGATTTTTCGAAGCACTTTTAATAATAAGCATGCAGTTTACCGCACAACAAATAGCCGCGCTCATACAAGGAGAAATAGAAGGCAACCCAGACGCCACTATAAACAGTGTGGCTAAAATAGAAGAAGCAAAAAACGGCAACCTAAGTTTTATAGCAAATCCTAAATATGAGGATTATCTGTATAAAAGTAATGCTTCGATCATCATAGTAAATGATAGCCTTAAGCTTGAAAAAGAAGTAGCTCCGACTATTATACGCGTAAAAGATGCTTACAGCAGCTTTGCACTACTACTGGAGAAGTACAATGAGATCATAGCTGACGATGGTAAGCGTGGCATAGACAGTACGGCACAAATATCAGAATCTGCCAAAATAGGCAAGGACGTATATATAGGTGCTTTCTGTTACGTTGGTGACCATGCAGTAATAGGTGACAACGTTAAGATATATCCTAACAGCTACATTGGAGATAGTGTAAGTATAGGTGATAAGTCTAAGATACATGCAGGCGTTAAAATATACCGAGAGTGTAAGGTAGGTGTGAACAACATCATCCACTCAGGTACTATTATTGGTAGCGATGGTTTTGGCTTCGCACCGCAGAAAGACGGCGCATATAAGAAGATACCTCAGATAGGTAATGTGATAATAGAAGACAATGTAGAGATAGGTTCTAATACGACTATTGACAGGGCTACTATGGGCTCTACAATAATAAAGAAGGGTGTAAAGCTGGACAACCAGATACAGATAGCCCATAATGTAGAGATAGGCGAAAACACGGTAATAGCTGCTCAAACAGGCATATCGGGCAGTACTAAAATAGGTAAGAACTGTATCATAGGTGGTCAGGTAGGTATAGTAGGTCATATACAGATCGCAGACTTTACAAGCATCAACGCACAGAGTGGTGTTTCAAAATCTATAACTACCCCACACACTGCAATTACAGGTTCTCCTGCATTTGAATACAAAAGTTCATTAAAAAGTCAGGCAATTTTCAGAAATTTACCCAAAATGCAAGAACGCATTAGTATTTTGGAAAATAAGATCGCAGAACTAACATCACTATTGAGCGAACAAAACACAACAGAAAAGAAGTGAGTGTAGATACATTGATAACAGAGGTGAATAAAAAAAATAACAAAGTGCAGCAAACTAATTCTGCTCAAAACCAACATACGTTAAAAGGCAACGTTGTACTCAACGGGGTTGGTTTGCATACAGGGCAAAAGGTAACGATGACCTTAAAACCAGCTAACCCTGGTCATGGCATACGTTTCCAAAGAGTTGATCTTCCTGAAAAGCCAATAGTAAAGGCAGATGTAGACTATGTAGTAGATACATCGCGTGGTACTACTCTTGAGTATAACGGCGTAAGGATAAGTACAGTAGAACACTTGCTGGCGGCACTTGTGGGCATGAACGTTGACAATGTATTGATCGAGATAGATAGCTCTGAAATTCCGATACTGGATGGTAGCTCTAAACTGATTATAGAAGCGATCGACAGCATTGGCGTACAAGAACAAGAAGCTAAGAAGATAGTATATGCTATAGACTCAAACATTCATTACTACGACCCAGTAAAGAATGTAGACATGCTGGCTGTACCTTCTAATGAATACCAAATAACTACTCTAATAGATTTTAACTCTCCTGTACTTGGAACGCAGCACGCAGCATTAAAGCATATATCTGAATTTAAAGATGAGATAGCTCCTTGCCGTACATTCTGCTTTTTGCACGAGCTGGAGTACTTGCTGGATAACAACCTGATAAAAGGTGGTGACCTGAGCAATGCGATAGTAGTAGTGGATAAGGTGGTGAGTGATGACGAGCTAAGCAGATTATCAGAGATATTTAATAAGAAAAACATACAAGTAAAGCAGGAAGGTATACTGAATAACATTCAGCTACACTTTACCAATGAGCCTGCAAGGCATAAATTACTGGACGTTGTAGGAGACCTTGCACTAGTAGGTCATTCTATACGTGCACATATCATTGCCAGCCGTCCGGGTCATGCATCTAACGTAGCATTTGCTAAGAAGATCAAGCAATACATCAAGCAGAACAGACACTTGTCTGATGTACCCCATTATGACCCTAATCAGGAGGCGATATATGACATCACACATATTGAAAAATCATTACCGCATAAGTATCCTTTCTTACTGGTTGATAAGATCATCGAGCTGAGCGATAAGCATGTAGTAGGTATTAAAAATGTTACGTTCAACGAGCAGTTCTTCCAGGGGCACTTCCCTGGCAACCCTGTAATGCCTGGTGTACTTCAGATAGAGGCTCTGGCGCAAACAGGCGGTATACTGGCACTAAATAACTACAGTGATCCTGAGAACTATGATACTTATTTCTTGAAAATAGATAAGGTACGCTTCAAACAAAGAGTAGTTCCCGGAGATACGCTGGTACTTAAATTAGAGCTTCAGAATGCTATAAGAAGAGGTATATGTGAAATGCGTGGCACAGTATATGTAGGTAATAAACTTGTGACAGAAGCAGAATTAGTAGCCCAAATAGTTCCAAAAGACAAAAAATGATCCACCCGCTTACATATATACACCCCGATGCGAAGATCGGGCCTAACGTTAAGATAGATCCGTTTACAACTATACATGGTGATGTAGAGATTGGTGAGGGTACTTGGATAGGGTCTAATGTAACTATTATGGAAGGTGCCCGTATAGGCAAGAATTGCAGGATATTTCCAAGTTCTGTTATCTCAGCTATACCGCAGGACCTGAAGTTCAAAGGAGAGGAAACAAAGGCCATTATAGGCGATAATACGACCATTAGAGAGTGCGTGACCATCAACCGTGGTACTGCAGACAGAAATGTTACTTCTATTGGTAAGAACTGCCTGATCATGGCTTACTCACACATTGCACATGACTGTATAGTAGGTGACCATTGCGTATTCTCTAACAACACTACCCTAGCAGGCCATATCGTAGTGGGCGATCATGTTATACTAGCAGGTTTAACCGCAGTACAGCAGTTTGTAAGAATAGGGTCTCATGCCTTTGTAACTGGAGGTTCTCTTGTAAGAAAAGATGTACCGCCGTATGTAAAAGGTGCGCGTGAGCCTTTGTCATATGTAGGGGTTAATTCTGTAGGATTAAAACGCAGAGGCTACTCTATTGATAAGATCAACCATATACTGGATATCTACCGTATACTTTTCGTAAGAGGTTACAACACATCCAAAGCACTTAGCATTATAGAAACAGAGATCCCTGTATCTGACGAAAGAGATGAGATCATCACATTTGTAAGAGAGACAGGCAGAGGCATCATGAGAGGATATATCAGCAGGCACAATGAAGATATCTCTTGAGCACATAAGTAAAAAGTTTCAGCAGCACTGGATATTTAAAGATATTAATACAGAGTTTGCCGCCCCGGGCAAGTACGCTCTGCTAGGCGCTAATGGTAGCGGTAAATCTACCTTGCTAAGAGTACTTTCAGGCATGCAGTCCGCATCTGTAGGAAAGATAAATTACTCACTTAACGGTACTACAGTACCAATAGATCAGATATATAAACACCAAAGCTTTTGTGCGCCTGCACAGGAGATAGTAGAAGAGTTCAACCTACGAGAATTTTTAGACTTTCACTTTACATTTAAAAAGCCTCATAGCGGCTTAAGTATACAAGACATCATTGATAAAACAGGCTTACAGTCGGCACAAGACAAGCCGATAGCAGACTACTCATCAGGCATGAAACAAAGAGTAAAGTTGGCGCAAGCTATATTTACCGACACTCCCCTACTACTACTTGATGAGCCTTGCACCAACCTCGATGAAGCTGGTGTGCAACAATACAGAGACTGGATAGAAGAGTACTCTAAAGACAGGCTGGTGATAGTAGCATCAAACGATGTAAGGGAATACTTCTTTTGCACCGAGCAGCTAGAAATAGCTGATTATAAATAGTAAGCATACAATCATAGATACATAAATTATTTTTCGTGAGTACATTAGTACTTTCTAAAGCTCATGAAGAAATACGCCAATAGCTACTTAAGTGCATACAGAGGTTTATCACCGTCTGTATGGTGGCTATCTATTGTGATGCTGGTGAATAGAATGGGTACCATGGTGCTACCCTTCATGACGCTCTACATGACAGAGAGCATAAACGTATCTATTGGCAAGGCTGGGCTGGTCATGACCATCTTTGGTATGGGGACGATATGCGGTGCCTTTGTTGGAGGTAAGCTTACAGACAAGATAGGCTTCTACCACATACAAGTAGCATCATTACTTGGCGGGGGCATCATGTTCATCGTACTTGGGTTGATGAACAGCTATATATCTATTTGTATTACTACCTTCTTTCTGAGCTTTATTAATGAGGCATTCCGTCCTGCTAACTCAGCAGCATTAGCACACTATAGTGATTCAAAGAACCGTACACGTTCCTTTACGTTGAACAGGCTGGCTATTAACCTCGGTTGGGCTATAGGCGGTACGCTAGGTGGTTTTGTAGCTGCAAAAAGCTATCATTTATTATTCTGGATAGACGGATTTACTAATATCATTGCCGCAGTACTACTATGGATATTACTGGCACCAAAAAGGAATGTAGCACCACAAGAAGAGGAAGAAAATGAACCACCAAAGAAGTCTGCTTATCAGGATATACCTTTCATCGTATTTCTGGTAATGAACACCGTATTTGCATGTTGCTTCCTACAGGTATTCACTACCATACCTGTTTACTTTAAGCAGGAGCTACTACTGTCAGAAAGTGATATTGGTATCACACTAGCTATTAACGGGCTCATCATAGCTATCATTGAAATGGCTATCATTCATAAGCTGGAGAATAAATACACCCCGTTAACCTTTGTGATGATAGGCACCATTCTGGTGTCACTTAGTTTTATTGTACTCAATATATTGCCCGGATACTTCATGCTGGCGGTTATTTTCATTTCCATTATGACCATTGGAGAAATCATCAATATGCCATTTGCAGCTACATTTTGGGTAAACAGAAGTACTAGGCTGAATCGAGGTCAATACGCAGGACTATTTACCATATCATGGGCAGTAGCACAAATTGCAGGACCAGGGTTAGGAGCATATACAGCTCAGAAGCTAGGCTTTGATAATCTGTGGTGGATAATGAGTGCCTTATGTTTTGCAACTATAGCCGGCTATAAATGGATAGAAAGAAAATCCAAAACCAGTAGCTAGTCTCTTGCACCGAATATGCTGCTACCTATTCTTACCATAGTACTACCCTCTTCTACAGCTATTTTGTAATCGCTACTCATACCCATAGAGCATATAGTAAAGTAGTCTTTGGTCATGAAGTAAGTATCTTTTGCTATGGTGTGCATGTTCTTCAGGTTCTTGAACTCTTTGCGTACTACATCCATATCATCTGTAAATGTAGCCATACCCATAAGGCCGCAAATACGCACATGAGCTAAGTCTTCTTTTTGAGCTGTGTACATTTCTAATACCTCTGTAAGCTCGTTATTATCTAAGCCATGCTTAGAGTCTTCTTCAGCAATGTGTAGCTGGAGCAATACGTCTATAACGCGGTCGTGCTTTTTAGCTTGCTTATTGATCTCTTTCAATAGCTTGAAACTATCTACAGCATGTATCAGATGGACGAAAGGAGCTATATACTTTACCTTATTAGACTGTAAGTGACCAATGTAGTGCCAATTGATATCTTCAGGTAACTCAGGTTGTTTCTCTACTAACTCCTGCACATAGTTCTCTCCAAAATTCCTTTCACCAAGGTTGTACAGTTCTTGTATATCACTTGCGGGCTTCTTCTTAGATACAGCTACAAGAGTTACTCCTTTAGCTTCCAGCTCGCTTCTTAAACTTTTCCAGGTATCTGTGTTAATCATTCAGTTAGTACTGTTCTTTCTCGTTAGGGAAATCTTTACTCTTTACATCTTGTATATACTGAGCAGTAGCATTCTTTATCTGATCGTACAGGTCAAGATAACGACGCAAGAAGCGCGGCGAGAAATCTTTTGTTATGCCCAGCATATCATGCATTACCAATACCTGACCATCTACATGATTACCGGCGCCAATGCCAATTACAGGTATCTTGAGCTCCTCTGCTACTTGTTTACCCAAGCTAGCAGGTATCTTCTCCAATACAATACAGAAACATCCTGCCTCTTGTAGCATGTGCGCATTTCTTAGTAACTGCTCTGCCTCTTCATCTTCTTTTGCACGTACGGTATAAGTACCAAACTTATAGATAGATTGAGGTGTAAGACCTAAGTGCCCCATAACTGGCACACCCGCACTTATAATACGCTTGATAGACTCTAATACCTCTTCGCCGCCTTCCAGCTTGATAGCATGTGCGCCAGCCTCTTTCATGATGCGTATAGCAGAGTTTAGCGCTTCTTTACTATTACCCTGATAGCTACCAAAAGGTAGATCAACCACTACAAGACATCTGCTGATAGCACGCACTACACTCTGTGCATGATAGATCATGTGGTCTAATGTAATGGGTAAAGTAGTTTCATGACCAGCCATAACGTTAGACGCAGAGTCACCCACCAGTAAGACATCAATACCTGCATCGTCAAGTATTCTTGCCATTGAATAATCGTATGCAGTTAACATACTTATTTTCTCACCTTCACTTTTCATCCACTGTAGTGTATGTGAGGTTACTCTTTTTACTTCGTTGTGTACTGACATGATTATATTATAAAGTGCAAAGCTACTAGTTTAAAATATTATACCTAATTGGCAAACATTACAGACGCCATCTGCAATGCCTGAGCGAATGCTTCTTTGTTTATTGATAGTTCTATACCGTTTTGCTCACACCATCCTACCATATTCTCTGTGGCTATATTACCAACAAGATCATCCTTTGCCATTGGGCAACCGCCAATACCTTTCATCGCACTGTCAAACCTTGCACAACCACTATCGTAAGCCGCTTGTATCTTCTCCTCCCATTTATCAACTGTAGAGTGAAAATGCGCACCTATATGTACATCTGAAAATTCAGGAACAAGACTGTTGAATATATACTCAATATTCTGTGGCTCTGCTACACCTACTGTATCTGACATAGCAATAGTCTTAATACCCAACTGTGCCAGCTTGTCTACCCATTTAATAGCTATTTCAGCGTTATACTCATCACCATAAGGATTGCCAAAGCCCATAGAGATGTAGACTACCAATTCCTTATTACTGTTCACACATAAGCTTTGTATCTCTTCTACTTGAGTAAGTGACTCTGCAATGCTCTTGTTTGTATTTCTTTGTTGAAACGTTTCTGATATAGAGAATGGAAAACCCAGATACTTTATCTCATCATATGCTACAGCATCGTTAGCACCTCTTGTATTTGCAATAATAGCCAGAAGCTTTGTATCTGTATTACTCAAATCTAATTGAGGTATAACATCTTTTGTATCTGCCATCTGCGGAATAGCTTTTGGTGATACAAATGATCCAAAATCTAACACATCAAACCCTACTTGTAATAACTTATTCAAATAAGCTACTTTGTCTTCAGTAGGAATCATTTTTGCCCAACCCTGCATTGCATCGCGCGGACATTCTACAAGTGTTATATGCTTACTCATACCTACAAAGATAACAGCAGTTAAAGATTATTTAAGGTTTTAGCCCATCACAAGTGTTTATCAGTGTATTATGTATTTTAGCATAAATACTTAATCATGATTTTATCTACCACTCACAAGCTGGAAGGCATGAATATCAAGCAATACAACGGTATTGTCTTTGGAGAAACTATAATCGGTGCCAACCTATTTAAAGATCTATTCGCATCAATAAGAGACATCGTAGGGGGCCGATCAGGCGCATATGAAAAAGTACTACAAGAAGCCAGAGAAACAGCTATCAATGAAATGGCACAGCGTGCGCAGGTAACGGGTGCCAATGCTGTAGTAGGTATAGATGTAGACTACGAAGTAGTAGGCCAAAACGGTAGTATGCTTATGGTAAGCGTATCCGGCACGGCTGTAATAGCTGAATAAGCTACTCTCTTATCAACTCAAGAAACTTATTCATTCCCTTAAGCTTCTCATCATTCAGGTGAAAGTGTATACGTTCTGTGTAATACTCTTCAAGATCGTAATAAGGGAATGGATTTGAGGCTACTATCTCCGGTATATGTTGCATACCTATTGCGTTAGCTTCGTTAAAGGCTTCGATAAATTGCTCAGGCAGCTCCTTGTTTGCTACCCATGCAGCAAACACAAATGGTAGCCCTGTATAGTTCTTCCACTCTTCAGACAGATCGTATACGTACTCGAAATTTGTCAACTGCTTTAAAGCACGGTCGCCTATGATAACGCCTGCAGTGGTATCATTTATATAATCAATATAATTCTCCGGAGCTTGAACGAACTCTACCTCTCGTTTCCAATGCTGTTCAAACAACAGCTTAGTGAGTCTTACTGATGTACGCGATTGGTAATCGAGATATACTCTCTTTACATCTTCTATCGGCACCATACTAAATACTGCTACTGATGCCACTTTGCCATCGGCAGCAATACCATAGTCAGATATGACACGAGCATTGTCAATCGTTGGAATAGCTGCTACCGGAAGTAGTGCTACCTCTATAGTACCTTCTTTAATTTGCGTAGCCAGCTTAGAAGGGTAATCTACACTTAGCTCAATATCATTGATGATAGAACCATTTTCTATGCCATACAATAATGGCTTAGTATTCAAATAACTTACAGCTCCAACTTTTATTTTCTTATCCAACTGGCTACTTTTAGGTCGCAAAGATAAGACCTCAATAATAATTCATGTCGCAACAACTAATAATTTATACTGATGGCGCTGCCCGTGGTAACCCCGGGCCCGGTGGATATGGCATACTTTTAAAATGGGGGGCTAAAGTAAAAGAGATATCTCAAGGCTTTAGAAAGACCACTAACAACAGGATGGAGTTGATGGCAGTGAATGTTGCTTTGCAAAACCTGAAAAAGGAAGGTCTTAATATTATCATCTATACTGACTCTTCTTACGTAGTCAACTCAGTAGAAAAAGGATGGGTGTTTGGCTGGGCTAAAAAAGGCTTTAAAGACAAAAAGAATGTAGACCTGTGGAAGCAGTTCCTTCAGCTATACAATAAGCACAACATCAAATTTAGCTGGGTAAAAGGCCATGCTAATAACGCAGGTAATAACAGATGTGATGAACTGGCAACTGCTGCAGCAGATAGTGGCGACTGGCTGATAGATGAAGGTTACGAGAATGGTAATTAAGGATTCACCTTACCGTGCTTAGCGTCTTCTAGTACATTCTCTATAGTCCATATTTGCTGTTGCTCAAATTCAAACTGACGTACAGCACAATCTTCTTTGGCACATAGGTGACACTGATAACTTTGGCATGCATCTACATGTATGAATATCTCTACATGGTTATTAAAGTTCTCACTGATCATATCTTCAACGCAGTGTATCTCTACTTCTGCATCTTTCACCTGATAGTACCATGGCAAGGTAAGGTGTGCATCTATATGCATACGTCCACCATGCTCTAATACTCTTAAGTTATGCAGGTCTACCCAATCATCCTTTCTTTTTTGCTGTAGCAAATCTACCACTTCGTTCAATCTCAATATATCTGCTTCATCCATAATGCCAGAAAGGGACTTCCTGATAATACGATAGCCCACACGAAGAATAAATAAGGCAAACACTAAAGCTATTACACTATCCAACCAGAGCCAACCCGTAATAAGTAATAGCACTAAGCCTACAAAGATGGCAAGAGTAGAGTAAGCATCAGTTTGTAAATGCTTACCTGCAGACTCAACTATCAATGATTTACTTTTCTTGGCTTGCCGTACAGCATAAGTACCTACTACAAAATTCAATACACCTGTTGCTGCAGTTATGTAGATACCATAGTCTAGTTGGTGAATCGGCTCTGACTCTATCAGCTTAGATACGGCCTCGTATATGATCATCAAGCCAGCAAGAAAAATGAGTGCACCTTCTATAGCAGAAGAAACAAACTCTGCCTTGCCATGACCATACGGGTGATTAATATCTCTGGGCTTGCTGGCAAGTATAATGCTGTACAATCCTATCAGACCGGCTATAACATTCACTGTACTTTCCAGCACATCGGTAAGGATACTCACTGAATGTGTGATGTACCATGCCCATATTTTACAGAAGAAAAGCAATATGGAAAATATTGCTACGTAACGCTGAACCTTAATAGCTGTCATTGACGAGACTACTTTTTCTTATCAAACATTTTACTCATGGCTGCACCACTCCATCCGCCTAAGCCTCCCATGAGCATGCCAATAATAATATTGATAATAATCAAAACAAAATGAGAAACGCCCACAACACCAGCTATTCTTTCAGAGAGTACATTATTGTTGGCAATATCAGACTGTAGTATCAGAAACAACCATAATACACCAATGCTGACAGCACCCAGTATAAATGCGCTGCCTGCTGATTGTTTAAATAAAACAGCCATGAGAAACGTAGCCACAGCTATCATCCACCATCCAATAAGAATAGACCCTATCCATGCCAGTAGTGCTGTTATTATTATGGTAATGAGTGCTTTCATTATTGTTCAGGAGACAGCTCCCATCTGTATTTTATCTGATCGTTTGTGGGCTTCTTGCCATTTGCAATAAAGCTCAGCTTGTAATATTCGCCTTTACTCCACTTATCTATAAACGTAGCGTAGTACTTACTACCAGGATTTCCTGATTGTCCGCCAGGGTATACACCATAGGCATTCGGCACATCAGCCATTTCTACTACCATTCTCCACGATGGCCCGTGAGCACCTTTCATTGCATTCACAGCATTACCCCATCCACCTACTTTGATATCTGTATAACCAAAAGGTGCCAGCTTAGTAAGATGATTAACTGATGTGTTTTTTACTTTATACCAAGCTCTATTATTTAGCCTACTAATACTATCTACAGTACTCTGCCAGCTAGCTGCTATTGCTTTACGTATCTGACCTTGGTAAGTTGAGGTTGTATCTAGCAGTAATTCCATTGTTCTTTCATGCGATGGGTAAAACTTCAAACCCAGCTTTGAGAATTGCTCTTTCCATACTGCATCATGAAACAAGCTCCACCATATCTGAAATGTAGTAGCGGGTGTACTTTCAGAGCTTAACTCATAGTTCCAGTTCTTCAATTCTGTGATATATTCATCAGTAGATTGATCTTGATTGCTTAATGCTGTAAGCATAGTTGGTAGTACTCTTTCTGCCAGATATGAATGCACATCATTTTGCAAGGCAAACATATCTTCTACTGTGACATTACTGATTGAGTCTAAAACCTCGTTAATGCGCCATGCTCTATACTCAACAAAATCTCCGTTGTAATAATATGGGTACGCTGTATCCGTTACTATCTGGTTGGCAGAACTTAAATAGCCTTGTTCCGGATTATAGGCATGTGGATTTTCAATGACAGGAATATCCTCAGCCCATAAAGTAGCTGAAGTGTTTCCATTCATCACATACTTACCTTGATCCTTCCATTTGTTGATGTACTGTCCCTGCCCCCATAATGCTATATTCTTATTTACATCTGCATATATGAAGTTCTGTGCAGGACAAGTAAAGTAGCCTATAGCATCTACATAATCATCATAACCTTTTGCTCGATTCAGCTTGTATAGTGCCAGTAATTCATTACTAGCTCTATGCCCCATCCATTTTACCGCTAGTGCTTGAGATACGCCATGCGGCTCTGCAAACCTATTATCATACATTACCGGACCGTGAACTGTGTATAGTACTGTATCTATATAATCTTCTTTGCCTTTTATTTTTATGGTCTCATACCTTACCTCAAAATCCTTTACTGTACTATCAAAAGTATATTTACCATCTACTATATCAATAGTATAGTAATCTTTTACATCTCTGTAGTTGTTAGTAAAGCCCCATGATATTTTGTCGTTAAAACCAATAACGATACCCGGCGCACCAGGCAGAGATACACCATAGCAATTAATGCCCGGTGCATGTAGTTGCACTTCATACCATAGAGCAGGCAGGTTAAGACTCAAGTGAGGATCATTACATAAAATAGCATTGCCTGTAGCCGACTTACTACTACCAATAGCCCAGTTGTTGCTACCCTTACCCTTCTCTTCATTTTCATCGGTGCTCTTCATACTTATGTCTCCCCATATTTCACCATCGGGAATATTTGGAACAGGCAAAGATGCAGGCGGATGTTGCGTACCAGTAGGTATAACTGGTGTTGCACCTTCTATTCTATCAGGAAAGAGATAGTCAAATTCTTCTCCAAGCATTTTCTTCAAGTAGCTGTAAGCAATATCATCTACTGCTCCTGTAAGGTCATCAGCCATGTACATCAATAGCAAGGCTGTATTGATGTTCTCCCAAGGTTGTGGCTCAAAACCCATCAGCTTGTATTCTACAGGGTAGTCACTAAAGCTGAGTGAACTGATATACTTATTGATGCCGTCTCTGTATGCATCCAGAGCAAGCTTAGTTTTAGGCTCACGCTCCATTGCTTCAAGAGACATTTCTGCTCCGTATATCATTCCCTTTCTACGCTGTGTTCTGTCGTACTTAAGTGCTTTCTCCCCCAGCAGTTCACTTACTTTACCTGCTGCTGCACGTGTTTGCAGGTCCATCTGGAACAAACGGAAATATGCGTGTAAGTAACCTTGTAGAAAATAGAGGTCGTGATCGTTATTTGCAGTTATGTGTGGAACCAACCTATCGTCAAACCACACCGATACATCTCCTTGTAGTTCTGTGAATGAAGCAGTCTGATTAAAATCATTTTCTTCAGGCTCTGCATTGGCCCAGAAGCCATTTACAGGATCCATCAGTTTGCCGAACGCAGGTATACTTCCCAAAGGATTATTGAGCAGGTAACCGACAATAACTGTCAGCACTAAGGGGAGTATGACACGTATGATTCGCAAATGAAGTGTTTTACTAAATTTACGAAAACGGAATTGTAAAACCTATGTGCTATTACATAGGCAATTCTATCTCGTAAGAATTTCCTGAACTTATAGTAAGAGAATGATCGCGCAACCAAGGGTTGTGCAGTTTCAACATTTTATAAGAAACATTATTGTATGCTGCAAAATCTGCAAGATTAGATATGCTATTAGTTACGGTTATCTTTCTTGTAGGCACCTGCCTGTACATATCCTGAGGAAGAATGTGGAAGCCTACATTCTCAGGATTAGACATGATGTATTTGAATGCGATGATGCGATATACATAACGCATGGTTTCGCTCGCTAATAACAGGTCGTAATAACTAGTTCTGTTCTGATAATTGACATCTCTTGCAAAACCACCCTGACCACAGTTATACGATGCAGCTGCTGCCGTCCAACTACCAAATTTAGCATAAGCTTCTTTCAAGTATTTGCATGCTGCATCTGTTGCTTTCTCCACGTGATACCTTTCATCTACCTCGCCATTAACTTCAAGACCATACCTTGGTGCTGTACCACTCATAAACTGCCAAAATCCACGAGCACCTGCCGGAGATATGGCATTGGTCAACCCGCTTTCTGCAACGCATAAGTATTTAAAATCATCAGGAACACCATTTGCTTTAAGCCGAGCTTCTATAACAGGGAAGTACCTTCCTGCTAGACGCAATATCTGCATAGTACTGGAGTGCCTGTAACAATTGATCAGTACTTCGTGCTCTAGTGACTCTTGTACATCCCAACGATCTAAAGGAACAGGCTCACCTGCAAATGTGATCTCTGAAGGTATATCAGGAACATACCAACGATACTGTACTTTTCTATTGTTCTTTACATCTACTACTTTCTCATCACCTGCTGCTGTATCACGAAAAGCTAATCCTGTAAATACTGCACTAGTAATAACAACTCCGAATATAAAATACTGTATGGCTCTTAAGTTCATCTTTTAAAGGTCTTTTTTAGGGTATATCTAAAATTACGAATAATAAGAAAAAGCACGAACCATGTCCGTGCTTTTCTGTGAATATATTATTTATACTATTGTTGTGCTATACCAGGCATCTCGCTAAGTAAGTGCATCAACTCATCTAGTTGAGGTTCTAAAATGATCTCTGTTCTTCTGTTCTTTGCTCTACCCATCTCATCATCGTTACTCGCAACAGGGTTATACTTACTCTGTCCACTTGCTATGATACGAGTCGGATCAACATCATAATCACTGATCAATATACGAGCAATTGCTGTAGAACGTCCTACACTCAATGCCCAGTTATCAGGATATTTACTTGTATTGATAGCTTTATTATCTGTATGGCCTTCTACTTCTACATCTATCTCTTTATTCTGCTTTAATACAGCAGCTAGTTTACCTAATGCTTTCTTACCATCAGGGTTTACCTTAGCACTACCCGAAGGGAATAAAAGCTCTTCCTGCATACTTACATATACTCTACCGTCTCTTACAGATACAGTTAGCTCATCTGTATTGAAGTTGACCAATGCATCTGCAATCTTCTTATATAGCTCGTCAGTTGCTTTATGCTGTGCATAGATCATGTTCTGCAACTGGCGTAGCTTTTTTTGCTGTTCTTTTATCTGCTCTTCAGACATGTTCAGCTTAGTGTTCGCATTGCTATAATACTTACTCAACATATCTACGTCTTTCTGAAGCTCAGTTATAGACTTATTAGCATTATCCAGCTTGCTGGATAGCATTTGATTTTGTGTACGTAATGCATCATTAGCTTCCGTAGCTGCCATATACTTTTTCTTAGACACGCATGATGTCAGCATAGCTGTAGAAACCAGAAATACTGATGCGACCTGAATAACCTTTCTCATAACATTTTACCTTTTGTTATATCATTAAACATTATGAGCACCTATAAGGTTCGTTCTTTTGAAACTGATTAACATTTTTCTTAGAAATAAAAACAGCCACTCAGTAACTGAGTGGCTGTGTAAAGTATATTAGTTAAGTACTAATTATTCATCTTCGTCAAACTGAAGTACATCTCTGTTAGCCATTAATAGCTCAAACTCTTCTTTAGAACCTACTACCATGTCTTCGTAATCGCGCATACCTGTACCTGCCGGTATCAAGTTACCAGTAATTACGTTTTCTTTCAGTCCCATCAAGTCATCAGCTTTACCATTGATAGCTGCTTGAGAAAGCACTTTAGTTGTTTCCTGGAATGATGCTGCAGATATCCAGCTATGTGTACCAAGAGATGCTTTTGTGATACCTAACAACAATGGTGTAGATGTTGCAGGCTGAGCATCACGGTACTCAATAAGCTTCTTATCTGACCTACGTAGAGAACTGTTTTGCTCACGGATCTCACGTAGTGTAGTGATCTGACCAGGATGTAACTCATCTGAATCACCAGCTTCAGTAACAACTTTCTTATCGAATATCCAGTCGTTCTCAGTCATGAAGTCGAACTTATCAACTGTATCATCTTCAAGGAATTTAGTATCTCCCGGATCAACGATTGTTACTTTACGCATCATCTGACGAACGATCACCTCGATGTGCTTGTCATTTATTTTCACACCTTGTAAACGATATACCTCTTGTATCTCATTTACTAAGTATTCTTGTACTGCGAAAGGTCCTTTAATGTTCAGGATATCTCTAGGAGTTACCGCACCATCAGAAAGTGATGTACCTGCTTTCACGAAGTCACCATCTTGAACCATGATGTGACGTGTCAACGGAACCAGGTATTTTCTGATAACACCATCTTTACTTTCTACGATGATCTCACGGTTACCACGCTTGATATTACCAAACGATACTACACCATCAATAGCAGAAACCACAGCCGGGTTACTTGGATTACGAGCCTCAAACAACTCTGTAACACGTGGAAGACCACCCGTGATATCCTTACTACGTCCCATTACACGTGGTATCTTAACGATAACCTGACCATTGTACACGCTATCATTCTCAGATACGATGATGTGAGAACCTACCGGTAAGTTATATGGTTTTCTTTCGTCACCATCTTCAATGTAGATGGAAGGTATCTTAGTTTTATCCTTAGTTTCGATAACCACTTTCTCACGGTGTCCTGTTTGCTCATCAGCTTCTTCACGGTAAGTAACACCTTCGATGATGTTCTCAAATACTACTTTACCAGTGATCTCAGAAACGATAACGGCGTTAAACGGATCCCATGTACAGATAACGTCACCTTTCTTGATCTTAGCACCGTTCTTCACTTTAAGGATAGAACCGTAAGGAATGTTGTGCGTATTTAATAGTCTGTCTTCTTCAACATCTATTACACGCATCTCACCTGTACGACCAATAACTACTGTTACTTTCTCTCCTTCAGCATTTGTGTATACTGTAGTACGAAGACCATCGAACTGGATAGTACCGTCGAACTTAGCTATCAAAGAAGATTCGATTGCAGAAGAACCTGCCACACCACCCACGTGGAACGTACGTAGTGTAAGCTGTGTACCTGGCTCACCGATTGACTGTGCAGCGATGATACCAACAGAGTCACCTTTCTGTGCCATGTAACCTGTTGCCAGATTCTTACCATAACACTTAGTACATACTCCGCGACGGCTCTCACATGTCAATACAGAACGTATCTCAACTGTGTCTATTGCACTTTCTTCTATTTGCTTAGCTACTTCTTCAGTTATTTCAGAACCAGCTTCAACGATCAACTCGTCATTATGCGGATCGTAAACATCATGTAATGATGTACGACCTATTATTCTATCATATAATGGTTCAACGATCTCTTCGTTGTCTTTAAGAGCAGAAGTAGCAATACCACGTAGTGTACCACAATCTTCTTCGTTGATAACAACATCCTGAGCAACATCCACAAGACGACGAGTAAGGTAACCCGCATCGGCTGTTTTAAGGGCCGTATCCGCAAGACCTTTACGCGCACCGTGTGTAGAGATGAAGTACTCAAGTACGTTCAGACCATCTTTAAAGTTTGAAAGGATCGGGTTCTCAATGATCTCTGAACCGCTAGAACCGCTACGACGAGGTTTTGCCATCAGACCTCTAAGACCTGCAAGCTGCTTAACCTGTTGTTTAGAACCACGCGCACCAGAATCAAGCATCATATAAACAGAGTTGAACCCTTGCTTATCTGTTGCCATCTCATGGATAAGTGTTTCTGTAACACGAGTATCAACGCGAGACCAAATATCAATTATCTGGTTATAACGCTCGTTGTTCGTGATAAGACCCATGTTATAGTTCTCCCATACCTCGTCAACTTCTAACTGAGCATTTTCTAATAGCTCTTGCTTAACGTTAGGTATAGTAAGATCTTCAATATTGAAGGAAAGACCACCTGTGAATGCTGTACGGAAACCTAGTGTCTTGATAGCATCAAGGAACTTAACGGTAGCAGGAACACCAGAGTACTTAAGTATCTCACCGATGATCTCACGTAGAGACTTTTTAGTCAATAGCGCATTAACAAACCCGCTAGCTTCAGGTACGTGTTGGTTGAATATAACACGACCAACTGTTGTTTCTACAAGCTGATTTTTAAGACTGCCATCTTTCTGGCGTACGTTCACTTTCACCTTAATGAAAGCGTGAAGATCAACACGCTTTTCATTATAAGCTATCATTACCTCTTCTGGGCTGTAGAACGCCATGTTCTCACCTTTCACTACAACATCACCTTCAGTACGCTTACCTTTTGTGATATAGTACAGACCTAATACCATGTCCTGAGATGGTAGCGTGATCGGCGTACCATTCTGAGGGTTAAGTATGTTATGAGAAGCTAGCATAAGTAGCTGTGCTTCTAATATAGCTGCATGACTTAGTGGAACGTGTACGGCCATCTGGTCACCATCGAAATCGGCGTTGAACGCAGAACAAACCAATGGGTGTAGACGGATAGCTTTACCTTCAATCATCTTAGGCTGGAATGCCTGGATTGAAAGTCTGTGTAGCGTTGGGGCACGGTTAAGCATGATCGGGTGACCTTTCAACACATTCTCCAGGATATCCCAAACTACTGCTTCTTTACGCTCAACAAGTTTCTTCGCACTCTTTACAGTTTTAACTATTCCCCTTTCTATCAACTTGCGTATGATAAATGGTTTGAATAGCTCGGCAGCCATATCTTTTGGTATACCACACTCGTGAAGGCTCATTTCAGGGCCAACAACGATTACAGAACGACCAGAATAGTCAACACGCTTACCAAGTAAGTTTTGACGGAAACGACCTTGCTTACCTTTAAGTACATCTGACAGAGATTTAAGAGCACGTCCACCTTCTGCTTTTACAGCGTTAGACTTACGGCTGTTATCAAACAATGAGTCAACAGACTCCTGAAGCATACGCTTCTCGTTACGTAGGATAACTTCCGGTGCTTTAATTTCTATAAGACGCTTAAGACGGTTGTTACGTATAATAACACGACGGTAAAGGTCATTCAAGTCAGATGATGCGAAACGACCACCATCCAAAGGAACAAGTGGACGAAGCTCTGGTGGTATAACAGGAATGTACTGCATTACAGTCCACTCTAACCTGTTTTCCACTCTTGTATTTGCATCACGGAATGCTTCTACAACGCTAAGGCGTTTTAGTGCCTCTTGCTTACGTTGTTGAGAAGTTTCATTCGCTGCTGCATTACGTAGATCATAAGATAGCTGATCAAGATCGATACGGCTTAGCAATGCATGTACCGCATCAGCACCCATCTTAGCTACGAATTTATTAGGATCTTCATCAGGAAGGAACTGATTATCTGCAGGTATTGTATCTAATATCTCCAAATACTCATCCTCTGTGATCAATTGTAAGCTAGTGTTCTCACTATCTTTCAGGTTCAGCTTTTGTCTGATCATTTCATCAGCAACACCAGCCTGAACTACAGTGTAACGCTCATAGTATACGATACTCTCTAATTTCTTAGAGCTAACACCTAACAAATAACCTATTTTGTTAGGTAAACTTTTGAAGTACCAAATGTGTACGATAGGAACAACAAGTTTGATGTGCCCCATACGCTCACGACGTACTTTTTTCTCCGTTACTTCAACACCACATCTGTCACACACGATACCCTTGTAACGAATACGCTTATACTTACCACAATAACATTCGTAATCCTTTACTGGTCCGAATATTTTCTCGCAGAATAAGCCATCACGTTCAGGCTTATACGTACGATAGTTGATGGTTTCAGGCTTTAAAACCTCACCGTAAGAACGATCAAGTATTGTATCCGGAGATGCAAGGCTGATCGTTATTTTGTCAAAACCCGGTCTAGGTCGGTTTTCTTTTCTAGTAGCCATATATAAAGAGTGTCTTTAAAAATTTTAAAAAATGATACCAGTTAGTTGCTGTGCTTAGTCAAACTTAAGTTCTAAACCTAAACCTCTCAACTCATTTACCAATACGTTAAACGATTCTGGAATACCTGGTTTAGGTATGTTGTCTCCTTTAACTATTGACTCGTAAGTCTTAGCCCTACCTATAATATCATCTGATTTCAATGTTAATAGCTCTTGCAGGATATTTGATGCACCGTATGCCTCAAGTGCCCATACCTCCATCTCACCAAAACGCTGACCACCAAACTGTGCTTTACCACCAAGAGGCTGCTGCGTGATAAGACTGTATGGCCCGATAGAACGTGCGTGCATCTTATCATCAACCATGTGGTGTAGCTTAATTATATAGATGATACCAACAGTAGCTTTCTGATCGAAACGCTGACCTGTTTCACCATCATATAAGTATGTGTGACCAAATGCAGGAAGGCCAGCATCTTCAATGATCTTAGATATCTCATCAGGGTGAGCACCATCAAATATCGGAGTAGCGAACTTAACATCCATCTTCTCACCTGCCCATCCTAAGATAGTTTCATATATCTGTCCAAGGTTCATCCTTGAAGGTACACCTAGTGGGTTAAGACAGATGTCAACAGGAGTACCGTCCTCTAGGAATGGCATATCCTCTTCACGTACGATCTTCGCAACGATACCTTTGTTACCGTGACGACCCGCCATCTTATCACCTACTTTCAGTTTACGTTTACTAGCTAAGTATACTTTAGCAAGCTTCAATACACCTGTTGGTAGCTCATCACCTATACTTAGGTTGAACTTCTCACGCTTGTAACGTCCAAGCTCTTCGTTATACTTGATAGTATAATTGTGAAGAAGTTGGTTGATATCTTCATCTATATCTTCATCACCAGTCCAACCAAGTGGATTAACGTTCAGGAAGTCTATGCTACCAAGAGTTTTAGCATTGAACTTACCGCCCTTGCTGATAAGTAACTCACCAAAGTTGTTTGTGATACCAGTTGAATTTTTGTCTTTCACCAATATCAAAAGCTTCTCTATCAACAAGTTCTTGATATCGTTCAAGTTCTTATCGTGTACTTTTTCTATTGTTTCAAGAGCTGCCTTCTCACGTACTTTAGCGTTCTTATCTTTCTTAACTCTCTGGAATAGTTGCTTACCGATAACAACACCTTCTGTACCACTAGAAGCTTTCAATGAAGCATCTTTTGCATCACCTGCTTTGTCACCAAAGATGGCACGTAGTAGTTTTTCTTCCGGAGTTGGGTCAGTTTCACCTTTAGGAGTGATCTTACCAATAAGGATATCCCCTTCTGTAATGTGAGCACCTACACGTATGATACCGTTCTCATCAAGATCTTTAGTAGCCTCTTCTGATACGTTTGGTATATCCGGAGTAAGCTCCTCTTCACCTAGCTTGGTATCACGAACTTCAAGCTCGTACTCATCTATGTGAACAGAAGTGAATAGATCATCACGAACAACTTTCTCGTTGATCACGATCGCATCCTCGAAGTTGTAACCCTTCCAAGGCATGAAGGCTACTTTAAGGTTACGTCCAAGAGCAAGTTCACCACCTTTTGTAGCATAACCCTCTGTAAGGAAATCACCTTCGTTTACCTTATCACCTTTTCTTACACAAGGCTTAAGTGTGATACTTGTACCTTGGTTTGTTTTCTTATACTTAGTAAGTGTGTATTTTCTTAGATCATCTTCAAATGAAACAAGACGTTGCTTCTCATCACGATTGTAACGTACATGTATCTCATTAGCATCTACATACTCTACTACACCATTACCTTCAGCATGTATCTGTATACGAGCATCACGAGCTGCATTAGCTTCATAGCCGGTGCCGACAACCGGAGACTGAGGTAATATCAACGGAACTGCCTGACGCTGCATGTTTGATCCCATCAATGCACGGTTGGCATCATCATGCTCTAAGAAAGGAATAAGAGAGGCACTCAAACCAACGATCTGGTTCGGAGCCACATCCATGTACTCCACTTCTTGTGGTTCTAATATCGGGAAGTCACCTGTTTGTCTGGAACGCACACGCTCATCAATGAAGTTACCTTTATCATCAAGCTGAACGTTTGCCTGGGCAATTTTAGCCTCATCCTCTTCTTCTGCACTTAGGTACTGATGATTCTTAAGGTCAACTTTACCTTCTTTCACCTCACGGTATGGAGTTTCGATGAAGCCCATATCGTTGATCTTAGCGTGTACACATAGTGTAGATATAAGACCAATGTTCGGCCCCTCTGGAGTTTCGATAGTACAAAGGCGACCATAGTGGCTATAGTGTACGTCACGAACCTCGAAACCTGCACGCTCACGGCTAAGACCACCTGGTCCGAGTGCCGAGATACGACGCTTGTGTGTGATCTCAGAAAGCGGGTTCGTTTGATCCAGGAACTGAGACAACTGAGAAGTACCGAAGAATGAATTAATAACTGAAGATAGTGTACGAGCGTTGATCAGGTCGATCGGCGTGAATACCTCATTATCACGAACGTTCATACGCTCACGGATAGTACGAGCCATACGTGCAAGACCAACACCGAACTGAGCAAATAGCTGCTCACCCACTGTACGTACACGACGGTTGCTCAGGTGATCGATATCATCGATCTCTGCTTTACCGTTTGTAAGACGTACTAAGTATTTGATGATAGTAATGATATCATCTTTACTTAATACTTTCTTATCCATATCTACATCAAGACCAAGCTTTCTGTTGATCTTATAACGACCAACCTCACCAAGATCATAACGCTTATCACTGAAGAATAATTTCTCAATGATACCACGCGCAGTCTCATCATCCGGCGCGTCTGAGCCACGTAGCTGGCGATAGATATGCTGAACAGCTTCTAACTCAGAGTTAGAAGTATCTTTATTAAGAGTATTGTATATGATCGAGTAGTCACCGCTCACCTCTTCTTTCTGTAGGAAAACCGTATCGATACCCATTTCAAGTATCATTTCTACGTTGTCCTCATCAAGAACGTTATCACGGTCTAATACTACCTCGTTACGCTCGATGGTAACTACCTCACCAGTATCCTCATCAACGAAGTCTTCAGTCCAGCTACGAAGTACGCGTGCTGCAAGACGACGACCTATGTTATCATTAAGCGATTTTTTATCAACTTTTACTTCATCAGCCATGCCAAACAGCTCAAGGATGTCCTTATCTGTTTCATAACCTATTGAACGTAAAAGTGTTGTAACCGGAAACTTCTTCTTACGATCGATATATGCGTACATCACATTATTGATGTCTGTAGCAAACTCCATCCAAGCTCCTTTGAAAGGTATTACCCTTGCACTGTATATCTTAGTACCATTCGGGTGTGTACTCTGGCCAAAGAATACGCCCGGAGAACGGTGTAGCTGAGATACAACCACACGCTCGGCACCATTTACCACGAATGTACCGCGAGGGGTCATATAAGGTATGTTCCCTAAGAATACGTCCTGTACAATAGTTTCGAAGTCAACATGCTCTTCATCATTACAACTCAAGCGAAGTTTTGCTTTAAGTGGAACAGAGTATGTCAAGCCACGCTCCATACACTCTTCAATGGTGTAACGTGGCGGATCTACGAAATAATCTAAGAATTCAAGAACGAATATATTACGAGTATCAGTAATAGGGAAATTCTCCTTAAACACTCGGAATAGACCTTCATTGTCTCTTTTATCAGGTGTAGTTTCCAGCTGGAAGAAATCTTTGAAGGACTGTAGCTGGATAGCTAAAAGGTCAGGTGTGTTGGCAACATCGTGAATTTTACCAAAATTAACGCGGCCTGTTGCTGTTCTTTTTTGTGGTACTGCCATAATGTTCTTTATAATTTTGCCTATTACAAATAAAAAAACCCCGCTCTGAAAGGGTATACCTTCCAGTACAGGTCATTTTCTGTATCAACAAAATTTGATCAAAAAGTTATTGTGCACGTGCTTTTCTCCCGTAAAAGGGACGCAAATATAGGCAGAAAGCTGCTAATCAGCAAAAAATATTCCAAAAATCATGAGTAAGATAAAAAAGATTAACAATTAAGAACTAAAAACTAATCCACAATATAGAAAAACACACTTATATATTAAAATATATCGTCATGCATGTGCTAGCTTTTTACAGCTCGTGTAATGATATTGATATTTGGTTGGACGAAACTGCTTTTTTGTAGAATATGTAAAAATTTTAAACCAAATAATCCCAGTTTTAAGCTTCATTCTTAACCTTTAAAACACCCAATTATGAAAAAGCAGATCTTAAAAGCCTGCACATTAGCAGCAGTTTCTTTTTTCCTTACAAACGCAACTTATGGACAAATATGGAATAATGTATCCGGCGTCTCAGGTGCTATAGAACCAAACTTTGGTATAAATGATATCAGATTCAAATCCCCCCTAAGCTTGAACGATGTGCATTCAATCAGAGGCGAGGTTCTTGACGGGTTTCTCGAAATATATGGCAGCCATGATGCTAATAGCGGCCCTGCAGTGTATATGTATAGCAACTCTGTTAACACTACTGCATATCCCTTCGCAACACCAGGTCGAATTACATTCATGACTACCGAAGGGTCAGGCACAAGCAATCATGACATAGGCATAGACTTTATGCATTATAATTCCGATGCCACAAACCCCATTTGGACAGGACTTATGCACATAAGCAAAGACGGACAAGTAGTAATAGGGGACGCTCCTAAGGTAAGCGTTGGTGACTATAGGCTATATGTCCAAACCGGCATCTTGACCGAAAAGCTAAAAGTAGCTACAGTAGGAGGTGGACAATGGTCTGATTTTGTTTTTGCCGAAGATTATAAACTTAGAACATTAAGCGAAGTTGAAAATTACATTTCTAAGAATAAACATTTACCTGATGTCCCTTCTGCTAACGAAGTGGAGCAAAATGGTTATGATATAACAAAAATGGATGCCACTTTGCTACAAAAAATTGAAGAGTTAACCCTTCACATTATCCAGCAACAAAAAGAAATCGATGAGCTAAAAAGCAAGCTGAATAAATAAACCCACCGACAATTATTATTCAACAAAAAGCTTTAGCTATGAAAAAAATACTTTTAATGCTCGGATTGAGCATATTATTACACATCAACCTTTTTGCACAACAAATGGTTAACCCAGGATTTATCCCAGGGCTAAACAATGATCCGCAGGTCACAAACTGCTCAGGAAGCTTTGCAAATGGAGGAGGAGTACCTAATTGGCATAAAACCCATGGTACTCCCAGATTTATCAATGACTGTAACGGAGCCGATGCCGAAGGCAACTTTTTGTATATGGCTGCAGGACGAAGCAATTCAACTCTTACAGGCGAAGGTATTGCCGGCAATTATGAATTTAAAGCTGGTGTAAAGTATCTTATCCAAATAAGCATTTGCAACACATACCAATTCATAGACCCAAGTCAAGGGTTAGTAGTCTCTGCAACATCAGTGCTACCTCAAAATCTACCTCCGGCAGGACCACCCTCAGCACAGTGCCTCACAGCAGTACCTGGGGTAAACCCAGTTGATATAGAAACAATCAGAATACTAGATGCTGTTAACCCGCCGGCAATAGCCACTAATAACCTCATTAGTATCTATTTTACTTTTACACCGCAGGCAAACAGGAAGTATATATGGTTATACCCAGCGATTTTCCCTGGCTCATATGTATCTACTTGCAATATTACTATTGCTCAGGTACAAATATTTCCTGAATGCCAAGACTTATTAGTATTTAACAATGGTCAGCTAGGACACATACCTCCAGGAGTACATGCAGGATATAGACATATTATTGCAGGCTCGCAAAGCGGTCCTAACCCGCCCGTTCCTGTTACAATAGATCCAGATAGTCATACAGAACTTCTTGCCAGAAGCTCTATCTTACTAGAAAACAACTTTTTAGCGACAGCAAACGACGGAGGCAGCTTTATAGCCAGGATCGACGATTTTACTTGCCTAGACTATGTTAGCGAAGAGCCTCTAGTTATTGGTGGTGGAAGCGGCAAACCTGCCAACAATAAAATAAGCAAAGAGAATCTGGCTGAATATAATAGCAATAGTGAGTTTTCTCAATCAAATAATAGTGTAAAAGATGGTGTACACGATAAAGTACTATCCAAATACTATCATCCAAAGGTTTACCCTAACCCATCCAATGGAGCATTTAACATTGATATTCCATCAATGGGTAATTATAACGTAAAAATCATAGATATGATGGGAACCACAGTATACAATAAAGTAATATCAGGTAACAGCCAAACGAAGATAAATCAACAAAACGAGTTAGCTCAAGGAAACTACATTATACGTATTACAGGAGAAGGCATTAAACACGTTGAAAAAATATCTGTAATAAGGTAAAAGATAGATTTCTTTTCTTAACCTTGGCCCCGCAAATTGCGGGGCTTTTTCATATCCGTACCAGCACGTACTGAAATTTACCATTAAGCGGGTATATAACACCTCTCCCCCCCCATTTACCTTTGTATCGTACAAAATCGTAAAGGTTTAGATATTTCACTAATCAATAATTTAAAATCAACATTATGAAGAAAATTGCCCCAATCGCAGCATTTGCTTTATTAGCAGTAGCATTTACATCTTGCAAGAAAGACTACACTTGTACTTGTAAAGACTCTAATGGTACTCAAACAGCTAAATACGAATATCCTAAAGTAAAGAAATCGGCTGCGAAAGAAAGTTGTGATGCACTAAACACTGCAGCTTCAATGAGTGGAGGATCTTGCTCTATTTAATTTGAGGAATATTATTCTATCATTATATAGCAGCCTACATGGCTGCTTTTTTTAAATAACAACTATTAAGTTTTAAAGCTATATTTTATATTTAGGCAACTAATTAAATACATACTTATGAAAAGAATTGCCCCAATTTTAATGTTAGCTCTATTTGCGATCAGCTTTACATCTTGCAAAAAAGACTGGACGTGTGAATGTAGCGATTTGAATGGCGGAACTGATGAGTTTACAATAGGTAACACTACAAAACCTCTTGCTAAAACAGCATGCGAAGGCTACAACGGTATAACTCGTACTGGCTGTAAATTAAAGTAATTATTAGCTTAACTTTGCTACTAGCACCCTTTTGAAAAGGGTGCTTTTTCATATCAGTTGCTATGCAGAAAGACCTTGCTAAAATCTTTGGAAATGTGCTGCTAATACTTCTATCCATAGTGATAGGTATCACATTTTTATATTCAGCTTATACTAAAGTATTACCAATACAGACATTCGAGTATACACTCGTTGAGTTTGTACATATGCCTTGGTGGATGGCGGCTATATCATCCAGATTACTTGTAGGGTTAGAAGCAGGACTTGGGCTTTTAATTCTTCTTAATATCTACAGTCATAAAAAGCTGATTCTAAAGCTGGCGAATGCTATACTTATTGCATTCTGTATCTATCTAGTCTACCTGTGGGCAACAGTGGGCAATGACGTAAATTGTGGTTGCTTTGGAGATGCTATATGGATGAGTCCATCTTCATCACTTATTAAGAATGGTATACTGCTGCTTGCAATATATTTACTAATAAAGTACCACAAAGGCTTAGAGTTCAAGTACTTCAAACCAATAAGCATTGCTGTAATAGTTATTGGGCTAGTAGTACCGTTGATCATGTACCCGATACCAAGTACTCAACCTGGCTTTTTAAATAAAGATGCTTACGAAATAGACTTATCTGCTCTTTATGAACCTGAGCGAGAAGTGATTCCTCAACAAGACCTAAGTAAGGGGAAGCATATCATATCATTTATGAGCTTGACATGTCCACACTGTAAGATGGCTGCATACAAGATGCATCTTATGTATGAGGATAACCCTAACCTACCATTCTACTTTGTTTTGAATGGTGATAGTACGAGTCTTGCACCATTTTGGGAAAGAACTCAAGCTGAGGATATACCCCACTCCATGCTATCAGGAAGAGATTTTGTAGAGTTATCGGGTCTTAGTCTGCCTGCTATATACTGGGTAAATGACGGTACAGTAGAGGCTACAGCTACTTATATTAACCTTGACCAAAAAGAAATAGAAAGTTGGCTAAAAAAGTAAACGCCACTTTTAATATTTTACAATCAGCTAATCAGGCAATAAGACATACTGATAAACAATATGTAAAAAAGTTTAAAAAATGTTAAAGAACAGGCAATAACGATAACCTAAACACGTTATTATATTAGCATACCTGAAATAACGTTAACGAAAATTGCCTATCAGGGAAAGAGTATGTCATATAAATTGCCGCTAAAACAAAACACCAGCAAATCAAAGTGGATAACAGTTGCACTAATTGGAGTCTACATTTTCATCGCCATATTTATAGTAGCTCACACTTAGCTTACACTAGCCACCGGCATTAGCCAGCTGATACATTTTGTTTGCTTCAGCTTGATTACCCATTTGTGTATAGATGTTACCCATCATAGTATAACACTCCCTAGCAAGAGTTGGCTCTTGCGCAGCAATTGACAGGTTTTTAATAGCCTCTTGCGGATTACCCATACTAGCGTATACGATCCCCATATAATAATAAGCAGCTACGAAGTCAGGTCTCTCCTTTATAATATCCTGAAACATAGCAAGCGCTTTTTGATACTCCTTATTATATGTAAGCGCCATGGCATATACCCTCTTAGTCTCCATGCCTGTCTTATCTACCTCATAAGCACGTGTAGCATAGGTATAGGCACTGTCCATCTTATTCATCTCCATATAGGTACGGGCAGTAACTGTAAGTACGTTTGTATTTCTTGGATTCTCTTCTAAAAATTGTCTGAAATAGTTGACAGCAGTTTGTCTATCTCCCTGCTGTAATGCAGAAAAGCCTTTCATATCTACACCTGAACCTCTCTTAAAAAGGGCACTTAATGGCTTACCTTTCACATCTGCTACAAACAAGGTATTCTGTTCTGGCAACCAATTCTCAGCTTTTATATCTTCCAGAGGAAGTAATGCAATGTGGAATATAGCATAATCATAGTCTCTGATATTTCGCTCACCGTAACGTATATAATCAACGACGACATTATCATATCCATCGAGATAATTAACTAACAGATGGAATGCATTACTTACAACTAATACTGTATCGCCCTCAGGTATCTTAGGAATTTCGTTCTCTATAAACCAATCGGCACACTGCTTGACACTATTATAGTAATAGTCAACTTCATAGTTGCCGTACGCACCTCTTACACCACCAACAAATTGATTATGATAAGTAACTGTATTAGGAAATGTAGATGCTATAAACACTACAGGTTCTAACAACAATACCCCAAGTATCATTAAAGCTGCTCCTTTCTTCCATTTGTTAGCCAGATATACATTGAAGTAATGCCATCCAAGAGAAGCTATTACAACTACTGAAGGGAATATAAATAATACATGCCTCCATGCATGATACACATTAGACTTCTTATAAATGATATATAACAGTGGGAATAACGCAGTAAAAAGTACAAAGTATATAACGTAGGACTTCTTGCTCTTTCTTATCAGAGCAAGTGTAAACAGGAACACTAATAGACCTGCCAGTAAAGCATAGGTATTAGTAATACCAAAACTTTTAATCAGATAAGAAGATGGCAACATGTTTGAGTACATCTTTTCGCCTTCCCATATCTGTGCAAGGTTCATTTTGAAGTTACTCATCTCGCTGAGTGCATTTAATGGATTGCTTATAGGATCTTTATGAGCATATGGCCAAAATAAGCTACCCGCAAAATACCCCAGAATGCCTATTATAGCTAGTGGCTTATAAAAAGCATTCAGTTTAATATCTCCTTTATCTGCCTGTACTCTCAATAAGTATATTATACCTGCATATACCACTAAATATGGTATCAATAAAAGACCACCAATACGAATATTGATAGTGATACCTATACTAAGTATGACCCATAAATAGTCAAGTTTAGACGCTTTAGGAAACTTGTCAAAGAAACGAATGATATAATATATTGCGGCTATGTATGCTGTAGCAAAAGGAATATCCTTTGGATTGTTCATTGCATGCCCTAAGAAAAATGGGGACAAGAACATTAACCATACACAGGTAGTACCTACTCTTTTATCTGTAATGAATGTAGCTATTCTGGCACTAAACAGTATAGCCAAAAAACCAGCCCACGCATTTAGTATATGCCTTGTTGTATACTCAGCAAAAGGGGAAAACTTATTTACAATAGCGCATATAAAGTCAAAGAAACCACCGTAATATAATATCACACCATCACGGTCGTATTGCTGTGGCATGTTGAATACAGTATCATCTGCACCAAGAGAAGTAAAGTATTTAAGTATGGCTTTACCATACTCATTCATATCTACCTCATCACCAGAAAGACCAAAAGAAAAACTCATGACCGTCATGAGAACAAAAACTACTATAAGGCTACCAAAGAAAGCCTTATCCCAAACAGGCCCCACTGGTAACACTTCAGCAGCTTCCTTATTGGTGCTGCTTTTAGCTGCTACAGGTTCGCTTTGTTGTGGTGATTCAGCTTTAGCTTGTTTCTTATAGTTTGATTTTTTCTTTCCCATAGCCTTTATGTTTTTCCTGTATTACCTCGTGCTTGCTTCCTTCAGTTGGTTAAAGAGTTTAAAACCGTGCTTAACAAAAGATATTGTTTTTACGCTTGGTGTGCCTCCTACTCTATCTCTGAAATGTATATTCACCCATTTGATCTTTTCCAGCTTGTTAGTAAGTACTGATACCAGAATATTAGCCAAATGGAAGCTTTTAGGCACTTTTGGTGTGACCTGCTTTAATATATCGGCGTGTATCAGCCTGTAAGGAACATTTGCATCTCGTACCCACTCTCCTGTTGCTCCAAAAGTAAAGAGTGTAACAAACCTGGATATCATAGAACGTTTCAAACCATCATCCCTTGTTTGCCTGTAGCCATATATGGCTCTGTGATTATCTGATAGTCTTACAAACTCAGGAAAATATTCCGGTGCGCACTGACCGTCGGAGTCTATCTGAAACACCCACTCTGCGCCATTGCTAATAGCATGATCGTAACCCCAGATACATGTTTGCCCATGCCCGGAGTTCGGCTTGTCTACTACTTGTATTTGCTGATATTTCTTTTCAAAACCTCTGATGATATTCAAGGTATTATCCTTCGACCCATCATTGATAATACAAAATGTATAGCTGTCTACATGCTCGGATAAGCATGCCTGCCACTCTTCAACAACTTGAGATACGGCTTCCTCTTCATTATATACAGGCATGATAACCCATAAATTCTTAATTGCCATATCTGCTCTTAATTTGTTCGAATGTAGCTAGTGCTTTTTCTATTACTTCGTCAGTATTATAATATGTGTATTCTGCCAGTCGCCCGCAGAAGTAGACATTGTTCTTTTCAGTTTCCTCGCCGGTGAGGGCTTTATATTTTTCATAAAGCTCTTTATTCACTGCACGTGGAATAGGATAATACGGATCACCCTCTGCACGTGGATACTCGTAAGATATTACCGTATGCGGATGCTTTTGCTTGGTTACATGCTTGATCTCCACAGTACGTGTGTAGTCATGATTATTAGGATAGTTTATTTGTACACAAGGCTGTACATACTCTTGCTCTTTTTCCTGAAAATCAAAATGCAACGATCTCCAAGGCAGCTTACCAAACCTGTGACCAAAATACTCGTCTATCGCACCTGTGTATACAGTAGCAAAGCGAGGCTTTATCTTATCCTTTATTGCTGCATAATCCGTATCATACATCACATCTATATTAGGGTGTGATGTCATCTTGCTAAACAAGGCTGTGAAACCATCTTTTGGTGTTAGTTGATGCTTATGATCTACATATCTTTCATCGGTATTCAGGCGGACAGGAATTCTACCACACACTGATGGTGCCAGATCCTTTGGATGTATAGCCCATTGTTTCTTAGTATAGCCCAGGTAAAATGCTTCGTATAGCTCTCTACCCACTCTTGACAGGACAAACTCCTCTGAGTTCTTAGGCTCTTTAATATCCTCCCTCTTCTCTTCAAGAAGCGCTTGGGCTTCTTCAGCCGTCATATCCGGTTTATTAAAAAATTGTCTTAAGGTCAATAAATTGATCGGGAACGGGAATAGTTGATCTTTAGTATAGCCTTTTACTATATATTCACCTTCTATCCATTCTGTGAAGTTAGACAGATATGATAATAGCTCCTCGCTATTGGTCCTGAAGTAATGCGGGCCATAACGATGTATCAATACACCTGACTCATGGTTCTTATCATAACAGTTACCTGCGATGTGATCTCTTTTATCAATTATCAAAGCCTTCCAGCCCAATACAGTAGCTGCACGCTCTGCTATGACACAACCAACAGGTCCTGCGCCTACCAATAATATATCGTATTCTTTCTGATCACTCATTTTTCTAAAGTCTGGTTTCAATATACGAATAGGGTAATCATTCTAAAATGAGTTCGTGAAGATAAAGAAGCTGTAAATAAAAAAGAACATATCTATAAAGACATGTTCTTTTTATTATCTGAAAGTGAAACTAAAATTAGTCCGCTTTTTCTTCATTGTTTTCTTCAGATGCCGGTGCTTCTTCAGCTGGCGCATCTTCAGCAGGAGCTTCTTCTGTAGCTACATCCTCTGCAGGAGCCGCAGCTGCAGCTTTAGCTGCCATTTTCTCTTCTACTTTCTTTACAGATTCAGCCATAGCCGCATGACGTTTTTCTGATTTCACTTTACGATGAGTTTCCTCACGATCAGCTACCAGTTTCTCATGTTCAGCATTCCATGACTCAAATTTTTCCATAGCCGCTTGCTCATCAAACAATCCTAACTTTACACCACGCATTAAATGCTTCAAGTAAAGTACACCTTTGAATGATAAGATACGGCGGCATGTGTTAGTTGGCTGGGCACCTTCCTGCAACCAGTGCAGAGAACGCTCACGGTTCAGGCGTATAGTAGCCGGAACAGTTAACGGGTTGTAAGTACCTAGTTTTTCAATAAATCTACCATCACGAGGAGCAGCAGTATCTGCTACTACGATGAAATAGAATGGGCGCTTCTTAGAGCCATGACGTTGGAGACGAATTTTTACCGCCATAAATAATAGAAATTATTCTTGGTTTACAATTAGTTATTAGGGTGCAAAACTAACAATTTTATCATTTCGGTACGAATTTATCAGCACTTTTTTAACTAAATCCTTTAAAAAAGTGGCTATTTCACTATTCTGCAGCCTTATTTCTATGTTTTTTGCCTCTTAAATAGACTTGTACACCTACACTTGGAGATGATGTAAAGTAGGTATTACTTTGATAGCCGCTACCGTTAGATATGTCACCCAACCCCAGCACTCCTCCATATCTACCCTCAACAGATACGTTAGGCGTTATAAAATAAGCAGCACCAAAACCCGCTTGCGCTCTGAAGCTATGGCCTGTGTAATTATTCATAGTGTTACCTGCAGCACCTATGCTATAACCTAACCCACCATCCATAAAGAAGTACAGCTTCTTGTCGGGTGTAAAACCACCTTTAGGGGCGAAATAATACTTTGCAAATGGAGTAACAGTTAGAGAAAAGCTATAATTATTAATACCACTAGAAACAGCAAAAAGTGGTGTAATACCACTACCAAGCAGTAGCCTATTTGTGGCAAACTTGCCAAACTTGAGTGATACGGGAGCACCGTCAACATCAGCCCCTAGCATCCAGTCGCCTTTTTTAGGTTGTGCAAATGCTGAGCTTATCCCGACGGTAAATAATGTAATAGCGATCAATGAGCATCTTTTCATAAAAAAATTGGTTGTATAAGTTTAAGAATGCTCAAACATATACAACCAACCTCTAAGGAAATGTCAATTGTAGCCTAACGAAATGCTAAGGTTATTTCCCGAATGGCATTTTACCGCCCATACCCGGAGGCATCATACCTTTCATCTTATTCATCTGACCCATCATCTGCTTCATCTGCTCAAATTGCTTCATGAAAGCATTTACCTCACTCACATCTTTACCTGACCCTTTTGCGATACGCTTCCTTCTGGTACCATCTATAACTTCTGGATTATTACGCTCATAAGGTGTCATAGAGTTGATCATAGCCTCTATACCTTTAAATGCATCGTCAGATATATCAATATCTTTCACAGCTTTGCCAACACCAGGTATCATAGCTAACAGGTCTTTGATATTACCCATCTTCTTGATCTGGTTCAGTTGCTGCTTAAAGTCTTCAAAATCAAACTTGTTGGCACGGATCTTTTTCTCCAGCTTCTTAGCCTGCGCTTCATCATACTGAGACTGTGCACGCTCTACTAGTGTGGTGATATCACCCATACCAAGTATACGCTGGGCCATACGCTCCGGATAGAATACATCTATTGTATCCAGCTTCTCACCCATACTAACAAACTTGATAGGCTTATCTACCGTATACTTAATAGATAACGCAGCACCACCACGAGTATCACCATCCAGCTTTGTCAGCACTACCCCACTAAAGTCTAAGCGCTCATTGAATGCCTTTGCTGTATTCACTGCATCCTGACCAGTCATCGAGTCTACTACAAATAGTATCTCATGAGGCTGTACAGCATTTTTCACATTAGCTACCTCAGTCATCATGACCTCGTCAATAGCTAAACGACCCGCAGTATCTATGATAACTACACTATTACCATTCTTCTTTGCTTCAGCTATGGCATTGGTAGCAATAGAAACAGCATCTTTATTCTCACGCTCACTATATACAGGTACTTTTATCTGATCACCCAGTACAGTAAGCTGGTCTATCGCAGCTGGTCTGTATATATCACAAGCTACAAGTAGCGGATTACGACCTTTCTTTGTTTTCAGGAAGTTGGCCAGTTTACCACTGAAAGTGGTTTTACCCGAACCTTGCAGACCTGCGATTAGTATAACCGTAGGTTTATTGCTGATGTCTATCTCTTCCTCACTACCACCCATTAGGGTAGCCAGCTCATCCTTTACTATTTTCACCATCTGCTGACCAGGAGATACTGCATTCAGTACCTGACCACCCATAGCCTCGTCTTTCACTTTATCAGTGAACTCTTTAGCTATTTTATAGTTCACATCGGCATCTACAAGAGCACGTCTTATCTCCTTTACCGTAGCTGCGATATTAATGTCCGTAATACGGGCTTCACCTTTCAGCTGCTTAAACGCCCCTTCTAGGCGCTCACTAAGATTCTCAAACATTGATCTGACCTTTTATTTTCAGGGAGTGCAAAGTTAAAATATTTGCATGAAGAAGCATTATAATATTGGCAGGATTAAGTGAAGCGCCTTAATATGTGCTAAACTGCTACAAAAAATGTATTTTCGCTGATTAACTATTATTAAATAATCGAGCCTGACAGATTATATGCTGTTGGCTTTCAATATATATTATATACAATGGGATGTGGCAATTGCGGTACAGGTGCCGATGGTAAACCGTCCGGTTGCAAGAGTAATGGTGGATGTAGTTCCGGCGGGTGCAACCGACTAAATGTATATGACTGGCTTAGTGCATTACCTCTTAGCGATGCAGCTAAACCTTACCCTATAATAGAGGTATCTTTCAATAAAGGCAGTCGTAAAGAATTTTATAGAAATAACTCTCACTTAATACCCGAAAAGGGACAATGGATAGCAGTAGAAGGCGTTAGCGGCTTCGACGTTGGGCAAATAAGTCTAACAGGAGAACTGGTAAAAATACAGATGAAGAAGTATGGCGTTAAAGAAAAAGACGTTGTAAAGAAGATTCATCGTGTGGCGACAGACGCTGATCTGGAGCAATTCAGAACCAGCAAATCCAAAGAAAAAGATCTATTGATACGTAGCCGTGCTATTGCACGCAACCTGAAGCTGGAAATGAAGCTATGCGAAGTAGAACTTCAAGCAGATGGCAAAAAGGCTACTTTCTTTTATACGGCTGAAAACCGTGTAGACTTTCGTGAGCTGATCAAACTATACGCCTCAGACTTCAAGGTAAAAGTAGAGATGAAGCAAATAGGTGCTAGACAGGAAAGCGGTAAGGTAGGTGGTATAGGTAGTTGTGGTCGTGAACTGTGTTGTAGTACATGGTTGACTGATTTCAAAAGCGTTAATACTACAGCTGCTCGATATCAGAACCTTTCTATCAATCAGGCTAAGCTAAGTGGCCAGTGCGGCAGACTAAAGTGTTGCCTCAACTATGAGTTAGATACTTACCTTGATGCGCTCAGAGTTTTTCCTAAAGATGCTGACTCTATTGAAACAGCATCTGGCGTGGCTACACTACAAAAAAGAGACATCTTCAAAAACCTGATGTGGTATAGCTATAGAGAAAGCAACAAGCAATACCCGCTAACCATTGAAAGAGTTAAAGAAATAATCGAGCAGAATAAGAAAGGTATAAAACCTGATGAGCTGCAAGCAGTTGAGCTAGAAGTATCTAGTAATAAGACAACTGTTAAGACAGATGCAGGCTTTGTGAATGATGTAGGGCAGATAACACTTAAATCTTTAGAGAAAGGTTCTAGAAATAAGAAGAACAGCAAATCTAAAGGTAAAGGTGGCGGTGGAAACCGCAACAACCCGAATAAGCAAAAAGCCCAAGGCGGTGGAAATAAAGGTGGTAACCAAAACAAAAAGCAAGGACCACCAAAAGGTAACAAGCAAGCAAGTGGTCAGGGTGGCAATAAACAAAATAACCCTAACAGACCACCAAGCAACAAGCCTAGAAATAAAGGCGGGCAAGGACAGCAGAGACAAAGGAACAAGAACAAGGACAATAATAACAACCCAAGTTCTAATTAAATAAAAAGAGCAGCTTATAGCTGCTCTTTTTATTTGTAAACTATTCTTGATCTACACAAACTGGCAAAGCACACCACCCATAAGAGCAAGCGTGATCACAAAATACCCTGCATGTACAAATATGTACTTACCGCTTTTCCTTTCAAACAATGATATGATGGTAATGATAGGTAGAGCAATAAACAGCCCTGTTATCGTACCATGAAAAGCACCATGCTTGAATGTACGATAACTACCACCAAACTTTTCCATAAGCTCGCCACCCAGCCTATATGCATCAGTGCCTTCATTCATTACATCAGGTATGAGCATAGATTGGGCACCAAACTGATGAATGACGATAGTACACAACTGTATTGCAATAAGAAAACTGGCTACGTAAGTAAGCCCGAAGATGAGTGGCATTTTCCCACTTTTGATCTGATCTTCAGTAATACCTGATGCCTTGATCCACATATTACCAAAGACTCTAGGGTTATACCATAAAGCACCTATAATAAGCGGAATAAGTGCTGCTAATGCGACGACAACAAAATTAATATTGACCATGATATTGATTTAATATAAATATAAAATCAATAATCATAATATTATAGTAAATACATAAAGCTTCTAGGGTCAGAGGTGCTTCAGCTGCTCTTTAGTCAGCTCACCCCTATTATCGCCAGTATTTATAGTAGATGCAGGCTCAAATAGCAATACCTGTACTTCTTCTCTAGCTACCGGTCTGTGCTCTACTCCTTTAGGTATAGCCACCATCTCACCCTCATTAAGCTCAATCACACTACCTCTTAGTTCTATCAATAGCTGCCCTTTCACTACATAAAATAGTTCGTCCTCGTTATCGTGCTTATGCCAAACAAACTCTCCTTTTAGCTTAGCCAACTTCACATGCTGACCATTAAGCTCAGCTGCTATATGGGGGTCCCAATACTCAGTGATCATACTGAACCCATTTTGCAAATTGACCTTATCTACCATAAAACTGATTTATCTATATAAATAATCATATCACAAGAGGTAAGAATAGAAAAATGATAGCTATTTTTTTATTTTTAGACTAACTCACGTAAACAATTGCATTAAACTACTCTTATGAAAAAGCTTATACTTTCTGCTGCAATCACAATAAGTGCTTTTAGCGCCGTAGCACAAACAGAAAAAGTAGACTACGAATATAAGAATAACACCTTCAGCATAGCTGAACAAGACCAAAAACTGAGACGTAACAGTACGGGTGAAATATTCTATAAAAGGCTGAAATCATTTAATGACATCAGCAAAAAGTCACTGAAAAAATTCATGTCAAGAGAGCAGTTCTATGCTTTCCTGAAAGAGTTAGAACAGAGCTCTGAAAAAGCATCACAAAACGGATATAACAGTCTTGTGAGTCATGTGCAGATATTTTACAGAAACATCAAAGACCTAAGCAGACTATCTACGCAAGACGCTTATCGCTTTCGCCTGTATGAAATAGCAGCACCCGTACATAAAGTAATAGATGAAAGCTGGGGTAACGATATTTCAGAAGCCGTGATTGATGAGGCATACTTAAACTTATATGAGTACATCTTGTACAAAGCTACCAGTGAGCCTGCTTTTGCTAATGCACCTAAATATTTAAATATAGACCCAATAAGGGTGCAAGAGTCTGCAGGTCAATGTCTTTATTCGGTAGAAATAGATGAGCCAGTATTGAAGAAAGATAATATTGAGGTTTACTTTACTGACCTGCAGGTATTCAACAAAGTCAGCAAAAAGTATACAGGATCACTGCTTGCAGGGCCTATACCAGGTTGGGAAGCACGAGCGGAAGAGAGTGTCTCGGTAAAGGCAATGCTGGATGCTTATGCTAAGCAAAAAGAAATACCTGCATACAACATGTATGCGTACAACTTGAAAGCTTACGGTAATCCATCTACAGTACAGCAAAATCTATACAGAGCCAACAACTGGTTCATATGGGTATTCCGCAATGGTGTACTTTATTATTCATACATGGCCATACCTTGTTCAAAAGTGAGCAAGTGTACAGTATATGAAGAACGTCCAGTAGAAGGCCTAGACGATGCGGGTAATAGCTACCAATACTAGTAGTACTTTGCTACTTCTTCCAAAGGTTTGCGTTCCAGCTTAGGCACCAAACAATTCTCAGCAGGATAACCTACAGGAATCAGTAAAAATGGTTTTTCATGAGCGGGACGCTCTAATATATTAGTTAAGAAATTCATGGGGCTTGGAGTATGCGTTAATGCTACAAGCCCCGCATTATGTATGGCACTTAGCAAAAATCCACTAGCCAGTCCTACACTCTCCTGCACATAATAGTTGTTCTTCTTTTTACCATCTTCTGAAGGTTCATATATCTTCTTAAATACAATAATCAGCCACGGAGCAATTTCAAGAAACTCTTTGTGCCAATCAGTTTGTAAAGGTCTCAGGTCTGCCAGCCATTCTTCAGGCATTCTGTTGTTATAGCTTTCATACTCTTCTTCTTCTGCTGCTTTCCTGATCTTTGATTTTAGCTCTGGGTTACCCACCACACAAAATGTCCACGGCTGTTTATGAGCTCCCGATGGTGCAGTTGAGGCAGTGCGAATAATGTTATCTATCACCTCTTTAGGTACAGGCTTGTCTGAAAAGTCTCTGGCACTCCTGCGGGTATCCATCCAGTTATAGTACTCTTCAGACCTTTTTATCATCTCTTCCGCATCGAAAGTTTCTTTACTGTAAGACACAAAAGGAAAGCCATTTACTAAAGTCTCGCTACTCATAATTGCTATGTTTCTGATATATCAGCTATAAATATAGTACCGTTATAGTTTTAACGATTCCTATAAATATAAACCTGTAATTTCAGAGTATACAAATATTAATCACGATGAATTATGTTAAACTAGGATTATCGGCACTATTGTGCATCACTATAGCAGTCACTTCCTGCAATACAGACTCTACTGCAACCACCCCTACAAATACAGGTTCGGGTACGGTACCATCTACGCCAGAACAACAAAAACTATTAGACTTGGTAAACGCTGCCAGAACATCAGGGCATAAATGTGGTAATACTACCTACCCTGCTGTAGCACCTGTCACATGGAATACTGTATTAGAAACTACAGCTAAGCAGCACAGCCAATATATGAATGGCACAGATAAACTAACTCATACAGGCAGCAATGGCTCCAACCCAGGGGACAGATTAAAAGATGCAGGATATAATTGGATGACTTACGGAGAGAATATTGCAGAGAGCTACCCTACCGAAGAAGCTGTAGTCAATGCATGGCTGGAAAGTCAAGGGCACTGTAAAAACATAATGAACCCTGACTTTAAAGAAATGGGGGTCGCTACCAGCGGTAAGTACTGGACACAATTATTTGGTACTGAACAATAGTTATTCACTTGACCGCGTCCATGTAGTAGTTCTTCCTATCCAAGAGAAGCCTACATAACCGCGAACATCCAGGACATCGCCATCCAAGGTCATAACACATGAATAGGTCTTACCGTTCTTGGGGTCGTAGATAGTACCATCTTCGTATTCGTTATCGTCCTCCTTCTCAAAGCCTTTCAGAATAAGTAACCCATCAATAGGTTCATTACGCTTTGATGCGTCAGGGTTCTCTATATCAGTTTTAGGTTTACCATCTCTTAATGGCTCTTTTAACCATACTATTTTACCATAAAACTTATCGTTCTTGGCACGATATATCTTCACCTTTGCTATTTTCTCTTCGTTGAGCCATATACCTTCTATAGGATCTTCCTGAGCTATAGATGTATTGTACAGCAATACAAATAAGCCCATTAGAAAATATTGCATGAACTTTTTCATACTTATATATTTGTTTGAACCTATAAATTACGAAAAGAAGTTCACAGGAATTGTTAATTCCTGTCGTTTAGAGTGCCTGCTCCTGTAATGTCAGATGTGATCTTTGGATGACCTTTATAGTCAATAGTACCTGCACCTGTAATATCAGCAAATAGCTCATCAGATACATTTAACTGCATTTCGCCAGCTCCTGAGACTTCTGCTTTAGCTACTTTGCTCTTCAGTCCCATAGCATTTATCTCACCAGCACCGTTTACATCAAAGTTGATATTATTGGAGGCTCCACCACGGATGATGAGCTCAGAAGAGCCATTGAGATTTGCCAAGAATGCATCTGTATTTAGTTCCTCAATATCTACTTCAGCAGTACCGCTGATATCCAGCCTAAACTCTTTTTCCTGAATATCACCTTTTATAACAGCATCGGCTGCGCCATTTATATCTAACAACGTAAGAGATTGTGTGCTTATCACTAAGTCAATATCAGTATTACCGTAGAGCCATTCTTCTGAAAATATGTGTAGTGTATTGCCTCTTATCTCAGACTTGATGTATTGATGTAGATTATCGTGGGTCTTAATATTCAGGCTATGCTCAGATGTTTTATCTACTGTAATATTTACGTCTACAGGTATATCTATTTCTATCTTATCAAAACCACCAACTGTTCTTGAAGTACTGGTCACCTCTCCTTTACCTCTTACCATATTTCTTTTGCAAGAAGTGAAGCTGATAGCAAAAGCTGCCAATAGAACTATTGGAATAAGTCTGTTCATAACAATGTGCTTACTAAAGTAAAGGGGGGAAGCTTATTGCAACTACTTATTACTTCTCCACCACACAAAACCCACAGTGCCCATAATAGCTAACGGTAGCGCTGCCAGATATAGGATACCACTATTCAAACCTTCTGCACTCTTACCATCCATATCGTTGGCAGTTTTTGTACATACAGCACACCCTTGAGCATATACTGCGGGGGCTGTAGTAGCTAACATCAACACTAACAATAACCTTTTGCCCATATGTACAAATTTACACTATTAGGAGGAGAATATCAGGCGTAATATGGAGAAATAAACAGATAAACCAACACACCCGTTACACTAACATACAACCACAGCGGCCATGTATAACGTGCCAGCTTCTTATGCTTGTCGTACTCGCCTGTTAGTGACCTGTAGGCTGTAAATAGTATGAATGGCAGGATGATTGCCGCAAGGAATATATGTGTGATCAAAATGAAATAGTAAACATAACGGATGCCACCTTCTCCACCATACATGGTATCACCTGCCAGTAAATGGTGTGCTATGTATGATATCAGAAAAAGTACAGAAAGTATGATAGCAGCAAACATGATGTTCTTGTGCTGTACGTACTTTTTATTCTTAACAGCTATAAGCGCTGCAACCAGTAAAACAGATACCAATGAGTTAATCACTGCATTGATCAGTGCAAACACGTGCACATCAAAGCCCAGATCTACCTCTAACTTCACTCTGGACAATATTGCCACAGCAGCAAACACAACAAAAGACACAGTATATATCAGCAGTCTGGCTTGCTTATCATTCTTCTTTAGTAAAGGACTAAGCATCTCTTAATTGATTTTCGTTCTACGTTTACGATCTTTCTCCATAGTGAGCAGGATAATATCATCAGCACAACGTCTTAACTCTGCAGTATCCAACCCGTCATAATAGCCTCTAATATGCCTTTTCTTGTCTAAAAGCACCAGCTTTTGAGTGTGTATGAACTGATCTGCACCTTGACCATTCTCTCCCATAACTACATGCAGCTCATTAGTTGCGTAGTTATATATCTTACTTCTGTCTCCTGTAAGGAACCACCAATGATCATGATCTACATTATACTGCTCAGAGTAGCTGCGTAGGGTCTGAAAGGTATCAGTCTCAGGATCTACAGAGATGGACACAAAATGTACTGTTGTATCATTCTTCTTAAATGCCTTTTGCAGCATCGTCATATTACCCGTAAGCTTAGAACAGATTGTAGGACAAGTACTGAAGAAGAAGTTGATCACTACTATGTTATCCTTCAGGTCACCATTGATAGATACCTCTTTGCCCAACTGGTTGGTAAGTGACACATCGGCTACCTTGTGGTATACCGTATCAGCGTAAGTATCACCGTCTTCTACAACAGTATCTACCCTATCAACAACATAATGTCCAGGTAGCTCTATCTTATCTTTCGATAGTAGCTTCGCTATAAAATAAAAAGATAGCGGTAGCAAAAGTGCTACCGCTAGTCCTCCAATGAATCTTGTATTTCTTTTTGTCGCCATGCGCGCTATTCCAATCTCTACTCAGTTTGTTTTAATTAACCCCACCAAAGGTGTTGTTCATTTTAAGCCAGAATCCTCCATCTGCAAGAAAAGCCAATATGAACCATACAAATAGTGTCAGTGGTATTAGTACTGTGATGATGAAGCCTTTGAACTCATCGCCCAAGTGCATGAATACAGCAACAATATAACCAGCTTTGAAAAGCGTTAATAGTAGGAATAATGTATTTAGTACGCCTCTTGGCATAGCACTACTGAAGAACATACCCATTACTACCTCTACAACAGTAACAACTAGTAGTATCCAGAATACTTTCCATATACGACCAATTTGTTTTTTACTCTCTGATGATTTGATATCATCATGATGAGACATCACACCAGAATACAGTTTTGACTGGTCTCCTTCGTATAAAGCTTGTGGATCGTTATCGTTATGATTATGTGACATTATAATTATTTATCGTTTGTTGTGAGTGTATTAGATTATAGTAAGTAGAAACAAGTGAATACGAATACCCATACAAGGTCTACAAAGTGCCAGTATAGCCCTACTTTCTCTACCATCTCGTAGTGACCTCTGTTATCATAAGTACCGTTAACGGTATTGATAAGTATCAATATAAGGAATGCCACACCACTTAATACGTGGAAACCGTGGAAACCTGTAATTGTAAAGAAGAAGTTGTAGAAGCTGTGTGTAGCTTGCGTAATAGAAGCAGCATCAGCAGCCATATAAGCCTCGCTACTTGTATTATAGAAGCCCTCATACATAGCAGCAGGAGTATTTACATCTGTAAATGTACCCCAAAGGCCACCTGTAAGGTGTGCAAGGTGTGTCCACTCCCAAGCCTGACAAGCAAGGAAACATATACCACCTACAATTGTCCATAGCATCCATTTGATAACACCATTACGGTCTCCGTAGTGTCCTGCGTGTACAGCAAGTACCATAGTTACAGAACTCATAATTAGAATAAAGGTCATCAAACTCACGAAAAGTAGCGGTAAGTCTGCATGCCCCATGAACGGAAATGCGTGGAATACGTGGTTAGGGTCAGGCCATACATCACTAAAGAAACGTTTAGTACCGTATGAAATAAGGAATGCTCCGAATGTAAAGGCATCTGATAACAGGAAGAACCACATCATCATTTTACCATAACTTACATTAAAGGGTGAGCGTCCACCACCCCAAGGTTTTGTTTCGACAGTCGTAGCTGTAGCGTTTGCCATAAGTAGTTTAATATATAGTATTTAGTAAGTTGTGAATTCGGGTGCGAATTTCGCAACTATTTTATTGATTTGCCAGAAAGAACACAAATAAATAAATCCACAATACGTCCACGAAGTGCCAGTAAATAGCTACTATCTCCAGCCCAGTGGCGTTGTATATCTTTACCCTTGTTCTAAAGGCACGGAAAAATACAATTAATAACGCAATTATTCCACCCACAATGTGCAATAAATGCAGTCCTGCAATGATAAACAGGAAAGATTCACTTGGATTACCATCTACCCTCACCCCAATATCATACAATTGGTAAAAACCAGCCATTTGTAAAGCACCAAATGCCAAACCTAAAACAAGTGTGATAGATATCAGTGACTTAAACCTTGGCATGGCACGGTTCTTAAATGCTTTGACGCCTAAATACATAGTAACACTACTGGCCAGTATCACGAAAGTGGATATCCAGAACGTAACCGGTAGCTGGTAATATACCCAGTTGCCTTGTGCCTGGCGTACTATGTATGCACTTGTAAGACCCGCGAACATCATAATAATGCTACCGATACCTACATATAATGCGAACTTTTGCGGATGAATTTTTCTTCTTTGTTGCGATGGCTCCATTACACTACTCATATTTCTTACATCTTATCAAACAACAATGCCAGCAATACCGTTGGCAGGTATATGAAAGAGGCAAACATTACCCTTTTTGCTGACTTATGATCATTATTAATATAGAATACTACTGTTGCAGCGAAGTATAGCGCGCCGCAGAACATAGTAACCCACATTCCTATATTACCTGTCATGCCCATATAGCGTGGTATCAATGCCATCGGCACCAATACAATACTATAGAACATACACTGTATGGCTGTAAACTTAGAGCTACGCTCCTGAGAAGGAAGCATGCTGATGCCAGCCTTCTTATACTCATCGTAACCTACCCAACCAATAGCCCAGTAGTGCGGGAACTGCCAGAAGAACTGGAATAAGAATAATACCCAGCCTCCAAGACCTAAACTACCTGTAGCAGCTACCCAGCCTAATAATGGTGGTAGTGCACCAGGGATAGCCCCTATAAGTACTGCTATGGGGTGCACACGCTTCATAGGCGTGTAAGCAAAACCGTATAGTAATAATGATATAAAACTAAGTAAACCCGCAAGCGGATTGAAGTAATATCCTAGCAATAATGCACCTGTAAGACCTGAAGCAGCGGCTATAAACCATGCCTCGGCAACGCCGATACGTCCTTCAGGAAGTGGACGTGTCATCGTGCGTTTCATCATTTTATCACCTTCACGCTCCAGTATCTGGTTGATAGTATTAGCACCACCTGTAACCAAAATACCACCTGTGAACAGAGCTAAAACGCTGCTCCAATTGAAGCTGATACCCGGGGCAAGCAAATAGCCTATGACACTTGAAAAAACCACCATGAAGCTCAAATTTGGCTTCAAAAGCTGCTTGTAGTCTTTGGTGCGACCTAAGACCATCATGTACCATTTTGCCCTGATAGACTGTTCTCTCAACATTTCTTAATGGTAGATTAATAAAAATGTAGCGCAAAGGTAGTAAAGAAAGACCTTTTATAGGAGATTATTTATGTATATGGTGGATAACTATTACTCAAATCTGCTCTGTTTAAACAATAACAGCTTCTTCACTACAAAAATCAAACAAAATATTCTCACAGATTGTTACTCTGAAAATTATCAATCACATAAAAAACAGAAGATTATGGATACTAATGCCATTGTAGAAGTACTGAACGACCTGATCCGTATCAATAACGACAGAATAGAAGGATATAAACGTGCTATAGATGAAGCAGATGTTGCTGATGTTGACTTGAAAAGCATGTTCGCTTCCTTCATATCACATAGCGAGAAACATAAAAGAGAACTTTCCGTAGCCATAGCGCCATATTTTGAACAACCCGAAGAAGGAACTACTACAGCAGGGAAACTATACAGAATGTGGATGGATATGAAAGCGACCTTTAGTGGAGATACCAGACAAACCGTGCTTGAATCATGTGAGTTTGGCGAAGATGCAGCCATGCGCGCTTATGATGAAGCTATTGGAAAGTTTGAACTATTACCTGTGAACATCATCGAGGTAATATCTACACAGAAAGCTGAGATAAAAAGAGATCATGATAGAATAAAAGAATTAAGAGACTTAGCCAGAGCTACAGGCTAAAATGTTGAACATAAAACCAAAACAGTTATGAAGCAGTTTAAAAATTTATTATTAGTACTACCCGCAGCACTATTGATGACCACATCGTGCTCGGAAACACAGGAAGAACAAATTGAAAGTACCGCAGACACTATAGGCAATCGTGTAGAACGTACTGTGGATGATCTTCAAGATGATTTTGAAGATTATAAAGACAATGTATTTGTAGCCAATGTTATAGAAGAGAATGATGAAGAGCTGGAGCTATTGAAGATGGGTATGCAGAAAGGAGGTGCGGACGTAAAGGCTACTGCTGAAGAACTAATGAAAACACATGAGCGCCTGGCCGGCAACTTTAAAGACTATGCACAGCAACATACTATTGACTACAGAGTAAGAAACAATGATACAGAGCTCGAAGGCATGAATGCCGGTGCAGAGTGGGATGAAGAATGGTATGATGAAGTAGAAGACAGTCAGGAAAAGCTGGTAAGAATGTTTGAGCGTAAGAGAAACAAAGCAAACGATGCTTCTCTTGATAATATGGTGAAAGCTAACTTACCTAGCCTGCAAGAAGACCTGAATATGCTGGAAGGTATAGAAAGTCGTCATGACGATATGGAAGATGAAAAGAATGAGATGTAATTAATTTACTCAAATACCCTTATACAACGAGCGCAGGCAATATTGCCTGCGCTTTCCATTTTCACTATATCAACTATTAATTGGCACTCATTGCAGGATAATCTGTATACCCCTTTTCACCAGGTGTATAGAATGTATCCATATCAGGTTGATTTAAGTCAGCATCTTGTTTCATTCTATCTACCAGATCAGGATTTGCTAAGTATGGTCTACCAAATGCAGCTATGCCTTTATCATCTCCTTGTAGTCTCTGCTCTGCTTTTTCTTTATCTAGCCCACCGCTGTAAATAATAGTATTATCAAAAGCATTGCGGATCTTTTGTTTTACACTTTCAGGAACCTCAGGCGTACCCATAGCTGAATGATCTACAATATGTATGTAAGTAAGACCTAGCTTATTCAGCTCTTGAGCTAGATATTCATATTCCACCTCAGTTTCATCAAATGGATATAGATCATTAAAAGCACCGTATGGTGATACTCTGATACCTGTTTTATCTGCACCTATTGCTTCAACTGTCTTTTTAGCCACCTCAATAGTGAAACGTGCACGGTTTTGATAGGAACCTCCATATTCGTCAGTTCTTTGATTAGAACCCGGGTTCAGAAACTGATCACACAAATATCCATTAGCCGCATGTATCTCCACTCCATCAAAACCAGCCTCTACAGCATTTTTTGCTGCTTGTGCATACTCATTTATGGCTTTGTCAATATCCTCTTTGCTCATTTCCTTTGGTACAGGGTGCTCTTTAGGCCCTTCGCTATCAGTATACATTTCACCTTTAGCAACTATTGGGCTTGGTCCTAACACAACGCCACCTTCAGGCAGGTTATTAGGATGACCAATACGACCAGTATGCATGATCTGTAAGAATATTTTACCACCCTTATCATGCACTGCAGATGTTACCAGCTTCCAACCATCTATCTGAGCCTGATTGAAGATGCCGGGTATTCTAGGATAACCCAGTCCATTAGGTGATGGCGATGTCCCTTCTGTAATCAACAAACCTCCAGCTGCTCTTTGCGCATAATATTCTGCCATTAGCTCACTAGGGATATTGTCTATTGCTCTAGATCTGGTCATAGGAGCCATTACTACCCTATTGTTGAGCTTAATATCTCCCAGGGTGTATTCGTTAAATAATTTCATGTTGTGTGTATTTATGATAAATCTATTTTGATGACAAATGTAGATGGATTAAGTACGCAAGCGGATAACTATTGTCGATACAACAATCAGGCATCTATATTCTATTTTATGTATACACCATACCAACAATACATGATGATGAATGTTATAATTAAACAGGAAAAAAATTTAGACATTATGCCTTGGACAAAAAATGACTATCCCGACTCAATGAAAAATCTATCAAGTAGCGTACGCAAAAAAGCTATTGATATAGGCAACACTTTAGTAGAAGACGAAAACATGGAGGAAGGGCGTGCTATAGCAACGGCTATTAGTAGAGCCAAAGATTGGGCAACTAACCATGGGAAGAATGTCAAGTCGAATAGTAAGTCTAAAACTACAGACCAGAAACATCATGGACAAGATCAGTATGTAGTACCTACCGATAACGGCTGGGCTGTAAAACGTGAAGGAGCTGAAAGGAAACAATACTTTAGTACCAAAAAAGATGCGATAGCGACTGGGAAAGAAAGAGCCAAGAAGCATAATGCGACCATTACCATACAACGTAAAGACGGAACTGTACAAAACAGATATTCATATAACCCTAACAAAAGTTAAGCTAAAAAAGATGTCGCCATACAAAAATGTACAGCGACATACTCAAACGTACTAGTTATGAAACCAACCAGCTAACACTACCATACTAAACAGTGTTAGCTATCGTAATCCTTAATTAATAGTTGTTGCATTCACTACCTGGTAGCGAGTGCCATCTTTTTTCCATAGCACTACTGCTATATATACATTATCAGCATTATAGCTACTGATATCAAATGTGTGTGCCCAGCTTTTCTCATTATCAGTCAAGTCTGCACTTGTAAAGCTTTCTCCAAATGCACCGGCAGCTGATGTACGAATGACATGATTATGTGTAGCAGGATTAGCTGCATAGCTTGTTTGCTGATATACTATACCATTCTCCATTAAGTAACATGATAAACCATATTCACCATCTGCTACTACGTCTATAAACTTAACGCCATATGTTACATTTATTTTACTGCCGTCCTTCTTCACATCAGCAGCAAGAGCAGGTTGTTCTGTAGTCGCGTCAGTTGCTATAAGCTCATTTGCTTTCTGTATAGATGCAGACCCATCAATACCACCTCCTGTTAATACAACAGCATTTTCATCTCCTACCCATATTTGTGGTGTATAGCGTTGTCCATATCTGTTATCACCTATGGCCTGAGACTCTGCTGTGATCATTGGGTCTCCATACTTGATATGTACAGCTATCGGCACTACATTATTCATATTAGAACTTATAAGGCTTGCAAAAGTGGGCTTACCCCAGCTACCACAACCCGGACAACCAGTGCTGGTTATTTCAAACATTACAGCATTCGTCTTCTTACTGTATGTTAGTGGTGTTAGCGACCCATTGTTTCCGCCACCTGTATTATTAGGGTCGTTATTGTTAGGATCGTTTGTGTTAGACGGATTGTTGCTCTGAGACTGTGGCTCAGCTGTCGTGTTATCTGTTTTGTTACACGCACCTAATGTTACTGCTCCTGCCAGCAACATCATTAATGAGATTTTTTTTAGCATAGTTTTGATCGTTTACCTAGCAGTAAATTACTAACAAACGATGTACCTACCATAATACATGAATAGTTATGGCAATAATATGACATAAAATGTAGCTACATTAATCCAGAGTTGATAAGAGCTTTTGGTGTTCTGCTTTGTAGCCCGCCGGCAAAACTGATTTTCTTTTAGAGGCTTCTATATATAATGGTGGCAATAAAAACTCTGCTCTTCGGGCATCTAAGTACTCTATATCTTTTACAGGGCGATAATGATATACTCCATCGACATAGTCATTACTATTTCCGAAAGCTGCATATAGTAGTTCTTTTTCACCACGATAGTAACTTGCCTTGTCTAAGACATGCGGACCTATATGCGAAGGGATTTGGCCTGCCAAGGTTGCACGTTTAAAATATTGAGCTAAAGTGTCTTGATCTAGTCTGTTCGTGAAGTGTGCTAAAACAAATTGAAAGTTATGGGTTAATGTTTTTCCAATATCAGATATACCAGGATACCTACCTATATCTTTCAATAGATTTCTGAAAGCAACTACATTTATACTATCACTGATATTACTAGCAAAGCGAACGTTATTAGTAGCTATAGAATCTCCCCACACAGTCATTTCGCAGTTACGTACTCTTTGATCAGTATAGTATATCTCTAGTACCCTATCTCTAATGCTATTATTCAGTTGACTACTGTATTTATTATGGTAATGATCAAAGTTTTCGATGATGGACTGATAGACTTCATTTGAATCAAGGTTGTATTTACTGTAACGATACTTCAGCTGACCAACTTCACCTATATCCTGGTTTTCTATAGCCTTTATAGTATAGCGAAGCCCTGTAGCTGTATCACCTTTCATGATGTAAGCGTGAGCCGTATAACTTTCGAAACCATATAGATACAAAGAGTCTCTTGATGGAATATCCTTACAGCGCTCTATGATACGATCATAGTTTTTATCAGCAGATAATTGTTGTAGCTCCTCTATTAACTTTATTCTATTCAGCAGGTCCTCACTCTGCGAATAGCTTTTATAAGAAACAGCGTACAACGTAAGTACGCATAGTGACAGGGATTTAAATAAGGTTTGCATTAGGTCATATTTTTTTTGAAAAACAGTACAGTTTTGTCTATAACATCCTGAGCAGGTTGAGGAAGAGCATCTTCATGCCAAGGGTGCTTTCTACCAAATACATGATCAGACTTTACAGTAAATAGTTCGGCATCAGGCTTCCAATGATGTAATTCATACGCCTGCTCTATCGGCACAGCAGGGTCTTCTGTACCATGGCAAATAAGCAATGGTATTTTTAAAGCCTTTACGGCTTCTTCGACACTTAGTCTGTGCTCATGCTCAATATAGTTTTGATAGAGTTGGTAATATAATGGCATGTTCTGCTTTGTTCTACCATTTACAAGATACTGAACACCAGTATGCTGCCACTCCTCCATCTTATTCTTATCCCAGTTCTTCCAGGGAGTTTTGCATTCGCTTACAGCTGCCCATGTTGCAACACTTTTCACTCTGATATCCTCAGCTGCTTTCAGTAGTACCATACCACCTCCTTTACTATGACCAAGAAGATTTATGCTATGCGTATCCAAAGCTTCTGCAAACTCATTTTTTTCATCACATACCCAATCAATTACCACCTTCAAGTCATCTAACTGAATGGTGTAATTATCATTGCCATAAGCTTCCAGATCTGTAAAATCTTCAGGAGTATCCGGCGTTGTACCGTTATGAGAGAAGTTAAATTTTATAAATACAAATCCGGCTTCTGCAAACTGTTTTGCAATCAAGTCGAAGTTGCCCCAGTCCTTAAAACCATTAATACCATGAGCATAAATAACTACAGGACAGTTATTTTTTTCTGTGTAAAAAACGTCTGTAAGTATCGGCTTTCCGTGCAGACCTTTTAGCTGTATATTCTTAGTACTAAACATAGAATTGTAATAGCACTAAAATAAAACATAACCCAAGCACTACCAACTACCGCTGGCACCGCCTCCGCCGAAGCCTCCGCCGCCGAAGCCTCCAAAGCCGCCACTGCTACCTCCACCAAAACCGCCTCCGCCGCCGAAGCCACTACCACCGCGACCTCCCAGCAAGCTGCCTAGTAACACTCCTGTCATTACATCTCTATGACCACGGCCACTCATATAGCCTCCGCCGCCGTTACCACCGCCACCTTTACTAATAGCCCAAACAACTAAGATGACGCCGAGGATAAATAATATAGATACTGCTTTGGGAACTCTTTTTTTACCATGATGGTAATCTTCTTCAGCCTTATACTCACCTTTAGTAGCTGCTATAATTGCGTCTGCAGCTTTATCGAAGCCTTCGTAAAAATTCCCTTGTTTAAATTCAGGTGTTATCTCATTTCGGATGATACGACCACTGGTAATATCAGTAAGTGCACCCTCTACACCATAACCTGTAGAGATATTAACCTTCCTGTCATCTCTTGAGGCTAGTACTACTACCCCGTTATCTTTTCCTTTTTGTCCTACACCCCAACGGTTACCTAGCTCAATTGAGTACTGTGCTATATCGTAGCCTCCTAAGTTTTTGATAGTGATCACAGTGATCTGTGTAGAAGAAGACTTCTCGTATTCTAAAAGCTTTTCTTCTAACTGTGCAACCTCATTAGAAGTCATCATTCCTGCAAAGTCATTTACTAACCTTGGCGGATTTGGCTTTTTAGGAAAATCTTTATCATTAGCATAGCTACCCACAGTTAGTAACAACGCAAATACTACTATCAAAAAACGCTTACAATAACTCACACACTATAGTTTATTTACCAAAGACTATTTCGTCAGGTAATTCATTTTTAGTAATTGTTGGGTCATAAGGAAAATGTTTTGCTAAAGCACTTCCTAGTTCATCTACACAAACGCATACCCCCTCTGCCATTTTTCCTTCTCTCAGCAGGTCTTGAAACTTTTGAGCAGCATGTTGCCAAAAAGACGGTCCTCCTGCCTGCTCATATATTTCCGTATCACCAAGAATTGCAAACTGATGATCTGCATATGCTAAGTAGATCAGTACTGCATTACGGCGCTCAGTTTTAGCCATCTCCAGATTATCAAAGATCTCTCTTGCTCTATCCATAGCGTCAACATACCCGCATTTACTTTCCATAAACACACGCAGCTCGCCGGTAGTATTTTTCTCAGCTTCCTGTATGCGAGCTACAACTTTGTCTTGCTCTTCATCAGTAAGTGGCAACTTCTTCTTATCGAACAACCCCATATTATATATTATTTTAGAATTCTACAGTTGGTGCTTTTTCAGCGCCTGCTTCAGCTTCAAACATTCCTTTCTTTTCAAAACCGAGCATTCCAGCCATCATATTATTAGGGAATTGACGCACCTTAACGTTGTATTGTTTCACACTTTCATTAAAATTCCTCCTCGCAACAGTAATTCTATTCTCTGTGCCTTCCAACTGATCTTGCAAACCAAGGAAGTTTTGATTTGCTTTTAGTTCGGGATAACGTTCACTTACTACCATCAATCTACCAAGTGCCTGACTTAGCTGACCTTGAGCAGCTTGGAACTCTTGAATTTTTTCCGGAGTAAGGTTAGATGCATCTATCTTCATAGATGTTGCCTTTGCCCTAGCTTCTATAACTTGAGTAAGTGTACTTTTTTCAAAATCTGCAGCACCTTTAACTGTAGCTACTAGATTGGGAACTAGATCTGAACGACGTTGATATTGGTTCTCCACCTCACCCCATTTGCTTTTCACTTCTTCATCAAGTGTTACTAAATTCTTTTGCAAGTTGCATGCCTGGCAACCGCCAATTAGTAATAAGCCTACTAATACAACTAATACTATGGTACCTTTTTTCATTATTGTTGGTTTTGCTCAAAAGTAATTGGTTTATTATAAAAAATAAAAGGCACCAGCGAAAGCCGGTACCTTTACTCAGAAATCAACAACACATTAGTGTCGTTTCATTCCCAAGTCCTATCTGAAGTAATATCTTGCACTAAAACCAAACATGTTGTGCGGGAAAAATCTTGCGCTACTCACGAAGTTTACCGCCGGTTTGATATCAGCACTTAATCCTAATGGGATTTCTTTGAATACATATTCAACACCTGCTATACCATCGATACCGAATATTGGTTCTGGTCTATCAGCTATCCATACACCATCACCTGCACGATACCATCTACCATTATCCCATACACCACCGTGTATACCACCACCGAATATCAATCTCCAAGATGGATCAGGTAAATGTATATGTCCTTCCAATAATGCTACTGCATTGAAGCTTTCACCTGGCAGACCAAGTATACCACCAGCATTCAGCTGACCTTCAAAAGCGAAGTGATCTGACATAAATGCTTTAATTGTTAAACCACCACCATCTGGAGTAGCTCTTAAACCAATAGCGGCATCACCTGCGTTTGCGTGTTGTGCTGATGCACTAAATGTCATCATTGCGGCTACAAATACTGCACTAATTGTTGTTGCTATCCGTTTCATAACTTTTTGTTTTATGTTTATTGTTTGTACATGATTAAAACACTTACAAAGAAAAAATGTTCAAATCACTTATATAAATGTTGTCTATTTAATAACGTATTTAAGACCAACACCCACTAGATTATGCGGAAAAAATTCTACCCCGGCATCAGCAAAGTTCATTGCAGGCTTAACGTCTATAGTTACGCTCATATCATAGCCTGGTAGCCTGTATTCAGCACCTATAATACCATCCAGGCCATAAATAGTCTCTGCTTGATTATCATTCACTATCACAGAACCATCGTCATTACTAGGCGAAATCATAATTTTACGATCCCATAGTCCTGCGTGACCACCACCACCTAGATATAATCTCCACTGATCGCTGATATTTGCACTACCTTCTAATAATAAAACTCCGCTAACACTAGTACCATCGAGAGTAAATCCACCTGCGTTTGCTTGTCCTTCTATAACAAAGTGATCAGTTACAAAACCACGCACATTTAAACCTGCTCCATCAAATGTACCTCTAGCACCGATACCAAACTCTCCTTGCTGAGCTGATGCGTTATATGATAATGCTGATACTGCCATAATCGTCAAAAATGTTCCAATCCTTTTCATAATATTTGTGTTTTGTTCTGCTATTTATAACATGAACCATCTAATCATGTTCATATATATTTCAGCATTATAATTTCTTTAACAATGCTTTTCTATTGATTATTTTTGCACAAACTTTATTTGATGAGTAAGAATTACGAGGCTACGCTAGCCTATGCACAGGACCAAGACAAGCAAGACAGTATATATCATTTCAGAGAAAGATTTCATATTCCACAACACAATGGAAAAGACTCTGTATATATGTGTGGCAACTCTTTAGGGTTGCAACCAAAGAGTGTAGAATACTTAATAAAACAAGAGCTTGAAGATTGGGCCAAGCATGGTGTTGAAGGTCACTTTAAGGCACGTAACCCATGGTTTTCATATCATCATATTTTTTCAGAAAGGCTATCTAAAGTTGTAGGTGCGGAAAAGGATGAAGTAGTGGCCATGAATACACTAACTGTCAACCTTCACTTATTGATGGTATCTTTTTACAAACCTAAAGGCAACAGATATAAGATAATCATGGAGGCCGGAGCATTCCCTTCTGACCAATACGCTATAGAAACTCAAGTAAAGATGTATGGCTATGATCCCGCAGATGCCATCATAGAGATAGCACCTAAAGAAGGAGAAGACACGCTTAATGATGAGGACATAATCAAAGCAATAGAAGATGCAGGAGATAGCTTGGCAGTAGTGATGTTTGGCGGGGTTAACTATTACACAGGGCAATTCTTTGATCTAAAAGCCATCACAGCTGCAGCACATAAAGTTGGTGCGTATGCTGGGTTTGATCTTGCACATGCGGTAGGTAATATACCTTTAGAGCTACATAACTGGGATGTAGACTTTGCATGCTGGTGCTCTTATAAATATTTAAACTCTGGTCCTGGCGGTGTTGGCGGGATATTCGTACATAAGCAACACTACAGCAACCCTGACGTATTTCGTCTTGCAGGCTGGTGGGGAAATGATGAAAAAGATCGCTTTCAGATGAAGAAAGGTTTTATTCCGCAGAACAATGCGGGTAGCTGGCAGATGAGTAACGCGCCTGTGTTCAACATGATAGCTCACAATGCATCCTTAGATCTTTTTGACAATATAGGCATGAAAGCATTGAGAGAAAAGAGTGAAGCACTAACAGGATACATGGAGTATTTGCTAAAACAAATCACTCACTTATCATTTAAGATAATTACGCCATCAGAACCAAAGAAAAGAGGTTGTCAGTTATCATTATTATTTGATGCGCGAGGCAAAGAAGTCTTCCAGGCATTAACGGATAATGGAGTAATAGCAGACTGGAGAGAGCCTAACGTGATACGCATTGCCCCTGTACCTATGTACAACAGCTTTGAAGATGTATACAGGTTCTATGATATATTGATGAACATAGATAATGCATAAGGCTGGCAGGCATATAGCTTTATTAGTCTTCTTATTGATGTTTGTGTGCTCTTGCATAAACACATCTAAAGAAAACAAGATACCAGAAGAGTCTGTACTGTCTTACGCTGACACTAGCTATATGATACAAGCTTGGCAAGGTAATATTAATGGTAAGATACCTGTACTAATGTGGTACAGAATACAAGATAGTACTCTTACCGGCTCTCTTTTTTATACTGAGCGAACACCATTACAAGCTATAAAGCTGATAGGTACTGTAAAAGACAACAGGTTTAGGATGCTGGAGTTTACTCCTAATGGAAACATTACAGGAGTATGGGTTATAACGCCTAAATCAAGCTCTGCCGAAGGCTCATGGTTCTCACCCAGAACAAGAAAGTCCATGCATATATCTATGATGCATATAGACACGGCTGTAACTATTGAGGATATTAATGATGTAAACACTATTAATGGTGAATATGCATTTTCATATGGGGCTAAAGGACACTTTGGCAATATGTATGTAAAAGCTCTTACTAATGACTCCATAATAGTATCCTTTAGCAACTTTACGGATGCACCTGCAAGAAATATGGCGATAATTGAAGATGATACAATAGGCATCCAAAATAATATTGCTACTTATAGCTCTACAGAATATGGAGTCTGTGAGTTTCAGATCAGGTTTTGCAACGGTTTCGCTGTAGTATCCTACTTAAAAAATAATGATAATTGTGGGTTTGGACATAATGCTTCTGTAGAGGGAATATATATAAAGTAATAAGTTTTATCTGAGGGAGTTACTTTACTAACTTTACTCCCGTATTGAAATATGGCAGTTTACAGGTCAATAGACAATTTACCCGAATTTGAGAATCCGATAATCACTATCGGAACTTTCGATGGTGTGCATGCAGGGCATAAGGTGATACTTGATAAAGTAGTAGCTCATGCTAACGACAATAATAAGTCTAGCGTATTGGTAACTTTTGATCCACACCCTCGCAAACTGATATTCCCTGAAGAAACCATTGACATACTTACCCCCTTAAATGAAAAACTGGAGTTGATCACAGCTACAGGCATAGAACATGTAGTAGTAGTTCCATTCACAAAAGAGTTTGCACAGTTATCTGCTCAAGAATACATCTCAGACTTTCTTGTAAAAAAACTTAAACCTTCTACAATCATTATCGGTTATGACCATCACTTTGGCAATGACAGAAAAGGGAACATAGAGCTATTACAAAAAATGAAAGCAGAGTACGGCTTTGGTGTAATAGAAATAGAAGCTCAACTAATACAGGAAGCCGCGATCAGCTCTACCAAAATAAGGACAGCCATCGCTTATGGCAATATCGAAGAAGCTGCAAAGATGCTCAACAGAAACTATTCTGTAACAGGTATTGTACAACGTGGGCAGCAATTAGGTAGAAAACTCAACTACCCTACTGCAAACATCAGCCCTTTGAATAAAGAACAGCTATTACCTGCCAATGGTGTATATGCTATATATGGGCATTATGATAAAGCTCGATATAGCGGTATGCTGAACATCGGCATAAGACCTACAATTGACAATGATAAAACACTGCACATAGAGGCACACTTATTTGACTTCAACCAAGAGATCTACAACGAACAACTAAAAGTAGAGTTCGTAAAAAGAATAAGAGATGAAGTGAAGTTTGATTCAATAGACGCTCTTAAGGCTCAGCTTGATAAAGATGCTATTTCCGCGAAGGATGTATTAGCTAAGAGCTAGCTCCATTTTACCAATCATTTCTTTAAGGAGCTCTCGATCATTAGCAGTACTATCTATACCCACAGCCTTTGTACTGTACTTACCCAACAACATTAAGCAGTTCTCTATTTTAAATCTTGAGTGCTGTTGTGCTGTTGCCATTATTTGCCTTACTCTATTAGGGTATGTACCTAACGCAGATGCAACTTCTTTTTCGGGAGCACCGGCTAATGAATAAGCCTGATATATCTTACTAAAATGATTGTAAAATGAACCTATGATCAATGGCATGGGCGAGGACTTAGGATTAGCTACGAAATAAGATAGCATCCTGTATAGCTTGTCCTTATTGCCATTAGTAAGTGTTTCAGGAAACTCGAATACGTTATACTCCCGACTGATACCAATATACTTCTGTATCATCTCAGCAGTCAGTGCAGGCTCATCAGGTACATTAATACGCACCTTTTGTATCTCATTGACTATTTTTTGAAGATCATTACCTAGGTAAGTAGCTAATATCTGAGACTCTCTTTCTCCAACAGCAAAGCCAGTATCTCTGCTATAAGCTTGTATCCATGCAGGTACTTGTTCGTCCCTTATCTTATTGGAAGTAAAGTATACTCCTTTCTCCTTTGCATATTTTACGACCTTACCTCTACCATCTGCTTTTTTAAATCTATTCTCTATCAGAAAAATGGTAGTAGGTGATGGATTTTCCAAATAGCCCGCCAACTCATTAAATCCTTTAGTTTGTGCAGCATCTTTTAAGATAACAACCTGTCGCTCTGCAAACATGGGAAAACGTCTACAAGCATTCACGACATCACTCCACTCAACATCTTTACCATACAGAACAATGAGGTTAAAGTCGCGCTCAGCAGGTTGTAGTATCTTATCTTCAAAGTATTCGGTAAGTACATCCATGTAGAATGTTTCCTCACCATCTATCAAATAGACCGGAGCATACTCTTTCTTCTCTAATGATTGTATGATCTTTTTAAAATCTGCTACCATACTACTCTTCTACTACTATAGATTTAAATTCGGGGCTTTCGCCTTTTAACTTCAAAAAAACTTTAGCTGCCGTAGCCACATCCTTTACACAATACTTTGCTATCCTGGGCAGATCATCATCGTCATAATATACACTTGCCACCATACTACCATCAATATCGTCTTTGGGTGTAGGTATCCCAAGCACTTCCGCTAATAGAGACAACGATGTGTAGTTCTTATAATCACCAAACTTCCATTGCTCTAGTGTATCTATGTGCGGATTGTTCCAAGGCTTCACTCCACTAAGATTCATTACGTCAGGTAAACGTACACCGTTTATCAGCATACGCCTGCATAAAAATGGCAAATCAAACTCTTTAATGTTATGCCCGCAGAAAATAAGTGCAGAATTATATGCTATAAATCTGTTAATAATATCTGCGAAATCCTCTAACAATAACTTTTCATTATGATTAGTTACCGACTTCAACCGCAGTACCCAATCGTCTTCTACGACACTAAAACTGCCAAAACTAATACAAACAACTTTAGCAAATTCAGAAAAAACTCCTGCTTTTTCGCTAAAAAGATCGCCGGCAGTAACCTCTTCAGGTAGATCTCTTTTCAGGAACTTTGCTTTTCGCTCCCATTCTTTTTGCATATTGTCGGATAATGTATCGAACTCTTTTGCCAACGGCACTGTTTCAATATCCATAAACAATATGTGCTTATATTCATGCATTCTATAGATGTGCTGATTATATTTGTAAATAAAAACATTTTTTATGAACCAGGAAACCAACAATCCTGAACAGGAAAAGCAATTAGACAATACAACATCTTCTGCTCCGAAGAAAAGCTACATATGGATATATGGCGCTGTAATAATGTTGCTGGTGATATCTAATATATACACCTACACATTATTGAACAAAACTACTAACGAGAGGGATCTAGCATTGCACAGCTACAGTGTTTCCGATTCATCAAGGGTAGCAGTAGAGGCAGACTATAATGCTGCTCTATTACGCTTAGACGATCTTGTATCTCAGAATACTGAAATGAACGATGAGCTGAACGCTAAAGACGGTGAGATAGCAAAACTAAGAAGCGAGATAGATGCCATCATCAAAAATAAAAATGCTACTACTGCTGAACTGGGTAAAGCTAAACGCCTTATCGGTCAGCTGAATGGCAAAGTAAGATCATACGAAGAGCGCATAGCAGCACTTGAAAGTGATAACATGCGCTTAGATAAAGAGAATGAAATACTGGAAGAAGAAAGGGCTTCATTAGCTGAAGAAAGAGAAGAGCTTCAGCGTCTGGGTTCTGTACTTCATGCATCTAACATCAGAATGATACCAATAGATATAAGACGTGGTGGTAAACGTGTTAAAGAAACAGAGAAAGCTAAACGTGTTGATGTATTCAGAGTATCTTTTGATATAGATGAGAATAGAATAGCTGAAACAAGTGTAAAAGAACTTTACATTCGTATCATTGATCCTAATGGTATTGTTTTAAGTAATGCAGCTTATGGCTCAGGTGTTACGACAGTAGATGGCGAAAAGCCACTTACATACACTATTTCTAAGCTGGTAGAACTACAAAAAGGGCAACCAATAAATGATGTAACTGTAGACTGGACTCAGGACAGTGACTACCAAGAAGGCAACTATAAAATAGAGATTCATCAAGGTGGATTCTTGATAGGTAGCGGCACTGTTGAATTAAGATAACCCGCAGTAAATGAACTAGTTAGCTATGCTACATTATCTCTTGGTAACAATAAGATAATGTAGCATTTCTTTTGAGTTCACACAAGCTGTTATATTATTGCGACAGATTTAATGTTATGATGGACTTTACCGGAAAAATACTTGTGGTTGATGATGAACCTGATATAGTTGAGTTCATTAGTTACAACTTGAAAAGTAAGGGTTACCAAATAGCAACAGCTGCAGATGGTAACGAAGCTATAAGAAAAGCCAAAGAGTTTCGTCCGGACCTGATACTACTGGACAAGATGATGCCTAACAAAGATGGTAACCAAACCATCAAAGAGCTTCGTCAAATGCCTGACTTTGAAAATACAGCTATCATTTTCCTTACTGCACTTACAGACGAAAAGTCTGAGATAGAAGGATTAATGCTTGGTGCTGATGACTACGTCTCAAAGCCAATAAAGCCTGAACTACTACTTACACGTATAGCAACAGCACTGCGCAGAACTAAGTCGGATGATGATAAGGAAGAAAAACTAACGTTCAACGACCTTGAGATCAACAAGACCAAGTTTACTGTTACCTACAAAGAAGAGGAGATCATACTAGCCAAGAAAGAGTTTGAACTACTTAGCCTACTCGCTTCAAAACCGGGACGTGTATTCTTACGCAATGAGATACTTCAAAGAGTATGGGGAACTGACGTAATAGTTGGTGACCGTACTATAGATGTACATGTACGTAAGGTTCGTCAAAAGTTAGGTATAGACCTTATAACAACCGTTAAGGGCGTAGGATATAAATTTGAAATGCCTTAGTTTTAGAGGCAATGTCTTCCTTTTTAGATACTAAAAATGCCTCACCGAGGCTACTGTCTACTATTACCGCATTGATCATAGCTACTGTAAATGCAGGGCTAAGTTTGATACTGGTAAGAGATTGGTGGTATATATCTATTCTGGTATTCTTCATTACCTTCCTGATCATATACTGGATATACAAGTATACACTTGAGCATTTCATATACAGGAAGATAAAGCTGATCTATAAGTTCATTTATCAGACCAAGGCTACCAAAAAAGAAGAGTTCTTCTATGATAACATCCTGCCTCGCAAATCGCTGGATGAGGTAAATATGGATGTGCAAAAATGGGCTGCACAGAAAAAAAATGAGATAGAGATACTTAGAGCTAATGAGCAGTTCAGGAAAGAGTTTTTAATGAACCTGACACACGAGCTCAGGACTCCCATCTTTGCAGTGCAGGGCTATGTTGATACACTTGCGGGTGGTGCTATACATGACGATAACGTCAACATGCGCTTTCTGAATAATGCATCAAAAGGTATTGACAGGCTCGTAACACTTGTGGATGACCTTGACGAAATATCTAAGTTAGAATCAGGTAGAATACCTATCATACAAGAGTCTTTCGTGATACAAGAACTTGTAAAGGATGTCTACGAAGAGTTATCCTTAAAAGCCAAAGGAAAGAACATCAACCTAGAACTTAAGAAAGGTACCTTAAAGCAGCTCACCGTATATGCTGATAAACCTAAGATCAGGCAAGTCATCACTAACCTTGTAGAAAATGCCATTAAGTACGGTAATGATAAAGGTACCATTACTGCAGGCTGCTATGAGATGGATGATAAGAATGTATATGTGGAGATATCAGACGATGGCCCTGGTATAGCAGAAGAACATCTTTCCAGAATATTTGAGCGATTCTACAGAGCAGATCGTAGCCGCAGCAGAAATATTGGTGGTACAGGTCTGGGTCTGGCAATTGTAAAACACATCGTAGAAGCACATGGCCAAACAGTGACCGTACGTAGTAAGTTAGGCGTAGGTTCTTCTTTCGGTTTTACTTTAGAGAAGGGTAAAGAGTAATATTGCAATCCACACTACCCTCTTTAGTTATTCAGTTTAGTACATAAAACACACATGTATATCCACAGGATATATACGAATTCACATATAAAAATTCACCAATCCACACTATTTCACAACATATCCACATAATATTGTTAATAACCATTTTTCACAACTTAACATATGAGCAATTTATATGTTTTCAGATTTTGCGATAGTTCAATTAGATTCGCACCATCTTTTATAAAACATCAATATGACACCTCAGAAGATTACTATCGACAGCAATAAGAAATTAATTGTTCCTGACAACCCAATTATCCCATTTATTGAGGGTGATGGTATTGGACCGGATGTTTGGCGTGCTACTCAAAGAGTTATAGACGCAGCATTGGAACACTGCTATGATGGTAAGAGAAAAATTGAGTGGAAAGAGATGTTAGCCGGTGGTAAAGCTCATGAGCAAACAGGCGAATGGTTGCCTGCAGAGACTTTGCAAATGGCAAAAGACTATTTAGTATCTATTAAAGGACCATTAACAACTCCTGTTGGTGGTGGTATCAGATCGTTGAACGTGGCCCTACGCCAAGAGTTAGACCTTTATGTTTGCCTAAGACCTATACATTGGTTTGTAGGCGTACCTTCCCCTGTACACTATCCGGATAGAGTAGACATGGTAGTTTTCCGTGAGAATACTGAAGATATCTACGCAGGTATTGAGTGTAACTACGATAGCCCTGAGGCTAAAAAGCTACTTAACTTCATACAAACTGAACTGAATGCAGGAGACAAAGTACGTTTCCCTGATACAGCATCTTTTGGCATCAAGCCTGTGTCTGTAGAAGGTACAGAGCGTCTTGTACGTGCGGCCATCCAATATGCTATAGATCATAAAAGAGACTCTGTTACTCTAGTACACAAGGGTAATATCATGAAGTTTACCGAAGGTGGCTTTAAGAACTGGGGCTATGAACTGGCTAAGAAAGAATTTGCAGATAAAGTATACACTTGGGGCGATTGGGAAAAAGCGAAGAAAGAACATGACGAAGCTTATGCTAACGACGAGATGGAGCGTGCAGCACATGAAGGAAAGATCATTATAAAAGATGTAATAGCTGATAACTTCTTACAGCAAATACTACTTGCTCCACAAGACTATTCAGTAATTGCTACGTTAAACCTTAATGGTGACTACATATCTGATGCTCTTGCAGCAGCAGTAGGTGGTATCGGTATTGCACCAGGCGCTAACATCAACTATGATAACGGCTATGCTATATTTGAAGCTACACACGGTACAGCACCAAGATTTGCCAATACAGATTCAATGAACCCTTCTTCACTTATACTAAGCGGGGTAATGATGCTGGAATATATGGGTTGGGATGATGCTGCTAAGTGCATCAAGAATGGTCTACAGACTAGCATTATGAATAAGAGAGTAACTGTAGATTTCTACAAGTTGATGAAGGATGCAACACTTGTTAAGACAAGTGAGTTTGCAGAAGAGATCATCAAGAACTTTTAATAGTACTAACTGTTATAGCGACTACATGAAAATTAATGTAGTTTAGCATTGCGTATGAAGCACATAGTATTCATCATATTGTCTATATGGTTTGCAGCTCCTATGATGAGTCATGCGCAAACTACAGTGTCTTATACTGATCCGTATAAAGACTCTGTGAAGTCTGTCTGGGACAATAATATTTCTGTCTTCAAAGACCAGCGGATAGATATACTCGTAAAGAAGCACCGCGACATACAAATGGGGCTTATCCGCTCGGATAGAGGTTACAGAGTACAGATATACTATGGTAGCGACAGGAATGAAGCTATTAAAAGAAACGTTGACTTCATGCGTCGATATCCGGGTATAAAAACATACATGGTGTATACCCGTCCGCAATACCGTGTGAAAGTTGGCGACTTCCAGACAAGACAAGATGCTGTAGAGCTATATAGAGAGACTATCGCACTATATGGTGCATGTATGATAGTACCAGATAAAATAGTAGTAAATACACTCCAAGATGATTGATATTATTCGAAAAAAAGCAGAGACCTATTTTCCGGATGTACAGGCTATACGCCATCATATACATTCAAACCCTGAACTTTCTTTCGAAGAACATAATACAGCAGCTTTCATTTCAGAGAAACTTACTGAGTATGGTATAGAGCATGAAACTGGCGTGGCTGGCACTGGCGTTATCGGACTAATTAAAGGAAAGAACCCTGATAAGAAGTGTATTGCCCTACGTGCCGATATGGATGCTCTACCGATACAAGAGGCAAACGATGTAGATTATAAATCGAAAAATGATGGAGTAATGCATGCCTGTGGTCATGATGTACACAGCAGTTGCCTGCTAGGTATAGCCAGAATACTAAATGACCTTAAAGACGAGTTTGAAGGCTCTGTGAAGCTTATCTTCCAGCAAGGCGAAGAGAAGCACCCAGGTGGTGCCAGCCTGCTTATTAAAGCTGGTGTACTGGAAAACCCTAAGCCTGAAGCCATATTTGCATTGCATGTGTACCCACATATGCCGAGTGGTACAGTAGGCTTCCGTGCCGGACAGTACATGGCTAGTACTGATGAAATATACATTACAGTAGAAGGTAAAAGTGGTCATGCTGCGCTACCCCACCAAACTGTTGACCCCATATCTATTGGTGCACTGATAGTGACAGGACTACAGCAAATAGTATCCAGAAAAGCTAACCCTATCATACCATCTGTACTCACATTTGGTAAAATTGAAGCTGGCTTTGCTACGAATGTGATACCTGATAAGTTAGAGCTATGGGGTACATTAAGAACTATGAATGAAGAGTGGCGAGCAGAAGCGCATGAGCTGATCAAGACTTTTGCTACAAAAACCTGTGAAGCCTACGGCGCTACGGCGAAGGTACACATACCAAAGGGACACGCATCTCTATTCAATGACCCGGAAGTGACTAATAAAGCACAATCTTGGGCTACAGACTTCTTAGGCGACGATAATGTAAAAACACTGGACCTGAGAATGACAGGAGAAGACTTTAGCTTCTATACCTTACATATGCCGGGCTGCTTCTTCAGGCTAGGTACTAATAAGAACAACGAAGAGTTTACTGCATCTGTGCACAATGCCCATTTTGATATAGATGAGGAAGCATTAAAAACAGGTGTTGGTACTATGACGTGGATAGCTATTAATGCACTTAAAGACTAACCTTTACTCCAAATAAGAGCCGCATTACACCCTCCAAAACCTGATGCTGTTTTGAGCACATTATTTATCTCACAACTTTCAGCTTCTGTAGATACTTTTAGTGGTACACTCACACCATGTGTATCATAGCCTAAAGATGGTATTGTTTGTTGCTTATTGAGTGCTTCTATTAGCATTGCACTCTCTAATACTCCTGCAGCTCCTAAAGTATGCCCTGTGTAGCCTTTGATGCTATGTAATGATACATCACTCAGCTTAGCCAAATTAATAGCTTTAGCTTCCATTTCGTCGTTATACATGGTTGCAGTGCCATGAGTAGATATCATTTGTATATCATCTGCAGCAACATTAGCCTCTTGCATGGCTCTATCTATAGCATAATATAGCTCCTCACCTGTTCTTGATGGCCCGGATATATGGTTAGCATCATTAGAGGTACTACCTGACACTAATTTAGCTAAAGCACTATCAGTATGTTCTGCAGATAGAATAATTGTTGCAGCAGCCTCACCTAAGTTGATACCTGTTCTATTCTTATCAAATGGCTTACAAGGGCCATTGGCAACAGCTTGAAAAGACTGAAAACCATTTAGCACAAATGGAGTGAACCTGTCGCAACCTACAACAATAGCATTTTTATACCTATCGTTTTGTATTAGTCTTAAGCCGTGCAACAATGCAACAGCACCTGACACACAAGCATGAGATACAATTACAGGCTTCTTACTTAAACCTAAAGCTTTGCAAATATTGTCAGCACTGGCATGAAGTAATGTAGTATCATCTTCTGCCTCTTCTAATAGCTCAATGTTCCCTTTTGTAGTGGAAAGAATGAGAACAGTATCATCGTTGAGCACATTTCCCTCTACTTGTTGCAAAGCAGACTTTATTGAATAGTAACAGAGTTGCTCAAAACGGGTAAACTTATTACCTGGTTCAAGATACTCGCTTATGTCATCCCATGCACTCTGCTCTATCATAGAGCCGTAAAAAGGCTCCGGGCTATAACTAGTGTCGTCATACTGCTTTATGCCCGTAATACCGCTTTGTATAGCCTGCCAATGAGACTGCACATCATTACCTAGTGAGGATACAATATTTGATGCTATTGCAAATACTGGTCTTGTCATTATTTAAGCCATTTAGCTTTCCAGTCTAACATGAATTGAGGTGGATATAGCATGAGTTCTAATGATTCCCTATGCATAAATACCTGTACAGAACTTCCTTCAGCTACTTTCTGACCATTAGCAGTATCATAAGCTGCATACTCAAACAATAGCTTTGCTGCATCTGTATCTACATAGGTAGTTTCTAAGCGTACTTTATGCCCATACCTGAGTATACGTTTGTAGTCACAATTGATATTAATAATGGGCACTACGATATCATTTCTATAAAAATCTAAATACTTTAAACCGAAGTGCTCACCAAAAGATTCGCGACCATCTTCAAAGTATCTGATATAATGTCCATGCCAAACTATTCCTAACGGATCAGCTTCGCTAAACTTTACTTCAACCTCGGTTGTGTGTTGTAATGTTCTCAAAAACTATTTTTCTGATTGCTCAAAAATCTTCATCTCACAGCTGGCTATACGCTCAGAGTTAAGATACACTACTGCTTCTACTACATGTACATTTAGTACATGGTGTACCATATTGACATCTGTAACAAGTATATCCCCTACTTTAGGCAGCTTATCTATTTTCAAGCTTTTTATAGATGCAATGAAACCTACCGGCACTATCTCGCCTGCTTGCTGATATCTGTAACCAGTACCTGCTGCTGCAGTCTGTGCCATATTCTCCACCAGCCCTGGCTCTGTAAACTCTCCATTGATAGTAAACAAATTATCCTCTCTAATGAGAAACTGTGTTTTAGAGACCTTTTCATCAGCCTGCAAAACTTCGCCCACCATTACAAACGGTGAACGCTGAGGAATGTAATTTGTTATTTCTATATCAGTCATCGATTCCAAAAGTCAAAATAATTAAACCACTGAGCAGGATTCTCTTTAAGCTTTGTTTCCAATACCGCTACATAATCATCCAGCATTTTTTCAATACCTACCTTACCTCTACCCTCATATGTTTTTGACGGATAAGCAAAAAAGTGATAATGAAAATTAGTCTCTTTAAAAGCAAAAACAAAACAAACAGGTGCTTTTAATTTAGATGCAAGTATGAACGGGCCTGCAGGAAATAATGCTTGCTTTCCAAGAAAGTCATGCTCTAGTGTTCGGTTACCCGGTCTGAACCTATCTCCATGCAAGCATATCAACTCATTTCTGGCTAATGCTGCCGATATCTCATAGATATGGGATAGGTCATCCTTAATAAATATTATGTTGAAAGAGCGTTTAGTCTCAAACTGCTCCATGTATTGTTTTATCTGTTCAGCCTCGCCATCATACATTACTATGTTGATAGTAGTATCAACCATTTTCAATAGATGACCTGCTACCTCCCAGTTACCTAAATGAGCACTTAGAAGGATACCACCTTTACCATCTTTTACCAGCTGCTCAATATGCTCTATACCATCATTATTAAAAGTGAGTTTATTAGGTACATTACCTAATACAGCTATTTTATCTATAATGGTCTGCCCAAAGATGTTCAGGTTTTTTTTGATCAGCTTTGTAGCTTTCTTATCATCATAGCCTAGTCGCTCTTTGTAGAGATATAACAAAGGCTTTGTAGCTGAAGGAACGAACAGTCTGTAATAAAGTGTTACGAATGGTAGTAAAGTATACGCAGCACCGAGGCCACCCGTTTTGAGTAGCCATACAAATATTTTATATCCCGTAGTGGAACCACGAGATCGACCTTCCCATGAGGGTTGATCAGACATGTGCCTCTTCTACCTTATTGATTACGTAATCGTAAAAGTCCTGTATAGTGGTCATTTGTTGGAAATCTTCAGGCTTAACTTTGAATCCAAAGTTTTGCTCTATAACCACTACTAGATCTATGTAGTCTAAACTATCTAAATCCAAAGTTGATTTTAAGTCTGCTTCAGGTAAGATGGTATCTTCCTCAACCTCAAAATCTTCAATCATAAACGCATTGATGCGTTCAATTATTTCTTGCCGATTCATATCACTCAAAACGTTAGGGGTTGCCGTTTACTAGCGGCAAAGATAAATACAAATTGGCAATATGAGTAAAAAATACCCTAACTAATAACAGCAAAGAACTAACATCTTAAAAATGTATATCTATAATGCTATTCAGAGGAATATTTCTCCCACCCTTCAATTGTAAAAAGTTGTTAGTAACAGACCATACGGTTGTCGTGACTGTCTTAGGGCCTTGTGTAGTTTCGAAAGTTATAGTGGTCTTACCTTTAAACTCGTTCCCGAGCCTTGTTGCATAACTTAATTGGGTTCCCCACTCATCTGTTCTGTCTACGAACGCCGGAACTATACTATAGACCGGAATTTCTTCTTTGGCGATAACTGCTCCCATTGCCATATTCAAACTATATTTTTTAATGGTTATTTAATGTTAAGTTACGATTAATAAATGAAAAAGCCCCACACTTTAATATTAAAATGTGAGGCTTTAACAAATCGTAAATCCACAAAAATCAAGCCAAATATTAGTTGATCATTACAGGGAAAACAGCCTGTGCATCTGTCTCTCCACCAGCAGCAGCGCTGTTTGCAGCTGATTTATTAGTTGGCTCATGTTTAAGTGTAACAGTCAACACTCCACTGCCTGCGTCTGTAGTAGTGAACTGGATTGTTTGATTTAAAGGCTCTCCATTATTATCCTTGTTACCGTTGGCAAACGTGATGCTACCTGCACCGGTTGCGGGGTTACTTTCCAATACAAATAAATGCTCATTACTTTCTTCTAAAACCTCTGTAGTTATGTTCTCAGCAGGATTTTCAGATTCATTTAAAACCTCAATTGTTACGTTGTAGCTTTCGTTTGCATTTAATACAACATCGTCAATTACAGGCGTAGCAGGTGTAGTGCTACCAAAACCGTTATCAACCTTGTAGTTAAAGGTCTTATTAAAACCTGAAGTATTGGTTACGTTAAGCCTTACTGTAGTAATTAGCTCTTGTTCTTCAGGTGTGTTATCAATTACAGGATCATCGTCTTTATTACAAGCTGTAAATACTGTTGATGAGATAATCGTTGCCAATGCTAATTGTTTAATGTATTTCATTCTATTGCTTATTTAATTTACGTTATTGATTAAATGGTACTCTAACTCTTAGCACTACATTAGTACCAGGCTGATCTATAAAATACCTGAATGCGTCTAAGTAATCTCTGTACCGTTGATTAAAAATATTAGTAGCCGAAAGGCTAATATGTAATGGCTGTTTATTAAACATAAACATTGCTCCTAAGGATGCCCCTGCAATGAAGTATCCTTGTGGAGGTCTTGGATAGTCTATCTGATCAAAATTTGCAGGTATTCTGTATTGCTGAAAAACATACTTACCGTTTACTGATATAAATGCTTCCCTTATTTTATCATTTATATCGCTGGTATATGATGTTGACAGCGACAACCTGTCTGCAGGCATAAGTATCAGCCAGTCTTTCGCCACGGTGTTTCTTGCGAATAAGAATGCCACTTTAAACTGTGAAGAAAGATGTTCATTCCACTGATACGCTGCACTAAGATCAGTCCCGGTTAAATGTGCATTGGTTTGTTGATAGCTAAATGTTTTAAAGTACCCCCTGATAGTGAGTATATCCTGCCCTGGTTCTAAATAGATGTAGTTCTGTATGTATTGCGTATACAGAGAAAGACTAGTTGAGAGTCTGCCAAAGCTATTCTTACTTTCAACATTCAGGTTATATGAGCGCTCTGCTTTCATATCTTTATTTCCTAGCTCTATTCGTGCAGCACCATGGTGAAAGCCTGCACTGAATAGCTCATTAGCTTGGGGCGCTCTCCACGCATTAGCGATTGTTGTAACTACCTGCCAGTTGTCACTAATATCTCTGGTAAGCCCAACTGTACCTGAAACATTATTGAATGCATAGTCATAGCGTTTTATTTGCTGATTGCTACCTTCAGGATTATATACCTCATATGTTCTATAATCGTATCGAAGTCCTGTTTCTAATAGCCAGTCATTCAAGTTCACTCTTTCTATCAAATAAGCAGCCAGCCCACTAGATCGATAATTGGGTAAAAACACTCTATCGCCAGGCTGGATGAAGTTCTCCTGATAGATACCATCAACACCTATTTCACCTGTAAACTTACCAATGCTTCTGTGTTCCAGATTGACATTGGCGGTTTGTGTATTTAACGTAACATTTAGCTGAGCATCATTTGTCTCCTTACGCTGCACATCGTACTCTTGCCTGTAGTTGTGTTGGTAAGCGTAGGTTATATGCCACATACCATACCTACTATCTATGTAAGAGCGAGATTTAAGCATATCATGTTCAACATGCTGCCTTGGTCTTGCGAGCTTGTAACTAAAATCTCCGGGCACTAAAGGAGTATCACTTCTTACAGCAGCCTCAAGATCTGCGCGGCTGCCCGTATGGGCTCCTCTATATATACCCAGATCTGTATCAAACTTACTGTAGAAAACTTCTGTACCGTAGTGCAGCTTCTTCCAACTAATAGCAGCAGAATAATTATTCTCCTCAACACCAGTATTAGCTACCCAATGATGTGGCACTCTGTAGTTACCGCCTTTCTTAAATGTACCCTGAAGTCTAAAACTAAGTGGCTGTATCTTTTTGAAGTTATGGCCCACCATAGCAGATGCTACTCCCATTCTATTATTGCTAAAACCGGCAAGATTTACCTCACCCTCCCATCCTGGTTTGCTTCTTAAAGGAGCAGGATTTACCAATACTACACCTGCAATAGCATCAGCACCATACTTGACACTTGCAGCACCTTTTACAACTGTGATATCGTTAGCTAAAAATGGATCGATATTCGGTGCGTGCTCTCCTCCCCATTGCTGATCTTCCTGACGCACACCGTTGTTCATCAGCACTATTCTATTACTATGCAGCCCATGAATAACAGGCTTGGCAATTGTAGCACCGTTAGATATTGTAGTAACACCATTTACATTTTGCAGCAGATCGCCGAGCGACTTACCACTATTTGCATTTAGCGTCTTGCTATCTAGCTTGTCTTTTGATTGCAGCAGTGTTTGTGTTCGTTCATCTGATATCACCACCTCGTCCAACTCGCTTTCAAGATGTGCCAGTTTAAACTTTAATGAGGTACTTTCTACAACATTTATGCGCTCGGCAGTATGCTCATATCCATCGGAGTGGAAGTGAAACGTATACTTACCGGCACATACCTCACCTACTACAAGCTTACCTCTTGTATCAGTTTCATACGTTTTATGTAGCTCATCGATATGAACAACTACCGGGTATAGCGGCTGCCCATTGTGAGCTTCAACTACAGATATGTCTAATTGTATTGTACAGTCCTGCTGTGCATGTGCAGTAAAGAAACCAACACCAACACACAGAAGCGACAGAAAAATACTGCGCATAACTATGCACTATTGTAATTACAGGATCATGCATCAACATTTGATGCACATTATAACCGAGAATAGACTATGCTACAGGTGGACCGCGTAAACGGGAAGATGGTACACTGCGCGGTACAAGATGAACTACCGCAACAGACTGATGTAATAAGAAGCTCTCCTTGGCTTCCTGTATGCGATATGTTACCGCATCGTGAGCAAAAGGAGTTAATGTAAATGATAAAAACGTACAGTGATGGTGCTCACTCTCAAAAGACAACCCATCATGATCACTGTGAACGTGTACCGTATCCTGGTGATCGGCAAATAAGTGCAAGTACTCTTTGGAAGTACTCCCAAAGACCAACAGTAGTGACATCACTACCGAGATACTTATATGCAATATTCGCGTCATCATTTAGATATGCAAAACTAGAGAAAATACTTTTAATGGTTATTCTGCAGGTTTATCCTTCTTCTGCAGGAAGCCCAGACTGATGTCGTAGCCTACCATACCTACCACCTCAGCAAAGCCGAAGTCGTGCCTTACCCTACCCGTGCCTAAGCCAAGAGCATTCAAGTAATTAGCATAACCGCCTTTTACAGTAGCTTCTAAGAAAAGGTTCTTAATCGGGTAGAATCGTGTACCTACCTCACCACTGAAGAGGTAGCCTGCCACACTATACTTGTTATCGAGCTTCTCATAAAAAAGTATGATAAAAGACTTAGGTATCACTACACCCGCACCTAGCTTCCATACTACTGTTGCCCAAGGACGATCCTTCTTTTTATTGTGCCATACTTCTTGCTGGCCTACATAGTTAATCTGGTAAAAATTAGCACCATTAGTATGCTCCATGTGCACTACATAGTTACCCAGAAACGTATCTACATCTACCTGCCTGTCTCCTATACGACCTTTCATGCGTAGTGTTTGCCCATCTACCTGTACATACTTAGCATGATCATAGTTGATCTCAATAGCGTGTGTATGCTTCTTATTCAGATAAACACCCAGTCTGTAGCTATTTTGCGGGATTGTAATATCCCATGGCGTGTTTCTGAAGCTGGAAAAGTCAGGCTTGTCTTTGGCTACTACATCGTAAATAGTAAAATCATACTTATCTCCATCTACAAAGTGAATATCACTTTTTGTATACCAGTCGCGGTTATAGCCCCACTGGAAGTAAATACCTGAGAATACAGGCTTCTCAAGTTTTAGCAACTGGCTGTGTGCCACATTGCTGATCAGAATAAAAGCTAATAGTAAAAAAGCACGCATGAGCTATCGGGATAAATGCAAAGCGGTGCAAAAATACTGTAAAATATGCTTACGGAGGTGATAAAACTGTCATTTCTACATCCGCTCGATAATACCGGCTATACCTTGACCTCCGCCAACACATGCTGTCACCATACCATACTTCTTGTTCAGGCGCTTCATATCGTGCATAAGCTGTATTGACAATTTCGCCCCGCTACAACCCAACGGATGCCCCAAAGAGATGGCGCCACCATTAATATTTACAATATCAGGATTCAACCCTAACTCTCTGATAACAGCTATTGACTGGGAAGCAAATGCCTCATTAAGCTCTATCAGGTCTATATCATTAAGCTGCATACCAGCTTGCTTCAAAACTTTTGGCACTGCAGCTACAGGACCTATACCCATTATTCTAGGGTCTACACCTGCGCTAGCACAAGCAACTAACCTCCCTATAGGCTCAAGGTTGAGTTGCTTCATCATTTTTTCACTCATGACTATAACAAAAGCTGCACCATCAGATGTTTGAGAAGAGTTGCCGGCTGTTACAGATCCTCCTTCTGCAAATACAGGTCTTAACTTAGCTAGTGCCTCCATGCTGGTATCTGGCCTTGGACCTTCATCAGTATCTACTACATATTCGCTTTCAGACCTTTTACCTTTTTTATTCAGGCTTACCTCTTTTACAGTAATTGGTAGTATACCATCTTTAAAATATCCTTCCTTAATTGCATTGAGCGCCTTCATGTGTGAGTTATAAGCAAACTCATCCTGATCTTCTCTACTTACTTTATAATCTTTTGCTACCTGCTCCGCAGTTAGCCCCATGCTTAAGTAATAATCTCCGTTATCTTTTGCCAACTCATAGTTTGGCATAGTGCGCCAACCTGCAGTTGGTACCAAGCTCATACTTTCTGTACCACCTGCGATTATACAGTCAGCCATACCAGTCTGTATCTTAGCCGTAGCTATAGCAATTGTTTCTAAACCTGAAGCACAGTATCTGTTCACTGTAACACCAGGAGCATGTTCACCAACAGCTCTGTTAGCTATAATCCTACCTACTTGCAATCCCTGTTCAGCTTCAGGCACGGCATTACCTACTATAACATCGTCTATCTGCTTAGGATCAAGCTGTGGAACAGATGCTAATAAACCTTGAATCACATCTACTGCAAGATCATCAGGTCTGGTAAACCTGAAACCTCCACGCTTTGACTTTCCAACTGCTGTTCTGTACCCTGCTACTATGTATGCTGTGTTCATAATGTTCAATTGCTTATCCTTAAAGTTACTGAAAGGCAATGATAAGACTGTGAAGAAAAGGTGAAATAAATATAGCCAACCATTATGGTGCTATACTGTTGTATTAGTAGCAACAAAGTAATTTTGTGTCATGCAAGGAAAAAAGACTTTAGTACTCGGCGCCTCTGAAAATCCATCTAGATATAGCAATATAGCTATCAACAGGCTTACTAACTATGAGCACCCCGTTGTAGCTATTGGCAACAGAGTAGGTATGGTAGCAGGTGTGGGCATTACAAAAGACAGACCAGAGTATGATGATATTGATACAATAACCTTGTATCTCAATCCTACTAATCAGATCCCTTATTATGATTATATACTCTCACTGAAACCAAAGAGAGTAATATTCAACCCGGGTACAGAGAACCCTGATCTTATCAGTAAGCTAAAGGACAATAACATAGAACCGGTTATTGCATGTACCTTAGTTATGCTCAGTACAGGGCAATATTAATTATGGAAATTCTGTGGCAATTGCATCTAACAAGAGTCGTATCTTGTTATTAGATGAAAAAGCCTCAACCTATACAAATAAGTATACCAAAGCCATGCCATGAGAAATGGGATAATATGACACCTCAAGAACAAGGCAGGTTTTGCAGCACTTGTCAGAAGTGTGTTATTGATTTCAGAAACTATACCGATGATGAACTATATAATTTCTTAAACGAACACAGAAATGAAAAAATGTGTGGTAAGTTCAGTGCCAGTCAACTGAACAGAAAAATATACTTGACACCTCAGCCCAATAGCAATATTTATAAATGGATAATGGCTACAGGTGTAGTATTAGCTTTATCTCTTATACCGAATAGCGATGCTTTTGCTCAAGCGCCTTACACCTATGAGCAACCACTGGATATCAAAGAGGAAAAAGGCAGTAAAACTGAAGTAGACTCTATCTTAATCACAGGAAGGGTAACTGAATATCATGATGCACCTGAATATTTAGTTGCAACACTATATCACAAGAAAAAAATATTAACACGGGTTAGAGTTGGTTATGACGCTGTATATAGAATATACATTGACCCAAATGCATACAGCAAGAAACTTCGCTTAAAAGTAACGGGATTGTCGAGCACAACAGAGTGGATAGACATACCCTATTCCGATAGTTTAAAAGAAAGTCGTGTCGTTGAATTACAAGACACAAAACTTGTAGAAATTATGAGGTTTGGAATGTACATATTAATCGAAAATGATCCGCCTTTATTAGATCACAACAATTCAGGTAATAACAGAACTTTTAAAGGAGAAGAGATCGATAAAATGCCGATGCGCTAAATAGAGTTATTCTTAGTTGTAACTATGTCCCATCCAAAGAGCACCACCTACACTATCTCTGTTTGCACCTGTAACGCTACTCAACACATTCGTTTCTTCTCGCCAACGTAGTGTGCCTATCAATGCCATTACAACCGCCTCTTTATACTTAATAGTATCTTCATCAGGAATGAATAAGCTTACACCTATTTCTTCCAAACCTTCACGTAAAAGCTCCATCAGAAAACCATTTAGTGCCCCCCCTCCAGTTACAAGCAATGTCGGGTTATCACCAGATGCAGGATAGGCCTTAACTGCAGCAATGATCTTATCCGCTATATGTTGTGTTGCAGTACGTAAGAGGTCTTTGGTCTCATTTTTACTTTCTAAAAGTATAGGAAACACTAGCTGTTTAGCCTGGTTGTTACTTAACGATTTCGGCGGCTCTTGCAAATAATAGGGCTCATCATTCAAGTCTGCCAGTATATCCATCTGTAATACGCCTGTTCTGGCTATTGCACCATCTTTATCCATTTGCTGTCCTATCATTTCAGCAAGACCATTTAATATCTGGTTTGCCGGACACACATCAAATGCCAGTGGTTTATCTTCATGAGGTACAGTTATGTTGGCTATACCTCCGATATTCAGCCAATAGTCAAACTGCCCGAATAACAGCTGGTCACCAATTGGTACAATCGGTGCACCTTGCCCACCAAGAGCGACGTCCATATTACGCAGGTCGCTTACTACAGGCAAGCCAGTCACCGCTGCAATAGTAGCCCCATCCCCAATCTGCCCAGATGTATACTCATCAGGCTCATGCATTACCGTATGTCCGTGAGAAGCTATCAAGTGCACCTGATGCTCTAGACCATGCTTTGCTATAAAGTCATTGACACATCTACCCAAATATCTACCGTAAGATGTATGCAGCTTTAAAAAGCTACTAATACTTAGATTTTCAATAGTTTTCAATTGTTCCAGTATATCCTTATCATACTCTATGCACTCTGCACATACTATTTCGTAAGCCCACTTACCACGCACCTCGTTCAAATGCACATAAGCTATATCCAGCCCGTCCAGAGAGCTACCACTCATTAAGCCTATTACTTTGTATACCATGCTGCTAAAATACTCAAATCAGGCTGTAACTTTAGCCCATGTACCAACCAAAACATTTTACGACTACTGAACAAGAGGAGATCATAGCGTTTATGCATGATCATCCTTTTATCACCATGATAGTTAATGATGGCTCTATCAGTCATGCTACTCAAATACCTGTGCTTATAGAGCAAGAGGCTAATGAGACCATTGCTAAAGGGCATATTTTCAAGCATACAGATCATTACCAAGCTCTAATAAATAACAATGAAGTGCTTCTTCTATTTACAGGACCGCACTGCTATGTTAGTGCCAGCTGGTATACTAAAAGAGGTCAGGCATCTACATGGAACTATATGACCGTACAAGCCAGAGGCAAAGCAGAAATGACTAATGATGCAGGAACACTAGCTATTATAACCGAGCTGACCAACAAGTACGAGCAAGAACAAGACCCCCCTGAACTGGTAGCTAATATGGACGAGAGCTACATAATGAATAACATTCAGGCTATAGCAGGTTTTACCATCCAGCTAACAGATATTAAAGCGACCTTCAAGCTCAATCAGAATAAGGATAATGAAAGCTACAAGAATGTGGTGAGCCAATTGAGTAACAAAGATCACGACAGTAAGCTGATAGCTCAAGAGATGAAGAAGAGAAAACCGGAACTCTTTTAAAACACAACAGGCTACCAAATGGCAGCCTGTATATATTGTGATCTTACTATATATCTTTTAAGCAGGAACTTGCTTGATAGCTTCTGCCATTACTTTACCAATATCAGCAGGGCTGTCTACTACGTGAATACCACATTCTTTCATGATCTTCATCTTAGCAGCAGCAGTATCATCAGCACCACCAATGATAGCACCCGCGTGACCCATACGGCGTCCCGGAGGAGCTGTTTGACCAGCGATGAAACCAACAACAGGTTTTTTCATGTTGTCTTTCAACCATTTAGCTGCGTCAGCTTCCATACTACCACCGATCTCACCTATCATAATGATACCATCAGTCTCAGGATCGTTCATCAATAGCTCAACAGCTTCTTTTGTAGTAGTACCTATGATCGGGTCACCACCTATACCGATTGCAGTAGAAACACCTAAACCAGCTTTAACTACCTGATCAGCAGCCTCATAAGTCAATGTACCTGATTTAGACACAACACCTATACGACCTTTCTTAAATACGAAACCAGGCATGATACCCACCTTAGCCTCATCTGCAGAGATAACACCAGGACAGTTAGGTCCTATCAGGCGGCAATCTTTACCTTGTATATAATCACGAGCTTTTACCATATCCTGTACTGGTATACCCTCTGTGATACAGATAACCACTTTCACACCTGCGTCAGCAGCTTCCATGATAGCATCTGAAGCAAATGCAGGCGGTACAAATATGATAGACACATCAGCGCCTGTTTTATCAACTGCTTCCTGTACAGTATTGAATACAGGCTTATCAAGGTGTGTAGTGCCTCCTTTACCCGGAGTTACACCACCTACTACGTTAGTACCGTATTCTATCATCTGGCCGGCGTGAAACGTACCTTCACCACCTGTAAAGCCTTGTACAATTACTTTTGAGTCTTTATTTACTAAAACAGCCATGTGCTAAATATATCTATAGTTTATTAACTAGTTAACGGGCGCAAAATTAAGGTAAATCAGCCCAAAACCAAATGAAAAATATGTCTGAAAAATAATTTTGAAGTTTTTTCAAAGTTTCCCAACCTTTTTCAAAGCACTGTCGTCTTATACTTCACAAGACATGAGAACTTCTATTCTCTCCTTCACCAAATGATTTTTAAGTATGTAATGGGTAATCAATTCTAGATTATGGAAGCCGGTATCGACCGGCTTTCTTTATTTATAAATACCCTTTTGTAGTTGATTACTAGCTGTTCTCGACTTCTCTCCTACTAGCTTCTTTGGCTTTGCGTAAGAAATCTGATGCGAATATGAACTTGTTCAGGTCCTCATCATCGCTCATAATAATGTCTTTACTAGAGCCTTGCCACTTCTTATGACCTTTATGTAGATATATAATATTATCACCACTCTCCATAACAGAGTTCATGTCATGAGTATTGATAACAGTAGTTATATCATATTCTTGAGTAATGTCTCTGATCAGCTCATCAATAACAAGTGAGGTTTGCGGGTCTAAACCAGAGTTAGGCTCATCGCAGAACAGATATTTAGGGTTCATAACTATCGCTCTGGCTAGAGCTACCCTCTTTTGCATACCACCACTTATCTCAGAAGGATACTTTTTATTCACGCCTTCCATATTCACACGCTCCAATACTTTGTTTACACGAGCAGTTTTATCTTTCAGGCTGTCTTTAGTAAGCATATCCAAAGGGAAACGGATATTCTGCTCAACGGTCATACTATCGAATAATGCACCACCCTGAAATAGCATACCTACCTGTTGGCGCAGCTCTTTCAGCTCCTGCTCATCCATTTTAAGCAAGTTGGTACCATTGTACAATATCTCACCTTCATCGGGCTTGAATAGACCGATCATACATTTGATGAATACCGTTTTACCACTACCACTAGTGCCTATGATAAGGTTGGTCTTTCCGGCTTCCATCTTAGCGGATATACCCTTCAGTACTTCCTTATCGCCGAAACTTTTCTTAATATCTTTTACTTCGATCATTCCTGGTGAATAATATTCAAAAATACGCGTATTACTACACAAACACTAATAATCAATGTATTACTAATCAGGGAACAGACATTATTGTTAGCTCAACCAACCTTTAAGTTATACAAACCTGCAATAAATACTACTGAAAACTCTTAGCTGTATTACCTGCAAACACATAATATACACGTGATGGTAATACTCCAACAACAAACTTGGTGAGCTTGTTCATAAAGCCTGGTACGTATACTACATGCCTTTTACCAAGAGCCTTCATAGAAGCTCTTACCACTTCGTCAGCACTCATCCAAAACACTTTCCATTTAGCACTAACTGAGGCTTCTCTATCTCCTCTTGTGTGAAAATTGGTATGCGTCAATCCCGGACACAGACTTTGTACATGTATATTATGCTTTTTCACTTCCATATGTATAGACTCCATAAAAGAGTTAAGGAATGCTTTTGTAGAAGCATATATACTACTACCAGGAGCGGGAGTAAATGCACCCAGAGAAGATACAGTGATTATCTGACCAGACTTATTCTTTATCATAGCTGGTAACGCAGCATGCACAAACTGTGTTGTAGCAACAATATGCACATTCACCATTCGTTGTGCATCTTCAATATTCTCTTTATGAAAATAACTACCCTCTCCAAAACCAGCACTATTGATCAGCATATCTACACGAGGCATATCACTTATACGAGCGGCTAACTTATTCCTATCCTCTGTAGAAGCCAAGTTGGTAACCATTGATGTAACGTTCACACTGTAGTTGCTAAAGAGATACTCAGAGCATTCATCCAGTCTTTTCTTATCGCTTGCTGAAATAAATAACTCGTAGCCATTCTGGGCTAAGTGCTTCGCATAAGCAAAACCTATACCTCCAGTTGCACCGGTGATAACTGCTATTTTGGGTTGTTGGCTCATAAACGTGTTTAGTATATAGACAACTTAATATCTACATACCCCTATTACTATATAACAAAGACTAACGATGAATGTTTCGTAAGCAAGAATAAGCTAATTTATTAATGCTATATCGTGTGTAATTAATATGTTTACATTATCTCTGACCTACAAACTAAGATACATTGAGAGCCGCATTGTTGTTATTCTGCCTATCAATTAAGACTATTATCACTATTGCCCAAGAGGATGTTAAGGTAAATGTATACAAGACATATGCTGACTACAAAAATGATAACGCAACCCAGCTATATGCAGTAGCTAAATTAAATAGTACCAGCTATCATGATGACCCTACATATAAAGTAGCGTTTTATAATCCGACTAACAATAAAAAGGACAAAGCTGGATCATCTTACTGGGGATATATTCATGAAAAGAGGCTTTACATTAACCAGAATATCATCCAAAATAAAAACTTTGTGCCTGTTATATATGCTAACAAATCATACCTATACTTCAGAGGCACACTATCTTTGTTAGATGAACATAATGTAGACATGCTAATAGCAGGGCAAGAAGGACAAGAAAGAGCGATGGCTAAGAGAGAAGGCAATATATTAATCCCTATACCAGGCGCCAAAAAGATGGCTGCAACAGGATCATATAGAGGTCAGCCAATAGCTTACAATTATCTCATAGAGAAAAAAACAGGTAGGGTTTTCGTAGTTAGCATACCTGTAATGCAACAGATTCTTGAACATAAACCCAAACTAAACTACCTATATATGAAGAAAGGGCATCCTATGGATCCCCTTTCTATTATGAAATTTTTAGAAGCTGCCGAGCAAGAGTAACCTAAACTTGGAACACCCCTGTCTTGAAATCTTTCATATCAGGATTATGGTTAGCTGCTGATATACCTTCACTTATTACTTTACGAGTATCTATCGGATCTATTATTTCATCAACCCATAAACGCGCCGCAGCATAATAAGATGAAGTTTGAGATTCATACTTATCGGTTATCTTCTTCAATAGCTCTTGTTCTTTTTCTGGATCTATTTCTTCTCCCTTTGATTTTAAAGAAGCCACTTGTATTTGCAGTAAGGTCTTTGCTGCCTGAGCACCACCCATCACTGCTATCTTAGCATTAGGCCATGCGTATATAAAGCGAGGATCATACGCCTTACCACACATCGCGTAGTTACCAGCACCATATGAGTTACCGATAACTATAGTGATCTTAGGAACAACTGAATTACTCACAGCATTAACCAGCTTAGCACCATCTTTAATGATACCAGCATGCTCACTACGGCTACCTACCATAAAACCTGTAACATCTTGAAGGAACACCAATGGTATTTTTTTCTGGTTGCAATTCTGAATGAAACGAGCAGCCTTATCAGCGCTATCATTATAGATAACACCACCTATTTGTATCTCTCCTTTTTTATTTTTGATAACAGTACGTTGGTTCGCTACTATACCCACTGCCCAGCCATCAATTCGTGCATAACCACAAACAATTGTTTTCCCGTAGTCTTCTTTGAATTGGTCAAACTCAGAGTTATCCACAAGCCTTTCGATGACATCTACTACATCGTATTGCTTATTGTTATTTACAGACACAAAACCATAAATCTCTTTCATGTCTTTTTTAGGTAGTTCAGGCTTTGCTCTATCAAAACCTGCCTTATCCTGAGCTCCTAGCTTGTCAACTATACGTTTTACCTGATCAAGACATTCTTCCTCTGTATCAAACTTATAATCCGCAATACCACTTATTTCGGCATGAGTTTTTGCACCGCCCAATGTTTGTGTATCTACTTCTTCTCCTATTGCTGCTTTTACTAAGTAAGGACCAGCTAAGAAAATAGAACCATTGCCTTCTACCATTAGTGTTTCATCACTCATAATAGGAAGGTATGCACCACCTGCGACACAGCTACCCATTACAGCAGCTATCTGAGTGATACCCATAGCACTCATCTGTGCATTGTTACGGAATATTCTACCGAAGTGTTCTTTATCAGGAAATATCTCATCCTGCATCGGTAGAAATACACCTGCACTATCTACCAGATAAATAACAGGCAGTTTGTTCTCCATGGCTATTTCCTGAAGACGCAGATTCTTCTTCCCTGTAATCGGGAACCATGCACCCGCCTTTACTGTATTGTCGTTAGCGACTATCACACACTGTCTACCTTTCACATACCCTAAGCCTGCTACAGTACCTCCCGCTGGGCAGCCACCATACTCTTCATACATTCCCCAACCTGCGAAAGAGCCTATCTCTACGAAGTCACTGCCTTTATCAATAAGGTATTTTATACGCTCACGTGGAGTAAGTTTACCACGTGCTTTATTTTTTTCTATTGATTTCTTACCCCCTCCTAAACTCACGACAGCATGACGTTTTTTCATCTCGCTTACCGCCAGCTTCATCTCATCTTCATTCTTGTTGAATTCCAAGTCCATTTGTTATGTATAATATGATTAAGAGTTCTATTTATCATCCTTTCCGTACATAGCAACACCTCTCTTACCATTTGAGCTTGCCCATGCTCTGAACATGCCCGCTGTATTAAAGTCTATTGCCATATTACCATATCTATCTATCACTATAACACCGCCGGTAGCACCCATTGGTGCCAGTTTATCATGAATCATTGTTCGGGCTGCTTCATCAGCTTTTAATGCCTGCAATTCCATTCTGTCACAAATAGCCTTTGCCATCCCCAAGCGTATGAAGTATTCACCCCAACCTGTACAGCTTACGGCACCACTTATATTATCAGCGTATGTACCAGAACCTATCAAAGGACTATCACCAATACGTCCATGCTTTTTATTCACCATACCGCCTGTACTTGTACCTGCCGCCATATTACCTTCGAGATCAATAGCGACGGCACCTACGGTTCCATATTTATCACTTTGCCAATCTTTATTAAGTCCGGACTTTTTACCTTCATTCTTCTTTGCTTTTTCTAGCCTTGCCTTATTGGTCTTTGTAGAAAAGTATTCGTTCTCAACTATCTCACACCCGTTCTTTTCAGCAAAATCTTCGGCTCCTTTGCCTCCAAACATAACATGTTGGCTTTTATCCATAACCGCTCTTGCTGCGAGTATCGGGTTTTTAATCGTTGTTACTCCGGCCACTGCTCCTGCATTCAGGTCGGCTCCATTCATAATGGATGCATCCAACTCGTGCTTTTCATTAGCAGCAAACACAGCTCCTTTACCTGCATTAAATAAAGTATCATCTTCTAGCACGGTTATAGCCTTTTCCACTGCATCCACAGCCTTACCTCCACTTTTCAGGATCTCCTCACCAGCGGCAATTGCTTTTTCTAGTGCAGCTTTATATGCTTGCTCTTCCTCTGCTGTCAGTTGACCTTTTCTAATACCGCCTGCACCACCGTGTACTACTATTGCATAGTTTTTAGGCACAGCCATAGTCACCTGCGCATCAACAGAAATGCTACTCATAAGCATAACAACAAATAAATATGTAAGTTTCTTCATCATAATTTGGCTTAAATCTACTCCCAACGGAATACTCTACTTGCAATAATATATAAAACTACGCCCCAGCACAACAAAATAATTACATCTGTTTTTATCTCCCATAGTCCTGCACCGTCAAATGCTACTTTGCGCATAGCATCATTCAGGTATGTGAGTGGTAGTACCTTACAAAAAGGCTGTAACCACCCGGGGAAGACATCTATCGGAAAAAAAGTACCCGCCAGCAAAAACTGTGGGAGCGTTACCAAGTTAGATATAGGAGGTATAGTGGTCTCATTTTTAGCAACTCCGCTTATGATAAATCCAAACCCCATAAATACCAGAATAGCTAATGCACTTAGTGCTATCAGTTCAATGAATGTGACAATACCGTTCACCAGCGTATAGTCAAACGCAAAATACCCTACAGTTATTATCACAACTGCTCCTAATAACTGAAACAACATACGTGCTATCCCTTCACTTAACACTATAACTTCTCTGCGTACTGGTGTAGCAAAGAATCGTTTTAGCACTAAAGTTTGTCTAAGGTTATAGAATATGAATGCCGTACCGAACACACTACCAGCTAGCAAAGAGAACCCCAGTTGTCCAGGCAATATAAAGTCGATGGTCTTAAATGCTCTGACGTTTGTCACCTCGGTTTCTATATCTGCTAGTTGCTGGGTGCGTTTGACAATTTCAGGGTCAGAGTTTTGCAACACTGTACGCAGTATAGCTTGTAGTTGAGGTAGCTTATCTGCCTGTGATGACGCTGACTGCAAATGGATATTATACTTATTAGTAGCAGATCGCTGAATATCTATTATTGCTACTACGTCCTCATCACTTAGTAGTTGCTCTTCTGTCTGCCCTTCCTCCATTACTACATGCTTGAGCAGGTCGGTTTGTTTTAGCGACTGGTACAATTGAGTAGTAGTATCTGTTTCTGGCGAATAGGCTACTTTCAGTGAAAAGATATTACCACCACCAAGAAAACCAAACACTAATATAAATACCAAAGGAAACGCAACCGTAAAGACTATAGCAGACGGACTTTTAAGTGTCGACTGCAGACTGGCACGTACCAAAGCACGTAGCGCAGTAAGGTTGCTATAAGATTGCTTTTCAGCCATAATGATGGCAAAGGTAATGAACTGTGCAAAGTTTAGAGCTTGTTAAAAATAATATCCTTATAGTTGGAGATGCATACTAATAGCTTAAATTAGATATACTTATGGCTATAATGTTGCGATTTTTGATGTGTACAGTGCTGGTTTTTACTATCAACAAAGCCGATGCTGCACGCATTTTCATACCTATGGATGCAGACGGGCAAACCAACCACCTAAAAGCATACGGTGTAGCTTTTATGGCATTGGGTAAGCAGATAGAGGTAGACTGGCTGCTGAACTACAAAGGTGGAAGCTTTGGCATGGTGCAGACTGAATATGTGGAGCGACTATGTAAACTACGTGGCGTGAGCTATCAGGTAATGAGTGACGCGCAATATAGTGGCATTCTGAACCAGCTAGCTGACCCTGACTATAACGGAGACATCATAAAGCTGGAAAAACAGCCTAAAATAGCGGTATATACCCCTGATGGCAAACAGCCCTGGGATGATGCTGTGACCATGGTGCTCACCTATGCAGAAATACCTTACGACAAAGTATATGATGACGAAGTGCTGGATGAAAAGCTAGCAGAATACGACTGGCTGCACTTGCACCATGAGGATTTCACAGGACAGTATGGGCGTTTCTGGGCAGCGTATAGAAATGCTGCATGGTATCAGGCAGATGTGAAAAGAAATGAAGCCACAGCAGCTCGCAATGGGTTTAAAAAAGTATCTGACCTAAAACTAGCTGTTGCTAAAAAGATACAGGCTTTTGTAGCTGGCGGAGGTTATTTGTTTGCTATGTGTTCTGCAACTGATAGTTATGATATAGCCTTAGCAGCACAGTTCACAGACATCTGTGAAGTGCCATTTGACGGAGACCCTGCATCGCCTAACTGTCAGGAGAAGTTAGATTATACTCAAAGCTTTGCCTTCAAAGACTACAGCCTTTCTCGTAACCCGTATGAGTATGAATTCTCTAGTATAGATGCTACACAGTCTCGCAAGGTGCCTATGGATATGGATTACTTCACATTGTTTACTTTCTCTGCAAAGTTTGACCCTGTCCCTACTATGCTTTGTCAAAACCATACTACTACAATTAAAGGTTTTATGGGGCAGACTACAGCTTTCAGAAATGAATACCTGAAAACCAGTGTACTGGTAATGGGTGAGAATAAACCAGCCAACGAATCAAGATATATACATGGAGAGTTTGGCAAAGGTACCTGGACCTTCTATGGGGGTCATGACCCTGAAGATTATCAGCATGCCATTGGCGACCCGCCTACAGACCTGAGCATACACCCCAACAGCCCCGGCTACAGATTGATATTGAACAACGTACTCTTCCCCGCGGCTAAGAAAAAACCAAGAAAGACGTAGTGACGACAATATTAGAGCACTTTTTGGGGTGCTGAAGATATTCTAATACTTAAATATAAATTAAAGACTTTTAGGCAAAATTGCCTTCAAAAAATGTGATAATTATACTACTGGAAAGTATTAGCAATTAGAAATATATTATATTTAATGTACCTAATAAACTTACTTATGAAAAACCTATCAGTCATCTTAGCTTTGCTGTCTATCATTTACTTTTTTGACTCTTGCGGCAAGGGTTGCCTTAATGATAACCCAGCCATTCTTGTAGAGTTTAAAAACTTGGCTGAGAATGATGTTGACTCTTTCACTTTAAAAAGCTATACTAAAGGGAGTGACTTTGCCGAACCCAGCATATCTACCGAGGACAAAGTAGTCCAGAAAGGTGGCGAAGTACGTGGGATAGACCTCTACAACACACGTTATTTTGATTGGGAGATCGTAATGAAAAACAGTGGAAGTACATATAGGTTCGGTAAGCCTCTGTATAAAGAAAATGTATGTAGAAGCTGTGGTGGAAAAGAGATATACGCATCCGTTATGGCCTTTGAGGTCAATGGTCAAATCACTAGAGGATATAAGTACGTTATTACTAAAGAGTAGTTCTACTTTTCCAAAGTAGCAACGTAGGCTACTGCTTTCTTGGCATACTCATTCCATCTAGCTGAGTGTTGTTCGGGAATTTGTATCCAGCCATTCATCTTACGACCAGCCATAGGCTCAAACACATGTGCGCCAGATAGCTTTAACGCATTTTGCTGCTGTTCAGCAGTTAACTTAAATACCATATCGTTATAATACAATACAACAGCAGCTTTTCCACTAGGCACTTTATAGCACATCTTACCAAACATCTTACCGATCTTCACATTACGCATTTCAGCAGCTATATCATGAAAAAGTTGTTCCGCGTCTATCACATTATAAATATACACACAATGATATCCTATTCATACCGTTACTAGATAGACAATACTTATTGTCATCATTCTGTAAGTCTTGCCTAGCTATACTATTATTTAGTGTAGCTCGTTAGTATATTTAGTAAACAAACCAATCATTACCGCAGCTATGCACCTATCCGCCACACCAGGCAATACCCTACAAGCATTTGCTTACAGTGCTTTACTACTCCTGTTTTCCTCCTGTTTCAAGCAAGAGCAAACTAGTATTATTACCAGTCCAGTACCCGGGGTGCAGCACCTTACATTTGTGCACGACAGCACTGTTAGACAATACATATTGTACACACCCGAGAACCTAAGCGATAACGCTCCTATTGTGTTTGTACTGCATGGACACGGTCGCACTGCAAAAGACATCATGCCTGACTACGACATGAATACACTTGCTGATAGAGAAGGATTTGCTATCTGTTACCCTCAGGGCGAAAAAGATAATGCCGAGCTTCCTCACTGGAATGCCAGGCTCACTATTAGCAATACTGACGATATAGGATTTCTATCAAGGTTGGCGAAGCACTTGCAGCAGCTTTACCATTTCGATCCGCAACGCACCTTCGTATGCGGCATGTCCAATGGTGGGTTTATGAGTCATACACTCGCTTGCGAGCGACCAGATGTATTCAAAGCAGCTGCTTCTATTGCAGGCTCTATGAGTGGTTTTACCTGGAGTCATTGCAACAGCAATATACCTATCCCTTTCATGCAAGTACACGGCACTGCGGATAAACGCATACCTATTGACGGCTCATTGAGCACTGAAGGTGGCTGGGGCGGTGCACCTGCTATAGACGAAGTAGTTAACTTCATTGCTACGAAAAACGGTTGTACATCGCTAGACAGTACTTTCATTCCACCTAATACTCATTTATATTATCATAACAATCAGATGAATGGTAGTGATGTATGGTACTATAAAATAGACAACTGGGGGCATGGCTGGCCAAAAATAACTTCTGCTAAGACGCCTAACCAAACCATAAACCCGGGCATAAATGCTACAGAAGAAGTATGGAAGTTTTTCAGCAGGTATTAGGCTGATAATTACAGCAGGTATATCATATTCAAAATAGCTGCCATTTTTACGGTATTAACCTTTCATTATCATGGATAAGCCATAGAAACAGTGTATCTTTGCCCACTCTTACAATCGGTAAATATGGCAGATACTCTTGAAAAAGTGATGGATGAAAACAGGCAGGGTGAGGCTTACGCTCCCTTTGCTAGTGACCCTAACGCTTACAATAAGAAATTCTATATAGAAAGCTATGGCTGTCAGATGAACTTCAGCGATAGTGAAATAGTAGCTTCTATACTTAATGAAGAAGGTTTTGGAGCTACAGGTAACTACATGGATGCAGACCTTGTACTGATCAATACCTGCTCCATCCGTGAAAAAGCAGAACAAACTGTACGCAGTCGCCTGAAGGCATTCCGCAAGATAAAAGAAGAAAAGCCAGGTATGCTAATAGGTGTGCTTGGCTGTATGGCTGAAAGGCTGAAAGCGAAGTTTCTGGAAGAAGAAAAGCTGGTAGATATTGTAGTGGGCCCTGATGCCTACCGTAGCCTGCCTAATCTAGTGAACGAGGCTGAGGGTGGACAGAAATCAGTGAACGTATTACTTAGCCGTGAGGAGACTTATGCTGACATATCCCCTGTACGCTTAGATAGCAATGGCGTTACTGCTTTTGTAAGTATTATGCGTGGCTGTAACAATATGTGCACCTTTTGCGTAGTACCTTTCACTCGAGGACGTGAGCGTAGCCGTGATGCTGAGAGCATCGTCAACGAGTGTCGCCAGCTGTTTGATAACGGCTTTAGAGAAGTAACCCTACTAGGACAGAATGTAGATAGCTACTACTACACCAGTGCAGATGCAAATGGTAATCTTACCGAAGTAACCTTTGCCACACTACTGGAAATGGTGGCAGAAATATCTCCGCTGCTAAGAGTGCGCTTTAGCACCTCTCACCCTAAAGATATTACAGACGATGTATTGCATACGATGGCTAAGTATAAGAACGTTTGCGAATACATTCACCTACCCGTACAAAGTGGTAACACCAGAGTGTTGGCACTAATGAACCGTACCTATACTCGTGAGTGGTACCTGAGTAAAGTAAAACGCATCAGAGAGATCATGCCTGACTGTGGCTTGAGCACAGATGTTATCAGTGGCTTCTGCACAGAAACAGAAGAAGAACATCAGGACACGCTTACACTTATGGAACAAAGCCGTTTTGATATGGCATATATGTTCTCTTATAGTGAGCGTCCGGGTACATTGGCAGCTCGTCGTTATGAAGATGATGTGCCTGAAGATGTGAAGAAAAGAAGACTTACAGAGATCATTAAACTACAAAACCAACATTCTGCAGAGAGCTATAAAAAAGATATAGGCAAAACCTTTGAAGTGCTTATAGAAGGTAATAGTAAAAAAAGTGATGCTGACTGGTGTGGCAGAAATAGCCAAAATAAAATGATAGTCTTCCCTAAGGGTAACTACGAACTTAACAAAGGAGACTATGTTAACGTAAAAGTAAATGATGCTACCTCTGCTACCCTGCTGGGTGAGATAGTGTCATAAGCACAACACAATGGAAATACAAAGCATCAAAAACAGATTTGGTATCATTGGTACTTCTGCCGAGCTCAACCATGCGTTAAGCACCGCAGCTCAGGTAGCCAATACTGACCTTTCTGTACTCATAGTTGGTGAGAGTGGTGTTGGTAAAGAGGCATTCTCTAATATCATACACGCACTATCGCCACGCAAACACAACTCATTTATTGCTGTAAACTGCGGCGCAATACCTGAAGGCACTATCGATAGTGAGCTATTTGGCCACGAGAAGGGAGCCTTCACAGGTGCAGTAGATAGTCGTAAAGGCTATTTCGAAACAGTAAACGGCGGTACTATATTTTTGGATGAGATCGGTGAGATGCCATTAGGCACACAAGCTCGTCTATTAAGAGTTTTAGAAACAGGAGAGTTCATTCGTGTGGGCTCATCAAAAGTGCAGAAAACTGATGTACGTGTTATAGCTGCTACCAATAGAGATCTTTTAGAATCCACACAAGATGGTAAGTTCAGGGAAGACCTTTACTACCGCTTGAGTACAGTGCCTATACGTGTACCTGCTCTTCGCGACAGAAAAGAAGATATTACATTATTGTTCCGCAAGTTTGCCTCAGACTTTTCAGAGAAGTATCGTACGCAAACCGTACAACTGTCTCCTGAAGCACAACAAATGTTGGTGAACTACCCATGGCCCGGTAACGTACGTGAGCTGAAGAATGTAGCTGAACAGATATCTGTACTGAGTACAGATAAAATGATAACAGCTGAGATGTTGCAGCAGTTCATGCCAAATAACGCTCCGTCTCGTAGCCTGGCTCTGTTCCAACCTGCCGGCATACCAATGCCTAGTCATGCCCCCGGTAGTAAGAGCTACGATCAAACATCTGAAAGAGATATACTCTACAAGCTATTCTTTGATATAAAGAAAGATATTACTGAGATGAAGCAGATCCTATACAATATGGGTACGGGCTCATCATCTTCATCATCGTCTTATTCTCCTTCTTCTCCATCGTCAGAGAACTTATTGCCAAGCTATAGCAGTAGTAGTGAAAGCTCCGCTAGTTCTTATAACCAAGGGGGAAATAACACCCCATTGGTGGTACACAACAGTAATGATGTGGTAGACCATGAGGAAGTTGAGGAATCATTATTCCTTGCTGATAGAGAAAAAGAGTTTATCATAAAAGCATTGAAGAAACATAAAGGTCGCAGACGCGATGCTGCTACAGAACTGGGAATTTCTGAGCGCACTTTATACAGAAAGATTAAAGAATACGACATCAATGAGTAAATTTACGTTCAGAGGATATTATGCATAGAGTTCTAGTTTTCTTAATTCCAGTAGTACTATTTACAATTACAGGTTGTGGTATATACAGCTTTACAGGTGCCAGCATAGATGGTGAAACGCTGAATATACACACCCTTGAAAATAAAGCACGTAATGTAGTGCCAACACTTAGTCCGGCACTTACCTCTAAGATACGTACACGAATACTATCACAAACAGGGCTATCTCCTGTCACATCAGATGAGGCAGATTACGACATATCAGGTACCATCACCCAATACAACGTTACTGTATCAGGGGTGAGCAATACCCAGACGGCAAGCCAGAACAGGCTGACCATCGCGATTAATATTAAGTTTGAAAACAGGATAGATGAAACTGCTAACTTCTCGGAAACATTTACGAGGTTTGCAGACTTCCCTGCTACCCAAACATTGCAGGCTGCGGAAGCGGGTCTTATAGAAGAGATCGGAGACCTACTGGCAACTGACATATTTAATAAAGCATTCGTAAATTGGTAGATAATTACGAGAAACAACAATGATTACGTCTTCATCCATATCATATGTATCACAAATGCTGGACAGCCCGCAGAATATTTCTGATGCGGACATGGAAAGCATCAATAACCTGAAAGAAGCCTACCCTTACTTTGTACCCGCAAGGTATTTAGAGGCTGCTAACAGACATATTGTACAACCCTTCTCTAACGAGATGATGGAAGACATGCTGCTGTTTCAGGGTAATTGGTTGTTATATAATGAGTTTTTACAACATGCACTAGGTGATAAAGAGGTAGATGTAGATGTTGAAATATCTAAGACTCAGCCGAAGAGAGACATCTCTGCTGAAGCTAAGAAGCGTGTAGAAGAAGAGGAAGAACTACTTGAAGAAGAGTTACCTCAAGAAGATATTGCAACTGAAGAACCTGTAGCCGAAGAGCAACAAACGGGTGCTGAAGAAGAAGAGTTGGCAACAGAGGAGGAGCTTGAAGAAGATGTCATAACTGAAGAAGATACCACAACTACTTCACAATCTGAGAAAGAAGACTTTGTACCGCAGAATACAGGATTTGTAACCGGTAAAGAAGCTCCTAAGCCTAAGCAAGAGCAACCTCCTGTTGTTGAAGAAACTGTACAGGAAGAACCTTCATTTATAGAAGAAGAAGTAATTGTAGCAGAAGAACAGGAAGAAGTTATAGCTGCTGAGGAAGAGGAAGAACAGGTAGATGAGGACAGCAACGAAAAGAATGAAAATCTGATACCACCTGTATACACAGAAGACTACTTCCTGCATCAAGGTATGCATGTTAGCAATAACATACCTGATGATCTGAATAAAGGTGGTACTCCTATTGAGATACCTGACGACGAAAAGTCGTTGATGGTAGTGATGAGCTTTGCAGAGTGGTTGAGCTTTTACAAGAAGAAAAAACAGGCCGAAGAGGAAGAAGAAAATGATCAGAAGGTATTAAAATCAATGTGGCAGCGTGAAAAACTAGCTGCAGCTCTTGAGGAAGAGAACGACGAGATACCTGAAAATGTATTCGAGATGGCTGTCAACTCAATAACTAAAGAAGATGCTCTTATCAGTGAATCTCTGGCAGAAGTATTAGTAAGGCAAGGGCGCTATGACAGGGCCATTGATATGTATAAAAAATTAAGTTTGCGTAAACCCCAAAAAAAGGCGTATTTTGCGCGGAAAATAGAAGAGATCTTAAAAGAAAAATAATATATGGTAACTCTTATAGCTATAGTGATATTGTTGGCCTGTGTAGTATTGGCATTCTTTATCCTTGTACAGAACCCTAAAGGTGGTGGCTTGTCTGGTACATTTGGTAGTGTAGGTACTCAGGTAATGGGTGTTAAACAATCTGGTGATGTGATGGAAAAAGGCACATGGACCACTATGGGTATCATTGCAGCATTAGCTATCATATCAGTTATGTTCTTTAGCTCTCCAAGAGAGCGTGTACAAAGCAATCAGCCTGCACGTAGTAGTGCTCCTGCACAGCAAGCTCCGGCTAACTAAGCACAATAACAAAACATTATATTTATACCCGCTCTTAATTTTTGAGCGGGTATTTTTATTTTTACCACAAGACAAACAAAACCTTCAGCTTAAGCATTATCTATAAAAGCATTCAATGGCAGCCAGAAATAAAAAAAGCAATAGCGGCACATACATCTTCATTATTCTATTACTACTAGCTATTTGCGGTGGCTTTGTTGCTTATAAAGTATGGGGACCAAATACAGGTAGCATGAAAAAAGGCGAATACTTGTATATACCTACAGGAGCTTCATATGACTATGTATTGAATGAGCTGGAAGAAGGTGGGTATGTAGCTGATATAGCCAGCTTTGATATATTGGCAGAAAGAGCCAACTACCCCAACCATGTTAAAGCTGGTAGATATAAGATACCAGCAGGTATGAGCAACATAGACATGATACGTAAGCTGCGCTCTGGTAGACAAAGCCCGCTAGACCTTGTCATCAACAAACTTAGAACCAAAGAAGACTTTATAAGACTCGTAGCCAGCAAACTGGAACCAGACTCTGCTTCGTTAGGCAAAATTCTTTCAGATAGTAACTACTTGAAGAAGTATGGCTTTAATAATGAAACAGCTCTGGCAGTTGTAATACCCGATACTTATGAGTTCTTCTGGAATACCAGTGCCGACGGCGTGTACAGTAGGCTAGCAGATTACTATAACAGATTCTGGAATGAAGAGCGCAAGCAAAAGGCCTTTTCCAAGAACCTTACACCTACCCAAGTAATGATCCTAGCATCTATAGTAGAGGAAGAAACAAACAAAGTAAAAGAACGTCCTGTAGTCGCATCAGTATACCTGAACAGGCTAGAGCATAATATGAAGCTACAGGCCGACCCTACTATAAAATTTGCATTGCAGAACTTTGCACTACGCAGGATACTTAATACTCACTTGCAGAGTGAGTCTCCATATAACACATATAGATTTCAGGGTTTACCTCCGGGACCAATCGCAACACCATCTAAATCAAGCATTCAGGCGGTGTTAAACGCCCCAGATACAGACTACTTGTATTTCTGTGCGAAGGAAGACTTTAGTGGTTATCACAACTTTGCCAGCAGCTACAGCGAGCATATGAAAAATGCACGTGCGTATCAGAAAGCACTGAATGAGCGCGGCATTAAAATATAAATCTTTAATAATCTGTTATTTCCACAGTCATATGACTACATAAGGCTATGTGACCTTGGATATTATTTGCCTGAGCCGTACCTTTGCCGCACATTTAAACAGTTCATATTAAATAAATCCATAGAATGAGTACAGTAAAAGTTGCCATTAATGGTTTCGGTCGTATAGGCCGCCTGGCTTACCGCCAAATCTATAACATGGAAGGTATCGACGTTGTAGCTATCAACGACCTTACTAGTCCTGAATTCTTGGCTCACTTGCTTAAGTATGATACAGCACAAGGGCGTTTTGACGCTAGCGTATCAAGCAGTGACAACTCAATAACCGTTAACGGCGATGAAATAAAAATATATGCAGAGCGTAACCCATCTGATATTCCTTGGGGTCAGCACGATGTAGACGTTGTACTTGAATGTACTGGCTTCTTTGCTGATCGCGATAAAGCTTCTGCTCACATCAATGCAGGTGCTAAACGCGTTGTAATATCGGCACCGGCTACAGGAGATCTTAAAACTGTTGTATACAACGTTAACCATGAGATACTAGATGGTTCTGAAACAGTTATCAGCTGTGCATCTTGTACTACTAACTGTTTAGCTCCAATGGCTAAAACACTTAACGACAACTTCGGTATCGTTACAGGTTTAATGAATACGATTCACGCTTACACGAACGACCAGAACACTCTTGATGCTCCGCATCCAAAAGGAGATTTCCGTCGTGCTCGTGCTGCTGCTGCTAACATCATACCTAACTCTACAGGTGCTGCAAAGGCTATCGGTCTTGTACTTCCTGAACTTAAAGGTAAACTTGATGGTGGTGCTCAGCGTGTACCAACAATTACAGGTTCTCTTACAGAGCTAGTATCTGTATTAGACAAGAAAGTAACTGTTGAAGAAGTGAACGCTGCTATGAAAGCATCTGCTAACGATAGCTTCGGTTATAACGAAGATCAAATAGTTTCTAGCGATATCATCGGTACATCTTATGGCTCTTTGTTTGATGCTACTCAAACTAAGATCATGACTATGGGTGATACTCAGCTTGTAAAAACTGTTAGCTGGTACGATAATGAGATGAGCTATGTATCTCAGCTAGTACGTACAGTTAAGCATTTTGCAGGTTTGATCAGCAAATAATTAATTGACATATAAAATATAGAAACGCTACCGCTGGTAGCGTTTCTTTTCACAAACAACTCATCAATATATGAGCAAGATCAATAACTACGACTTTAGCGGCAAAAAAGCATTGATACGTGTAGACTTTAATGTACCTATTAAAGACGGTGAAATAACTGACGACACACGTATACGCTCTGCCCTACCTACCATTAAAAAAGTATTGACCGATGGCGGAAGTGTTATACTAATGAGCCATTGGGGACGTCCGCTGAAAGAGATACAGAAAAAACCTGATCTTACTTTTGCAGACTTTACACTAAAGCGTCTTGAAGAGCATCTAGGTGAGCTTTTAGAAACTGAGATCCTGTTTGCTACTGATTGTGTGGGAGAGGAAGCAGAGTTAAAAGCTGCTGAACTACAAGTAGGCCAAGTTCTATTATTGGAAAACCTACGCTTTACACAGCATGAAGAGAATGGTGACAGAGACTTTGCTCAAAAGTTAGCTGCACTTGGTGATGTTTACATAAATGATGCTTTTGGTACAGCGCACCGTGCGCATGCATCTACAGCTATTGTACCAGAATTTTTCCCTGCTGAGGACAAAATGTTCGGTACATTAATGGAAGGTGAGATAGTAGCTGCGAACAAAGTAATGAATGAGTCTAAGAAACCTTTTACTGCTATTATAGGTGGTGCTAAAGTTTCTGATAAGATAATGATCATTGAGAACTTGCTGGATAAGGCAACAGACATCATCATCGGTGGCGGTATGGCTTACACCTTCTTTAAAGCAGAAGGTGCACATATAGGCACTTCTCTTTGTGAAGATGACAGGTTGCAAGTGGCTCTTGGTCTATTGAAGAAAGCAGAAGAAAAAGGCGTACAGATTCACCTTCCAAGTGACAGTATCATTGCAGATAAATTTGCTGCGGATGCTAACACGTCATCAGCTAACAACTCTGAGATACCTGAGGGTTGGATGGGACTTGATATAGGACCATTAGCATGTGAGACATTCTCAAAAGTGATCAAGGAGTCTAAGACCATACTGTGGAACGGACCGATGGGTGTTTTTGAAATGGAGAAATTCCAACATGGTACGCAATGTATCGCACAAGCAGTAGTTGAAGCTACCAAGAATGGTGCTTACTCACTTGTCGGTGGTGGTGATAGTGTAGCAGCAGTAAACAAATTTGGCTATGCTGATGATGTAAGCTATGTATCTACTGGTGGTGGCGCTATGCTTGAGTTCTTTGAAGGTAAAGAGCTACCAGGTATTGCAGCTATCAACTAGTAATATTAACTAACGGAATATAATTAAAGCCTCTATTCAGAATAGAGGCTTTTTTAATACAATAATGACAGACTATGTACGTTCTATCTGCTTATTATTATTAAATTTGACTATATAATAACCAAAAAACTCCTTGTATGAAAAGTCTTATAACCCTCCTTTCAGCTGCGTTACTATGTGCAGGCAACTCCTATGCTCAAACTAATATCAATGGTCAGATCAGAAATGATGTAACCTGGACTAAAGCAGGTAGCCCCTACATACTATCTGGCAATATTGAGATCGCACCCGAAGCAACGGTAACTGTTGAACCAGGAACAATAATTAAGCTAGATGATAATCTGGATGTATATGGGAACCTTGCTTTAACTGCAACCCTTAGTGATACAACAAAGCTTATAGGCACAAGTATGACAAAGAAGGTTATGGTATCCTACAAGTCTAACGTGCCTGGAAGTGAGATGGATTTAAAGCATTGTTATTTTGAAAACATATCACTGAAAATTGATGACCCGTCTATCAACATGAAAGTTCATGACAACGTATTTATTGTTTCTTCCGTCATCTGGTGGAGACCTGCTAATAATAAAAACTTCATCTTCTACAATAATATGTGTAATAACGTTAGCATACAGCTGGAGAGTGGAAGCAGCTATATAGATGATGTGATTATCCGAAACAATACATTTACAAACCACAGTGGTAATTGGGTCATTCATGGTTCAATAATGGTGAACAAAACTGTAGAGATATACGAGAACACTTTCGAAAATAGCATACATACATGTTTATATCTGGATGCTACTGACATATCAGTTCACCACAACATTTTCAAAGGGAATAGAGTCGGCATAACACATACGAGAAATATGGCTAGCATCTATAATATTCAGAATAATATTTTTACTGAAAATGATTATGCTGTTGTAACAAGACTGTATGCTAATGCAGGTGTTAATACTATTAAAAACAATTCCTTTTATAAAAATAAGGTAGCTATCGGAGTTAATTATACAGATAAAGGTTTTGCAACAGGTGGGGAGGTCAATACACTTACCATAGAGAATAACTGTATCTATGACAATACTGAATATAATCTGGCATGGGGTGCTACCAACGATGTAACAATCACTGGTAATTGGTGGGGAACTACAGACACGCCAACAATAGACGTATTTACTTTTGATGACAAAGATGACTTCAAATACGGGCTTGTAACCTTCCAGTCTCCCCTAATCCAGAAAAGCGATAGTTGTGAGTACACAGCACCTGCAACCACACATATACCGAATACAGACATTAACAATGATGTTTCAGTCTACCCTAACCCTTTCAACAATACTATCTCATTTGATATAAAAGGCGGTAGTGTAAAAGAGGTTTCAGTTTACAATGTGGTAGGCAGAAAACTGGCTAGCGTTACCGATGCTATTGTAAGTAAAATTACTATCAGTACTGTTAACTATCCATCAGGTATATACATCTATAAAATACAGCACAGTGATAATACTATAACTACCGGCAAGCTGGTAAAGCAATAGTTTAGATAAAAAGAAAAAGATTGTTTATTGTCTAAAGCCCTGATTTATTTCAGGGCTTTATTGTTTCTGCTGGTACTGTTTATAAAGAGCTACTTATTCGTACTTTTGCTATCCGCAATGAAAGGGTTATCATACATACATAACATGATTTTATCAGTACTACTTGTTACACTTATAGTAGTACATACAGGTTGTGAGAACGAAAGTGCTGTAAAAACTCAGAAGGAACTACTGGATGAGTTAGAGGCTGGGTATATGGGAGACATAAGTGATCTGGGTATTGCAGAGCTGCACGAAGAGATGAAGTGGCGTATGTATTGTAACCATTGTGATGTACCGGTACAAGATTGTCGAGGTATGGAGGTAGATGGTCTTACATATGGTATGCTGGCATTAAAGGTATTCCATGTGTCTTATAACTATGATACAGATACAGGAGAGGTTGCATATACTTTCGTCTATAGAGACTCTATCCAATGTTCCATAGACGGTGGACTCCCACAAAACAGCGTACATGGTTTCGGATTTACACGCAACGGCAAAGAACCTTTATATTTCATTAGCGCCGGCTACACAAATAAGATCAGCGTGCGTTGCGACACTCTGGAAGACATCACCGAATGTCCTACACGAATGATCAACCCAAGACAACCAGCTATTAAGAAGTTCTTATTAAGGAATAGAGGCCACCTTAACCCTTGGTTTCATATGCAGGCTGTAAAGCGCGGTGTTATTACAGAAGATTAATTATAGTGTAGGGATAGGCTTGTTCTGTATCACATAAGTTAGCCTAATAGATAATGCCTGTAGCTGTGTTTTACTATGTGCGTTTCGCTCAATATAGTAGATAGTATTAGTTATCTCCTCCACCATATCGTTAATCACATTTACAGGTATATTCATAGAAGCAAGCTTTTTAATAAAAGCACTTTCATCATCTGGTAACTGTGGTGGATGATCTGGTAAATATGATATACGTATAGTCTGCTCTAACAATTGAATAGTGTAATGCAGAAAGTTTTTTTGCTGCTCCCTACCCGACTTGCTCCATTCTTCTGCAAACTTTGTAATAGCTACAGTATTATTCGTAAACAGCCCATTAAACCAGTTCCTAACGTCTGCAAAAAGATCATTACCTGCATGTTGCAATAGCCTTAAGGCCTCTGCATAGCTACCATGAGCCATATGACCTATTTGCAGAGCTTTAGTCTCATCTGCCTGCCCTTTAGAAACAAGCCTGTCAGCAATATCCTGTGGTGATACAGGAGACAACCTTATCATCTGTGTACGTGATAGTATAGTCTGTAAGATAGCTTCTGTATTTTCTGCTATCATTATGATATAAGTATTTACAGGAGGCTCTTCAATAAGCTTTAGCAGGATATTCCCTTCTTTACCTAAGTACTCAGGTCGCCACATGATCTGGACCTTTGCGTTACCCTCATAGGATTTAAGGTTCAATGCATCTATGATCTCCCGGCATTCCTCAGCCGTGATGTTGCCTTGCTTATTTTCAGCGTTAATGTACTGCAGCCAATCATAAGTGCTGCCGTAAGGTGTCTGCGCGACAAATTCACGAAACTCCTTCATAAAATACTTACTCATTGCCTTTGTTCCAGACTTGGGAGATATAGTCGGAAATGACAAATGCAGATCGGCATGTTCCAGTTTCTGCACTTTCTGGCAATTACTACATATACCACAGGAGTCTTGCTCTTGTTTGTTTTCACAAAGTATGTATTGTGCAAATGCTAAGCCCATAGGCAAACCACCAATACCTTCATTACCTAGCAAAAGTGTCGCATGCGGCATATGGTCGTTTTGCCACATACCTATTATACCTTGCTTTGCTGCTGACTGCCCCGGAACGTTAGAGAATTGCATTGTGATGTAAATGTAAATAGTTATTCATGAAAAACTATTTCACTCCCCCATAACTTATCAAGGTATTTTTCAGCAACATTCAGATGGTCATTCTTAGTAGTTTTATTCATTTTATCCCACATATTCACCATCATACTCATGCGGTGGTTTTTCTCAAAAGTATCTCTGTATACTACAATGAATCGCCAGAACAATCCATCCCATATTTGCCTCCATTCTCCATTGCCATAGTTACTCATCTTCTTTATATAATTACTACTGCTGATGTAGGGTTTGGTAGTTATTAGTCCTCCATCCGCATATTGACTCATACCATACACATTAGGCACCATTACCCAATCATAGGCATCTACAAAAAGCTCCATAAACCATTGATATACCTTATTCGGATGCACTTCACAAAGCAGCATAAAGTTGCCTAACACCATCAATCTCTCTATGTGGTGAGCATAACCTGTTTTTAGCACATTCTTTATTACATGGTCCACAGGGTCAACGCCAGTACTAGCATCATAAAATGCATCTGGCATATTTCTATCTTTAAAATTCCAGTAATTGTTAGTTCGCTGGAAACTACCTTTCTGAATATATACCAATCTGATAAACTCTCTCCACCCCAGCAACTGTCTAATGAAACCTTCTAATGAATTCATTTCAACGTCATTATCTTCAGCATGCTTTAGTGTAGCATCTAGTATATCCCGTGGTGTTAGTAAGCCTATATTAAGCATGGGTGTAAGCAGAGAATGATACATAGTCTGTTCATCGGTATGTATTGCATCCTGATATGTTCCGAAATCGCTTAAGCGCTCATCTAAAAAGGTGTGTAACCATTGTTTTGCTGAACGGTGTGTAGTTGGGTAGTAGCCTGACTTTCCAGCAATGTGAACGTCCTTACTACCAATATTATCAGCAAAGTTTTTCTCTATATATTCTTTAGCCTCATCAATACCTGCCCCTGTTTGTATTAGGTCTAGCGTAGGTGTTTTCTTATTTTTTGGCAGCTTCTTTCTATTCTCAGTATCAAATGACCATTTACCTCCTTTCGGGTCATCTCCTTCTAAAAGTACGTTATGAAGCTTCCGTTGATCTATATAGAAGTTGGCGTGGTAGTAAATTTCGTTTTTAGGCTTATAGTCAGAGAGATATTTAAGCTCATTGATAAAGGATTTGCTCTCGTACCATATTATCTCTATCGAATGTCTTTTACAGGCATTTTGCAGTCTTTTATTGAGCCAATCATCATTGGGCTGGATACAATGAATTTTACTAACGTTTTGCTCCTTCAAGTACGTTATAAGCTTCCTTACGTCAGACTCTATACTTGTAGTATCTATGTAGGATACTTTACAGCCATTATTTTTTAAGTGCTCCTCATATGTCTTCATGCAGGCACGCTGATAGATAAGTCGCTGCTTTAGAAAGTTGTATTGTTTGAAGAATAAATACTCTTCTACTAAGAAAACTTTTCTTGAACTTATAACAGCTGGATGCTCTCTAAAAAGCTGATTGGGGAATATGATCGTTACCTCCATATCGACATTTCATTAAAGAAGACTAACACCATTAGCAATAATTTGTTGCAACAAAAAAGGCTACCATTCAGGTAGCCTTTTCTAATTATGTCAGAAAGCGAATTAAGCGTCTTTCTTTTCTTCGTTATTTTCTTCTTGTGCAGGAGCTTCTTCAGTAGCTGCTGTATCCTCAGCTGCTGCTGCTTTAACTTCCTCTTCTTTAGTTTCTTCAGCTTTTGCTTCTTGCTTCTTAGCTGTAGATTTTTTAGCACCACCACGACGGCTACGACGAGTTTTCTTAGCACCATCTTCAGAACCAGTTTGGTATAGTTCGTTGAAGTCTACTAATTCGATCATTGCCATATCAGCAGCATCGCCTAAACGACGAGGTAATTTGATGATACGAGTGTAACCACCAGGACGGTTAGCTACTTTATCACCTATTACATCAAATAGTTCTTTGATACTCTCTTTGTTCTGAAGATAGCTAAATACAACACGACGGTTGTGCATAGTATTGTTCTTAGAACGAGTGATCAAAGGCTCAGCATATACTCTAAGAGCTTTAGCTTTAGCTAATGTTGTAGTGATACGTTTGTATTGTATCAACTGGCTGGTCAAGTTTGAAAGCAACGCTTCGCGGTGTGCTTTTTTACGACCTAGATTGTTCACTTTATCTCCGTGACGCATGACTGTTAGTTTTAGATTCCCCCGTACCGTGTCAAGGAGTTACGGGGTACGATTGTTATTAAAAAACAAGCAGTAAATACACAAGGTATCTACTGCTTATAATATACTTTATTAAAGTTCGCTGCTGCGAACGTATTTGCTGATATCCATACCGAAGTGAAGACCACGCTCACCTAGTACTTGCTCGATCTCAGATAGAGACTTCTGACCGAAGTTACGGAACTTCATAAGCTCTTCCTGAGTGTATTGTACAAGCTCACTTAGAGAGTTGATCTTAGCAGCTTTCAGACAGTTGAATGCACGCACAGAAAGCTCTAGGTCTTCTAGTGGAGTATTCAACACTTTACGTACTTGTAAAGTTTCTTCGTCTACTACAGCTTCTTTCTCTTCTTGTTTAGTATCAAGGCTGATGTTCTCATCAGTAATGATCATTAAGTGCTGGATAAGTATGCGAGATGCTTCTTTTACAGCCTCTTCAGGATGTATAGTACCATCTGTAGCTACCTCCATGATCAATTTTTCGAAATCCGTACGCTGTTCAACACGAGTGTTCTCGATGCTGTACTTAACGTTTTTGATCGGAGTGAAAATTGAATCAATAGCTATGTAACCTACAGGTGCTTCTTCCATACGGTTCTCTTCAGAAGGCACATAACCACGACCTTTGCCTATGTGCAATTCGATCTGGAATAGAGTACCAGGCTCCATGCTACATATCACAAGATCAGGATTCATTACCTCAAAACTAGGTAATGCCTCGCTTATCATACCTGCAGTAAATTGCTCCTGGCCTTTGATGTTAAGCTCTACTCTATCACCTGCAGTATCATCTTCTACAGTTTTCTTAAGGCGAACTTGTTTCAGGTTCAGGATGATCTCTGTTACATCTTCAAGCACACCTTTGATTGTAGCAAACTCGTGGTCAGCACCCGCAATTTTGATACCAGTGATAGCATAACCTTCAAGAGAAGAAAGTAAAACACGACGAAGCGCGTTACCAATAGTTACACCATAACCAGGCTCTAACGGACGAAACTCGAATTGTGCTTCAAAGTCAGTTGCTTTTTGAAGAACTATTTTATCCGGCTTTTGGAAATTCAATATGGCCATATTGAGATTTATTAATTTACTTATTTATGATTCTAATTACAGGCTGGCCTGTATATTATAAGAGCCCAAACCAAAAGGATTGGGCTAAAATTTATTATTTAGAGTACAACTCAACTATCAGTTGCTCTTTAATATTCTCAGGAACACTGTCACGCTCTGGATGAGCAATGTATGTACCTTTCATTTCGTTTTCGTTGAACTCAACCCAGTTGATCTTAGGGTTCTTAGCACCTACCATACTCATAAGGTCAGTATTAGCCTTACTCTTAGGTTTTACTTCTACAACGTCTCCAGGCTTCATGCTGTATGATGCGATATTTACTATATGACCATTCACCATGATGTGCTTGTGAGATACCAGCTGACGAGCAGCAGGACGTGTAGGAGCAATACCCATACGGTATACGGTGTTGTCTAAACGTGCTTCCAGAAGACGGATAAGGTTTTCACCTGTTGCTCCTTTAAGACGGTTAGCCTCAACGTATGTATTACGGAATTGCTTTTCTAATACACCATAAGTGTATTTAGCTTTTTGTTTTTCTTTAAGCTGTAAAGCGTACTCACTTGTAGACTTACGTCTGCGAGAGTTACCGTGTTGTCCCGGAGGAAAACTGTTTTTCTGAAGGCTTTTGCCTGAACCTAATATTGGTTCACCGAATTTACGGCAGATTCTGTTTTTTGGTCCTGTATAACGTGCCATTACGATTTTTCATTTTTACTGCTGCGTCTCTTTAAAAATCGTAAAATCCGATCCGCAACAGTAGTTTATAAATAAAGATTAATTCTAAATATTATACGCGGCGTTTCTTCGGAGGGCGACATCCGTTGTGTGGTAACGGAGTAACATCCTTGATAGTAACAACCTCTAAACCTGAGTTAGATAGTGAACGGATAGCACCTTCACGACCAGAACCAGGTCCTTTAACGTAAACATCAACTTTTTTAAGACCTGCGTCCATTGCTACTTTAGCGCAATCTGCCGCAGCAGTTTGTGCAGCGTATGGAGTGTTCTTTTTAGAACCACGGAATCCCATTTTACCAGCAGAAGACCAAGATATTACCTGACCTGACTTGTTAGTAAGACTGATGATAACGTTATTGAATGTTGCGCTGATGTGTGCATCACCATGTGCATCCACCTTAACAACGCGCTTTTTAGCAGGAGTTTTTCCTTTGCCTGATTGTCCTTTTGCCATTTTTTAATTAAATAAGGTAATCGTATAAAAATAACCGGCATCATTAACCGGCTTCTTGCCATCCCTCCCCGCAGCACCATGTCGGATCCGGCGATGGCAGGAATATTACTTCCTTGGTGCTTTTTTCTTACCTGCAACGGTTTTACGCTTCCCTTTACGGGTACGGCTGTTTGTACGAGTACGTTGTCCGCGTAATGGTAATCCTTTACGGTGACGTAAGCCACGGTAACAAGCGATATCCATAAGACGCTTAATGTTCATTTGCACTTCAGAACGAAGTTGACCTTCTACTTTGAATTCGCCAGTTATAATGTTACGAATTGAAGAAAGTTCATCATCATTCCAATCTGCAGCTTTCTTGTTTCTGTCTATATCAGACTTATCAAGAATGTACTGTGCTGTACTACGGCCTATACCATAGATGTAAGTGAGAGCTATCTCACCACGTTTGTTTTTCGGAAGGTCAATACCAGCTATACGAGCCATGTATCCAGTTTATTTTTTAATGTCAAATATTAACCCTGACGTTGCTTAAAACGAGGATTCTTTTTGTTAATGATATATAATTTGCCCTTACGGCGAACTATTTTACAATCTGCACTACGCTTTTTTATTGAAGCTCTTACCTTCATGATCGTAATTATTTAAAAAAATTATTTATAACGGTATATAATACGTCCTCTTGTTAAATCATACGGGCTCATCTCAACACCTACTTTATCCCCAGGCAGTATACGTATATAGTGCATACGCATTTTACCTGATATCGTAGCTAAGATTTCGTGGTCATTCTCAAGTCTTACACGAAACATCGCATTAGATAAAGCTTCTACAATTACTCCGTCCTGTTTGATTAAAGCTTGTTTGGCCATATTAAAGGACTGCAAAGGTATGTGTATTTTTTATTTCATCCAAATAAATACAACATAACCTTTACATAATATCCACAGAAATTTAATATCGGAACTAAAATCGCATTGTAATCTGATATTTAGCAAGTTACATAGTAGAAAATAGGTGATTAGCCGATAACTTCTGCTGCTAAAGTGCTGGTCCAGGCACTTAAAGTATCAAATTGTTCATCTACAAGATCGTGTGGCAGGCTTACAGGCGGCTGTGTTGTTGTAAGAAACACGGTATGCATACCCATTTTCTTACCAAATTGCATATCGCTTAGGTTATTACCTACCATTACACTCTTTTCAAAATCTATCTCAGAGAAATCCTCTCTGGCTTGTACTGCCATACCAGTATTAGGCTTACGGTTGTGGTCATTATCTTCCAGAGCTGTACATGCGTACACCCTGTCTATATTACCCCCTGCATCTACTATGGCACTGCTCATCCTTGAATGTATATCTTTCAAGTCATCAAGCGTCATGATTCCTTTACCTACTCCGCGCTGGTTAGTTACTATGACTACCCTACCGAAGAGTTCACTGAGATTACTAATTGCATTAAGACTACCGTCACAAAACACAAACTCACCCCAATTAGTAATATAAGACCCAACCTGCTCTTCATTGATCACACCATCTCTATCCAGGAATAGTGTCCAGCTTTTGTCTATTTGTCTTTGAATGTTTGCGTCGCTCATCTTTTACTCCTTTTTACTTAGTCAAAATATTGTTCTTCTACCAACTGGCATATAATATGCCCAATCATAATGTGCGTCTCTTGTATCCTTGGGGTGTCTGTACTTGGTACTTTTATCATATGATCGCAAATACCATTCATCTTTCCTCCCCCTTCTCCTGTTAAACCTACAGTAATCATACCAATTTCACTAGCAGATTGTAATGCATTTGTAATATTCACAGAGTTACCTGAAGTACTCAGTGCAATAAGCACATCACCCTCTTTGCCTATCCCCTCTATCATTCTACTATAAATAACATCATAACCATAGTCATTAGCTACTGCTGTCATATACGATGTATTGCAGTGCAGCGCTTCAGAAGGTAATGATTTACGATCCTTGTAAAACCTACCGCTAAACTCAGCAGCCAAATGTTGTGCGTCTGCCGCACTACCACCGTTACCACAAAAAAGCACTTTATTCCCTGCTTTGAATGCTGTTACTATCAACGAAGTAACAGCACCTACGGTTTGTATAAGCTCCTCATTATCCAACACACTGCGCTTAGTGTTTATAGACGAGGTTATGATATCTTTTATTTTACTGTGCATGGATACCTTAAAAATAAGCAACGCATCTATTGCTAGATGCGTTGTGTGGAAAAGTTAATATTTTATAATAAGCTACTATATAACTAACATAGCATCTCCGTAGCTGAAAAATCTGTATTTCTCTTTTATAGCCGTTTTGTAGGCTTCCATCGCCAAGTCATAACCGGCAAACGCACATACCATTATCAATAGACTGGTCTTTGGCAGGTGGAAGTTGGTTACAAGGCAGTTAGCTATTGAGAAGTCGTAAGGCGGGTGAACAAACAAGTTAGTCCATCCTTCTTCACTCTTCAACATACCATTTGCAGTTACAGAGCTTTCAAGCGCGCGCATAGTAGTAGTACCTACTGAACATATACGTCTTTTGTCTTGCTTAGCCTTATTTACTATCTGCGTAGCATAGTCTTCAACCCTGAAGTACTCTGCATCCATTTTGTGTTTAGAAAGATCCTCTACTTCTATCGGGCGGAAAGTACCTAAACCTGTATGTAACGTAACCTCAGCAAACTTGATACCCTGTATCTCTAAGCGCATGATCAGCTCACGGCTAAAGTGTAAACCTGCTGTAGGAGCTGCAACAGCACCTTCGTACTTAGCATATACAGTTTGGTAACGCTCTTTATCCTGCTCATCAGGCTTACGCTTGATATATTTAGGAAGAGGTGTTTCCCCAAGATGGTCCAACATTCTTCTGAAAGCATCATCATCACCATCAAATAGGAAACGTATGGTACGACCACGTGAAGTGGTGTTATCTATTACCTCTGCTACCAGCTCATCGTTCTCACCAAAGTATAGCTTATTACCTACTCTTATCTTACGAGCCGGATCAACTATAACATCCCAAAGTCTGTTTGGCTTGTTTAATTCACGAAGTAAGAAAACCTCGATTTTAGCACCTGTCTTCTCCTTACGTCCATAAAGACGTGCCGGGAACACTTTAGTATTATTAACAACCATAACGTCGTTATCGTCGAAATACTCTGATATATCACGGAATGACCTGTGCTCTATCTTCCCAGTGTCACGATGCACAACCATTAAGCGACTATCCTCTCTCGCTTTTGTAGGGTGCTGTGCTATCAAGTTAAGTGGAAGATCGAATTTAAACTGCGATAACTTCATACGTTGGAGAAATAATTTTAAAAGTGTGCAAAGCTAGCCAATCTTTAAGAATATAACAATTTGTACATGTAATCTTTCATTACTTTTTGTTAATAAGATTATAAAGGATATCACTAATTTGATTTCATTCTCATTTTAGTTTCAGGTGCCTTACTTTTGAGTTCCTAAAAATTTTTACACATATGCAAGTTTGGAAAGATTATCTATCTGAAAATAAAGACCGTTTCATGGACGAATTGCTAAACCTTTTACGTATACCGTCTATAAGCGCTGACAGTAAATACAAAGGCGATGTGGCTAAATGTGCCGAAGCTGTAAAAGAAAGCATGCTAAAGGCAGGCTGCGATATAGCAGAGATCTGCCCTACAGCAGGACACCCTATAGTATATGGTGAAAAGATCATTGACCCTGCTCTACCTACAGTATTAGTGTACGGTCACTATGATGTTCAACCACCAGACCCATTAGATCTATGGGATAGTGGCCCTTTTGAACCTGTGGTTAAGAATGGCAATATTTACGCACGTGGTTCTGCAGACGATAAAGGTCAATTCTTCATGCATGTAAAGGCATTTGAAGTAATGGCAAAGACCAACACACTTCAGTGCAATGTAAAAATGATGATAGAAGGTGAAGAAGAAGTTGGTTCTGACAACCTGGGCATCTTCCTTGAAGAGAATAAAGAAAAGCTAGCTGCAGATATCGTATTGGTATCAGATACAGCCATGCTAAGCCTTGAAAACCCTTCTATAGAAACAGGACTACGTGGACTTAGTTATGTAGAGGTAGAAGTTACAGGACCTAACCGCGACTTGCATAGCGGTGTATATGGTGGTGCTGTAGGTAACCCTATCAATGTACTTTGTGACATGATAGCTTCTCTACATGATGAAGAGAACAGAATAGCTATACCTGGCTTCTACGACAAAGTAGTTGATCTAACAGATGAGGAAAGACAAGCCATCAATAGTGCACCATTCGACCTTGAAGAATACAAAAAAGATCTTGCCATTGATGATATCAGAGGTGAAGAAGGTTATACATCTGTAGAGCGTACAGGTACCAGACCAACACTTGATGTTAACGGTATCTGGGGTGGCTATATAGGCGAAGGTGCTAAAACAGTACTTCCTTCAAAAGCATATGCTAAAATATCTATGCGCCTTGTACCGGATCAAAGTTCTAAAGAGATCACTAAACTATTTACAGACCATTTCATGAGCATAGCTCCTGATGATGTGAAAGTAAAAGTGACTCCACACCACGGTGGTGAGCCTGTAGTTACTCCTACAGATTCAGTTGCTTACCAGGCAGCTGCTAAGGCTATCAGCACAGCTTTTGGTAAAGATCCGATACCTACTCGTGGTGGTGGTAGTATCCCGATAGTTGCTCTATTTGAGAAAACGCTTGGCCTTAAGACAGTACTTATGGGCTTCGGTCTTGATAGTGATGCTATTCACTCTCCTAATGAGAAGTATGGTGTTGAGAACTACTATAAAGGAATAGAGACACTACCTTACTTCCACAAGTATTTTGCGGAAATGAGCAAAGGGTAGTCCTTTTTCAATAAGATATAGCTCTAAAGGGTGGCAATTTGCCACCCTTTATTTATTACGGTTAAGTGTATATTTTACTGAAGAACATATAAACTACAGCTTTATTATAACATTTACCCTATTTTATTTACGCTCATTATAGTAGAAATTTGCAGTAGAAACTTCACGTTATGGAAGCGCAAATAATCATAGCTATCGATGGACACTCATCCTGCGGGAAAAGCACTTTAGCAAAAGACCTTGCAAGAGAACTTGGATACAGACATATTGATAGCGGTGCTATGTACCGAGCGATCACCCTACACTTCTTAAGAAACAACATAAATGTATCTGATAAAGATGAAGTAAAGCATGCTCTTGAAGGCATCAAGCTGGACTTTGTGTACAACGAGAAAACTCAAACATCAGACATCTATCTTAACAGAGAGAATGTTGCTCACCACATACATGAGATGATAGTTGCAGAAAGAGTAAGTGATGTAGCAGCTATCAAAGAAGTAAGAGACCTGGCGGTAGCACAGCAAAGAGAAATGAGTACAGGCAAAGGCATTGTAATGGATGGTCGCGATATTGGAACAGTGGTTTTCCCTGATGCTGAGCTTAAACTATTCATGACAGCGCAAATGGATGTGCGTGCAAAACGTCGCTTTCAGGAGCTATATGTGAAGAACCCGAACATCACTTATGAAGAAGTGATCACCAACATACAAATGCGTGATTATATTGACAGCAATCGTGAGGAAAGCCCGTTAAAACAGGCTGAAGATGCTGTAGTCCTAGACAATTCTAAAATGAATAGAGAAGAGCAACTAAACAAAGCTTTGAGCTATGTAAAAGAGCGCTCATTAGCTCCATTGAAATAACAACACAAAACTTATTTAGCAGCCACAGTATGTATAGTGCTGTGGCTTTTTGTTGAGTAGCTATTAACTTTAGGGGACTCTACTTTAATATTATATAAAATGACCAACGGCCAGATAGCAGATCAGTTTTCATTACTATCCAAACTCATGGATATACATGGTGAGGATGCATTCAGAGCGAAGAACTACAGTATAGCAGCATATCATATTGATAAGCTACCAAAGCAAGCATCTGAAATGGATGAGTCTGAGTTGTTCGCCATGAAAGGCATAGGTAAAAGCACAGGATCTAAGATAATTGAGTTGCTAAACACAGGCAAGCTGGAAGCACTGGAAGAGATAGTAGCCAAAACACCGGTAGGTGTTCTGGACATGATGCAGATAAAAGGTCTAGGCCCTAAGAAAATAGCCATCATATGGAAAGAGATGGGCATAGAGAATGTCGGGGAGTTGGAATACGCCTGCAACGAGAACAGGCTAGCATCGTTCAAAGGTTTTGGTGCAAAGACACAACAAAGTATACTACAGAATATAGAGTTCATTCGCAGTAATCAGAACTTCAGGCTCTGGGCAGAGGTAGAGGAAATCTCAAACATGCTGGTAACTCAACTAGGCAGGGCTAACCCTGACAAACAATTTGCCCTGACTGGCGAGATACGCAGGCAGTTACCTACTATAGAGTTCATAGACATTGCTACAGATGCAGATGCAAAGACACTCACACAACAGTTCAGCGTAACAGAAGGTGTAACTACTGAGCAAAAAGAAAACATACTGGAAGTAAATGCTCCTAACCAACCATTGATAAGAATACACCTATCTAAAAAGGAAAATTTCTACACCACCTTATTCAAGACATCTGCCAGTAAAGAGTTTCTAGATGCGTTCACAAAGAAATATCAGATACCGGAACAAGTAGATTCTGAAGAAAAGATATTTGAACACAATAAACTTCAATATATCCCGCCTGCACTCAGAGAGCAACCAACAATAATAGATGTTGCATCAGATAATAAGTTACCTGAATTGATAAAGACAAAAGACATCAAGTCTATCATACACTCCCACTCTACCTGGAGCGACGGTGCTGACACTATTGAGAAAATGGCAAAAGCCTGTATTGATGAAGGTTATGAGTATATGGTTATCAGTGACCACTCACAGGCAGCATTTTATGCAAACGGCCTTACTCCGGAAAGAATAGCGGCACAACATCAGGAGATAGAGACAATAAATGAAAAGCTGGCACCGTTCAAAATATTCAAGAGCATAGAAGTTGATATACTCAACGATGGTAGTCTTGATTATAGCGATGACGTACTGAGTACGCTTGACGTAGTTATAGCATCTGTACATACCAACCTGAAAATGACAGAAGAGAAAGCTATGGAGAGAGTAATGAAGGCTATTCGTCATCCATACACTAATATTCTAGGTCACCCTACAGGTAGGTTATTACTATCACGGGAGGGCTATCCGCTGGACCATAAAGTGATCATAGATGAATGTGTAAAGCATAATGTAGTCATAGAGATAAATGCTCACCCGCGCAGGCTTGATCTTGACTGGACATGGATAGCATATGCTATGGAATCGGGAGCTTTGTTAAGTATCGACCCGGATGCACACGCCATATCAGGCTATCATGACGTACATTTTGGCGTACTTGCTGCACAAAAAGGAGGGCTTACAAAAGAGCGTAACCTGAGCAGCTATACATTAAAACAATTTGAAGAGTTTGTAGCTGCATGTCATAAGAAAAGAAATCATTAACTATAAAAGACAACTATATAAACTGTAATGCGGAAAAAGAAAGCACTCAAATATCTACTTATTTTCATCGGTCTGTATATAGTATATTTCATTACAGGCTTATTACTCACCAAGAATCATGTAGTAGATGAGTGGGTCATCTTTCCGAATACAGTAATGAGAGACAGCAAACAAAAGTATGCTCCGCCCGGCACAGATGGTCCTCATATTTTTTATGCAGACAGCAGTATCATTGTAAAGTCAGTAGTACTAAAAGACACTACCCATATTGCAACTACAGACACTTTTCATAACAGAGATAGTCTAGTCATCCAATGTAAATTTGACGAGCATCCCGATTGGAACTTTACTACCAGACTAAAGGATTCTTTAACCATAGAGTCTTCTACCTATTCTGAAGCTGATAGCTTTCTGGCAATATCAGATATAGAAGGTGAGTTTGAAGCGTTCAGAAAACTACTACTTGCCAACCATGTAATAGATGATAGTTACAACTGGACTTATGCGTCGGGGCGCCTGGTACTGGTAGGTGATTTTTTTGACAGAGGTACTAATGTAACTGAAGTACTCTGGCTGATATATCATTTAGAAGAGCTGGCCAAAGCACACGGTGGTAAAGTGCATTTCATACTAGGCAACCATGAGATCATGAATCTACAAAACGACCTACGTTATGTAAGTGGCAAGTACGCAGAAAACGCTTCTTTACTACACACAGATTATAAAGAGTGGTACACACTGAATACAGAGCTAGGTAGATGGCTGAACACTAAAAATGTAATAGAACAAATAGGTGGTACTATTTTCACGCATGGTGGCTTCTCAGAAGATATGAACGAGCTATCACTCAGTATGCAAGAGATAAACGAGGTGGCGCGCAAACACTATTTTGTTAATAAAAACGATAAAAAGAACATCATCACAAAAGAACCCGACGTAACTATACACGACTATGAAACATCACCATTCTGGTATAGAGGCTATGCCAGAGAGGATGCTACACAACAACAAGTAAATAAGACGATGCTACTATACCATGCTAATGCGATTGTGATAGGCCATACAGTAGTAGATGCAGTAACTACTTTTTATGACGGTCGTGTAATAGACATCGACACCAAACACTCCAAGGGACATTCTGAAGGTTTATACTACAGTAATGGAAAGTATTATAAAGTAGATACCAGCGGACAGAGATATGAGTTAGAATAACTACTCTAAATAGTTACGCACGTAAATAAAAAAATTACATTTTTGAACCTTACTCTTTAGTTTCGATTGCTTTAATAAAAGCTACTAGGTTAGATATACTTTTAAATATATACATACTCTCTTCTCTATTTAAAACAATATTGTCATGTGCCAAACTTTGATTATTTCTCACATCATTAAAAGCCTCTAAAATTGATATAGAAGACTTCATTATTCTGACAGTCATTTCAGAATCTACTTTATGCTTTATAATCTCTTTTACATAACTACCATACAAGCTATGTAATGCTGCTTCATCTCTATAAAGAATGCTATTTTTATTACAAAGGCTCTTCACATACTTTATCATGAATGTATGCAGCCTATCCAACGCTTGTTCAGGCTCACCCTTTTCTATATCATCTTTAATTGAAGAAAATATTTGTGTAAAATCATCATTGATATTCAATGCTTCAACATCCTCACTGACATCGCCACCATCTGCATACAAACTACCTACTATTGACTTGCAAATTTCAAGAGATTTAAGCTCACTACTACCTAACTCTATACCATCTCTCGCATACATTATGTCGACTTTATAATCGATAAACCCCTGTAATAGCTTTGCCACAATAGTAGCAGATTCTTTCTTGAAAAATGTTCTGATACGATTAGCTTTTGATTCCCCCTTATCTTCATATTTACTGGAGTATATATCTAACTTTGTAACATCGGCCACAAAGTCTTGTAACGTTCTATTTGAAAAATCTAACACATAACCACCACTCATCTGCAAAAAGTCCTCAATACTAATCCACTGTAAATAATTTATTTCAGCCATTATTCTATATATGCTTTAAGCTGCTGCACAAACTGTTCTTGCTGGTCTATAAATACACTATGAGAAGCATCCTTTTTTACTGTAAAGTTCTTTGCTCCAATAGCTATTTTGATATTGCTAAACTGATCTTCATCAAACAGTCCATCATCAGTACCGTAAATACCGTATACAGGCACAGTACTTTTTAGCACCTTGAGCCTATCATATAACTTAAGCGTCGTATAATTTTCACTATCATAAAAGCCTTTTACAGGCTCACGGGTCATTTTTTGTAGTTGTGCTGCGTCAGGCAAGCTCAACATGTGCTGCTTTATTTCTTCTACATTCTCAGCAGGATTACCGGATTTATACTGGCCACTAGCCATAGCGTGCATAAAGCAGTAAGTAGCATACTCAAGAGATTTTGTGTCCATACTCTCCAGCATACTGATGTATTTCAGTTGGTCTTCGCTACCCTTCTCTGTATACGCTTCTTTAGCGTGTTTTATAATAGCCTTGAAGGTTTGTTGATAGTCCATAGGGGCAGAGACCAATACCAGCTCTTTCACTTTCTCAGGATGAGCTTCTGCATACACTACACCTAGTGCACCTCCCCAGCTATGCCCGATAAGCGTAGCCCGCTCTATATCAAACAGCTCATACACGCTATTCAAATCAGCAATAGCTTCTTCAAAGTTGTACTTACTACCTTCAGGATTTAGCGATCTACCACTTCCACGCTGATCATAGGCAACTACATAGTACCCTTCTTTCACCAACCTATCGGCTGTAGACGCTTCAAATGAAAAGGAATTATAGCCCGGTCCGCCGTGAAGAAATAAAATTGCGGGGTTTGACTTATCTCCATACGCAGCAGTATATAATTGTGCGTATACATTTTGTGTGCAGCTCATGAGGACTACACATAAAAAAACAACGAGTTTACTCTTCATACTTGAAATATAGCAAACCCGCTGTAAATACTTTAATATAATAGATTGTAAAGACTATCTTTTATTGAATGAACTTCTTTTGGTAGTCTTTAATGCTCTGCTCTACGATTTCATATGCTACATCTCTATCCTGAAAATCATCTACTACTACAGACTTATTCTCTAGTTTTTTATAATCTTCAAAAAAACTCTGTAGCTCTTTCAACCAGTGCGCAGGCAGCTCATCGATATTGGTCATGTGGTTCACACTCATATCATTAGTAGCTACAGCTATTATCTTATCATCCATCTCACCATTATCTAGCATGCGCATAACTCCTATCACATTTGCCTCGACAATACACATAGGCACTATCTCCATTTGAGACAATACAAGTATATCCAACGGATCACCATCATCACAAAATGTCTGCGGTATAAAACCATAGTTTGCAGGATAGTTTACTGAAGAGTATAATACTCTATCTAATATCAGCATACCGGAATCTTTGTCCAGCTCATACTTTGCTCTAGAGTTCTTTGGTATCTCTATGATACCATTTACTGTTTCAGGTACTTTCTTACCAATCGATACTTCGTGCCACGGATGTTTGATCATTTCTTTCGCTTCTTTGCCGCAAAAGTAACAAAGTGAGGTTATTTAAGCCGCCTATTATTTATCCACAATAAGTATCCATGGACTATACTCCACCCCTTATACTTGTAGAAAAACAATGCAGGAAGAAAACAACCGCAACATATATTCGCAACCTAAATATTTGTTAGAAAAGAACTTATTAGAGCAGCGCAAAGTCTTTCTTTGGGGTGCTGTAGAAGACAATACAGCAAAACAGATAGTAGAACAGCTAACTTACCTGACCGCACAAGATGCAAAAGCACCCATACATTTTTACATCAATAGCCCTGGCGGAATAGTCACCTCGGGATATGCTATACACGATATCATGAATAACATTTCTTGTCCAGTTTATACCTACTGTCTGGGCTTTGCAGCATCTATGGGTTCTATATTGTTATCGGCGGGCGAAAAAGGACACAGGTATATATTCCCAACAGCAGAGGTGATGATACACCAACCCAGCATGGGCGGTTTCAGAGCTACATATGCTGATATAGAGATACACGCTTTGCAGATCATGAAAGCAAAAGAACTATCAGCTAAAATATTAGCTAAAAACTGCGATCAAACTATAAAGAAGGTGCTAGAAGACTTTGACAGAGACTATTGGATGGATGCTAAAGAAGCTGTAAAATATGGCATTGTAGATCATATAGTCAGTAACTAAGCGGCTCTGCTCATTTCGGGTAGTTCTATCACACGGCCATACTGCTTGCGAGTAAGTGCTTGTAACTCTCGGCCGAGTTTGAGTCGCATTTCGTGTAGCTCCTCTATCTGTGCATCTACGCCCGTTATCTTTAATTCTATGAGTTCAATGAGCTTAGCTATATCTAATACTTTGATAGATTGCAACACCAGCAACTCTCTTATCTCTTCAAGTGTAAAACCTAGTGCTTTATACTTCTTTATCACCAATAGCTGTTGCAAAACCTCTTCAGGATAATCTTTATAGTTGTTCTCCAACCTCGAACGTTTAGGCAATACTACCAGACCTATCTTTTCGTAATACCTGATAGTATCCCGAGAGCAACCTGAGCGTTTTGATAACTGACCGATAAGCATGACACTAAAATAAAAAAGGTGCGGCAATTGCCGCACCCTATATGAAAATACTGTGTAATTACATTTTCTCAACAACAACAGCGCTGGCACCACCACCACCGTTACAGATACCTGCTGCACCATATTGTGCATTGTTTTGATGTAATACGTTTATCAGTGTCACTAATATACGAGCACCGCTACAGCCAAGAGGGTGACCAAGAGAAACCGCACCGCCATTCACATTTACCTGCTCAGGCTTAAGGTTCATTTTCTCCATATTAGCTAAACCAACTACGCTGAATGCTTCATTCAACTCATAGTAAGCTACGTCTTCCATTTTAAGACCTGCTTTTTCTACAGCTTTAGGTACTGCAAGTGCAGGAGATGTTGTAAACCATTCAGGTGCTTGTGCCGCATCTGCATATGATTTTATCTTAGCTATTGGCTTAAGACCTAGCTCTTCTGCTTTCTCTTTACTCATCAGTACAAGTGCAGCAGCACCGTCATTCATAGTACTTGCATTTGCAGCAGTTACAGAACCATCTTTGATGAATGCAGAACGAAGTGCAGGTATTTTTTCAAACTTTACATTGTAAGGCTCCTCATCTTTGTTGAAGATAACAGGGTCACCTTTACGCTGAGGAACTTCTACAGGTACGATCTCATTATCAAACTTACCACCCTCTACTGAAGCCTGGCTACGCTTGTAACTTTCAATTGCAAACTCATCCTGTGCTTCACGAGTTATGTTACACTCTTTAGCACAAAGTTCAGCTGCATTACCCATTGGGTAATCGTTGTATACGTCTGTAAGACCATCTTTTGCAAGACCATCGATAAGTGTGATATTACCGTACTTACTACCCCAACGTACCTTATCGTTGTAGAAAGGCACGTTACTCATGCTTTCCATACCGCCGGCTACCACTACATCAGCATCGCCCAGAGCAATAGCTTGAGCACCTTGCATTACAGCTTTCATACCACTGGCGCATACTTTATTTACTGTAGTACATGGTACACTATCAGGGATACCTGCAAATATTGCAGCCTGACGTGCAGGAGCCTGACCTAAGTTAGCTTGCATCACGCAACCCATCAATACTTCATTTACTGCAGATGGCTCAACACCAGCTCTTTGTAAAGCTCCTTTTATAGCAAAAGAACCTAGCTTAGTTGCAGAAAAACCCTTTAGCGATCCACCCCAGCTACCCATAGGGGTACGTACTGCGGATACGATATAAACTTCTTTCATAATAGATTGAATATTTTTAAAGACTGCCAAATGTAAGGAAAAATGCCCTCTTTTTCTTTATGCTATAACCTGGGCTTATATACCTATACAAACCAGTACAGCAGCGGGATTAAGAGTGTTAAACTATACTAAATATTTTAATTAAATCTATGCAAGTTCGTAACTTGTTAATAGAATATGAGGCAGTACACATTACATATTATCACTTTTTTATTCATTTCTGCTTTTGCTCACTCATCTGCTGTAGGAGCTGATAATACAGTGAGCGGTTTTGATAAATATGTTCGTAGTGTATATGATGACTTTAAGTTCAAGAAAGCTCATACGTTGGATTATGAGGTTTTCAAAAAAGGATATATCGGATATCTTAATCTAAAGCAAGAAGGCAAGCTTTCTGCGGATAAACAGATATTGACTATATGCGACCTGAGTATGTCATCCAATGAAAAAAGGATGTGGATACTGGATATTGCCACTAGGAAAATACTACTTAACACATACGTAGCGCACGGACAAGGTACGGGTAATGAGTACGCCAATAAGTTCAGTAACATCCCTAACTCTCACCAGAGCAGTATGGGTTTTTATGTTACAGGTGCTACCTATTTAGGTAAACACGGTAACTCTCTACGCCTTACAGGTATGGATGAGGGTTATAATTGTAATGCTATGGATAGAGCTATAGTAATACATGGTGCTGAATATGTAAGTGAAGATTTTATTCGTTCACACAAACGTCTCGGTAGAAGTTGGGGCTGCCCTGCAGTATCAGTTGATGTATCTGATGATGTGATCAACTACATTAAAGAAGGTACTTGTTTGTTTATGTATTTCCCACAAGAGCAATATTTAGCAGACTCCTACTGGCTGAATAAACAGCTGGAGATAAATAAAATATCTGCCCCTAAGCAAGATGAGAGAACACCTATGATACAAGATGAAGAAAATGCTATAGACAGAGTATTGAAATATGAGTTTCCTCTATCTCAATAACTGTGCTATTTCAGCATCTCTATTGTAAATGTCATTGTAAAACTCTAAGTCCCCACCATCTATCTTGTAAGCTGTTAAATACAATATGTGTACTGGTAAACGATGTTTCAGGTTTACGTACTCGGTTTTATTGTGACTTACTATCTCGTTGATCTCATCCATACTGTAATCTTTATTACTCATTTCTGTAAGGATATGATCTGCTAGCTCTCTTGGATGATGTAGCCTGATGCAACCAGAACTTTTTGCACGTTCATCTTTCTCAAAATCGCTTCTGTGCGGTGTATCGTGTAGATATATAGCATATGGATTTGGCAGGTTGAACTTCACCTGTCCTAATGCATTTTTTTCACTAGGTGGTTGTCTTACTATATAGTTTTCGTAGTTATCTTCATTGATCTCGCTAGCCGCAACCTCATTACCTTGCCTGTCGTATACTTTGTATCCTTTTTGTTTTATATAATCTTCTCCTTTACTCATAAGCCCCGGCACGATACTTCTTTTCATAATACCCGGCGGTATACCCCAAGATGGATTGAATACAACGTTCTCCATATCCGCATTCAACGATGGTGTTTCTGTACTCACTTTACCTACAACAGTTCTCATATTCATAGTTACCTTACCACCTTCTACAAGGTATAGCTCCATTTTCGGTACTATCACCACTACATAGTCATCTTCAAGCTCTTGTGGCAACCACCTTAACCTTTCTAGATTAGCATTTATAGTTGTTGCCATACTATCAGTTAAGTTCTCACCTTTATCTTTCTTGTAATCAATCAGTGCTTTATACGCAGGCAATTTACTTTCGTAAATACTCAATTTAGGATAACTATTGCCGCTAAAGTTATCTGCTATATTCATGGCAGTATCATTATCATGATACCACATATCTACTACTCTTTCCGGGTTAAGAACACCATACATTAGGTCATTAGCGGCTTGTATATAAGCTACCGTAAATTGCTTATCTGCTTTTATCGCATTAGCAATGTCTACCTGATCTTTATTGTCTTCAATTGATTTTATGCTGTTATTAAGCTCTTCTACTTTGTATCTGCTAGATGTTATGCCATGAAGACTTAACTCATTAAGCTCCTTTACCAGTTCTTTAGCTTTATCGGCATCGCCTTTTTCACTAAGCCAGACGGGTTGAAAATTATTCTTCTTGTATATCTGATAAACTGTAGCACCCTCGTTTTTGCGTGATGGTGCCTGGGTAGAATCATTCTTAGAGAATGTGTTCCGCACCTCAGTGCTAAATGCTTCGTAATCTATTTTGTCTTTACAAGATGTGATGAATATGAGTAATGCTGCTATTGGGAGTAGTCTGGTTGTTCTTGACATAAATTAAGTTATATCACATAGAACAATATCAGCGGGGCAAAAGTTCGACTAGTGGATCCCAGAACAACTTATCGAAGTCTACTACTTTATCTTCTTCTACTTTTACTCCCTCTTTTTCAAGTAGCTGTTGCATTTTCTCGGGAGGGCTAAAATGATGCTTACCACTAAGCATACCATTTCTATTGACCACACGATGAGCAGGCACTTTAGGTTTAATATGCGTAGAAAGGTTCATTGCGTAACCTACCATTCTTGCACCTGACTTAACACCAATCGCTGCAGATACTGCACCATATGTAGTTACGCGTCCTTTGGGTATCAAACGCACGACATCATATATAGCATCATATATGTTTTGCTTATCTGCCCGTGTTTTCTTCATTAGCTTTTCGCGCAGCAAGTAGCTTGGCTCTTTTTACTTCAGGCACATTCTCGTATTCATAAGGACAATGCTTACACCCTCTACCACAACAAAAGCCTCTTTCAAGATGAAACTTTTCCGTGAATACCAGCAGCCCCTCGTCATTAATATAGAAGTTATCCTCTTGCACTTATTGCCCGATGTTTTTTATAGCGATCTTCAATTTCTATTTCGTCTTTCGGTAAGGCAAATGATATATAATTGATCTTTCTGCCATTTGCCAGATGCATCTCTTCGTAGAAAGTTCTAATAGCTAATGCACCTGTAGCTTTACCCTGACCATATATATCCTGAATATTCTCTACGATAGTGCAGCCAGTCTGCTTTATAGACTCTAAAGTATACTCGTATAATTCAGGTGAGTCTGTTTTTAAATTTACAGTACCACCTTCTATCAATATTTTTTGATAACGATAAAGAAATCTCGGATGTGTAAGCCTGTTACTCTCTTTCGATTCTCTAAGGAAAGGGTCTGGAAAGATGATCCATATTTTCTCTACACTACCCTTCTCAAAATAGTCTTCCAGTTGTAATATTTGGGTTCTCAGAAAACCTACATTCTTCAAGCCTTCATCCAAAGCACGCTTGGCACCTATATATATTCTGTTACCCTTTACATCTACACCAATAAAGTTCTTGTCTTTATGCTCTCTACCCAGGCCTACGCTATACTCGCCCTTGCCACACGCCAACTCCAGCGTTATCGGATTATCATTCCCGAAAAACTCATTCCATTTACCCTTTATATCTTCAGGGTACTGCAATACATTCTCGTATTTATCTATGGCTCTAAAACGGAGTAATTTCTTCTGTCCCATAAAAACTAAAACTGCAAAGATATACGATAATGATGTTGAGGTAAAAGATTATTGCAGGAATACATCTTCAATAATTTGTATTAATATATCTTGACACTATTAACCATGCATTAATATATCTGAAAAAATAACATCATCGTTCGTGTTCCTACATTAATTTTAGGTATATTCATGACAAATTTATCGTTCATCAACAAAATGCTTATGAAGAAAAGATCTTTACTATTAACTGCCCTTGTGGGTATTGTTTATTTAACTACTACCAGCTACGTTAGCGGTCCATTCGGTAGCTTAGGCAACAGAACAGGTAGCCCAGGCTCTTCAGGAACTTGTGCTGCAGGTGGTTGTCATGCTACAGGAGCAGGTACTACAGGTACTATTGAGATACGCAAAAAGTCTGAAGGGATGTCAGGTACACCTGTAACATCTTATGAAGCAGGTGAGGACTATTTAGTAACACTTACAGGTACTAACTCATCATTACCTGAGTTTGGCTTCCAAATGGTGGCTCTTGACGGATCTAACCAGGCAGTAGGTACATTTTCAAATACACCCACTGGTGTAAAAACAGCCAACTCAAACAAACTTGTTGAGCACAGCACTAAACTTGCTAAAAACGGTACAGGAGATTACGAAGTAACTGTTGATTGGAAAGCTCCGGCTACAGCAGGTTTCCCTGTTACTTTCTATGGTATCATCAATGCTGTTGATGGTACTGGTACTTCTAATGGAGATGCGGTTAGTAGCACTATATCAACTGCATTAACAGACAAAACATCTGTTGCTAATGTTAAGAATGTTACTGTATTCAGAGCATTCCCTAACCCTGTTCAAGGTGTTTTAACTATAGATATGAATAAGGCTATCAGCGGCAATTACATGATCAATGTTTATAACACAGCAGGTCAGGTAGTAGCTACTCAGGTAGCTAATATCAATACATCTAACTATCAGTCTCAGATTAATACAGGATCGTGGGCTGCAGGTTTGTACTTTGTACAAATTGCTAAAGATGGTGAAGCAAGCACTATCTCTGTAGTGAAGCAATAAGATAATAATAGCTTAAACTTTACAGGCTAAACTAATACTAACTTCAAGTATCAGTTTAGCCTGTTTTACTTTGTATGATACTCCAAACTTTACTGTACCAGCATCAACAATCCGTATAGTAACATCATGCCATCTACCAACCCTAAGTAAGCTCTATCTGATGGATGCTTCTTTGCATAATCAACTGCCAGTTTTGTAGCCAGAGCAACTATTAACTCAGCCACCAATCTACCCGTGACAGGATAGCGCAAATATTGAATAATGCTAAGAATCATGAACATGATCATGGATACAGTCATTACCGAATAGCTGTTCTTAACACCTATTACATTAGGTAGTGTCGCTATACCATTATCCATGTCTGTTTGCATATCCCTTATATCAAACGCAACACACAATGTGAACATGAACACAAAGCGCATAAGCACCTCGTATGGATAGTCTGTGATCGCTTTATCAAAATACAGTATAGGTAGTATAGTGGTAACAATGGTCCATACAGTAGTTAGCACCAGTATCTTTATCCAGCCAAAATCTTTCAGACGCTTTTTATTCTTGAAAGGCAGTAAAGGGATAGAGTAGGAAAAAGAAAGACCTCCCAATAGCATACATGCCCACAACACACGAGCAGGAATAAGAAATGCACTTACACTACATCCGACTAGCCCTAGTAGCAGAAATATATAATGCCAATACTTATGACTTTGAGACCAGCTATAGCGTTCTGAAAGTTCGGGCGAAGACTTCTTAAGTAGATAATGCGTATTGTATACAAGAAGTGTACTACAGAACACCAAAAGATGTAAAACAGAAGCAAATGGAGGTTGGCGACCTAAGAGCAGGTTCTCTGTACCCATACTTAGCGCTACTGCACAACATGCAGCAAACACACTGGTATACAGCACCCAGTCTACTCTCCTGTTTATGATACGATTCAGCGACACTTATTAAAAACAAAAGTACGGCTATAAAAGCCGTACTTGTTCAATTTATTTTATGCTGTTTTCTAAAGTGGGATATTACCATGCTTGCGCTTAGGTCTTAGCTCTACTTTATTTTCAAGCATTTTGTATGCTTTTATCAGCTTTTCACGAGTATCCTGAGGTAATATAATCTCATCAATATAACCTCTTGCTGCAGCACCATATGGGTTAGCAAACAGTTCTGTATACTCATCTTCTTTCTCTTTTAGCTTAGCAGCAGGGTCGTCAGATGCAGCTATCTCTTTTCTGAATATGATTTCAGCAGCACCTTTAGCACCCATAACTGCGATCTCAGCAGATGGCCATGCATAGTTCATATCTGCTCCTATATGCTTAGAGTTCATTACATCGTATGCACCACCATATGCTTTACGAGTAATAACAGTGATCTTCGGCACTGTCGCTTCACTTAGCGCATATAATAGCTTAGCACCATTTGTAATGATACCGTGCCACTCTTGGTCTGTACCAGGTAAGAATCCAGGTACATCTACCAATACTAACAATGGTATATTGAACGCATCGCAAAAACGTACGAACCTTGCCCCTTTTCTACTAGACTCTATATCTAATACTCCTGCAAGGCTGGCAGGCTGATTGGCAACGATACCAATACTTCTACCTCCTACTCTTGCGAAACCAACTACTATATTTTCAGCATAGTTCTTATGCACCTCTAAGAAGCTTTCTTTATCTACTACTTCCTCTATCACCTCTTTTATGTCATAAGGCTGATTAGGATTTTCAGGCACAATATCATTCAGCTTAGGACGCTTTTCTTCTCCTGCTTCATACTCATAGACGGGAGCATCTTCTTCACAGTTTTGAGGCATGTAGCTGATAAGCTGCTTAATATTCTCAATACAAGCCACCTCATTAGCACAAGCAAAATGTGTAACCCCAGACTTTGAAGCATGTGTTTGTGCACCACCAAGCTCTTCACTGGTTACTTCTTCATGGGTTACTGTTTTTACCACGTTTGGTCCCGTTACGAACATATAAGAAGTATGCTCTACCATCAATATAAAGTCAGTGATAGCAGGCGAGTACACCGCACCACCGGCACATGGGCCCATTACAGCAGATATCTGAGGTATCACACCAGATGACTTCACATTTCTATGAAAAATATCAGCATAACCACCAAGAGAGACCACGCCTTCCTGTATTCTGGCACCACCACTATCATTCAGACCTATTAAAGGTGCACCATTCTGCACAGCAAGGTCCATGATCTTACATATCTTCTCTGCATGTGTTTCAGATAAGCTACCACCAAACACAGTAAAGTCTTGAGAGAATACATATATCAGTCTGCCATTCACAGTACCATAGCCTGTGATAACACCATCACCCAAGTATACTTCCTTGTCCATACCAAAATCTCTGGCACGGTGCTTTACCATCATACCCACTTCTTCAAATGAGCCCTCATCTAATAATAACTGTATACGCTCACGAGCGGTTAGTTTACCTTTTTTGTGCTGGCTGTCAATACGCTTCTGTCCGCCACCCAGCATAGCTTCTTTGATCTTATCCTGCAGTAAGGTTACCTTATCTGATTTATTCATTTTGAAAGTCTTCTTTTTAAAATTACCCGACAAACCTAGCAAAAGATTAGTATTTAAACATTGTTTTAAGAGAAAGCTGTATTACAATACTCTATCTTCTACCTACCTTTGTGGTATGAAGATATTAATTCGTTCTGTAGCGTTTACCATTATTGCTATTACGTGTCTGGCACAAGCTCAGGCGCAAGATATTGCTGCATACAAAGCAGAAGATCTGATGAAGCGTATCAAAACGAATAAGGATACTCTTTATATAGTCAACTTTTGGGCTACATGGTGCGGGCCATGTATTAAAGAACTACCGGAATTTGACGAATTTGCTGAACGATATAAGGGCAAGCCTGTAAAAGTATTGCTTGTAAGCATGGATTTCGAAGATGATTATCCTGAAAAGATCCAGAAGTTCATCAAAAAGAAAGACCTGATGCATGAGGTAGCCTGGTTGAACGAGACTAATGCCAATAAGTTCATACCAAAGATCGCTAACGAATGGCAAGGCTCTATTCCTGCAACACTGATCATTTATAAAAAGAATAGCTACAGGAACTTCTACGAGGGCATGATCAAAGCAGAGCAGATAACCCCGCTTATAGATAAGCAAATAACTTCCCGATATTAGTATATAATTTCTTGTGCGCTTAGTACAGCCATATAAACATCTGAACAGGCTACTTGAGAAAGAATCCTTTGAGCCTAGGGTCAGTTGGGCGCTGCGTATGGCTATATCAGCCATGGCCCCACTGATATGGGGTATCTATGCCGGTAAGCTAGTAGAAGCAGGTTGGATAGCACTTGCAGCAGAGTGTATCTGCTGGATAGAGTTAAAAGGGGACTTCCAACAGAGGCTTAATTTATTAGCAGGAGGTTCGCTGCTAGCCATCATATTTGCTGTACTGGGTAGTATATCAGGTGGAGAGCTGTGGATGAGTGTTTTGCTGATAGCTGTGGTAGGCTTTCTCACCTCCATACTTAAAAGCATTGGTGATCGAGGTGCAGGACTAGCTTTATGTGTATACTCACTATTCATTTTTTGTAACGCCTACCCGGTTCAGGATGTAGCAGGTTTAGAAGAAAGGTTCTTGCTCGTGCTTATAGGTGGTGCATGGAATGCAGTAGCAGCTATAGTGGCATCTATATTCACACCTGCTCAAGAACCTTACAGACGTACTATAGCTATTATACTCAAAAGCATCGCCGAGCTTACTACCACCTTATCAAAAGGATGGAACGGACAATTGCCACGCAGTAATGAACATGATATCTACCTCAAAGAAAAAGAGATACGTGCAGCCTTAGATGCATCATTAGAAGTATTTGCAAAAACAGCACAAGAGACTGATTCTGATGAAGGACACCAGTACACGTTGGCGCATGTTAGAAAAGCCACCTCTATAGTAGGTGCACAAATGCTTACCATCGGTGAAGAGCTATCTGCTATACGCATCAAGAACCTGGATAGTAATATTCAAATAAAAGTATTTACGCTACTGAGAGCTACAGAGCAGCTACTTGATCGAATGGCAGCTTACTCCATCAGCCTGGATGTGGGTGAGGAGCTGATACTTAAATCTCGTATCAACAGACTATTTAAATTATCAGAGTTACTAAAAGAACTGTTATTAACTACAGACATACCTGAACAGAAAGGCCTATTGAGAGTTGTCCAACTTACAGAGCGCAACACCCGCATTATACAATCTGCATTCAACAATCTGCATGATCTGGTGAATGAGCGCTCGATGGTACGTGCCTACCCTTTCATGAAGACCTTCTACATCCTTCACCCAAAATACATATGGGGTTATGCAAGGTTGCTGTTCAACATGAATACATTTACTGCCAAGTATGCTATACGCTCAGCCATAGCTGCGGCAATAGCCATGTTCATCTATAAGTTTTGGGAGGTATCCTATGGCTACTGGATAGTCTTCACATTACTGATCGTATCGCAAACATATTTTGGCGCCACCTTAAAGAAATCTGCTGATAGGGTTATAGGTACAGTAGCAGGTGTTATAGCTGCAGGTATATTCCTTAAAATACCAACAGGGTTATATCTACAAGAAGCTCTACTATTCCTGACTTTCATACCCATGATCATTTTCATGCGCAGAAAATATTCATGGTCTGTATTCTTCATCACGCTCAACCTTGTGTTGCTCTTTAATATCAATAGAGATATGAGCAATACAGTAATGTTCAGCAGAGTTTTATCAACCTTTGCAGGGGCGGCACTTGCAGTGATATCAGGTTTTGCATTGCTACCTACCTGGGATAAGAAACTATTGCCTAAACACCTGGCTGCGGCTATTAAAAACAACTACGATTACTTCTATGCTACATTTTACGATCATGATATAAATATCAACTGGACGAAGTTTAAGCGTAGTGCCGAGTCTGGCAACAGTAATGCATTCGACTCTCTTACCAGATATATGCAAGAGCCTAGTTTTAAGAAGCGACCTTATGCTATCTTTTACTATATTATTACACACAACATCAGGATAACACGAGAGCTAAATAACTTCAGGCTGGAGCTGGATAACACAGACTACACTACTGATGAAGAAACGATACAAAGCAATAATGCTTGTATAGCGGAGTGTAATGAATGGTTCAATAAAAATATAGCCCTACTAAAAACCATAAACCCTGAAATAGAGCTGCAAAATACAGGGCAAGAAATAATACCTGTGCAATTCCAGTTCACAGATCAGCAGGAAGTATATCTTCAAAAACTATTGATAGAACTAAAGTCTATGTACACAGACTTGGAGATACTTAGTCAAAAACTGCACCGTATCATGCAGTTGTAGTAGATTAGTACTATGAATTATCTGGGACACGCCTTTTTATCTTTCGACGATCCTGAAATACTGGCAGGCAATATGATCGGTGACTACGTAAAAGGACACGTAGGTGATGATCAATACCCTGAAGGTATTAAGAAAGGCATCATGCTGCACAGAGCTATTGATGAGTTTGCAGATAACCACCCTGCTTCGCAAAGAGCTAAAGTATGGTTCAGAGGTACGTACGGTCTTTATGCCGGAGCTATTATAGATACGCTGTACGATCACTTTCTGGCGACAGACCCCCACTACTTCAAAAACGAAGAAGCCTTACTTCAGTTCTCACAAGAAGTATATCGTAAAGTGGAAGCCTACGAAGAGTTCTTTCCTGAAAAGTTTGCTATGATGTTCCCTTACATGAAAGAGCAGAACTGGTTATACAATTACCGCACGATGTCGGGGATGAAACAATCGCTAAAAGGATTGCATCGCAGAGCAAAATATATGGCAGAACCTGATGAAGCCTACAATACATTCGTGACAACCTACTATCAGATAGGTGGCTGCTATTATGAATTTATTGAAAAAGCGTACAGTTTTGTTAAAGGACAGTTAAGACAATGACACCATTTTACCTATAGGTTATATTTGTAGGTAGATTTGCCGACAATGAGATGGAAAGGTAACCCATACCTCACAACGAGATCAGTATTTATTCTTCTTTTTACCTGTGGCCTATTCGTAGCAGGTAATACTATTGCACACCCAAAATATTCAGGCGAACCTAAAAAGTTTGGTAGCATCAAGCTTTACTTTGATGATACTTCTTCTTACGAGTTTCAGATAGTGAAGCGCCGTTTGGATTCATTTTACCGTGCACAAGTTGCCAGAGGTTTTAACGGAAGTGTATTAATAGGCTATAACGGTAACATCCTTTACGAACGTTATTTTGGCTATGCGGACAAGTCTACCAGAAGAGAACTAACTCCTGACGCAGGTGTACAGCTCGCGTCTACTACAAAAACATTCACAGCTACGGCTATACTTTACTTACATCAGCATAAGTATCTGAATATTGACGACCCTGTAAGCATGTACCTTCCATCGTTCCCTTACAGTAAGGTCACTATTAAAATGTTGCTGAACCACAGATCAGGTATCCCTGACTATTTGAAATGGTATGCGAGATACAGAAAAGACACGCATACTCCAATATATAATGACGAGTTGTTGGAACTCTTCGCTAAGTACAAACCAGGTCTGGAGTTCACCCCGGATACCAGGTTTAAATACAGCAATAGTAACTATGCGATACTCGGTCGCCTGATTGAGGAAGTTACAGAGATGAACTATCGTGACTTCATGAAGCACTATTTCTTCGAGCCATTAGGCATGGAGAACACCTTTGTATACGATCCTTCATGGGGCTTACCACAGACAGCTACTCGCAGCTACAGATACAACTGGGTAAAATACCCTGACATGTTTGCTGATGGCGTATATGGTGATAAAGGCATATATAGCACGGTAGAGGATATGTATAAATGGGATCAGTCATTCTACAACAATACATTCTTAGATCCTGAAACAACTGAATTTGCATACGGCCCCTGCTCATTTGAGCGTCCGGGGGTGAAGAACTATGGTCTTGGTTGGAGAATGTATTGCTACCCTGACGGAGACAAAGTAGTATTCCATAACGGTTGGTGGCATGGTAACAATACATTGTTCCTGCGCTTCATACAGGACAACTTTACCATCATTGTGCTAGGGAATAAATACAATAAGAGTATCTATTCTCAAGGGCCTGCACTATACCGTATAATAAATAACTCCCCGTTATCGGAGAGTTATTATGACGATGGAGATTTCGATTAATTTATTGACCTATACTATCTGCTATAGTTAGGCGCTTCTTTCGTGATAACTATATCATGCGGATGGCTCTCTGCCATACTAGCCGCAGTGATACGTATGAACTGAGCTTCGTTTTGCAAGGTTTTGATGTCCTTCGCTCCGCAATAGCCCATACCAGCTCTTAAACCACCGATGAACTGCTGTACGATCTCACTGATAGTTCCTTTATAAGGTACACGTCCTACTATTCCTTCCGGTACTAGTTTCTTCACATCAGCTTCCATATCCTGGAAGTAACGATCTTTAGAACCTTCTTGCATAGCCTCTACTGAGCCCATACCACGGTAAGACTTAAACTTACGACCTTCATATATGATTGTTTCGCCAGGACTTTCTTCAGTACCCGCGAAAACAGACCCTGCCATTACACAAGATGCACCCGCAGCTATTGCCTTTACCATATCACCTGTATATCTGATACCACCATCAGCTATTACAGGTATACCTTTCTTTTTAAGAGCATCAGCAGCTTCCATAATAGCGGTAAGCTGTGGAGCACCAGCACCTGTTACGACACGAGTAGTACATATACTACCAGGTCCTACACCTACTTTTACAGCATCTGCACCAGCATCTGCAAGAGCTTTTGCACCGGCTGCTGTAGCTACGTTACCTGCAATAACAGGTAAATTCTTAAATGATTTCTTTACCATCTTCACATGGTCGATAACACCTTTAGAGTGACCATGTGCACTATCAAGGGTGATAATATCTACCCCTGCTGTTATAAGTGCTTCTACACGATCTAGAATATCAGAAGTAATACCTATTGCAGCACCTACTAATAATCTACCCATATCATCCTTAGCAGCATTAGGGTGACTCTTTAAATGCAGTATATCACGGAATGTGATCAAACCTATTAGTTTACCTTTTTTATCAACTATCGGCAGCTTCTCGATCTTGTGCTTTTCCAATATACTCTCCGCCTTGGTCATACTGGTACCGGAGTATGCTGTCACCAAGTTTTCCTGGGTCATCACATCCACTACCTTTTTACGCATATTTTTCTCAAAGCGTAAGTCACGGTTAGTAAGTATACCTACCAAAAGGTCTTTATCATCTACAATAGGAATACCGCCTATCTTATTATCGCGCATCAGCTTTACAGCATCAGCTACGGTTGCGCTGGGCTTCAGTGTTATCGGATCTACGATCAATCCGCTTTCACTACGCTTCACCTTTCTGGCTAGCTCTGCCTGGCGCTCGATAGACATGTTCTTGTGCAACATACCTATTCCACCCTCACGCGCTAGCGCTATAGCAAGCGGAGCTTCGGTTACAGTATCCATTGCAGCAGATACCATAGGTACGTTAATTGTGATGTCTTTGGTAAGTTGTGTTGCTATGCTCACTTCGCGTGGCAGCACCTCAGAGTATGCGGGTGCAAGCAATACATCATCGAAAGTAAGGCCTTCGCCGTAGAATTTAGATTTTGCAGCCATGCGCAAAGATATAACCGCTATTTAAAAATGTAAAATCAGTTTTGAGAATATTACGATAGAATTTTTAATCAATGTACTTTAGAGGTAACCTAACAATACGATCATGCTCAATCCTCAACTGGCTTTCGCCTCAAATAAAGAACAAAAAGAACACCAGTTTATAGCACTAAAAAAATTATTAGAATACGTAAATAATAGCTCAGTTTACTACAAACGTGTCTTCAAAGAGCATAATATAGACCTGAAGAACATCAAAAAACTGGAAGACATACAGTTTCTGCCTACCACTACAAAAACTGATATGCAGGAGCACAACTGGGACTTTCTTTGCGTAGCGGAAGAGGAAATAAAAGAATATACAGCCACATCTGGCACGATGGGTAAGCCTGTTACGATCGCCCTGACAGAGAATGACCTCCAAAGACTAGCCTACAATGAGCAACAATCATTCATAACAGCAGATGGCACAGAGGAGGACATCTATCAGCTCATGCTTACACTTGATAGGCAATTCATGGCGGGTATAGCCTACTATCATGGCATCCGCAAGTTAGGAGCATCGCTGGTACGTACAGGGCCGGGTCTGCCTGCTATGCAGTGGGACGCAATACAGAGGCTTCAATCCAACTGTATCGTAACGGTACCATCTTTTATGATGAAGCTGATAGAATATGCGCATGAGCATCAAATAGACTTGAGTAAATCACCGGTTAAAAAGGCTATATGCATAGGAGAAAGCATACGCAATGGAGATTTTGAGCTAAATACACTCGGGCAGAGAATACACGACGAGTGGCCAATACATATGTACAGCACCTACGCATCTACCGAGATGCAAACTGCATTTACCGAGTGCAATGCTGGCGTGGGTGGGCACCATCAACCAGACCTTGTTATTATGGAGATTTTAGATGATCACGGGAAGCCTCTGCCTGCAGGTGAATATGGAGAGGTGGCTATAACTACACTTGGAGTAGAAGGTATGCCACTTATACGCTACAGAACAGGTGACATATGCACTAAAATAGATACTAAATGCTACTGTGGCAGAACATCCAGCAGGCTATCACCTGTAATAGGGCGCAAGCAGCAGATGATAAAATATAAAGGCACTACCCTATACCCACCTGCAATATTTGATATACTAAACAATGTAGATTATGTGAAAGAGTACGTGGTAGAAGCATTTACTAACGATATGGGTACTGATGAGCTACGCATACACATCAACTCCCCCCTACCTGCTGATGACTGCGAACGCCAGTTACGCCCCATACTACAGAGTAAGATACGTGTATCCCCAATGTTACATTTCCATACATCCTCTGCTATTCATAACATTCAGTTCCCATCGGGCAGTAGAAAGCAAGTTAAGTTTTTAGATAACCGTACAGACAAACAGATATAACCATGGGCAAATTCATCGCTTTTCACAGAGCCATAAATGTATCAGGTAGCAAGATCATTAAGATGGAATACCTGCGTGAGCTATTTACAGATATGGGGTATAAAAACGTAGCCTCTTACATACAAACAGGTAACGTTTACTTTGAAACCCGCGCTACCAATACTGATAACATTGCTAAGAATATTGAAACAGAACTGGAAAAAGCGCTGGGCTTTGAAGTAGAAACTTTTGTAAGAACAATAGATGAGCTACAAGCCATAGCTGACAATGACCCTTTTAAAGATATTGAAGACGATGGTAATGCTGTAGTATATATAGGATTTCTAAAAGACAAGCCTGCAAAACAGCACGAAGAAAAGCTACTGGCCCTGAATAGTGAGGTGGATACTTTCAAGATCATTGGTCATGAGCTATATGCTTTGCGCTATAGAGATAAGGGAAAATCAAAGTTCACTCCTAAGCTTACAGAGCAAAAGTTAAAGACCATATGTACCACACGCAATAGAAAAACTATCTACAAGCTACTAGACTTGTATGCATAAATAAAGCAGCAGCGAATATCCGCTGCTGCTGCCAACCCTACCTCTATAATAAAAACTCAATAACCCTACTGATGCCCATGCTGTTTCGGACTATTAATAATGTCCTCATATTCTCGCTGCGTTATGTATTGAGGCGAGTAGCTACTTCCTCTACTTTTTAGCTGCGCATAAAACTCCCTCATATGATTTTTACTCGCATTCATCAAGTTGCCATAAGCTGTTTTAACATCCTCTTTCTCTACTACCAAGATTGCTTGCTGCAGGTCATAGATATCCATATCTTCGATAGTTATTCCTACATAAAGTGCATCAAGCTCACTTACTTCTCCTTTGCTCACAAAATCGTTGTATAGCTGCTGGACTTCTACACTTGTGAATACTCCTGCCCCATTCGTACCAACAGGATCTGGTATTCCATATTTATTCAAGAGGTCAAGTACTTTATCCATATGTTTCTGTTCACTTGCACTGATGTTTGGCAAAAAGGTCAGACCTGGCCACTTACCGAACAATGTAGTGTATACATCACGTGCCATCTTTTCCTCTTCCCTTACAAATGTAAGCGACTGCTTTTCCTGAGTGTTGACTTCTTGTGGTTGTGTTGTTGCCACACCATTAGGTGTTACGTTAGACTGTTCTTTTTCACATGATGTTAAGCCTAGTGTAGCTGCAATACCTAAAGCTGTGAATGCTAATAATATCTTTCTCATAACTTATAAATTTTAGTAGTGAATGATGTATAGTAAATGTAGCACTGCGAGCTTTAGCAGACGGTTACATTAGTTACACAAAAACATGATTATTATCATTTTTAAAACTCATCAAAAAGATAGATATCCAAAACAAAGCAGCAGCGAATATTCGCTGCTGCTAATTCACAGAACTCACTTTCCATACTCCTCAATCAACCATACATATTATCAGTACGTCACTGAAACCTGTTCACTACTGCTCGCTAAGTAGTCTCTTTGTTTATTAATGTAAATGTACACTCGGCTTCAATTATAAATTGTGACTAATGTTACAATACTATATGACTTTTGTCATATCCAATAGTTAATAACTACCTTTACCCACTTCAGCACAAACCATAATTCATGCGCATACTTAAATGGATCATCATTATCATAACAGTACTCAACTTTGGGTATATGAACTTTGATGGTGCACGCGGGCTGATAGTAGGTGACTATGTTCGCCCTGCCAGCGGTGAGTATGCAGGCCAGCTTGGACCATGGACTGAGATAGTATCTGCAATAGGCATTAACCCTGAGTCTACATTAATGAAGTGGATATTTCTCATATGGGGAGCTATAGGTTTGATATTGGCAGTCTCCTTTGCAATGGATATCAGGAAAGCCGCTCTAGCACTGCTTATCATTAGTGCCTTATCAGTATGGTATTTGATACCGGGTACTATAATCAGTTTGTTATCTGTTATACTGTTATCAGTATATCTGAAACAATCCTGACAATTTTTTACATATATTTGCAAATATTTGATGTTATTCTCGAGCAATATTTCCGCATTTTGCTTGTTTGCAATACATTAATTTATTAGAATAGCGGCGCTAGATACAGTTTATGAAAGAAGTATATTTTATCCCTTATTTTATTCCGGTAGCTGTCATCATCATCACTATAGAAGTGATCATGAGTATCAGACACAAGGTACATGCATATGAATGGAAAGATTCGGCTGCAAGTGCGGGAGTAGGCTTAGGAGCAGTGTTTGTTCAAATACTCACCAAAACATATACATTAGCCTTATTCACTTTCATATTTGAGTTGGCAGCCCCACTGCGTGAGTCCTTAAACTACTCTTCTGTTTTCGGGCAAAATTGGTTAGGCACCGCATGGTGGGTATGGGCATTATGCATCATCGCAGATGATTTTAACTTCTACTGGCACCACCGCTTTGCACACACTGTGCGAGTACTATGGGCAGCACATATACCACACCACTCATCAGAATATTTCAACTTCGGTACATCATTCCGTAATAGCTGGACCATATTCTTCTTTAAGCCTGTATACTGGTTATGGATGCCTCTAATAGGCTTCCACCCTATCATGGTCTTGATGGCACTGTCTATTAATTCTGTATATCAATTTACACTGCATTCATTATCTGTGCCACACCTTGGATGGTACGAGAAGATATTCAACACACCACAACTACACCAGATACACCACAGTAAGAACTTCTCTTACATGGATAAGAACTTCGGCGGTATATTCATCATCTGGGATAAACTGTTCGGAACATTCCATAATGGTCGCGATGGACAAGAAAGGCATTTTGGGGTAACTAGCCCACCTAACAGCTACAACCCTGTTAAGATCATCACACACGAGTTTGAGAACATCTTCCGTGATGTACGCCAGGCAAAGACACTGAAAGACAAACTATACTATGTATTTGCCCCTCCGGGATGGAGCCCTGACAAGTCTACACTTACTGTAAAAGAGATGAGTAAGATAGTGCGCGAGCAGGAAGGCCAGCTTACTGAAGAGCAAAAGAAAGCTTTCGGCTACATTGACGGCAATAACGATATGAAGAAACAGCTGGTAGCTGAAGAAGCGTAAGTATCTCGTTTTCAGTTATCATACATCTTTAGCAATACCTATAAAGTATTGTGCTTCGGCACTCATAGCACAAAAACATCTATTTGACACTCATATAGATTCTCTTTATATTACTAAGGTATTAACTCATTTGCGAGGCGTAGTTATAGTAAAATAATCTACATACCTTCGCGCAAAATTATCAATCATATGAATTGGAACCCGGCAAGTATAGCTGAAGAATTAGCTAATACTACTAAGAAGCTAGCCGATGGCTATGAAACACTACAGAAGATAGAGGATGTAGAAGTAGCCACTACCCCGAAAGAACTGGTATGGCAGAGAGACCATGTGAGCATGTATCACTACACACGTGATAAAAAGGCTAAATGCACCACTCCTGTATTAGTATCGTTTGCTATGCTTAACCGTCACGATGTGCTGGATCTACAGCCGGATCGTAGCCTGATGAAGAAGCTATTAGACGAAGGTCTTGATATCTACATCATGGACTGGGGTTATCCTACAAAAGCAGATCGCTACCTGACAATGGAAGACTACATTGATGGTTATATGAACGATGCTGTAGACTTTGTACGTGAAAGCAACGGTGTGGAGAAGATCCATAAAATGGGCATTTGTCAGGGTGGTACATTCTCTATGATATATGCATCACTTTATCCTGAGAAGCTACAGTCGCTTACAACCTATGTTGCTCCTTTCGACTTTGAGCCGGGTGGTAACTGTATGCTCTACACATGGGCTAAGTACATTGATGTGGATGCTATGGTAGATAGCGTAGGCACTATACCTGGTGAAATGATAGACAGCGCTTTCGGCATGTTAAAGCCAAGCATGAATATCAGCAAGTACCTGGGTGTTATGGACTCTCTTGATGATGAAAAGAAAATGATGAACTTCCTACGCATGGAAAAATGGAAAGGAGACCTTCCGGCTATGCCTGGTGAGATGTATCGTAAGTACATCAAAGATCTATTCAGAGATAACCTATTGATAAAAGGAGAATTTGAACTTGGTGGCCGTATGGTAGATCTTAAGAAGATGACAGTTCCATACCTGAATGTATATGCGACAGATGATAATATCATCCCTAACGAGAGCACACTGCCAGTAATGAAAGCTATTAGTAGTAAGGATAAGAAAGAATATCCTTTCCCTGGTGGTCACATAGGTGTGTTTGTTGGCAGCAGATCTCAGAAAGAGCTGGCACCATCAGTAGCTGAGTGGGTTATTGATCGTTGTTCTTAATTCTTAAAACAATAAAAGTCTTGAAAAGGTGTACATTGTACACCTTTTTAATTTACAACAATTTAGATGTTCCATAAGGACGATATATATCCAATACATAAGGTCACTCTTTCTAATGGTTGCAATGTATCCTACATTGATGAAGGGAAAAGTGATACTACATTACTGTTTATACATGGTTTAGCCACCTACGCATATAGCTGGGTGCTAAACATTCGTGAGCTAAAAAGTCATTACAGATGTATCGCACTAGACCTTCCCGGTAATGGTTACTCCGAGGGCGGAGACTTTGATTATGGTATCAACTTCTATAGTGGCTGTGTGTATGACTTCATGCAACAGCTGCAGCTAAAGAATGTAGTACTTGTGGGACACTCCATGGGGGGACAAATAGCTGCTACTCTAGTCATCAATCAGCCAGATGCATGCGAACAATTAATATTATGCGCACCAGCAGGTATCGAGACTTTCTCAGTCATAGAGCGTACTATTTACCATGCGGGCATCAACTTTTTAGACTTCTTTTCCAGTGAAGAATACAGCTTAAGAGAGACCATCAATACCAGCTTTTACAACAAACATCCGAAGGCAGACGAAATGATACAGGAGCTCATTCGCATAATGAAAGAGCAACCCATGTCTAAGTACAGACGGATGATAGAGATGTGCATAACAGGCATGCTCAACGAGCCCGTATACGATAAGCTTAAAACTATAAATCAACCTACACTGATACTATTTGGTGAAAGAGACGCTTTAATACCCAATAAGCTGATGCACCCATTACTATCTACCAAAAGTGTAGCAGAAACAGGACTAAGACAAATACCTAATGCCCATATGGAACTATTACCTAAATGCGGACACTTTCTACAGATAGAAAAAGCAGAAGAGGTAAATTTATTGATAAGGGAGTTCCTTAGCTGATAGTAGGATACTTCATATTAAGGCTCTTCAACTTATCGCGCAAGGCAGTAGCTACGTAATGCGCTTTGTACCAGTTTTGGTCTGCTGGTACAATATGCCAAGGGATGGCATTGCATTGATTGAAAGCCTGCTCATAATAGCCCATATACTCATCCCACTTAGCAGACTCTGTGAAGTCTTTTGCGTTATACTTCCACATTTTACGAGGTATGGTCAGTCGCTCAGTTAAACGTTCATGCTGCTCTTCCTGAGATACGTGTAAGTAAAACTTAAGTATATGAGTATTGTTATGTTCGGTTAGTAGCTCCTCAAAATCATTAATAGCCTTGATGCGCTTTTGTGCTGTATCATCATCTATGATATCATGCACACGGGTTACCAGTATATCTTCATAATGAGAACGATTGAAGATATTGATCATACCTCTTTGTGGTGCTACAGCATGTATTCTCCATAGAAAGTCATGCGACAGTTCTTTTTCTGTAGGCACTTTAAAAGAGTGTACTTGTATGCCATGCGGGTTTAATCCACCGAACACATCTTTTACCAGGCCATCTTTACCTGCAGCGTCCATGCCTTGCAATACAACCAGTACACTATGCTTACCTTCTGCATACAGCATATTTTGCAGCTCGTCCAGTTCCTCTATTATTTGAGGGAACTGCTGTTTAGTCAGTTCTTTATCAAAACTTTCAGGAGCACGTGTACTTATCTTACTCAGCTGTATGTCTGCCATAGCTATTATATATCAGCGTTGAATAATCTGCGATATGCTTTAATGAAGATAGCACCAAGATTTCTGTGAGGAGGCACGTAGTCATCAAACATCTCCTTTTGCGGTCCTCTGCGTTGAGAGAAATATCCATCTAGTTGCTCCCAGGTAGTTATCCAGTTGATATCCTTACCAGCTGATATTTGATCATTAATAGACTTCAGTATCGGCTCGTTGACACTCATAGCTCCTGTTTGCTTAGAAGATATAATGTTAGCATCCGGTGCTTTTGTAAGCACTGTTGATAAGTTATGATAACCACCACATGAACCAAGTATTACTATCTTATTTTTTTTGCTTAATCTTTCAAGCGTAAGCGGTAAGTGGTAGCTGTGGCCTCTGTGTACTAATACTGTAGGCTCTATTTTTTCAGCTACTAAGAATTTACAAAGTGTATCTATCGCAGCTTCATCTTCAGGCTCTTCAAGAGGCATATTAGCATACACAACAGTTGGTTTACCACTAACAGAAGTGATCTTCGTCCAATATGGACCTTTAACGATCTGCCACTTAGTGTTATCTCTATAGTTAGTTAAGAAGCTATTGAATGATGCTCTACCATCTTCATCTCCATAGAAGAAGAACTGCTCGTATACAATGCCCTTATCATTAGTAAGTTTCTCATAAGGCACAAGGTTGATCGGTGGTAGTTTAAGCTTATCAGACTGCGCAGCTACAGCTTCACTGTTGCTGGACTGTCTGGTACCTTCAAATAAAGTAGCCAAAAGACCATAAATGATAACTCCCTTCTTACTCCTCTCTCTGAAAGAACGCTCGTAGTTGTTTTTTACTTCCTGACGAAGGAAGTCTGCTAATGCTGTATCTCTTATACTACCAAATGCATCCGCTACATCTACTGCACCTTCAAGATCATCTTCCTTACCCTTCTCAAGACCTGCAACGAAGTCCTTCATCAGGTTCATCTTACGGGTAGTATCCATTGTAGCAAGGAACTCGTCAAGCGTATTATAACCTGCACACATACGAATGAACGTACGGAACTTATCTCTATGAACTTTCTCTAACAACTGATCTCCACGCATAGGGGCCATACGTTCCAACATTCTTTCAAATGTACCTAAGAAGCTACTAGTATATATCTCATCCTGACCATACACCAATATGAAGTATAATACCTCAGGAGGCATACCATTGATACATCTGAATCTTACAGAGCCTTTCTCTTCATGCAGGTCATTCATCTCACGCACATAGCGCAGACCACGGTATTGTAGCTCATCAGTATATGTATCTCCACCCAAGTCCACATTTTCTAGCTTTAGGCGTACTAGGTTTTGATAAAAGAGGTCTTCGTTAGCGGTTATATTATCTATCTCAGCTATTGTTTTCTTGCCTTTATATATATCATTCAAGAATGGCATTGCTCTAAGTGGAGAGCGGGACTGGCGGGCTATTTTTACAATAGTTCTTACCAATGGATCCTGGCAACGCTCAATAGCATATCTTATCTGAGATGTAGAGGTAGCGTAGTTGAATATATAGTTAGGTAACACTTTTGCTACTTCTGATAATACATCGCATGAATATGGATGGAAGGCATAGTCTGCCAAATGCTTTATCATCCACTCCGGCTCTTGCTTAGCTACTGCTACGTATAATGCTCTTCTTTCAGCAGAGCCTGTATCTAGTAGCTCTTTTGTATTGTTAAGCGTATAGAGGTTCATGTTGTTATACACAAACTCGCTAAGCTCACCCTCATACTCAGCTATCAATACCTCACGCATATTATTGGTCAGTCGTTTGTAGTAGTAACCATCTTTCTGATAATCAGCATTAAACGATTGAGCCATATCATATAGAGCACGTAAATAGCCTAGTTTTATCTGATGCATTTCTGCCGCAGACACTCCAATAGTATCAGCACTAAAGTTCTCCACCATTATCTGCATATGGTTTAGGTCCTTTATCATAGACTCTGTAAGCAGGCGGGTAAATACCGAGTCGTCTGTGTCTACGATTCTGCCATCTGCTTCACCATCAGCCATGTCCGCACTGGTTTGTAGTTTGTCTATTCTATCGTGAAAGAACTGCCTATTAATTGGGATCGGCTCCAGCACATAATCAATATCATATGGATTGATCTCTACCTCTTCCTTCTTCTCTTTATTTTTCTTTTTACGTCTCTGTGCTGATACAGGTTCGCTTACCCATATCACCAATAAAAGTACCAGAGCAGAATATTGTAATACTTTCTTTATCATTCAACTTTGTTTAACTGCAAAGAATAAACTCCCGTGCAGGATAACCATAATTTAGGCTCTTATAAAACCAGAGTCGTTAAATATTTGACAATAACATACGAAAATACAAAAAGCCGTTGGTACGGCTTTTTATAATAACATTTATTAACTATTCATTATCAAACTGTTGACATTTCTTCAGGGTAAAGAGAAAATGAATTCATGAACTCATTCACCTCGCCACGTACAGTATTGATCACTTGCTCATCGTCAGGAGACATCAAGACCCTATCCAACCAGTCAACTATCTGAGGCATATGCTCTTCTTTCAGACCACGTGTAGTAACAGCGGGCACACCTATACGAATACCAGAAGTTACAAACGGAGACCTATCATCAAAAGGTACCATATTCTTATTCAGGGTAATATCTGCCTTTACGAGTGTATTCTCAGCTTTCTTACCTGTGATATTTTTATTATGAAGATCTATTAATATCAAATGGTTATCAGTACCACCTGATACTACCTGATAATCCTTATTCAGTAAAGCACTTGATAGGGCTTGTGCATTGTTCACTACCTGCTGCGCATAGGTGTGGAAGCTATTATCCAGTATCTCATGAAAAGCAACCGCTTTTGCAGCTATCGTATGCTCTAAAGGACCACCTTGTATACCGGGAAAAACAGCCAGATCTATCAGCTGGCTCATCATACGCACATCTCCTTTAGGACCTGTGATACCCCAAGGGTTCTCAAAGTCAGTCTTCATCAATATAAGACCACCTCTTGGCCCGCGTAGTGTTTTATGTGTAGTTGTGGTTACAAAATGACAATGATCGAATGGAGACCTTAATAGTCCTTTTGCAATAAGACCTGCCGGGTGAGATATATCTGCTAATACCAGTGCACCTACACTATCTGCGATGTTGCGTACACGCTCATAATCCCAATCGCGGCTATATGCTGAGGCACCACAAATGATCAATTTTGGCTTATACTCTGCAGCTTTTTTCTCCATGTCCTCATAGTCAACCAAGCCATCTTCTTTTCTTACACCATAGTGTACCGCATTGTATAGCTTACCCGAGAAGCTAACTGGAGAGCCGTGAGTCAGGTGACCACCCATGCTCAGGTCAAGACCTAGTATGGTATCGCCTGGATTAAGTATCGCCATCATAACTGCAGCATTTGCCTGCGAACCACTATGAGGCTGTACATTAGCATAGGTAACACCAAATATCTGCTTAGCACGATCAAGTGCCAGTGTTTCTGTCTTATCTACGACTTCACAACCGCCATAATATCGTCTACCAGGATAGCCCTCTGCATACTTATTGGTCAGTACACTGCCCATAGCCTGTATGACCTGCATACTGGCAAAGTTCTCAGATGCTATCAGCTCTAAACCTCTGCGCTGACGCTCAAATTCTTCGTTGATCAAGCCGAATATGGCGGTATCTCTTTGCATGCTATAAAATTTAGCGCAAGATAATGTAAAGCGGCTGGAAATGGGAATGAGAATACAGCCTATACTTTACTTCGGCATTAACGGACACAAAAAAACAGTCCCACCACATAGGTAGGACTGCAAGTATATTTACAATAAAGCTTCTTACTTCTTTTTCGCTCCAAGGAATTTTTTCTCCTTGATACGAGCAGATTTACCGAAGCGCTCACGCTGATAGAATAGCTTAGCACGACGTACGCGACCACGCTTATTCACTTTTATTGAATCGATATGCGGGGAGAAAAGCGGGAATACACGCTCAACACCTATACCGTCTGATATTTTACGAACTGTGAAAGTTTGCGTAAAACCAGTACCCTGACGTTTGATAACGTCGCCTTTAAAAGACTGGATACGTTGCTTAGCACCCTCTACAATTTTATAATCTACTGTTACGTTGTCACCTGCTTTGAAATCAGGCAGCTCTCTACTTTCTGTCAGCTGCTCGTGAACATATGCTACTGCGTTGTCCATTTTTATCTATTTTGGGTCTGCAAAGGTAATGGGAATATTTATTTTTTTCAAAAAAACTTGCATCAATCTTCAAAGTTATCTTTCAACATGTCTGGTCTGCGGTCTTTTGTTCGCTCCAAAGCCTGTTCGTGACGCCATTCTCCAATCTTTTTCGGATCTCCACTTAACAATATTTCAGGCACTTTCCACCCCCTAAAATCTGCAGGACGGGTATAAACAGGAGGTGCCAACAGCCCATCCTGATGAGAATCGAAGAGTGCAGAGGTCTCATCATTCAATACACCGGGTATCAATCTGCCAATTGCGTCTACCACTACAGCTGCTGCCAGCTCTCCCCCACTCAGCACATAGTCTCCAATTGATAGCTCCATCGTCACAAAATGCTCCCGTATGCGCTCATCAATACCTTTATAATGCCCACATATGATCATCAGATTCTCTTTCATAGACAGCATATTAGCTGTTTTCTGCTGAAATGTACCACCGTCAGGAGTCATATAAATGACCTCATCATACTTGCGCTCTGCCTGGAGCTTCTCTATCAGTATCGCTAATGGCTCCGGCATCATAACCATTCCCGCACCTCCGCCAAACTGGTAGTCATCTACCTGAGCCTGCTTATAAGGCGTGTGATCTCGCAAGTTATGTACCTCTACCTCAAGCAAACCTTTAGACTGAGCCCTCTTCATAATAGAATGACTGAAAGGGCTTTCCAGCAACATTGGCACTACTGTTATTACATCTATTCTCATTGGTCGTGCAAAAGTAAAACAAATAAGGTGAGCTATTAACCTTCCAAGTAAACCTCTATAAGCCCCTCGGGCAAGTCCATCCTGATGAACTTATTTTTCATATTTACATCCAGTATCATTTCAGGAGCCAAGGGGATAAGGACCTCTTTACCGTTTACCGTTATCTGTCCTATCCAGTTTTGTCCGGCTTGCATCACGTCTTCCAGCACACCAAGACCACCTTTTGTCTTATCTACAAGGTTGAAGCCGATCCATAATAACGGACTATCTGACTTGCTTTTACTCAGTTGATCTTCTTCAGCATATACATGCTTACCTATTAGCCTCTTAGCAGCATCTACACCTTCTACATCATCCAGCTGTACAATGTACTCTTCTTCGTTATTTACGGTAAAATCCTCAACGAAATATGGTATATAGCTCTTCTTCTGCAGCTCAAGAAACAGCGGCATTTCTTTTTCCAGCCATTTACTGTTATCAACAATATGCTTGAGTACTACGGCACCCTGTAAACCATGTGCAGCTACTACTTTTCCTACCCTGATCATACTGCAAAGTTAAAAATACCCGAAATAGAATTTTGCATAAGTAGAATATTCTATGCTTAGCTCATCGCCTTTTCTCATACGCTCATAGTCGTCAGCAGTCACTTCTATACTCAGCTTATTAGAAGACTCCAGAAAGAAGTAATAGGTTTTATTATGCGGCATGTATTGCTTCCGCTTGATGGTAGTACGTTCTACCGTTTTTGTATTCTCTTTGATATCTCTTTTTATTTTCAGCAGGCTACGTCTGTATGCCAGGTAAGCACACAAGGCTAAAAAGCATAGTAGATATAATACTCCCAGAAAATAATACACCCATGAGAATGGATTTTCAGCACCATCTAATGCACGGAACCATGCTACGATAAAAGGAAGGATAAAGCATATGACCATAAATATGCTCATGACTTTAAAGAAGTTCTTTGTTTCCTGTTCGTCTTTTTGGGCAAGAAAGCTGATCTCTTCAGCGGTCATTTGCTCTTGATATATGCTTACTTCCCCACTCATAGTTACTACATATCGTATACCCGCTCAAACTTGGTAGTAGCATACTTCATAAATGCTGAGAAGCTTAAGCCAGAACCTGTTACCTTGTTACAGAGTTCTTCAGAAGTATATCTTCTACCATATTGGTGAATATTAGTCCTTAACCATTGTAGTAGCTCTGATGAATTCCCTGATGCTATTTTACTTTCTAGATCATTAATATCTTGCTTAGCTTGCTCATAGTATTGCGCTGCGTAAAAACTACCTAACGAGTACGTAGGGAAGTAACCAAAGCTACCATGAGCCCAATGCACATCCTGCAACACGCCTTGCTTATCATCAGGTGGTGTAACACCTAAGTATTTCTTGTAGTAATCATTCCATGCTGTGGCCACATCTGCAGGCGAAAGTTCTTTGCTAATAAGTGCTTTTTCTATCTCATAACGAATCATTACATGGAAATGATAAGTCAACTCATCAGACTCCGTTCTTACTAGTGAAGGTTCTACTTTATTCATTCCTTTGTAGAAGTCCATAAGCTGCACTTCGCTTAACTGCTCAGGAAACTGCTTTTGCAGTACAGGGTAAAAATGTTGCCAAAAATGCATACCCCTACCTACACAATTCTCCCACAACCTAGACTGCGATTCGTGAACAGATAAAGACGCAGCATCTCCTAATGGCAAGCCATACTGATCTGTCGGCAGACCCTGTTCATACAGAGCATGCCCACCCTCATGTATACTACTCCATAGCAATGATGCAAAATCGTTCTCATCAACACGCGTTGTTACACGCACATCTTCAGCGGCAAATGATGTTGTGAAAGGATGCTCTGATATATCTTGTCTACCTGATTCAAAATCATAGCCTATGCTCTTCAACACTTCAATAGAAAAATCCCACTGACCGTCCTTTGAATAGTGTTTATGTAGAAAACTATTATCTACTTGCTTAGCATTTTGTATACGACTTAATAGTTCAGGCAGCTTCTCTTTCACTTCATTAAACACAGGATCCAGCATACTGACCGTAGCCCCTTTTTCATAATCATCCATTAAGGCATTATAAGGGTGTTGCTCGTAACCTAAATAGTCTGCCTGCTGGATTTTCAGTGCTATCATCTTCTGTAGCTCTGCACTATACTTACTAAAATCATTAGCTTTTCTTGCAGCTATCCATGAGCTATGACTGGCACTGGTTTGTTCTGTAAGTTTTGTGATGAATGCTGACGGAAGCTTTTTATTCTTCTCGTAGTCTTCTAAGCTCAACCTGATATTTGCAGCTTGTGTATCATCAAGGTCACTTTTGTCGAAAAGATCTTTCAGAATATTACCATATTCTTCACTCACCATCATATCATGAGCTAATGATGCTAATGTAGCCAGTTGTCTTCCTCTGTAAGCATAACCTTTGGGTGGCATGAATACTTCCTGATCCCAACCTAACACTGCGGATGCATAATTAAGGTCTGCTGCTTGCTGTGTCTTTTCTTTATATAATTGATATAAGTCTTTTGTACTCTTCTTTACTTGCATTACTTATTCGTTTCCTCTTCTGCTTTTAATCTGATTACTTTATTGATACTCTTTAATGCTAATAGTTTTCTGCTCAGTCCTTCTAACTCCTTCTTATCATGCACATACACCATGATAGTACCATCAAAAATACCATCGTGAGAATCCACACTTATAGAGCGCATATTCATCTTCAGGTCTTGAGAGATAACGTTTGTAATATCTTGTATTACCCCTACGTCATCCAGACCTATTAGCCTTACACCAGTAAGGAAGGATATCTCTTTATTCTTAGCCCACTTGGTCTTCACTACTCTGTGACCATGGTTTGCCAAAAGGCGTTGTGCATTAGGGCAATCGGTGCGGTGTATCTTTAAACCTTCACCTGTTGTTATAAAGCCAAATACATCATCACCAGGTATAGGTTGGCAACACTGTGCCAGCTTGTACAATATCTTATCCGAGCTTTCACCAAATATGATCAGCTCTGCATCTTTTGATGATGAGCTATCATGCACTTCCTTCTCTGATATTAGATCTTTGGTATCCAGCTCTACCTCTTTTACAGGCTGAGATAGTTTATCTCCATGCACTGTAAATGAGCGTAATTCTTTAATATCAATACTACCTACAGCAATACCATAATACACATCTAGTGGTGATGACTTCTTATAATAAGTAGTAAGCTCATGCAGATTTTGCTGAGAAGGAGATACCCCCATGTGCTTCAGCTTGCGGTGTAATATTTCTTTACCCTCTTCTGCAATTCTTCTCTTCTCTTCTTTGAGATAATATTTTATTCTTGATTTAGCCTTACCTGTAGTTACAAACTGTAGCCATGCTTCTGATGGCTTTTGCTTTTGAGACGTAATGATCTCTACCTGATCACCCGTCTTCAGTTGATGACTGATAGGCACTAAGCGATAGTTGACCTTTGCACCAATACACCGTGCTCCTAACTCAGAGTGAATATCAAATGCAAAGTCTAGCGCTGTAGCTCCTTTTGGCAGTACCAGCATATCCCCTTTAGGAGAGTATACATATATCTCTTCGGTAAACAGATCCAGTTTGAAGTCCTGTAAAAAATCAAGCGTATCTGTATCAGGGTTACTCAACACATCTCTCAGATGTTCCAGCCAGCTGTCCAGCTTACTTTGAGTGTCGTCGTTTTTACCTTCTTTATATTTCCAGTGTGCAGCTACGCCTTTTTCGGCGATCTCATTCATGCGTTTGGTACGGATCTGTACCTCTACCCACCTACCGCCAGGGCCCATTACAGTAGTGTGTAGCGCTTCATAACCATTGCCTTTCGGCACGCTCAACCAATCTCTTAACCTATCCGGGCTAGGACGGTAGAAGTTAGTCACTATAGAGTATGCTCTCCAGCAGTCTGCTTTCTCACTTTTCTTATCAGGTGGAGAATCTAGTATTATTCTAATGGCAAAAAGATCATACACTTCTTCAAAAGCCACATGCTTGGTACGGATCTTATTATATATAGAGTGTACGGACTTAGGCCTACCGTATATCTCAAAGTTGAATTCCTCTTTCTTGAGTGCTTCCTTGATAGGTTTACTGAACTCATTGATATACTTAGTACGCTCACGCTTAGTTTCCTTAAGCCCCTGCATGATCTCTTCATACACATCAGGCTGCGTATACTTCAAAGAGAGATCTTCAAGCTCTGACTTCAACTCATAAAGCCCTAGCCTATGTGCTAAAGGCGCATAAATAAAAGTGGTCTCAGAAGCTATCTTCAACTGCTTTTCACGCTTCATACTATCAAGCGTGCGCATATTGTGCAACCTGTCAGACAACTTTATTAAGATAACACGTGGATCTTCTGCAAGTGTTAATAATATCTTTCTGAAATTCTCAGCCTGTTCTGTAGTATTAGATTTCAGGTCTACTACATTAGATATTTTGGTAAGCCCATCTATGATCTTGGCATAGTTAGCTCCAAATTCAGACTCTATATCTTCAAGTGTTATCTCTGTGTCTTCTACCACATCGTGGAGTAAAGCGCAGATGGCAGAGGTCACCCCCATACCGATCTCTTCAACTACTATTCTTGCTACAGCTATCGGGTGCAATATGTAAGGCTCTCCCGACTTGCGACGCATATCCTTGTGCGCATCAGCAGCTATTTCAAAAGCACGACGAACCCTCGGCCTGTCACCTTTTTTAAGTCTATCTTTTAAAACACGAAGTAACGACCTGTACTCTCTGAGAATTAACTTCTTCTCATCATCCTCACTATGATGATATATTTTGGCAATCTTTGACTCCATACGACTACGTTATCTCTAAATTACAAAATAAGGATAGCAAAGAGCTATAAAAGATTTTTAAGCAGACATATTTATTCAGCAGAAAGAATTAATACTTAGAGCGGTAGAACTGAGAATAGTTATTAAAGTCTTTATCCTTTAAAAGCTTCTGATAGTTAGACTCTGAGATCATCATCAGCTGGTACTCATTATTAGCATATTCACTGAATATCTGTTTCGTTTTCTTCAGTGAGTTCATATATATGAGTGCCTGGTTTTTATTCCTGAACGTACCCGACGATACCACCCCCTGGTAGCTGGTGAGCATTTTTATATCAGAGCTTAAGTTCAACGATCCGAACTTGAATTTATTGAAATCATCTACTGCTGCTCTCAAACCTCTTGCTCGTGTCTCCATCTTAGGAAAGCTGATGATCACATAGTGTGCTTCCTGCGCATCATACTTATATGCTGTTGGTATATTAGCATTAGTATTAGTTCCACCACTACCTACAGTAGCAACATTACCACCTGTAGTATCTGCACTGGTCGTATCCTTATTAGCACTTGCCTGCATTTGCTTTAAGCGGGCAGCCATTTCACGCTGCTTAGCTACATAGGATATAGTTGCCTCAGCCCATCTTCTCAAAGAGTCATTAGGGTCTGTATGCTCTTGCATGAATACAGATAATACTGAATCTGCTTTACCGTATTGCTCCAATTTAGCCAATGATATTGCCTGCACTATCATGAACCTGCTTTCGTACACTGGCACAGAATACAACTGCTGACCCTCAGTTGATTTACGTAGAGACACCTGATATTCTTCTGCCAAGAGCGCACTATATGTTTCATCATAGAATGCTACAACACCAGTGTTATTTTGTTTCACACCCGCACCATCTTCTGTAGGTTTTACCAGCTTAGCCCATTCAGTATCGCCATACTCACGTGTAAGCTGATTGCTATACTCTTGAGCTTTATCCAGCTGATTTTGGCGTAATGCTATTATATAGCGCAAGTATAACTCTTCTGCCTTCGAGCTATGATTCGGGAATCTAATATTCAAGGTATCTAGAGTTGCTGTACCCGGAGGATAGTCTTCCAACTTCTTCACATAAGCATCTGCTGCATCCATATATGCTTCCTCTATCTCCAGCAACATCTCTTTCTGCCTTTGAGGATCATTAGGGATAGCTGCTAACAAAGTTTCTTCTGTTGGTATGCCATAGTTACCTGTACTTCCAGCATCTTCTTGACCATCATTATCCGCAAAGCCTCCTGTTGCACTTCTACGCCAGTTATCTTCTAACGGCCTGTTGCCCCACTTCTGCTTAAACGCATTATACCCTTTCTGCATCAATGCAGGGTTGGTAAAATACCAGTTAGCGTAATTATTCTTCCTATTACGTCCGCCACTATTTCTTAGAGCTGCATTTACACCCGCATTCTGTGCCTGGAAAATACTATCTGCTATACGGTCTTCTTCAGCCTTAATATATTTACGCACTCTCTGTCTTTGCTCTTTCTCGCTAAGTGCAGCAAGAGCTAGTAAACTATCGTTGGTGCTGATGACATTTAACGGCTCTGTAAGACTACCTAATGTTGCACTACGGCGAATAGCCGTACGCATCAACTCATTGTCAGGTGCTTCGTTTGCCAAAACAGATGCACTATCATATGCAGACTTCGCATACTCATACAAACGCTGTACATAGTACACATCACCTAATGTTGCATAAGATTGTGCCTTTTGTTCTGAGGTAGTATTGCTGGAATTGATACCTTCTTGCAAGTATTGCTCTGCATCAGCATAGTTTTTGCCGCTAGCGGCTAATCTACCGAGTAGATAGTATACTTGTTCGTAGTAATTACGATACTTACCATCTTTCAGTATATCCTCTAGCAACGCTATCGCATCTTCCTGATTATTGCCAGACTCCATCAAACTCGAAGCTATCTTCTTACGAGTGTAGAAGTCCATTTCTATTTTAGGATGTAGGGCTAAAACTCTATCAAAGCTTTCTGCTGCAGAATCATAGAAACCATATCTATACAACAGCTGACCATTAATGTATGCAGCACGCATTCTTATCCAGTCAGGTAAGCCTTTATCTTGAGAGACAATAGACAACTCATCTACTGCACCTCTATAATCTTTTTGGCTGAGCCTTATGTATGATTTTTCTAAAGCGAGTCTACCTTCCAGCGAACCTGAGAAATTAGGATCTGCCTCTATGAGGTCAAGCACAGACTCTGCATCACCTTCCTGATGCTGTTCCGTGTAGGTACGCGCCAACCAAAGTATTGCCTCATTATGTACAGACCTGTGCTGCAACAATCCGGCAATACCACTTTTCTCTTCCTCTACAATGGAGTTAGAGCTTCTTGAAGATCGTCTGTTATTATTTCTTTTCTTCTTTTTACGCTTATCACGCAGGCTTACCACATACTTAAATGCATCACTGGCATTTTGGTAATCACCTTTATAATAGTATGCCTGACCCAATAACAAATAAAGGTCGTCGCCCCACTTAGTACGTGGGTCATGTATTTGTATACCTACGGACGCTTTCTGGATGATACTATCCATATCAGACGCTAACACTGACGAGTCCCTGTCGGGGTCGAAAGGATATAGTGCCAGTAAGGAGTCGTAGTTCTCTTGCCGGAACCGCTGCATATTCTCCAACGCTTCATCCATCTTCTGGTCAGCATTGAAGTAGTAGTTGTACCGTGTAAATGTATTCTGGAAAGCCCGCCGTGTTATCGACCATCGCTTTTTCAGCATTTTCTCATTGCTCCAGGCTTCCCGCTTCTTTTTGATTTTGAGCTCTAGTGCCAGCTGAGCCTTCTCCTCTCTATTCTTCTCCCGTACCTTTCGCTCTTTCTCCCGCTTCTCTTTCAGCTTAGCTAAACTATCCGACCGTATCTGCCTGACCTCCTTCAAGCTATCAACATAAGCCTTTCGTTCAGCTACTATACTATCCGTATATGCTTTTCTATCTGCTGCTATACTATCATTAACCCGCTGTCGTTCTTTTTTAATACTATCATAATAGGCGGTCCTGACGGCTTTAATACTATCCAGCCGCATCTTCCGCACTACAGCCACACTATCTTTATAGCGATCACTACTGCGATATTCCCGTATTACAGCAAGACTATCAGACCGTCGCTTTTGTACAGCCTTGATACTATCAACATAAGCCTTTCGCACAGCTACTATACTATCAGTATACCGTTTTCGCTCGGCTCGCATGCTGTCTAACCGCTTTGTTCTGGCAGTCTGTATAGAGTCTAGCCTGGCTTGCCTTATAGCAGCTACGCTATCTTTGTAACGATCACTACTGCGGTATTCCCGTATTACAGCAAGACTATCAGACACCCGTTTTCGTTCGGCTTTAATACTATCCAACCTTGCCTGCCGCACGACCCTCAAACTATCGTAGTAACGTTTCTGTGCCTCGCGGGTAGAATCAATCCTTTGCTTTCGTGCCAGTTGCACACTATCGTTATACCTTTTTTGAGCCTTACGTGTAGAATCCAGTTTACGTTCACGAGCAATGCGCATACTATCGTTGTAGCGCTGCTGTGCTTTACGGGTAGAGTCCAGCTTTTGCTGGCGTGCTACCTTCATGCTATCGTAATATCTCTTCTGTGCCTCACGTGTAGAATCCAGTTTTTTCTGGCGTGCTACGCGCAAACTGTCATAATACTTCTTTTGTGCATCACGAGTAGAATCAATAATTCTCTGGCGAGCAATACGAGCACTATCTGCATTTGTTTGGGCATGCAACTTTGGTGTCAGGGATATACCTGCCAATACCAATAATATATATATTATTAAGTGCCTGATATTAAGTAGAATAGATTTTAAAACTCATTGCGAACCTACTATATATAACTAATTCCGCAACAAAATATTTTACTGCCTGACGATAACCACGGATATATAGAGAGGCAACAGCACCAAAAATAGCTAAAAAGCTCAGAATTAAGAGAATGCAACCTACTATAATACTGTTAAGCATGACCTAAAATTAACATACGTACACTACCTTACTGGCTAATAATGTAACTTGCAGCCTCATTAGTATCATGCAGGAAAAGAAGGAACAGGAAAAGAGTTTTTTCAGGCAACTCAATAACATATATAGAGTTGTATTTGTAGATGAAGAGTCTTTGGAAGAAGTAGCTTCTTACAGACTTACCATGCGCAAGCTATATATACTACTATGTTCTTTATTCGTACTAGTGGCCATACTAACGGTTACTATCATCACTCTCACCCCTGTAAGATACTATATACCAGGGTATGCAGGCGGGCAAAGCCGCTCTGAGGTAGTGAAGCTAAAACAGCGTGTTGACTCATTGTCTGACCTTGTAGCAGCACAGGAAGAATATCAACAGAATATCATAGGTGTTATCACAGGCAATCTTAAAGATCCGTTAGACACCACCCGACTAGACCTGAAAAGAACCAAGAGAGAAGAGATCAACAGCCTGCTGCCAGAATCTAAAGAGCTGATGAAACAAGCTGCCAGAGGAGTAAAGAAGGACAACGATCAGTCTAAAAAATAATGCATGGCAGGTTATAACAGCAATAAGGACACCTACCGCTATATCGGCCTTGCTACACAGATGATGGTCACACTTGGGCTAGGTGTATATGCAGGATATAAACTTGATGAAAAAACCGGATGGAAAATTCCTATATTCATCATAATATTGCCGCTGATAGCATTGGGGATATCGCTTTGGCAACTGATCAAAGCGTTCAACAAGCCTAAAAAATGAAGAGAAGTTTTATCATAGCCATCTTATCTGTTTTTGTAGTACTAAGTGGTATATTCTTTGCCTTAAGGTCTGTAGCTCCTGAATACAACTTTGTTGTTATGATGTGGGGTAATGTGATCATGGCTGTATTATCTGTAGTATCACACTACTTGGTTACAAAACAGATGACCAGCAAGCCTGATGCTTTTGTAAGAGGCGTGTACGCTTCATCATTTTTAAAGCTATTTGTGTGCATGATATCTATAGTGATATACGCCATGGTGAATAAACCTGATGTGCACAAACCGACTCTATTTGTATTATTTGGTATATATGCTGTGTACTCTGGTATAGAAACATGGCTATCTTCTAAAATAGCGAGGCAGAGTAGTAAACATGAGTAAGAAAGAAACATCGCTATACCAACTACAACACTTTTTACCTGCGGATACCTTCCACATGGTAGCACCGTATTTCAAAGACTATACCATACACCTTACACTTACCAGAGACAGAAAAACTGTACTGGGCGATTATAGAGAACCGACTAAAGATGATCCGTATCACAGAGTAACGGTAAATGTCAATCTGAATCCGTATAACTTTTTGATAACACTAGTGCATGAACTGGCCCACATGGTCACTCACGATCAGTTTGGCAGAAAGGCGGCGGCACATGGTAAAGAGTGGAAAACTCAGTTCAGGCATATGTTGATGCCTTTTGTTGGTAAAGACATCTTTCCTAAAGATGTAGAAGCTGCACTAATTAAGTACATGCAAAACCCTGCTGCCAGCACTTGCACAGACCATAACCTATACCGTGCACTATACAAGTATGACCGTAACAAGAAAGAGGGTTACATGCTGATGACCGACCTTGCTGTCGGGCACTGGTTCCAGATAGATGATGGTCGCGTGTTTGAAAAGCTAGAGCAGCTACGCACCCGCAGCCTTTGCAAAGAAGTAGGCACCAGAAAGAAATACTACTTCCCCGGTATATATGAAGTAAAGCGTGTAAGGCGCGAACTAAAGCGCACAGCTTAATTATACCCCGTTTTTTCACCCCACATATGCATATTTATTTTTTATAAATACTATACTGCTTTTGTACCTTTGACATTCTAAAATTTTTATAATGAGGATAATAAAAAGTATGTCCGCAGTCGTTGCTGTTGCTTTATTAGCATCATGTCAGGAAAAACAACCTGAGAATGCCAACGATTTCAAAGCTCTTGATCTTGCAAACATGGATACCACCGTTAGTCCGGGTGAGAACTTTTTCATGTATGCGAATGGCACATGGTTAAAGAATAATGATATCCCTGAATCTGAAACAAGATGGGGAAGCTTTGACCTACTGCGTGAAAACAATCTGAACAACGTACACAACTTATTGGATGAGGCTGCAGCTGCTAATGGTAAGCAAGGCACTGCCGAGCAAAAAGTTGGTGATTTCTATAAAAGTGGTATGGACTCTGCTAAGATCGAAGAAGCAGGACTTACACCACTTAATGATAAGCTGGCACGTATAGACAATATACAGGATGCACAAGGTGTACTTAAAGAGGTAGCTCAACTACGTACTGAAGGTTTATCTCAGGTATTTGGTTTCTACATCTCTCCTGATGATAAGGATGTAACTAAGATGATCTGCCAGATGTATCAGGGCGGTCTTGGTATGCCTGATCGTGATTATTACTTCAATAAAGACGAACGTTCTGAGAAGATACGTAATGCATATAAAGAGTATCAAGTCAAACTGTTTGAAATGATGGGCTCTGAAAACGCAGCAGAAGATGCCGCTAAAGTATATGCACTAGAAGAAAAGCTTGCAGGTGCGTCTATGACTCGTACTGAGATGCGCGACCCGTATAAAGTATACAACAAATTTGGTGTAGACCAATTCAGCAAAACAACACCTTCTATCGACTGGAAGTCTATGATGGCTGATATGAAAGTTACCGGTGAAGATTCTATCATCGTGGGTATGCCTAAGTTCTTTAAAGAAGTAGACAAGCAAATCAAAAATACTCCTGTAGAGAGCTGGAAGAAATACCTGAAGTTCCATGTAGTAAATGATATGGCTCCTTACCTAAGCAGCAACTTTGATGACGCACGCTTTGACTTTTATGGTAAAGTGGTACGGGGACAAGAAGCGCAAAAACCAAGATGGAAGCGTGTACTATATGTAGTAGATGGCAGTGTGGGCGAACTATTAGGAAAGATGTATGTAGACAAGCACTTCTCTCCTGAAGCTAAAGAGCGTATGCTGAACATGGTAAATAACTTACAGGAAACTTACCAAGATCGTATCATGCGTTTGGACTGGATGTCTGACGCTACTAAGCAAAAAGCTATAGCTAAGCTGAATACATTCGTTAAGAAAATTGGCTACCCTGACAAATGGCGTGATTACTCAAAGCTGGATGTTGTACCTGATAACTATGTACACAACGTATTTGAGTCTTCTAAGTTTGATTATGACTTTATGGTAAGCAAACTGGGCAAACCAGTTGACAGAACAGAATGGTTCATGACACCGCCAACAGTAAATGCTTATTATAACCCAGCATTCAACGAGATCGTTTTCCCTGCAGGTATACTTGCCTTCCCATTCTTCGATGTTAATGCTGATGATGCTGTTAACTACGGTGGTATAGGTGGTGTTATCGGGCATGAGATGACTCATGGATTTGACGATCAGGGTAGTAAATACGCTGCTGATGGTAACCTTAAAAACTGGTGGACTGAAGAAGATGAAAAACGTTTTAATGAAAAAACAGGTGTAGTTGTAGATCAGTTCAACAACTATACTGTACTTGATACAGTACACGTGAACGGTGAGCTTACTCTTGGTGAGAACCTTGCTGACCTTGGTGGTCTTGCTATAGCTTATGAAGCATTCCAAAAAACAGAACAAGCTAAAAAAGGCGAGAAAATAGATGGACTTACTCCAAACCAACGTTTCTTCCTTAGCTGGGCGCAGGTATGGCGCGCTAATACTCGCGATGAAGAGTTAGCTAACCGCATCATTACTGACCCACACTCTCCTGTAGAATGGAGAACTAATGGTCCTTTGAGCAACATGCCTGAATTCTACCAAGCATTTGATATAAAAGAAGGAGACAACATGTGGCGTCCTGATAGCTTACGCGCACAAGTTTGGTAATCCTTTTATTAAAATAATCGATTTAACAAAGCCTGCTAGTAGCAGGCTTTGTTGTTTTACACGACAAAGCCGCATCCTCCAACTAGTTTGTAATAAGACTGTAGAATAACGGTCAAGACACTATCATTACTACTATATCACGTATGATATACAGATGATTATTAAGATATTAGACATAGTTGTCATCAACTACGCTCTAAAAAAGTTGGAATGGTAAAAGAACTGGTAAAGATAAATCTAAGCCTGACCGGCCGGAGCAACCTATGATAACTGAAGCGCCTTGCAATAAAGGCGCTTTATTGTTCTATAATGTTAAATAATAATAATTGAGTGTTAAACCGATTATTACCCGTACCTTTGCGCCTTCATAAATTTAAGTTCTTTATTAAATGGTAACATTCAAAGACTTCTCACTTAGAGAAGAATTGACAAGTGCCGTATCGGAAATGGGGTTTGAAACCCCGACGCCAATTCAGGAAAAGGTTATCCCTTACCTGTTATCTCAACCAAAAGATATCATCGGTCTCGCACAGACGGGTACCGGTAAAACTGCCGCTTTCGGACTTCCGCTACTGCACAACATCGACGTCGCACAGAAAAAGGTGCAGGCCTTGGTGCTCAGTCCTACACGTGAATTGTGTATGCAGATTGAGTCGGAATTTCAAAAGTACGGGCAAAATATGCGTGGTTTACGAACAACCGCAGTATATGGTGGTGTGCCCATAGGTGGACAGATACGTGACTTGAAACGTGGCTCGCAAGTAGTTGTAGCCACACCCGGCAGGCTTATAGACCTGTTGGAGCGCAAGGCAATATCTCTGGACGAAGTACAGTATGTGGTACTGGACGAAGCAGATGAGATGTTGAACATGGGTTTTCGTGAAGACATTGAGTTCATTCTTAAGTCTACTCCACAACGTGAATTTACATGGTTGTTCTCTGCTACTATGTCGAACGATGTTCGCCGTATAGCTAAAACATTCATGAAGCAGTGGGAAGAATTTGCTGTAGCAGCAGAGAATACTACTAATGAAAATATTGATCACCAATATTATGTAACGCAGCACTTCAACCGTTTTGCTACGCTACAAAGACTACTGGACTTTACACCAGGCATATATGGTATCATATTCACCCGTACTAAAAATGATGCTCAGGAAGTAGCTGAAAAGCTAATGCGCCAGGGCTATCATGTAAGTCCGCTACATGGAGACATGGACCAGAAGATGCGTTCTAAAGTAATGGAGCGTTTCAAAAACAAAACCTTACAGGCTATCGTAGCAACAGATGTTGCGGCAAGAGGTATTGATGTAAACGATATATCTCACGTCATCAACTATGAGATACCTGATGATCCTGAGGTGTACACACACCGTAGTGGTCGTACTGCACGTGCAGGTAAGTCTGGTATATGTATGTCTATAGTATCTCCTAAGCAGATATCAGGCATCCGTCAGATAGAGCGCATCGTTAAGTCTCGCTTCCACAGAAGTGATATACCTGATGGTGCTGAGGTGGTAAGAAAAAGATTATTCTATCATTTAGAGCAAATAGAAACTGCTCAACCAAAAGATGATTTTGCAAAAGTTTACTTATCTACCATTCACGAACGTTTCGAGGATATGGATAAAGATGAACTGATCCGCAGACTTATCTGGTTGCAGTTGAAAGATACTATGGACTCTTACGATGAAGCTGAAGATCTGAATGCCGGATATGATAGCGATAACTCAAGAGGTGGTGATGGTAGTGTTCGCCTGTTCATGAACATGGGTGAAAAAGACGGTATCACTTCTCCTGAAAAGCTTATCAAATTCGTTACAGAAGCAACAGATATTGAGAGCAATGTTATTCGCAGAATTACTGTGCGTGAGCTAAGTAGCTTCTTCAATGTACCGCAAACAGCAGCAGAATTTATCATAGCTGCTATGAGCCAGAAGAAGCACAAAGGCCGTAAAGTACGTATAGAAGAAGCAGAGCAAAGCCGCGGTGGCAATAGAGGCGGAAACAGAGGTGGTGGAAGCAGAGGCCCTCGCAGAGGCGGACCTTCACAACGATCTGATAATAAGCCATATAAGCGTCGCGAACGCTCAAAAAGCAGCAATAAACGCTACTAGCTTTTAACAGAACTATAAGTGGGTGTTAACGCAGTTTAACACCCATTAAGAAAACTTGCACTATCTTTGCAACGCAAACAATAAAATGTGAGTATGAAAGGAATTATTACATGTTTATTATTAGTTGTAGCATCACACGTATCATTTGCACAAGATGTGCACAGTACTGATGATATAACTATTATCAACGGTAGAGAGATCACGAACGAACCGGTAGCAAAAGGCATTGCCAGCTACTACCACGATAAGTTTGTTGGTCGTCAAACATCTACAGGCGAAATATTCAGTAATGACAAGTTTACTGCAGCAAGTAACAGCCTTAAACTGAACACTTATGTTAAGGTAACTAACCTTGATAACGGGAAATACCTATATGTAAGGATCAATGATAGGATGAATAAGAAAAATCCTAGATTGATCGACATGGCTAGTGTATGTGCTAAGAGATTAGGCTACCACTACAAAGGTCTTGCGAAAGTGAAGGTTGAAATAGTATCTAAAGAAGAAGGTAAACAAGGTATATTAGCTCAACGTAATGCAGACATATCTGCTCTTGAGCATACCGACAACCAACTATAGAGTATACAGAGTTAAAAGTTCATAATAGACTCCCCTGCTTTTGCGGGGGAGTTTTTTTATATTCAAACATGATACATCAGGCACTCTTTATTGCTGAGACTTCTGCTAAAGGGCGAGGTATGTTTACCAGAACATTCATTCCTGAAGGCACTATAATAGAAGTATCACCTGTTATAGTGATGACGGCAGACGAACGGAAGCTGCTAGACCAAACATTGCTGCACGACTATATTTTTGAATGGCAGCCCGATGGCAAAAAGATGTGCTGTATGGCACAAGGCTACATATCCGTATACAACCATTCACAGCATTCTAACTGCGAACACTATATGGACTATGAACAGCAGACCATGAGCATAAAGACCATAAGAGATATAGAAGCAGATGAGGAGTTGACCATCAACTACAATGGCGATTGGGATAATGAAGAACCTGTGTGGTTTCCAACAAAAGAAGATTAATAGTGTTACCTCAGTAAACGTAATTATATGAGCTGGAAAGAAGAAAATAACGAACTGTACAGAAGCTTTGAATTTAAGAATTTCTCAGAGGCATTTGCCTTTATGACAAGAGTAGCCATGATTGCAGAGCAACATCAGCACCACCCAAGATGGGAGAATGTATGGAATAAGGTAGAAATACACCTGAACACTCATGACGAAGGTGATGTAGTGACAGAAAAAGACCGTAAGCTGGCAGCTGCTATAGATAAGCTACTTTAATCTGAACACGGGATAGCGCATATGCTCAGGCTCGTGATAGTCTGAGCTCATATAGATAAAGTTCAGTTGCGCGTCGCCATCATTCTCAAAGTCAGGTACATCCTGCTTTTGTCCTTCAAAAGCTACTTTTAGGTCTGCATCTTTTTCCAGCATTTCTGCGGCAAGATCTTCAAATACGTAGGCGCTGTAGTGCTCTTTCTTTTGCAGTACAGCATCAAAGAAACCCCATGCAAAAAATGCGTCAGGCGCAGTAGGTTCTAGCGTCTCTACTATGTACCTTTTTGCAGGCTGATCAGTAGATATGATATAGTCACCCTTTCTTAGAAATACCTTTTGAGACTCTACCCTTGTTCTCACATTACTGTGCAGGTAGTGTCCTTCATAAGGGCTTTTCACCGTTTGGTAATCTTCTATATAAGTAACATCTGCATCTATTAGAGAATCACGCTGTAGTTTCCTCACCTCAACACCATTCATCTTAAGCCTGTCTATGACATTATGCCAGCCATGCAATACAACATATGCCTTGGGCACATCCGCTGTTTGTGATGGTTTATAATAGTCGTAAAATGGAACTTGCTTGATGTATGGCTTATCCCTGTCATAATACAATCTAGGTTTACCGGATATCTGGCTGGGTTTTGTACCAGATGCATAGCCTTTAAAGTCTATCATAGTATTTTGAGTGGAATCAACTTCCCAGTCTATAGCAAGCGATGTTGCTCCTGCTATCCAGTCTCTTTGTTGCTTTCTGGTAGCTCTTATATCATTAGATATCTCCGATGCTATATTTATCATGCTCACCATCAGCTCGTAAGTAGCATCTACCCTGTCTACATAAGGCTTGAGCATGTGCGTCTCTGCCACAAAAGCATAAGTATTAAATAGGGCAGCATAGCCACTAAAGAAACGTGACGTCTCTGAAAATGCTTGCCAACCATTATCAGGAGTAGTACCCCACACATTCACATAAGGCACCAGATCATAACCTTCTTTTTTCATACTCGTATATACCCTTGGCTCAAACTTTTGTTTCAGGTATTTACCCATTGGTCCACCAAGCTTGCTATGCTGTGTACTTAATAATGTCATTATATGCTGATAGTCGGCACCGTTACTTACGTGATTATCCAGTAGTATATCAGGATCAAGATCATGGAACAATTTCACCATGGTTTGGGTATTGTAAGCATCCATCTTTATAAAATCTCTGTTCAGATCCAGGTTCTGGCCATTTCCTCTGAAGCCTGTTACTAACGGTCCGTTTTGGTTAGCTCTGCTATGCTTTCTCAGGTTGATAGTACCATAAATATTGAAGGAAGGTATTATAGCTAGTACAACATTCTCCGGTACTTTTACTTTACCATTAACTATGTCTTTTAACAATAGCATACTGGCATCTATACCGTCATATTCACCGGGATGGATACCATTATTGATCAAAATTCTGATCTTACCACTACTCTTCCATACTTCTGTATTGAAGTTACCATCTCCTGAATAATACATTACAGACAAGGGATAGTCTGAATCAGTAGGACCAACAGACTCTAGCTTCAGCTTATTGCTAGATGCGGCTAAACCTACATATGTGTCAAGTAGAAGACTGTATTGTGCAACACGTGCACCTTTAGACTGTTCAAAAGGCACAGTGAGCTTTTGTGCATGAACACCTAAAGAAATACTAACGAAAACGATGATTGATATTAACCTAAAAAGCATAGGTTAAATATACACACAAGAACATAATCCTTGCAAGAAAAGAATGTAATAGCCTGCTATATCAATTGAAGGGCTACCCTGCAACTGAAACAAGCGTAGCCTGCTGTGCAGGTGCCTGGTGCATTACAAATTTCTTAGGAGGTGTTGGGTGTCTTTGCGGACGAGGTAGTTTACGATTAGGACCACAAGACTGTAGCATAGCTACCGTAACGGTTAATATACCTGAGATTAATATTGCTTTCTTCATTATACTGTGAATATACTACTCCTCTTTAAAAAAAACAACGCTACATCATTATATACTTTTATAGCAGAAAATAAGCTAATATCATGGCTCTACAACGATAGTAGGCTTCATCCTGCTTGTAAGCTTCTTGCCCCACCTGATAAGCGGTACTTCAATGAAGTAATACGTAAGTGTAGCCAATACATAGGTTATTGCAATACATGCGATGAGCAGCACAAAAAAGGCGATCTTAACATTAGGGAAGTAACCTATCAATCTATCCCAGTTAACGAATATATAGGTGACTATCAGCCAATGCATCAAGTATATACCATAAGATATCCTTCCAATAAACTTCAATATTCTATGCTCTAATACCTTTTTCACTTTACTACTACTCATGATGAGTACCAACAATATAAATGCGCCAAAACCGGTAAAGAAAGAAGCTTCATACCCTAAATACTCATAAATGACGTTATCATAAAAAGAACCGAGTGAGTGAATCTTCTCAATATGCCTCATAGAGAACAATATAAATCCAACTATGAACAATGGCCAGCGGTACTTATATATCCAGTTTTTAGTTTGCTCACTGGTGACTATAGGCATGAAGAATGTAGCGACTAGCACCCCATACATAAAGTGTGGTATAAACGTAGTCCATAGTGCAAGGCTATTACCCAAGAACATAAAGTATGCAGTTACCCATAATACCAACTTCTTATTCTTGTGTGCTATAACTATAGCAAAAGGAATGAACATAGACATCAGGAGTTCTATCACTAACGTCCATCCCGGTGTGTAGTAGCCTGTGGCCGGACGGATAAGTAGAGCCTCTTCCCAAAAGAGAAAGTCATTGGTAAAGAACATTCTGGGTAAGTTCTCCCAACTCAACTCAGCACGCCTCTGATATAGCATATTAATAATAACCGTTACAAAAAATGCAGGCCATAGTCTGAAGAACCTGTTAATGTAAAACTTACCTATATCCAGCTTATGCTTGAGTACAATGTATTTATAAGACAATACAAACCCACTCAAAACGAAGAAGAATGCTACGGCGTCTGAGCCGTTGAATATAATCGAGGTTAGCTTAGCAGAAAGCCTGTCTGCATACCTCCAATTGACAAAATGATAGATAACCACTAATGTAGCTGCAATACCACGTACTGAGTCTAAATAAGTAAGATATACAGGAGTCTTTGTCTTGTTAGCTTCTGGCATTGGATGTAAATAGCAGAACTAAGATATATAAAGATGTTTTAGAAATACATCTTACAAGCAGGACAACACTAATCCTTAGAAAATATCTTTTCCAGTGCCCATGCTTTCAACCTCATTTCATTCCATTCTTCTTCCGCATCGCTATCATAAGTAATAGCCCCACCAGCCTGATAGCTTAGATATTTTGAGGATTGGTTATAGAACAAACTACGAATGATCACATTGAAGTCGAAGTCACCATCAGGGTTAATATACCCAACCGTTCCTGAGAATAATTCTCGCTTTGCCTCTTCGTACTGTTCTATCAACTCCATCACCTTCATCTTTGGCGCCCCTGTCATGCTCCCCATAGGGAAAGAATACCTAATACTATCTAAATAGTTGCCACTATCTTCTAATGTACCGCTAACAGTCGATATCATCTGGTGTACCTGAGGAAAAGTATAGATACCGAATAGCTCATCTACTTTTATACTTCCTGTTTCACAACAACGTGCCAGATCATTCCTCACTAAGTCGGTGATCATTACATTCTCAGCTTTGTCTTTAGTACTATTTTTTAGTTGCTGTACCAACGCGACATCTTGTTCTTTATCAGCTCCGCGCTTGATGGTTCCTTTTATAGGTTGAGACATTACCTGATCTCCACGCTTATATAAATACCTTTCAGGAGAGGCAGACATCATGTACTTATCATCAAGACGATAGTATGCTGCAAATGGTGCTTTAGAAAAGCTGTTGAGTTGATTAAATACTGACAACGTATTTATCTCTGCATTTTCCGCATAGCCTTCAACACAATAATTTATTTCGTAACAGTCTCCTTTTTTTATATGACCTCTCAGCGTGTTGATCTTTGACAAATAGTTTTCTTTTGTATCTCGCAACTCAAATGTTAGTTGAGGCAAAGCAACATCTTTACATTCAACAGCTTTTATTGCATTAAATACTTCATCAGGAGGAAGGTTTGCAGACTCTATCTGTAATTGAGTATCTCCGCTGGCTATATAACAAACTATCTCCGGAACAAAGAACGATAGGTCTTGAAAGCCTATGCCTGCAGGATGTTGTGAAGACAACTTAGACTCCAGGCTATTCTTATGGTCATAAGCGATATGCCCTAGCACCCAATCTTTGTTTTGAGTAGTATGGTTTACCAGCTCATCCCAAGAATTGATAGTGAGCTTGCTATCACTTACTCCCAGCATACATTCGTATCGACTATATTGATTAGCATAATCGTTACTATCCAAATAAAGAAAAATGCCGAACTGTTTTGACCAGTTCAGCATTTTATATTTTATTTCTTGTACTTGCTCTTTGGCAATATTATATGTGCCTTTTTTTCTCAGCAATACTTATTCAGTTTTTACTTAGAAATCATCATCATCATCGTAGTCATCATCGTCGAAGTTCAGATCATCAAAATCTTCGTCGAATTCAAAATCATCATCGTCTTTTGATTTCTTTCCACCAGTACCTTTTTTAGGTTTTGGCATATCAAACTCTTCATCAAAATCTATATCATCATCCCCTAGATCTTCATCGTCAAAATCGTCATCATCATCCTCATCGTCATCATCAAAATCGTCACTAGCTTTTGCCTGCGCAATTATAGCAGAGAAGCTTCTGTTGTTAGTTAGTTTAGTAGTTGTTCTTTTTTCAATTGTTGTTGTCATAGCATTTGCTATTTAAATAAGTAGTAATTCCAATGACCAAAATTGAGCTTTTTTTTGAATAAAAAAAGAATTTTTTACTGCTATTTTTTTAGTAGTTGGTCACGCCCTGTACCGTTAGAAATATACGCGATTTTAGTTTGTAAATATTCCTCCAAAAAGTCGCAATATTGCTTGAAAGACTCAGGTGTTTCTTCGTAAGTATTACACTCATTTATTGGCTTCTCCCAACCCTTAAATTCCTTATATAAGGGGGCTACCTCTATGCTACACAAGTCATACGGCATTTCTGTATGCTCTGTACCATTTATTGAATATGCTGTTGCCGCCTTTAGCGGGCTAAAGCTATCCAGCACATCTGTTTTAGTTACTATTAGTTTGGTAACACCACTTAGCATTACTGCATAACGTAGTGCTACAAGATCTATCCAACCACAACGACGCGGTCTGCCTGTGGTAGCACCAAACTCATTACCTGCTTTACGCAAGTCTTCGCCAGTATCATCGTGCAGTTCAGTAGGGAACGGTCCGCTACCCACCCTGGTACAGTAAGCTTTAGTAATACCATATACATCACCTACAACAGACGGAGCAACACCAAGACCATTACATACACCTGCCGCTATAGTATTAGAAGATGTAACAAATGGATAGGTACCGAAATCTATATCCAGCATACTACCTTGAGCACCTTCGGCAAGTATTTTCTTACCTGCTTTCATATGGTTATCCAACCAGTATTCTGCATTAATTATATTCAAGTTTCTAAGGAACTTCACTGCCTCCTGAAACTCTTTTTCCCACTCTGTAGTGTCTACCTTATGGTCATATTGAGCCAGAAGTTCGCCATGCTTATCCTTTAGCTTACCATACTTACCATGGAAGTGATCTTCATTCATGATGTCTCCCACACGCAGCCCGTTACGACCGGTTTTATCCATGTAAGTAGGGCCAATGCCTTTTAGCGTAGAACCTATCTTCTCTTTTCCTTTTGCTGCTTCTGATGCTGCATCCAAAGCTCTGTGAGATGGAGTGATCAAGTGTGCTCTCTGAGAGATGAACAATCTTGATAGAATATCAGGCTGCAACCTTTCTATTTCTTCAATCTCTTTCTTTAGTGTTACAGGGTCTATCACTACCCCATTACCTATAAGGTTAAGGCAGTGTGGCTGAAACACACCTGACGGGATAGTATGAAGTACTACTTTCTCACCATCTATATATAAGGTATGCCCGGCATTAGGACCTCCCTGAAACCTTGCGATTATGTCATAATTAGCTGCTAAATAGTCAACTATCTTACCTTTACCTTCGTCGCCCCATTGCAAACCCAACAATACATCTACCATAACTTGTATTTAGTATTACCCGACAAAAGTATAATACCATGAGATTTTTTTAATAAAAAAAGCGAAATAATACTCAATTCTTTTCCCCACTGGCTGAGAGTGCAAACAACATTAATTAATATTGTCTTTGTATTCCTATGGCAAACAAGCAGATACTAAAGCTGGATATGGGTGCAGTTCAGGATGGTTTCTTCTCCGATACTGCTATGATAGGTATTGTCAGCTCTCTACCTGCACATAAGTTTTGCTGGACCATCAATAATCTGCTCGACTTTGAATTTGTTAGAGACCCCGACTCTGATGTAGAGTATGCGCCGTCAAAAGAGGAGAAGCACTTTTTCAGCATGTACCAATATTGTGAGAGTGTAAGTAGTTGTGAGCACTTGCTGTATAAGCTAAAAAGTCATAAAAAATCGCTACTACCAGAGATCAAACAGCTGGATTATCTATGGTTGATAAAAAGCCAGGACGCTGAATTACAGTGCGAAATAATAGCCGATCAGCTAAAAAGCTTGCCTGATGTACAACTGGCGCAGATCATAGCACCCGAAAGGCTGAAAAACCTTAACCACCTATTGCTGTAGAGCCAAACACATTTAACTACAAGCAATATATACCCATAAATATGTTAATTCATGGGTAGCCATTATGACCATGCGTGTATTTTTCTATTTTTGTTGCCTGTCAAATAACTGTTCATGAATTTTCGTAAAGTCAATAACCTTGTAGGGTTAAGTGCAGGGCTTATAGCCACTATTGTATATCTGGTAACCATGGAACCCACTGTAAGCTTTTGGGACTGTGGTGAGTTTATATCATGCGCATATAAAATAGAGGTAGGTCACTCTCCGGGTGCACCTTTATTTATGATGATCCAGCGCATGTTTGGTTTACTAGCCGGATCAAACCTTGAAAATGTAGCCATGTTCATCAACGCATGGTCGGCTATAGCCAGTGGTTTGACAATCTTATTCCTTTTCTGGACTATTACTCACTTTGCCAGAAGGCTGATGGTGGGTAGAAGCGAAGAACCTAATAAAAACCAGATAGCACTGATAATGGGTGCCGGTCTAGTTGGAGCATTAGCTTATACATTCTCTGATACATTCTGGTTTTCAGCTGTTGAGGCAGAGGTATACGCAACATCATCATTCTTTACAGCACTAGTATTCTGGGCTATATTGAAATGGGAACATGTAGCCGATGAGCCACATGCTGACAGATGGCTACTTCTTATAGCTTACCTGATGGGGCTATCTGTAGGTATACACTTACTGAACTTACTTGCGATACCTGCACTAACTATGGTGTACTACTTCAGACGTTATGAGCCGACCAGAAACGGCACTATCATAGCATTCCTTATTGGTTGTGCATTACTAGGTTTAGTACAATTTGGTGTACTACAGGGACTACCAATTATAGCATCTAAGCTTGATCTGATGTTTGTGAATAGCTTCGGTATGCCATTCGATACAGGTGGATTTGTATTTATAATATTACTTATAGCTGTACTTGTATGGGCTGTAATATTTATGAAGCGTAAAGGCTGGTACCTTGCACACACAGGTATGCTATGCCTTGTATTCATAGTGATTGGGTTCACCAGTTATTTAGCACCAATGATACGTTCTCGTGCTGATACACCTGTAGATATGACTAACCCTGATAACGCTATCAGCCTTGTATCATATATCCAGCGTGAGCAGTTTGGTTCTCAACCACTATTATTCGGACCGGACTTTGACAAGCGTCCTATTAAATATGACCTGAAAGGCAAAAGATATGTACGCTCTACCAAAGATGGTAAAGACCATTATGAAGAAGTAGGTGATAAACTAGAGCCTGTATTTGACAATGCAGATAAACGCTTCTTCCCGAGAATATGGGATTATAACGACCCTGGGCATATTAGATATTATAAGAACTTCTTGGGTCTTGCAGATAACGAAGCCCCTACTAGTGGAGATAACTTCAGGTTCTTCTTCAAATATCAAATAGACTGGATGTGGTGGAGATACTTCATGTGGAACTACTCCGGTAGACAAAATGACTTTGAAGGACAAACAGAACCTAAAAACGGTAACTGGATAACTGGTATTAAATTCATTGATAAAGCTCGCGGACTAGGTGACTTTGATAAAATGGCAGATGGTTATAAAGATAACCCTGCACGCAACCAGTACTACATGCTACCATTTATACTAGGTATCATGGGCTTGGTATTCCAGTTCAACAATAATGCAAGAGATGCATTTACAGTATTGGTACTATTCTTCTTCACTGGTATTGCAACGGCTATATATCTGAATATGCCACCATTGCAACCACGTGAGCGTGACTATGCATTTGCGGGTTCTACCTATGCTTATGCTGTATGGATAGGTTTAGGAGTTATCATGCTTAACCAATGGCTGCAAAAAGTAGTGAAAGGTTCAGGAGGTATATACCTGGCTATTGCTTTAAGTTTAATAGCCGTGCCTGTGCTTATGGCCAAAGAGAACTGGGATGATCACGATCGTTCTAAAAAATATCTGGCACATGCATCTGCATCCAACGTGCTGAACTCTTGTGAGAAGAATGCAATACTATTCACCTTTGGTGATAACGATACTTACCCGCTATGGTACTTACAAGAGGTAGAAGGTGTACGTAAAGATGTACGTATCATCAACATGAGCTTGTTAGGTATAGATTGGTACATTGAACAATTGAATCACCGTATAAACGATGCGATGCCTGTACCAATGATATGGGAGAAAGAACACTTTGTAGGAGACAGGCGCAACTATATGCGTTATATAGAATCTCCGAATATACCATCAGATAGATACTTTAACCTGAACGAGGTTTGTAAGTTCATTATATCAGACAACCCTGATGCAAAAGTTCAAATGTCTGACGGTAGCAGAGAGAACTTCCTTCCTAGTAAGAACTTCTTTATACCATCTTTAAGCAAAGAAGAACTTGTTGCTAAGGGTCTTGTTGCAGCAAAAGACACTGCGAGGATCAATACAGAGGTTAAGTTCACTTTCCCTAAAGACATCGCATACAAAGATGATCTGGGAACATTGAACATTATAGCTGGTATAGCTAGCGAAGGCTGGGAAAGACCGATATACTTCAGTGGGGGTCTACCTGGTGATAATTATGCAGGCATGAACGACTACATGAGGCTTGAAGGTGTTGTTTATAGACTACTGCCTTATAAAGCAGAGAACGTAGAGCCACCAATACCTGGTGAGATGGGAAGCATCAATGTTGATAAGAGCTACGACCTGTTCGTTAATCAGTACGATTGGGGTAATGCTGACCGTAATGATGTATACTTCGATGAGAAGAACCGCATTATGTTTGCTGCTTACCGTATCAACTCTGCTCGTATAGCTATGGAGTTTGCAGGAAGAGGTAAGAACGAAAAAGGTAAAGAGGTACTTGACAAAGTACTGAAAGGCATATCAGAAGACGCTTACCATTATGATGCTACAGCATACTATATGGCATTAGGCTACTATAGAATAGGTGATAAAGAAACAGGTAAAAAGCTGGCTATGAAGCTAACTCAAAATGCATCTGATGATGTTGCCTATATGATGTCTTTACCTGAGGAGGCTAGAGAAAGTATGACAGGAGATCTTCAGAGAGATCTTTCTATCATCAGCATATTATCTAACACAGCCAAACAATATGGTGATCCTAAGACGGCTGAAGAGCTTCAGAAAAAACTTGAAATGTTCAGCCAGATGGCCAGATAATTCAAATAAGCATTTAAGTAAAAGCCCCGATAAATCGGGGCTTTTTATTTTTTACAACAATAAAAAAGCTCACAATATATTGTGAGCTTTTACTTCTGAGGTCACGAGCGGATTCGAACCGCTGTACAAGGTTTTGCAGACCTCTGCCTAGCCACTCGGCCACGTGACCCTTTCAGGGATTGCAAATGTAGCAAAAAATCGTTTCTTTACAAGTGCTAAGAAAAAAATATGGAGCGTCTTCACACACACAAAATAGAAGCTTCAGAGTTGCTCATAACAGATAAGGGAGAAGTTTACCATTTAGGCATACAACCAAAGCATCTGGCAGACACTGTTATTACCGTTGGCGACCCTGACAGAGTATCAAAAGTGAGCCAATACTTTGATAAGGTCACTCATAAAGCAAAAAACAGAGAATTTGTATGCCATACCGGGTATCTGGGCAAAAAGCATGTTACTGTACTTAGCACAGGAATAGGACCTGACAATATAGATATCGTAATGAATGAGCTGGACGCTCTGGCTAATATCAACTTTGAAACAAGAACGGTAAATCCAGAACACAGGACTCTTTCTATCATCAGGCTGGGCACATGTGGTTCTTTACAACGAAACATACTGGTAGATAGCATGATAGTTTCAGCATATAGCATAGGGCTGGACAACCTTATGCACTTTTATCAGTATGAGAACAATGCCGATGAGCGATATATACTAGATGCTTTTATGCAACATAGCAGACTAGAAGGCAATGTTATTAAACCCTACATATTTGAAGGCGCTATTAGCCTTAGGAAGCACTTTACAGCTGATTATCACAGTGGCATTACCATAACCTGCCCGGGCTTTTATGGTCCTCAGGGAAGAGTCTTACGTGCACCAATAACCAACAGGTATTTATCAGATGCCATCAGCACTTTTTCCAGCAGGGATATGCAAGCATTGAACTACGAGATGGAGACAGCTGCACTATACGGTCTTTCAAAAGTATTAGGGCATCATTGTGTGTCTATAAGTACCGTTGTAGCGAATAGGGCTGATAATAGCACATCATCTAATGCAGAACGTGCTATAGAACAGATGATAAAACACTCCCTGAAGATAATAGAACAGATATAGGTGCGTTAAGCTATTCTTAAAGCAGAATATTATATCCTGCACAAAAGCTCAACTTTATTAGCTTTACAGCCGATTTATGTATCCTGATTTCGAATATTTACTAGAGAGCCTTACCGGTGCAGATATGCCCGAATGGCTAAGCATATTTAAGACATTCGGCTTTTTTGTGGCTATGGCATTTATGGCAGCTGCCTGGACCATGGCTCAAGAGCTGAAAAGAAAAGAAGAGCAAGGTCTTATATTCCCAAGTATATCAGAAGTCACAATAGGCAAACCTGCTACTATGGGCGAACTGATATGGGCTGTCGTTTCAGGTTTTCTACTAGGCTTTAAAGTAGGTGGCATATTCGGCAATGTAGAGCAAGTGGCCCCGGACCCGTTAGGATATGTATTCTCTACACAAGGTAACTTCATAATAGGTCTTGCAGGTGCTGCAATCATAGGGTACATGAAGTACAGCGAGAAGAAGAAGCAAGAGTTGCCTGAACCTAAAGTACAGAAGATCACTACTCACCCTCATCAACGTGTATTGGAAATACTACTGATAGCTGCGATTGCAGGTATGGCAGGCGCCAAAATATTCAACGCGCTGGAAACATGGGAACAGTTCTTAGCAGACCCTATAGGTAGTTTATTCTCTTCCTCGGGTTTAACCTTCTACGGAGGATTGATAGTGGCTACCGTATCACTATATTTCTATTGCAGAAAGCATAACCTTACATTCAAACACGTATGCGACGCTGCGGCTCCTGGTCTGATACTAGCTTATGGACTGGGCAGACTTGGTTGTCACTTTGCAGGAGATGGAGACTGGGGGATATTCAACAGCGCATATATCACAGAGCCTAACGGAGCATTACGTGCTGCGGCTGCATCAGAGTTTCAGAATGTGGTAGAGAATGTAGGCAGATATTATACTGACCTTACCACAATACCTCATATATATGCACCTGCACCAAGCTGGCTGCCTGACTGGGTATATGGCATGAACTATGCACATAATGTGAATCATGAAGGGGTACTTATATCAGGCTGTACAGGTAACTATTGTGCTGTATTACCGGTAAGTGTATTCCCTACCCCAATATATGAGTTCTTTACCTGTATGATACTCTTTGGTATACTATGGTTCTTAAGAACAAAGCTAAAGTTCCCGCTACAGTTATTTGGTGTATACCTGATAATGAATGGTCTCGAAAGGTTCTTTGTAGAAAAAATAAGAGTCAACTTCAAGTACGACCTTGGCTTTATGCATCCTACACAAGCAGAGATCATATCAACAGTACTAGTTATCACAGGACTGATACTATTGTTTGTAGTAAACAGAGTAGGTAAACAAGAGAAGATAAACTAAGCTTATCTTCTTCGTCTGCCTCTAGGTCTTGGGATAGATAGACTTCTGCCCTTACCTCTGAATGCAGGTATATCATTTTGTGCTTTATACTTAGGCATGATCCTTACCTTAATTCCTGCAGTTATTGTATATGCAGTAATGTTATATTTAAGATCTGTATAAGGATATATCTCAGGAGCGCCTGCATCATAGTTTAGGTTATAATTTCTTAATGCTGCTTCAAGGTTCAAGCCTACAGCTGGTGATATACCATAAGTAAAGCCACCCTGTAGCCCCCACACAAAACCACTACCACCGTCAGGCGCACGATAAGATTCATTATTACCTCTGGTCTTAGAATCGTGTCTGGAGAAGCCATAACCTGCTGCTAATCCACCATATAAATAACCTCTCATGATGTTAAGCTTACCATTACCTACAGCACAAGCAGACACCATCATTTTTGAATAGACAAACCTTTTGTCGTCTCCACCTATTTGTGTTTTCAGGTAGGTATTATACACTGAATCTTCTGATACTCTGGATAATTCTAAAGCTCTCAACTCTAAGCCAACGGATATACTCCTGTGCACATTGTACATACCATTAAGCAAACCTGAATAATTCAGTGTGCCCTTATTACCTGTATACGCCATATTAGATGACGGATTACCATTGGTACTAACACCCGCACCAACGCCTATTTCTATTGCTCCTCTCTGAGCGCTGGCAGTTGCTGATATAAGTATTGCAGATAGTAGTGTAATAAATTGCTTAGTATATCTCATAACGATGTAAAACTAAATATAATTGTGCAACCTAGAAACGGTATTACTCTGCTTATCAATTTTATTTATTAACGTAAGCTTATTAAAACCATTGCTTAGATTTATAGTACAATACTAGCAACTATGGCATCACAAATAGTATCCACTATAGGTAAGGATAAATATATTACTAAAATAAAATCACCTAACGGCAACTCTATAGTTGCAGATGAACCTGAAGAAGCAGGTGGACAGAACATGGGGCTAAAACCAGGAGAACTGTTAGCCTCTGCCCTGGCATCGTGTGTATGTATCACCTTACGTATGTATGCTGATAGGAAAGAGTGGCCTCTTGAAAGAGTTGAAGTAACAGTAGACTATGAATACGACAGAGAGAAAGGTTGCAGTAATATCAAAAAAACACTAGAGCTATTCGGGGAGCTGGATGACAAACAAAAAAACAGACTGTACGCTATTGCAGAAAGGTGCCCAATATCACTCACTCTTTCTAACCCTATCAAGCTTCAAACCACATATTTATAGTACTACATGGTATTGTAAAAATGTTATAAAAAATTGCTACACAATAGGTTTTTCCGTAAATTAAGGTAACCAAATATGTTTGTGTATGCCATTAAGTGAAACTTGGTTTTTGGATGGAAGGATAGATTTTGAGCTGCAGAAATACAGACTACTTGCTTACCTGCAAGATGTAAATAAGCACTTCAACGATAGTAAGCTGTACCCACCTCTTGGTGACGTTATTTTTCACTACCAAAACTTACTAAAGTTTAAAGAGCATAAGCAGTTATTACAAAGCAGTTTTCCCAAAGAGCTCAGCAAGGTAAACCTGGAGAAAGTTAAACTCATATACAAAGAGATGTTGCAGGATGATGATATCATGCAAGAGTTGGAGCATATCACGAATTATGCAATTAAGGAAATGAAGTCGACCATATCAAATGGTACAGAGATATATGAACAGATAGAGCAACAACTAAACATAGAGCCTATAGGCATAGTGCCTTTATATAAGAATGAAGGCTACATAATGCTAAAGCAAGGCAGTAATAAAGACGTATTTGTGTATAACTATAACATCAGCCTTTTTGAGCATGACAGCGAGCGATACAAGAGTCTTCGTATCAACTATATAAACAGCTGGAAGAAAACTATCACTAATACTTACGAGCAAATAAAATCAGATATCATTCGTACGATAAAGACACTTCCGAACCCGGCAGTATACTGCATTGCTTCCCCTATCTATATTCCTATACAAGAAACAATGCTTCCAATTGCGAAGAGAATGTTGATGAAGCATATATCAGCTAATGACTAAGCATCTATCATTTCCTCTTCTTCCACCAACTCTATTTGCTTTTTAGTAGGTAGTAATATCAACCTAAGCGTTGTATCGTCAGTAAAGTAGCTGATAGCCCAATTGATAAAAATGAATAGTCTGTTCTTTACACTTACAATTAGCATCAGGTGTAAGAACATCCAGAATAACCACGCAAAAAAGCCCTTAAAACTAACGAACGGAAGATCTACGACAGCCTTTCTTTTACCTATAGTAGCCATTGTGCCGGGGTTTTTATAGGTAAACTTATTCATCGGCCTATCCTTAAGTATTAGTTTCAGATTCTTGGCCATATTCTTAGCCTGATTAATAGCGACGTTAGCTAACTGCGGGTGTCCCTTTGGCCAGTCTTCGGTTTCCATATAGGATATGTCACCTATAGCAAATACATTGTTAGTACCTGCTACACAGTTATATTCATCTACCTTTATCCTGTTGCCACGTACTATCACTTTTTCAGAAACTCCTTTCGGCACATTCCCTGTTACACCTGCAGCCCATACCAGATTTTGAGTATTGATGCTACGTCCATCTTTCATCACCACAGTATTACCATCATAGTCATCCACGAAAGTGTTCAGCCATATATTCACGCCCATGCGTTCCAGATACTCCTCAGATGCTTCTTTAGACTTATCACTCATAGCATTCAATGTATGAGCAGTACCTTCTATAAGATATATGTTCAGCTTAGAAAAATCCATGTTAGGATAATCTCTTGGCAATACATTTTTTTTCATCTCTACTAATGCACCAGCAAGCTCCACTCCTGTAGGTCCTGCACCTACTATCACTATGTTCATTATCTTTTCCAACTCATCAGGAGTTGCATTTAGTGCATGCTCAAAGTTCAAGAGTATCCTGTTTCGTAATGCAATAGCCTCCGGGGTGGACTTCATCGGATAAGCATAACGCTCTATATTCTTATTACCGAAATAGTTAGACGTACACCCGGTAGCTATTATCAGATAGTCATAAGCAAATGATTCATCATTCTTGATATGCACTATGTTCTGAGCTGTATCTACAGACTCTACTTCTTCTATACGTATACGCACATTCTTCTTACCCTGAAAGACCTTACGCAGTGGAAATGATATGGAACTGGGCTCTAGTCTGGCTGTAGCTACCTCATAGAATAAAGGCTGAAACTGGTGAAAGTTAAACCTGTCTATTAGTGTAACATCATAGTCCGTATTAGCGATTCTTCTGGCAACCTGCAAACCTGCGAAGCCTGCACCGAGTATTACTACATGTTTGGCACTCATGACGTTGGCTTTAATGTACTAGTATAACAGTTGACAACTCCATTAGTTTAGTATTAATGCTTATTACAGCACTATTAACAAACAAAAAGCCCTGCTAATGAGCAGGGCTTCTATTGAAGTATTATTTAGTGCAATTATCGTGCAATGTTCACAGCGCGAAGCTCACGTATCACAGTCACTTTTATCTGACCAGGATACTGCATTTCTTTTTGAATTTTATCTGCTATCTCAAAAGACAACTGATCACTTTTTTCATCAGTTACTTTATCTGCTTCTACTAATACACGTAGCTCACGACCTGCCTGTATAGCGTAAGCTTTTTCTACACCTTCGTAGGTCATAGCAAGAGACTCAAGATCTTTGATACGCTGTAAGTAGCTCTGCATGATCTCACGACGAGCACCAGGACGAGCACCACTCATAGCATCACACGCCTGTACGATAGGTGAAATGATGTAAGTCATCTCCATCTCATCGTGGTGAGCACCTATAGCATTGATAACCGCTGCATGCTCTCCGCATTTCTCAGCTAGCTTAGCACCAAGTAATGCGTGGCTTAGTTCTGATTCTTCCTCCGGAACTTTACCTATATCATGTAGTAGACCAGCTCTTTTAGCAAGCTTCACCACTTTTTGACCCAAACCTAACTCTGCTGCCATAGTAGCACACAGGTTAGCAGTTTCTTTAGAGTGCATCAGAAGGTTCTGACCATATGATGAACGGAAACGCATACGACCAACCATACGTACCAGATCTTTATGCAGACCATGTACACCTAGCTCAATAACTGTACGCTCACCAATCTCTCTTACCTGCTCATCCAGCTGACGGCGAGTCTTTTCTACTACCTCTTCAATACGTGCCGGGTGGATACGTCCATCCTGTACAAGGCGTTGTAATGACAAGCGAGCCACCTCTCTGCGTAGTGGGTCGAAACAGCTGAGTATGATAGCCTCAGGAGTATCATCAATTATAAGATCTACACCTGTAGCAGCTTCAATAGCTCTAATGTTTCTACCCTCACGCCCGATGATCTGACCTTTGATCTCGTCCGTCTCCAGATTGAATACTGTAATTGAGTTCTCAATTGTCTGCTCAGCAGCTGTACGCTGTATAGTTTGGATGACAATTTTCTTAGCCTCTTTAGTAGCATTCTGCTTCGCCTCTTCCATGATCTCCTTCACGTGAGCCATGGCATTGGTACGAGCTTCGCTCTTAACTGCTTCCATTAGCTCTGCTTTGGCTTCTTCTGCTGAAAGAGAGGCTACTTTCTCAAGACGCTTGATATGCTCTTCCTGATGTTTTTCCAGCTCTGTACGCTTGATGTTGACAACCTCAAGTTGCTTATCAAGGTTAGATTTTAACTGGTTGTACTCATTAATTTGTTTCTGTAAGCTAGAGTTTTTATCGTTAACACTTTGTTGTTGTTGCTTAACGCGGTTCTCAAGGTCTGATAGTTTCTTGTTCCTCTTGCCTACTTCATCTTCAAATTCGCTTTTCTTTTGTAAGAAGTGTTCTTTAGCTTCTAAAATTTTCTTTTCCTTAATGGTCTCGGCATGCTCTTTTGCGTCTTGTGTTATTTTCTGTGCTTGTTTTTCAGCTTCGTCTACTTGTTGTTGTGTGTTCTTTGCAAATATTGCTTTACCTAAAAATATACCTATAAGGATCGCTACTACCGCTACAACGGCAACAGCGATAATCGTTGTTGACTCCATAATTCTGTGATACTTTAAATCTATTCAAATGATCCATCTTCAAAAGCCTTTCCACATATCTATAAACCTAATATGGCATGGCGTGAATTAGCTGGCTAAATTAAGAAAAGATTTCGGTAAGAGAAACGAGTATTTAGGCTGTGTAAATAGATAATAACTTGTAATATTGCCATTGTAATACAGGTAGTTCTACAACAATGATATTATCATACGCAGTTTGCAACAGCTCTTTAATGCCGGTACGTGCTACTCCGGCACATAGTTCGGAAATGGTCAACCAATTACTATTCGGCGAAAGAGTGGAAATACTGGAAATAGACGATAAAGAATGGGCGCACATATACTGCGGATGGGACGGCTATGAAGGCTGGTGTAAAATGAGTCAGCTATCTATCATCACACGTAAAGAATACCGAAAACCTACTAAGAACTTCGCGTACACAGATAATAATGTACTATTATTTGACGATAGTAGCCAATGGATACCTATGGGTAGTGAGCTATACGGCATGAAAGCCGGTAGAATAGCTATAGCAGGTCAGGAAGCTAAATACAAAGGCAAAAGGCTGAATACCAAGAAAATAGAGCTTACCCCTGATGCATTTGTATTATCTGCAAGGCACTATCTAAACAGCCCTTACCTATGGGGTGGCAGAAGTGTAGCTGGTATAGACTGCTCTGGTTTAGTACAAATGGCTTTTAAGCTGTGTAATAAAGAGATGCCTCGCGATGCCAGCCAACAAGCAGAAGAGGGTGAATTAATTGACTTTCTGCAACATGCAGAAAGAGGAGACCTTGCGTTTTTTGATAATGAGGACGGCAGGATCAACCATGTAGGTATACTGCTAGACAAGAGCCATATATTACATGCTACTGACACCAGTGGTAAAGTAGTTATTGATAAGATAGACCAAGGAGGTATCATTAGCAGACTCTTAAGAAGGCGCACGCACAACCTAAGAATGGTAAGGAGATACTTTTAGTTAGTATACTCTCTTCCCTGATAGTAAATACGGAACATATTCTTACCTATCTGATACTTAAGCACGTCGTAGCTTAGCTCCCAGTTCTCTGTAGTAGCGTTGGTAACGTCGTATATCTTACCCTCTGAGAATAACCTGAGCATACCTATTCTATTCACATAAGCTATTGAATGGTACTGCATTATATACTTTTCAGGATAGTAGCTTTCTAAAGAATATATTTTGCCTTTGTAGAACACCTTAAAGTAGCCGCTCTGGTCTCTGTAGGCCACCATGTTATCTATAACACGATACTCCTGCGGAGAGAAGAACCCTATACTTTCGATACTATTGTCATAGAATACTTTGAAGTAACCATCATTAGAGACAAAAGCCACCACATTATCCCCTACCTGATATGAGTTTGGTGGGAACTCTTCAATAATAAAGGTCTCCCCTTTGCTGAATATCTTGAACATCCTATTGATGTCAATATAACCAACAGTGCTTCTGCCTACTTCAAAGCTGTTCACCGCATAATCTTCCTGCTCTACTATTTTCCCTTTATAGAATATTCTAAACTGGTTTGCATAGTTATCATAAGCAGCTATGTTATCAGTTACTTTTACAACCTCAAGGGCATCACTAGCAAGGAAACCTTCTATCGGATATACCTGACCATTGTAGTAGGCGTTATACTGGCTCTGAATACCATCAAAGTACAATAATATACTATCACCTAAATAGTAACGCTCGCAATAAGTAGACAGTCGTTTGGTCTTACCCTTATCAAATACATTAAGTACTGTGTTATTTCTATAGGCTACAAGGTTATCACTTATCTTGAACTCGTTGGTGAAACCTGCATTCACTTTAGTTACTCCGCCACCATAATATATTTTAAATGATCTGGCATTGTCCAAGTAAGGAATAGCGGAACGGCCGATTTTCATTTCAAGAGGCTGGAGGTAGTCTACCTTCCGTATCAAGCCATTATCCCATACCATAACTTGATTCTGCATATTAACGTATGCAGATAGTGGTTGAGCTAAAGAACTGAAGGATAATGATAAGCAGATAATGATGCTTACTAGTCTGATAAACATAAGGTTCTGAATTGAGACTGTAAGATAGGCAAAAAATAAAAAAGCCGGCCCGAGAACAGGCCAGCCCCTATAAACCCTATCACCATGAAAACATCTTTATAAAGAACTGCTTTGAAGCAGTGTTATATCGTAGGTTTGTAATGCAAATGTAGCATACGTTTTTATTTTTTACAAATAGGTTATGATTTTTTTATCATTTACAGCTATCGAGAAAAAAAATATTATTTAAAACTTTATTTTTTCTTCGGTGTAAAGATGGCAATCATTCTCCTACCTTCCATCTTAGGCATTGATTCTAAGGAACCTACCTCTGCTAAACGCTCTGCAAATTTAAGTAGTAACAGCTCTCCTCTATCTTTGAACATGATAGCACGACCCTTGAACTGAACGTAACATTTTACTTTGTTACCATCCTGAAGGAACTTCTCAGCATGTTTTGCTTTGAAGTCAAAATCATGATCATCTGTATTTGGAGTAAAACGTATTTCTTTTACTTCCGACTGTTTAGACTTAGCCTTTTGCTCCTTTTCTTTCTTCTTCTTCTCGTAAAGGAACTTTTTATAATCGATAAGTCTACACACAGGTGGTTTTGCTGTAGGTGATATTTCTACAAGATCTACTTCCCTGTCTTGCGCCATTTTCAGGGCTTCGGCAATAGGATAAACCGCAGATTCTACATCCTCTCCCACTACACGTACTTCTCTTACATTTATCTCGTCATTTGTGCGGTGTTCTTTTTGTTGTCTTTGTCTATTATATGGTCTTCTTCCTCTTCTTTGCATTAATGGTTTTTAATAATTCTTGCAAAAATAGCTTATTTACTTATTCTATTGCAATAATAGTAATATAAAATATTTATGCCGATGTAGTTGGTTTCTTACCTTCCATCTGCTGCTTTACAATATCATTTATTTCTTTAATAAAATCATCTACACTTACTGTACCCTGATCACCTTCCTTATGTTTACGCACAGCTACAGTTCCAGCTTCTTCTTCTTTCTCACCAAGGATAAGCATATATGGTATCTTGGTTATCTCTGCATCTCTGATCTTCTTACCTGTCTTCTCACTCCTGTCATCTATCTCTGCTCTGATACCTGCATCTTTTAGTTTATTAAACACCTCGTCAGTGTATTTGTTGTACTTATCACTAATTGGCAACAATTTCACCTGTACCGGCATCAACCATAATGGCAGATCTCCACCACAGTGCTCTAGTAGTACTGCAATAAAACGCTCCATAGAACCAAATGGTGCGCGGTGTATCATTACAGGCCTCTTACGAGTATTGTCGCTATCTACATATTCCAGCTCAAAGCGTTCGGGTAAGTTATAGTCTACCTGTATAGTACCTAGCTGCCAGCTTCTGCCCAGTGCATCTCTCACCATAAAGTCCAGCTTAGGCCCATAGAATGCAGCCTCACCATATTCTATAACTGTGTTCAGCCCTTTTTCTTCCGCTGCTTCGATGATCGCTTTTTCAGCTATTTCCCAATTCTTCTCATCGCCTATGTACTTAGCTCTATTCTCTTTATCACGAAGTGATACCTGCGCAGTAAATTCTGGAAAGTCTAATGACGCCAGTACATATAGTACAAGGTCTATTACTTTCTTGAACTCATCTTTTACCTGCTCAGGCATACAGAACAAGTGCGCATCATCCTGAGTAAATCCTCTTACTCTTGTTAGTCCGTGCAACTCACCTGACTGCTCATAACGATATACAGTACCAAACTCTGCCAACCTTAATGGTAGGTCTTTATATGATCTTGGTTGCGACTTATATATCTCGCAGTGGTGCGGACAGTTCATTGGTTTTAGCAAGAACTCTTCCCCTTCTTGTGGTGTAGTTATCGGACGGAAGCTATCTTCTCCATACTTTTCCCAGTGTCCCGAAGTTTCGTATAGCTTCTTACTACCTATATGTGGTGTCACAACAGGTAGGTAGCCGCTGTCCATCTGAGACTTTTGTAAGAATTGTTGCAGGCGCTCGCGAAGCATGGCACCATTAGGCAACCATAAAGGCAGACCACTACCTACTTTCTCAGAGAAAGCAAACAGTCCAAGCTGTTTACCTAGCTTACGGTGGTCACGCTTCTTAGCTTCTTCTAATAATGTCAGGTATTCTTCCAGCTCTTTTTGAGCAGGGAAGGTGATACCATATATACGAGTAAGCATTTTGTTCTTCTCATCACCACGCCAGTATGCACCCGCAATGCTTGTAAGCTTAATAGCTTTTATATGGCCTGTATGAGGGATGTGTGGTCCGCGACACAGGTCAGTAAAGTTACCTTGTGTATAAAAAGTGATCTGACCATCTTCCAAACCTTCTATCAACTCCAGCTTGTAAGGGTCATTCTTCTCTGTAAAATATTTTATAGCATCAGCCTTCGGCACATCTTTTCTATCAAATGTGCTTTTGGTTTTAGCCAGCTCCTTCATTTTAGCTTCTACCTTCGGCAGGTCGTCTTCACTAATGGTCTTGTCACCAAGATCAATGTCATAATAAAAGCCATTTTCAATTGGCGGTCCTATACCTAGTCTTACTCCCGGGTACAGATCCTCTAACGCTTCAGCCATCAAGTGTGCTGATGAGTGCCAGAAAGTAGACTTTGCTCCATCATCGCCCCAGGTCAGTAGCTTTAGTGTTACATCTTCATTAATTGGTCTGTCGGCATCCCAAACAGAACCATTTACTTCAGCGGCCAGTACTTTTCTGGCTAGCCCTTCGCTAATAGATTTAGCGACATCCATAGCTGTAACACCCTGCTCATATTCTCTAACCGAGCCATCAGGCAATGTGATCTTAATCATATTAATTCTTAATTCTAATCGAGGTTTGCAAATCTACAAATTCAATACTTTATACAAATAAAAAAACCCACCGACAGTAGCCGATGGGTTAAAATATCGTCATGCTACTTATAGCCTTTGAAATTCAATAATGGTTTCCGTCGTATCTCTTACCCAATATGTTGGCACATCTGGGAATGTAGCTCTCTTATCGTTATACTCATAAAAACGAATAGTAAACTTATCATCATAAAACTCCAGAAGATCAGCATTTACATCCTGACCAAAGAATTCTTTTGCATCATAGATATACATCTTAGTATCATCTTCAAAGATGCCCCATGTAAATTGTATCTCAGAAGTTTCGTTGATAGTACAAGTAAGCTCTCCTGTAACGTGAGCACCTAAGTTATTATCCCTAAAAACAAATACATCATCTTTCCTGCACTCAGGCATTTGGTCAAATGAGGTAGTAGTTGTAGTTACTTGATTTTCAGTAGTAGTTGTGCCATCTGCTTTTACTTTACTGGTTACGATCATGTTCCTTGCCTGCCATCTTGAATCTTTAAGTATCTCCTGCTTTGAGTCAGGAACTTCTACTTTAGTACAAGAAGCTGTAATCAGTAAAACAGATAATATTAATAGGCTATATCTCATAATTAGGAATAATTAACCCTTAAAACTAATGAATATCTTGATGTTGCAAAAGATTTGAAAGGGAAAAATCAATCATTTTCATCGAAAATGCTATCTGAGAGCCCTTTATTTATCTCATAGTTATTATACTTTATCTCAATAGTACCTTTTTTACTTTTTTCTGTAGCGGGCTGCTTTGCTTGTCCTGCATCAGAAACATCGTAGTCCATAGTCACACCCTTGGGTAATTTATACTCTTTAACGTCCAGGAATACGGTAACCTTATCAGGTAATCCCTGCTTGATGTAGTCTCCGAATTCCAGATTCATTTTCACCGTACCATTATCTTTTGTGGTGGTCTCTGTTCTTAATGCTAATAGTCTTGATTCATCTACCCATATCTTAGTGAGTACGATATCAGTAGCATCATTATCAGGTATTACTTTAAGCACCCTCACCTCTTTACCTTCCAGCACTTTCTTACCTGCATCCAGTACAGTAACATCACCAACAGGGAACATACTATTGAGCGATAAGCTCATATTCTTCTTAGGCAATATGGAAATCCCTCCATTTCTTTCCAGCTTCATCTTATCCGGCGCTTTGAAAAACATCTTACCCGTAAGCGCGGGCACTTTCATAAAAGACACATCTATCTTCACCTTTACATCTGCCACATAATCTTCTACGTTATTCAGCTTAGCACGCAGCTTATCAAACAATACTGCTGCAGTATCCTGCTGAGCATGTACCGTATTGGTGGTGAGTAAGACTAACAAACATCCGATCAAAACTTTGGTCAACCTCATCAGGATAAAATATCTTTTTTATTGAAAATTATAATTGTAGCAGTGATGAACAGGACTATATATGCTACCAGCACAAGAGCTGAGTTAGTAATAGCATCGTAAGGTATAGGCGCATCAAAGAAGCCCTTCCACGCAATCATGTGCGTAGTAAACAGATAAGGCTTTACAGCATTGAACAAGGGTAGCTCAAGGTTGGTAAAAATGGTCAAGACTACGATCACACCCATTGTACCTATTATTGGGCCAACAGAGTTCTCTGCAAATACTGATAAGAATACGGACAATGCTGCTACAGTTGCCATAGCTAATGCCGCAAAAGCAAACGCGGCTGCATAGCGCCATAGTATATCATCCTCTAGTAGCATGACAAAAGAATCACTCTTTAAGTTAATGAGATCTCCTGTGCCAAATATCAACATAGATAAGCCCAGCCCTACGATAGCTAACCATATCAATAACATCAACGCATATATCAGGCTGGCAATGTATTTAGTAATAACTACCCACGAGCGAGATACAGGTTTGGTTAGAAGTAAGCGTAATGTACCCATATTAGCTTCACCGGCCAGCACATCTCCCGCCACCAATGCTACCAATAAAGGAATGTGTACTAATAACGATTGAAGCACCAAATAGGTGATCAGGTAGCCGTTAAGGATATTACCCTGAATATCGAACTGCTCACCTACACCTTGTAATGCAAATGATACAAAACTAGAACCATCTACATACATAGCCAGCTGAATGATAAAAGTCACAGCCGTCATGATCAGAAAACTGATGTACGTACGTGGTCTGCTAAATATTTTAAATAACTCAAGCCTCAGCATCTGCCTGATTTGTAAGTGATAAAAAGTATGATTCCAACGAGTGCCTTGACCTTATTTGTAACACATGCACTTTTTCTTCTACCAGAAACCTGTTAAGTGCAGGCATCTTACGTGGATGCATTTTAAACATTAATTTGTTTGAATTGCTTTGTTGTAGATACTCACCCCACTCTTTCTCTTTCAGCCTATCGATTATTCTATCGTCAGGTAATATATCTACTTCCATCAATGTATCGTTAGGATTAAGCAGTTCCTTCACCTCACCTTCAGCTATCTTCTTGCCTTTATGAATAATGATCATCTTAGTAGCTATCTGCTCTATCTCATGCAATAGGTGAGATGATACCAGCACCGTCTTACCATGCTGAGCACCTAAGGACCATATCAACTCTCTCATTTCTGCTATACCTTGCGGGTCGAGTCCGTTAGACGGCTCGTCTAATATCAACACTTCGGGGTCGTGTACCATAGCAATAGCAATACCTAAGCGCTGCTTCATACCCTGAGAGTACGTTTTCACTTTATCCAGCTCTCTACCTGTTAGCCCAACTATATTGATCACCTCGTGTAAACGCTCTTCAGGTATAGGCTTTTTGCTAAGCTTAGCAAACATTTTCAAGTTATCCCACGCGGAAAGGTATTTATAAAGGTCAGGTCTTTCTACAACAGCACCTATCATGCTCAATGCGTTCTTCTTGTTACTATCAAGCCGCTCACCACCTATAAGTATATTACCCGATGATGGATGGATAAGCCCTAGCAACATTCTTATAGTTGTACTTTTACCTGCACCATTCTGACCGAGGAAACCGTAGATATCACCTTTTTGTATGCTAAACGAGAGGTCATCTACTGCTGTAAAGTTTTTAAACTTCTTGGTCAATTCCTGTACTTCAATAATATTTTCCAAGCCGAAAAATTTATTCCACAAAATAACACAGAACTACGACAATAGTTGTCGGCAGGTGTTAAACTCAGGTCAAATAACGGTGAACTATATTTATATTTATACGTTAAATGGGCGTTAAACAAATTTTTCTTTTCGTAAAATGCTGACACTCATTATGTAATTTTATCGTGCATGAAGAAAGTATTCCCTTTAATTATTGTACTCATAACGTTATCTGTACTAGGTATCATATTCATTCAGGTATCGTGGATCAATAACTCTATTGAGCTAAAGCAGCAACAGCGCGAGCAAGATATGGAGCATGCCATTACGCAAATAAGGGAATCTGTTTATGAGCTTTACTTGAAGAGCAATGGTGTTATCGGCTACATCAACGAAGAGACCAGACAGTTTCTGTTAAGGAAGTTTACAGTTGAAGGTCTTAGCGATGAGGACATAAATATCGCGATCAATTCAGCACTTAAACGGTATAATATCAAAGAGCCTTTTGAATATTCAATTACCAACATCTTCCAGATGCCCATCATCAAATCTCAGGGATTTGACAGACGTGAGCCAAATGAAATATTAGAGATACCACTTACCCCTTCTGACGAGTCTACCTACTACGAAACTTTATATTTATACACCAAGGAGAATAAAAACTTCTTGCATAGTAAAATGAGCTGGTACATAGCAGCATCAATTTTATTTACTATCATCATTATATCAGCGTTCTACCTTACTGTGCGCACTATGTTCAACCAGAAGAAGCTTTCTGAGATCAAATCAGACTTCATCAATAACATGACGCATGAGCTGAAAACACCTCTCGCCACTATATCACTCGCTATTGATGCACTTACCAATGAAAAGGTGATACATGATACGGACAAGATCAAGTATTACAGTAAGATGATCAAGGATGAGAATAAGCGGATGAACAAGCAGGTAGAGAAGATATTGCAATCTGCCAGAATAGAGAAGCAAGACATTAAACTCAACCTGCAAAAACTGAATGCTCACGAGATCATCACTAAAGTAGCAGACAACGTTACGTTGCAAGTACTGGACAAAAATGGTAAATTAACATTGCACACAGAAGCGGAGCATTTTAGAATAGAGGCAGATGAAGTACACTTCTCTAACGTAGTATTCAACTTGCTGGATAATGCCATTAAGTACTCTAAAGACAACTTAGAGATAGATATATCTACAGGTAATGAAGGAGATATGTTTGTCCTAAAAATAAAGGATAATGGTATTGGGATGAGTAAGGAAACACAAAAGCGTGTTTTTGAAAAATTCTACAGAGCTCATACAGGTAATATACATGATGTAAAAGGCTTTGGTCTGGGTTTAAGCTATGTGAAAGTCATAGTAGAAGCTCATGGTGGTAAGGTAAAAGTAGATAGTACTATGGGTAAGGGAAGTACGTTCTTCGCATACTTCCCTATTGCATAGCATTTATACTGTTACACATAAGCTCTTAATAACAGAGCCAAGGCGTATAGCATCGTATATTTTCGCTTCAGAAGAACCTTGTTCTTTCACAGAATGTTCGTGAGACCTTACGCATTGCTCACAACCATTAAGTGCAGATACAACAAGACTCATCAGCTCAAACAACTCTTTACCCATAACAGGATTCATCATGATGCTCATGCGCACCCCTGCAGGTGTATTATTGTAAAATTCATTACCATTCATAAAGTGCCTGAAACGGTAGAACACGTTATTCAAGCTTAGTAGAGATGCACAAGCATGAGTTTCAGATATTTCTTCTTCTGTAGCTTCCTGCTTTTTTGCCATCTCTTCAAATGCTTTTATCAGCACATCGTTCTTCTCATTCACTGCAGTTGACAATGCAAGTAGTGCAGCTTCTTTAGGCGTTAAATTCTTACTTTTCAAGACACCTGAAACATTCAGTTTCAAGTCTCTCAGGTATCTGCTATCAGTAGTTGATAGCTTCTCTAAACTAGGGCTGGTGTGTTCTGATATACCCAAGTCGTTCAACATATTTGTGGCTGTTTCGTTCAACATTTTTTATGTATTTGCTTTAAAAAAGAACATCCACCCCGATGATAGGAGTGGATGTTTTATGTCTATATAGCTTATCAAACGTTTAGTTTAAGATTAAGCCATTTCTAACTTTTGAGTCAAAGTCTCTTCACCTTTTGACCAGTTACATGGACAAAGTTCGTCTGTTTGAAGAGCATCTAATACACGTATAACCTCTTCTACATTTCTACCAACGCTTAGGTCATTAACGTTCACCCAACGTACGATTCCTTCAGGGTCGATGATGAATGTAGCGCGGTAAGCTACTTTTTCATTTGCTTCCAGGATACCTAGATCTTCTGCAAGGCTTTTTGAAGTATCCGCTATCATAGGGAAACGTAGGTCACGAAGATCATCATGATCTTTACGCCATGCCAGGTGTACAAACTCGCTATCTGTAGATGCACCTAACAATACTGTTTCTCTATCCTGAAAATCTGAGTAATGGTTGTTAAATTCTGCAATTTCTGTAGGACATATAAATGTGAAATCTTTCGGCCACCAGAACATTACCGCCCACTTACCATTGATGTCTTCATTGCTGATATCTTTAAATTCTTTCCCTTTTTCTAAAGAAACAGCTGCAATCTTTTTAAACTCAGGAAACTTACTTCCCACAGTCATACCATTGTTACTCATACTATTTTTCTTTTTGTTTATAAATTATTTACTGATGCAAATGTCGGCTAAGTATCACAATAAGACAATCTTCTGCCTATTGCGATTGTTTATGAAAAAATAAGCCATATCAATGTGCAATAAAAAAGAGAGCCGCTTGGCTCTCTTAAAGTTCTTTTATTGTAGATACATGGTTACCGTATCAGAGTGACGTTACCCGTTTTCTGTATGAGTTTGCCCGAGCTACAGAAGCCTACAGCCTCCCATACATAAACACCTACAGCTGCTTTCTCTCCATTGATGTTACCATCCCACTGCTTGGTAGGGTCAGTTGTAGTAAACACTTGTTTACCCCATCTGTCATAAATATTGAACCTATCCAGTTTAATGATCTGACTGTTAGACAACCCGAATCTTGAACGAGGACCAACAGTTTCAGGCATGAATGCATTTGGAAGATTCATATCGTCGCAGCTAACAAACACAATCACAGTATCAGTTACAGAGCACTGTTTTGGCAGTAAATCTGTAGATGTATCAGTAACTGTGATATAATAAGTAAAGTCTGATGGCGGTCTAACTACCGGATGATCAGAATATATATCATCTATATATTGGTTAGGACTCCATACTCTTAAGTATTTCTCTTCATTATCAGTATTTGGTCCGCCAAGTATAGTACTAGATCCATCGGCAATAGAACGATCTGGCCCCGCATCTGCCTCTACTTTTCTAACCTCTACATTAATAGATGTATCCACTATACAGCTACCAAATGGGAATGGCATACGTACTGTATATTTAGTAGAATACTCAGGCCATACTCTAACCAGGTTTTTGCTGATGTTAGATATATTATAGTTAGGCCTCCATGTAAAAGACCTCGCATTAATTGATAATACTTGTAGTGTTGCTGTATCTCCCTGACATATAATAGTATCAGGAGTTATTATCATCGGAGGTATAGCCAACACTCGGATTTGTTTACACATCACCTGTGCATCCGGCAAACCTTCGTTTACTGTATAATAAATATTATACAATCCTGCAGTATCATACCTGTATGGAGGAGGTGTACTACTTAATGAAGATGTTATATTAGTTCTTGTACACTGTGCAAACTTGAGCTGTGTAATTGATTGATCAGACTGGTTAGGAATAAATGAATAAACATTATCTCTATCCCTTATAAATCTTGTTATGTCCGTCGGACTAAGTGTACCGCCTAAATTATTGAAATTTGTAAATGTGTAAGGTCCTTCAACATTAGTCATTTCTAACCTCATCACATCATGAGAACCGCGGTTAACTAAAAAGCCATGGATTCTTCCACAGTCTTTAACAAAAGTGATACCTGTCGGCACGTCGAGTGCGTCATTAAATACAGCAGTTATATCAGTAGCGCTTGGAGATGGATTGGTTAAACTATCCATATCTATGCGATTCACTTGGTTATTCTCACTTGTTACAAAAAAGTACCATCTGCCATTTTCTTTAATCGGTGCAATGCTGTTAGGACCAGAAATAGTTGCACCGCTAAGTGCCAAATTAACTGCTGAAGGTGTTAGTGAGATATTGTCATCAAAATCAAACCTGATAAACTCGTTACTACCTCTATTAAATGCAAAACCATACCAATTACCATTAGCAGCTTTCTCAACAAAAATACCTGCCGGACCATTTAACTTACTGCTTACATTTCCAAAGGTCACTATATTCGGCGTATTACCAAGAGAGCCTCCAAAGTCTATTCTTGCAAGCTGAGAAGTACTAGGGTTGGTTCCACCTGTTAAGAAGATATACCAGTTACTATCTACCAGATCTCTAACCAGATGCATAGAGCTTGGTTCTTGAGGAAGAATACCATCCATCGTTCCGAATTCAGTAACAGTTGGCACGTTATCCAAGCTGGAACCGAAGTCTAAACGACTGAACCTTGATGGGGCACCACTAGTACCAATACTGGTAACAAAACCATAGTAGTTGCCATCGTCGTCTCTGCCTACTTCTAACGCTGACGGAGCATCTAAGTTAAAAACGTCATCCAGGTTTTTCCCCGTAGGCGTGTTGTACAAATAGCCAGAACAAAAGCCCCAATAATGTGATTGCTTATTAGGTACATTACTTTTTAACTGTACAGGTTGGTTGACACACACTGTATCCGGGGCCTCAAACAATGGTTGCTCTTGCGCATTGCTAAACAGAGTACTAACCGACAGTGCTACCAGCAGCAGACTTTTTCTCATAATACAGAAACGAGTTTCACTTTCTAATGGGCTAATATAACTAATTTGACCAAAACTTTTATAGCAATACACTATATTTATTTCCCGAAAAAGTTTTCAACTCTTATATTTCAATTTATGGTTAAAAAACAGTACAATTTTTTATTTAATATTTTAATTCTCATATCGTTACTCGGTTTTGTTCCACAGAGTTACGCCAAGAAAGGGATGTGGATGCCTCCTGAGCTAGAGAAGCAAGCTCAACAAATGAAAAATATGGGTTTAGAAATACCTATTGATCAGCTGTACAATGAAGACGGTACAGGACTAAATAATTCAATCATACTTTTTGGCAGAGGCTGTACAGGCGAAGTAATATCCTCTAAAGGCTTGATACTAACAAACCACCACTGCGGATATGGCACAGTACAAGGGCTTAGCAGTGCAGAAAAAGACTACTTCGCCAAAGGCTTTTGGGCTATGAGTCGTCAGGAAGAGCTACCATGCCCGGGACTGACAGTAACTTTTATCAGAAAAATGGAGAACGTTACAGACAAAATAACTACCGGACTGGAGGACACTCTTAACGAAGCAGCCAGAGAAAAGATCATCAAAACAAGGATAAAGAACCTGGAAAAAGGTTATAAATATTCAACAGGACTTGATGCTATGATCAAGCCATACTATTACGGCAATCAATACTGGATAATCCTGAGCGAAACTTACAATGACATCAGACTAGTAGGCTTCCCTCCTAATGGCATTGGTACGTTTGGCGGAGATACAGATAACTGGATGTGGCCAAGACATACAGGAGACTTTAGCATGTTCCGCATATATGCAAATGCTGATAACAAACCTGCTGAATACAGTGAAGACAATAAGCCTTACACTACAAACGATTTCTTTAGAATAAACACCAGTGGGTATAAAGAAGGTGATTTTACCATGGTATATGGTTTCCCGGGACGTACGCAAGAGTATATATCATCTTATCAATTAAACCACATATATAAAGTAATTGATCCTATAAGGATAGAGACTCGTACAATCTTATTAGATACTTGGGCAAAGCATATGGATGAATCAAGAGATGTATTCTTAAAATACACTTCGAAACATAAGCGTGTAGCGAATGGTTGGAAAAAATGGCAGGGAGAAGTAAGAGGTCTTACTATAAACAATGTGCCAGCCAAGAAAGAAGCATATGAACTAAAGTTCCAAGGATGGGCCGGCAGTGACGAGACACTACCCTATGCAGACAACTTGCTACCGCGAATAGGAGCTATGTCTGAAGCAGTAACAGACAAAATAAAAGCCGAAGAATATATACGCGAAGCAGTTTATGGCATAGAAGTCATTCGCCAGTCTGCTCAATTGAATAAAATGCTGGAAGTATTCCGCAGCGGACTATCGGGACAGGCGTTAAAAGATAGCCTTCAGGTGCTACACAAAAGCTGGAAAGGCTTTTATAAAAACTACGATGCTGTGACTGACAAAGATGTATTTGAAGCTTTAATGCCATTATTCTTTGATAAATGTTCAGAAGCTGTTCCGCCTCTATTCACCCAGCAATATGAGCATCATGGATACAATTATCACAAGTGGGTAAACTATGTATTCACTTCTGCTACTGCCAACCCTGAGAAGCTGAGCAAAATAGCATCTTCAACTAGTGCTGCAGATAGTGTAATCATATTATCTGACCCTGCCTGGCAATTGTATGATGCGATAAGCACCTATAGAGAAACAATGGTAAAACCTGCATTAGCTAAGTATGACGAGCAGATAGACTACCTCAACAGGCTATACATGAAAGCACAGATGAAGTTTGATAAAAGCACCTCATTCTTCCCTGATGCTAACCTGACGCTTCGCCTTACCTATGGTAAGATAAAAGGTATTGACCCTGAAGGTCCTGCAGACTACAGCTACCAGACCAACCTGGACGGTGCTGTAAAAAAACACAACCCTGATGTGGAAGAGTTTGACATGCCTGAAAAGTTAAGAACTATCCACGCTAATAAAGACTATGGTAGATGGGAAGTAAATGGAACTGTACCTATCGGATTCATAGCTACCAACCATACAACTGGTGGTAATTCAGGTAGCCCCGTACTAAACTCAAAAGGACATCTCATAGGCACCAACTTTGACAGGATATGGGAGGGTACTATGAGTGACCTGTACTTTGACCCTAACCTGTGTCGTAATATCAGCGTAGACATTCGCTACACATTATTCATCATAGATAAGTTTGGCGGAGCCAGCCATTTGATAGATGAAATGGAGCTGGTAAAATAGCCTGATTGTCTAAATATTGTCATAAATACCCTCATAAGCAATACGTCTGTATTGCTTATGTTTTTTCGTTATATTTGTAACTCCCGTTTATCTACACTCCAACTATTCTAATTATGAACAAGAATCTAAATGCAATACTTATTGCACTTGTAATAAGTACGACATTAACTGCATGTGCACAAACTAAAGGTGGCACTAAAAACAGTGCATCAAGCAAGAAAGGTGCTACAACTAAAACTAGCGATAAGGCCATTTTGCTGGAAGCAACAAGCCAACGCACACTACCTGGAAGACCAGAGTCCTCTCCTACTACTAAAACAATGTTTGTGATAGTATGGAAAGACAGTAATGCTCCTAAGTCAATTTTCTGGCGTGGAGAAAGTGGCTGGATACCTTGCCAAATGAATATGGTAAAAAATTACACACCTTATAATGAAGGTGAAGCTGATGCTCATTCAAGAAACTATCAAACTGAGAAGCTAGGGTCTACTGTTGTGAGTAAAAATGATACTCTAGAGCTAACACCTACAGCCGGCGGAAAGTTTCCGATACCTGAAGGTGTGCCTTCAGACGCAACTAACACGATATTTTATAATACTACAGCTAGCGATAAATGGCAGGCGCTAAAAGTAGACAACATAGTTAGAAGACAAGATATTATAATGCCATAAACGATTTATTAGATAAACGATGAAGAAAATTATCACACTTATTTCGGGAGTGCTGTTGTTATCAAACGCAAATGCACAACCATGGATGGAAGGGGTGGACACTAAAGGGCCATTAAATCTTGAAGAAATAGCTACTGCATACAAGCAAGAAATGCGAGCAGCTAAGAAGGGAGGTAGAGAGAATGAACCTGTAGAAGATGGTAAATACCATTTTGACAGATGGTATTGGTATTGGAAAAACCACTTAGATAAAAATGGCAACCTAGTTGCACCTACTAAAACATTCTCAGAATGGCAGAAGTGGCAGGCAGCAGAAGAAAGGTCTAGTAAAAAGACAACATCTGCTGATGCAAAGTGGTCTTTCCAAGGACCTGATAAGTCTCCGGGAGGAAGTCGTGGTGTTGGACGCATAAATGTTGTAGAGTTTCACCCTACTGATAAAAACACGTACCTGATAGGAAGCCCAGGTGGAGGTATTTGGGAAACTAATGATGATGGCGGCACATGGAAGGTATTAAACGATAAGCTTCCGAAACTTGGAGTATCTGATATAGCCTACAACCCGCTTAACCCAAAAACTATATATATATGCTCAGGCGATAGGAATGCCAGTGATACGTATAGCATGGGTATATTCAAAAGCACTAACGGTGGTATAACATGGGATACCACAGGCTTTCAGTTTGGGTTTACTGAACTAGGAAAAACAAACGGTATAGTTATTAATAGAGATGACACCAGTCAATTAGTAATTGCGACCTCAATTGGTATCTATAAATCTGACGATGCGGGTGCAACATGGACGCTGAAACAAAACGGATTTTACCAACAGCTGTTAGAACACCCTACTAACTCTTCTGTGCTATTAGCTGCAGGTAGAGAAAACGGCAACTTACAACAAGTATTCTTCTCTAACGATGCTGGTGAAACATGGACACAGACCACAACTTTCAATAATAGTAGAAGAATTGAACTTGCAGCAACTAAAATAAATGGCGCTATCATAAAAGCTGTTGTAGCTGACTATCAAGAAGCTGGTTTAGAAGGTATTTACCACTCTAGCGATACTGGTAAAACCTTCACACTATTATTTGATGGCAATAATTGTGATAGAAACATACTTACTAATGACCCTGACGGGAAGGACTGTAGTGGCCAGGCGTGGTATGATCTGACCATACAGATCAGCCCTGTGAACTCTAACATCGTTGTAGTAGGTGGAGTTAACACATGGTACTCTACAGATGGTGGTTCTTCTTGGGATATCTCCAGCCAATGGACAAGCCGCCTACCGGGTGTAACAGTTGTACATGCTGATAAACACTTTCACAAGTTTCACCCGTTAGACCCATCTATTCTTTATGAATGTAACGATGGAGGTATATTCAAATCATCAAACTTCCAGACATCTAGCTCTGTATGGACTGATGTTAGTACTGGGTTAGGTATCACACAATTTTATCGTAATGCAGTAGCTGATGTGGCTTCTTTCGTTATAGGTGGCTCTCAGGATAATGGTACTACTTATATTGAAAATGGGGTTTACGATAATTTATTAGGTGGTGACGGTATGGACTGCCAAATAGACCCGGGCAATAGCGACATTTTTTATGCATCTTCTCAGTATGGTAACTTTAGAAGAACTACGAATGGTGGTAGCAACTTCACCAACATTCGTAATAATATTCCTGGCAGACCATCAGGAGCATGGATAACACCATTGGTTATTTCTCCGTTTAATACAAGTACTATATATGCTGGTTATGACAAGCTATATATGAGCAATAACAGAGGAGACTCATGGAGTGAAATGCCTAATCTAAACTTTGGTAGTAACAATATTGATCGTATTACGCTGGACCCGCACCAAGACAGTCTGATCGCGGTAAATGCTAACAACATTATACGCTATTCAACAGATTACGGTAACACTTGGAATAGCGTATTCTTTAATGAAAGAGGCAGTGTTTCTGACATCATGTTTGACCCGAGAGATGAATCTTCACTATGGGTAACTATGAGTGGCTATCAGGATGATAAGGTATCAGTATATGATATTCAGACAAGAACATGGACAAAGCATACTGATGACCTACCAAACATACCGGTAAACTGTATTGAAATAGATGAGGAGTTTGGTGTTATTTACATAGGTACTGACCTTGGCGTATTCTACAAAGAGTATGATGAAACCAGTTGGAAAGTATTTAACAATGGTAATTTACCTAACGTAGAAGTTATAGACCTTGGCATTAACCATACTACAAAAGAGATATGGGCAGCTACTTATGGCCGTAGCATGTGGAAGTCTCCTGTACATAAGTTTGCTTCAGGTATCACTAATACTATACCTTATGCTGATGATGTAGTTACTATTGCTCCTAACCCGAATAACGGTAGCTTCGATCTATTAGTTAAAAATGCATCACTTACCAACAAGCAAGTAGCTGTAAAAGTGATCAGCATAACAGGAACAACTGTTTGGAACAACAATGTAACAGTTAGCTCAAACGGTAGAGTATCTGTAAATGCTGCATTACCTAATGGTACATACATGGTAGAGCTTAGCAGCGAGAATGTGCCAGTAGCAAAAACAAGAATGGTAGTTTTCAACTAATCAAGAATACCACATAAAAGAAAAGCCCCGAAATTCGGGGCTTTTTTAATTAGCAAATATCTCTTTGGCATTTTGTATGGCTGCTGCCCCGGGCTCCTCACCTCCAATCATCTTAGCAACGGCTGTAATTCGCTCCTCACTATTCAGGCTTCTTACTTTAGTTTTTATCTGTCCTTTTGTATCAGGCTCTTTATAAACAAAAATGTGATTATCTCCTTTCGCAGCTACTTGTGGCTGGTGGGTAATACAGATGATCTGATGATACTTACCTAGCTTATTCAGTAGTATAGCTACCTGCTTAGCGGCTTCACCAGATATACCTGTGTCTACCTCGTCAAATATCAAGGTAGGCAGATGAAGCGCTTTTGCAGTAAGTGACTTTATTGCCAGCATAATTCTACTAAGCTCACCACCAGATGCGGCTTTGTAAACAGGAACTTTTGATCCGCTTTTGTTAGCATCTAAATAAAATGCTACCTCATCAAGCCCTGTAGACTGCGGAGCATCCAGCTTATTTACCTCAACTGAGAATATAGCATTCGGCATGCCTATAAGAGCTAGTAGCTCATTAACCTGCTTCATGAACCCATTAGTAACACCTACCCTACTTTTGGATAGTTCAGCTCCTGCATCAGCTACAGCTTTTGTAACTACTTTCAATTCATGTTCAAGCTTCCCTATATCAGCATCGAGGTCAACACTGCTCTGCAACTCTTTTTCAAGGTTAGTTTGTATATCTAATAGCTCATCGGTAGTTTGCACATTGTGTTTTTTCAAGAGCTTATACCCGATATCCATACGCTCTTCAAGAGTAGCTAATAGCTCTTCGTCCATGCTTACCTTACCTGCAAGGTCTTCTATCTCGTTAGTAACATCTTGTAGCTCGATATGAACAGAGTTTAACCTTTCTAATACTGCTTTAGCTTCAGGTACCAGATTAGCTACATCTTCAAAATTACTGCACAAGCGCTTCAGGTCGTCCAGCAATGGACGCTCTCCTGTATCTAAGCTATGAAGTGCCTCCTGATATATATTGGTGATCTTCTCTGCATTAGATAGCTGCTTCAGTTGCTGCTCTGCATCTTCTATCTCATTAGGTTTGAATGAGGCCTCTTCTAATTCATTAAATAAGTATTGCTTGTAGTCAGCATCTTTCTGCAACTCATCTTTTTGAGTAACTAGAGTGTTCAGTTTTGATTGTAGTTGCTTATACTTTTTATACTGCTCCTTATAAGATGATAAAAACTTTCCGTTGGCGGCAATGGCATCTACTACATCTAGCTGAAAGTTGTTATCATCAAGAGCTAGTTGATCAAACTGTTGATGAAGATCTACTAATAATGCTGTTAGTTTATTCAGCACATTCAGCCTTACAGGACTATCGTTTACAAAGGCTCTAGACTTGCCGCTAGTGCTTATTTCTCTCCTGATGATGCATTGCGACTCATGATCTAGTTCTTCCTCGTCAATAAGCTTTTTAAACGCCTCATTCCCTTTCACATCAAACACAGCTTCTACAATGCACTTCTTTTCTTTGTTGATGAGCACAGACGTATCCGCACGCTCTCCCAATATCAAAGACAATGCCCCGAGTATGATACTCTTACCAGCACCTGTTTCACCAGTCATCGTAGTCAGCCCGTTAGAGAAATCAATGACCAACTCATCTATGATCGCATAATTATATATAGATAGCTTTTGCAACATATTTATGAGCACAAAAATAACTAACTAATTCTGCCTACAAACAAAATGTATTAACCGAATGTCATTATTTACTTTTGCGCTATGGCAAAGTTCTTTTTGCGAAAAAAAGTTGGCGACAGGATAGTCAGTGGTCACCCATGGGTCTTCCATAATGAGTTGGGAGACACTGAGGGAATAGCACATAAGGGCGATATCGTAGAACTCTACTCCTACAATGGATCTTTTATAGGGAAAGGCTTTTACAACCCTGATTCGCAGATAAGAATAAGAATACTTAGCTACAACAAAGAGGAGTTGATAAATGAAGGTTTCTTTAAGAAGCTAATCGTTAAGGCAAACACCTACAGGAAACAGCTTGGATATACTAATTCATACAGAGTAGTATATGGGGAGGCAGACGGACTGCCGGGGTTGAATATTGATAAATACGACGACTACCTGGTACTCCAAACCCTATCATACGGTATAGACAAGTGGAAAGAGACTATAGTATCTATACTGCAAGAGATATTTAACCCTAGAGGCATATATGAGCGGAACGATGTAGGTATAAGAACATTTGAGGGGCTGCCACAACAGACAGGTTTCTTATCAACAGAGTTTGATACTAATATTATCATCAATGAGCAGGGCCTAAATATCAAGATAGACTTAGCTAAAGGGCAACGTACCGGCCATTATCTAGACCATAGCGCCAACAGATTATTACTGAAAGGCATCATTGATAACACATCTCGTGTACTGGATGTATTCTGCGGAACAGGAATGTTCTCTTTGTATGCTGCTCAATATGGTGCTGCATCAACAACAGGGGTAGACAACTCTGAAAAAGATATACATCTTGCTAAAGAAAACGCCAAGCTAAACAATTATGAAAACAAGTGCGTTTTTACACAGGCTAATGGATTCGATTTCCTAAAGTCTCAAACAAAAGGGCAACAGCGATATAATGTTATCATACTTGACCCTCCCCCATTTGCTAAAAACAGACAGTCTATCAATAAAGCACTTAGTGGTTATAAAGAGATTAACTTGCGTGCTATGCAACTACTGGGAAGTGAAGGTTACTTAGTTACATGTTGCAACTCATCTTTGATAAATGATGATAAGTTCAAGGAAGTACTGTTAAGTGCGGCTAGTGATACGGGAAAAACTATTAAGCAAGTGTATAAGGGAACACAGTCTGCAGATCACCCTATTATATGGAACATACCTACTACAGAGTATATGAAATTCTACATATTGCAGATCATATAACACCTGCTGCCCACAGTAAACCTATATAGCTTTTATGCCATTTAGTTCTTAGCTCCAGTAGCTTTTGTCTGGCAGTAAGTAGTTTATTCTCACGAGAGTTTACAACAAAAAGATTACTCTCTCCTATCTCAAACCTGGTCAATTCACCACGATACATTCTGGCAAAGTTATTATAAGCATTCTCGTAGAGTTCTATTTGGTTTCTCAGTGCCATCACCTCATTGTAGTATGACTTTACTTTATTCTCTACCTGCAGATTTACATAGTCTCTTTCTATCACAGTTTCCTGTACTTTAAACTTTGCAGACTTGTAAGAGCCAATAGCTTTCCTGAAAAATAGTGGCATGTAAAAGTCTACTCCCAGCTTGTAATTATTCTCTAAAAAAGGGGTGCTTATCTCACTAGGCAGCTGGTAGCCTTTACTTAGTAGATTAGCCTTTACATCTAACTGCGGTAAGAAGTTTTGAGCCTTCAGTTGCCTTTCTATTTCCAGCACGCCTATTTTACTATCTAGTATATTCAACTTAGGATGAGCTTCTCTAGCCTTGATCAACAAATCTTCCAGAGCAGGCACATTATCATTTGTATAAGCCTCTATAAGCAATGTACTATCGGGTACAATGCTCGTAGACCATCTTGTAGGCATGTTATTCTCCAACCATAAATAAGTAGATAACTCTAGCCCTGCATTCTGGAAATTCAGCCATGCCTCACTTTCATATAGCTGGTAGGTCTGTAATTGAGTCAATGCCTCTACAGTATCTATAGCAGGTCTGTTACCTTGCTCATACTCTACTCTTACAAACCTGAGCCTATCCTGATTGATCTTAACTACGTTAGCGTATATAATGTAGGTATTATACTCTCTTACCCAATCCCAATAGGACGCTACAGCATCGCGCAGAATGTTGTTGACCTGCAACCTTTGTTCGGCCTTACTCATCTCAAAGTAGGTCTGAGCTTGTCTGAGTGTTGCTCGTCTACTATCAAATACCAGCCCCTGCAATACAGACATAGATACACCTACATAACTTGTCTTACCAAGCGTAGCCTCTTGTGTCACTCTATCACCCAGCACTTCTTCTACACCTGCCATAAGGTCTATGCCATACCATGTAGGAATCTTAAACTCAGGATTGAAGTAACTATAGTAAAAATCTCCGTCAAAGGTCTTCCTTTTAAACGTAGCACCGATGTTAGGGTCGAATGCCCCGCGAGACGTTAAAATATCAGCTTGAGCTTGCCTTACTTGCAACTCGGCTTGCTTTACTACAGGATGGTAGTTCTTAACAATATTGATCACGTCATCTTTAGACAATATGCGCACACTATCCTGCGCATTTAATGCCCATGAATAACACACGAGTAATATGAATATACTTAAGTGCTTACCCATCTAGATCTTAATCTTTTTAATCGCCTTCATATCACTTTTACCTTCCTGATAGTATTCAGGCGGGAAGCCATTAATGTTACGCCATAGTTCATACCATATCGGAACATCCTTAAGTAATATAATAGCAGAAGCACCTGTACCAAGTGTAAGCCCCGGAGGCCATGCTTTCTTCCCTCTTTCTTCTACCACCAATACTCTAAACTTACCATTAGGACTTACAGAGCCTTCGATAGCACTCACCACACCATTGAACACACCATAAGATGCTTGCGGCCAACCACTGAATACAATAGCGGGGTAACCATCGAACAGGAACCTGACCTCTCTGCCGATAGATAATAATGGAAGGTCAACAGGTCTTACATATATCTCTACAGCATGCTGTACATCAACAGGTACTATTTGCACCAGTTTTTCACCATCTTTGATTATCTCATTAATACCTGACCTATTCGCTTTAGTGACCTGCCCTTCCTGAGGTGCGCGTATATAATACTGGCTTGCACGAATGTTATAGTTACTCAACTGATTGCTTACTTTGGCATACTCCCCTTTGTTCTTAGCAATGTCACTCTCTGCAGTTGCAAGATCTCCCCTTGCTTTAAATATCTTCTCCGCATATTCTTGCCTTATCTGCGATAGCTCGATCTTTGAGTTAGTAAACTTTATCTGCGTACTTGTCCTTTTTGCCAATGCATCTTGTAGCTTCTGATTTCTCTGCTCCAACTGCACTTTAGAAACAAGACCACTATCTCTCATGATCAATTGTCGTGCATATTGCTCTTCTGCTATCTGCAATGCATTAAGTGCTGCTTTTGCTTCTATACTATCACTTACCACCTTTAACCTTAATTGAGATAATTTGATCTCAAGGTTTTGCTGTAGTGTGTTGATCTGTGCTTTCAGCGCCTCTGCCTTTCTCTCGTAAGACTCTATAGCTTCACCTTTTGCTTGCAACTGTTCTCTGGTACGTTGTATCAATTCAGGGTTTAGATAGTCATCTTTTATCTCTGCGAGTTCTACTATTGTATCTCCTGCTTTTACAAAATCGCCTTCCTTAACGTACCACTTTACTATTCTACCTGGTATGATAGCGTTCACCTCTTGCGGGCGCTGCTCCTGCTTCAATGTAGTTACCGAACCGCGTGCACGTATGTTCTGTGTCCATGGCAGAAACAGGAATATCACCATAGCGATGAAGATACCGATGAACCACCTGCGTATCTTACTTTCTTTATCTACACGATAAACATGATCGAAGGCGCTGATACCTTCGCCTCCGGTAATACTTTTTACTATTTTCTTTACTTCATTCATTGGTAGTCAAGCATTACATTATTTATCTTCTAATTCTTCTATGCGTCCTTTCTTTATCATGAACATTTTGTCATAAAAAGAAGCATGCTGATTATCGGCAGTTGCTACTACAACAGTAGTACCACGAAGCTCTTCGCATATATACTTCATGATACCTGCTGCGTATTGAGACTCTATATTCTTCAAAGGATCTTCGAGCAACAACATACGAGGTTTAAGTATTAAGGCTCTTATCAATAATATCTTTTCTGCAACTCCATCAGGCAGGTGGATACCACCCGGGCTGAGCATCAGATCATAACCTTTAGGTGTATCATCAATAAACTTCCTCAGACCCGTAAGCGCTGTAAGCTGGTTAATAAAATGCTTATCCACGCTAGCACCAAGTGTAATATTTTCAAGTATTGTGCCGCTGAATATGTGTGTATTGGATAGCATCACACCTATTTGCGGTCTTAATGCTGAAAGATTGTATTTATTAGATTGTACTTCGTCTATATATACTTTACCTGTATCAGGTTTATATAAACCACCTATCAATTGTAATAGGGTAGATTTACCTGAACCAGACTCACCATAGAAACACACCTTCTCACCTGGCTTAATATCCAGCGATATACCATTTATTACTTTGATATCTTCTTCATAGCTGAAATGTAAGTTCTGTAACCTTACATTCATACCGCCGTTATGGCTCACTACTTCATCCGTACCACTCTCCTCGGCAGGCTGCTCTAATACGACATTAATTTTCTCTGTAGATGTAAGTACGTCATACACCTGATCAAGGTTTACTATTACTTTCTCAACCGAGTTGATAACAAGAATTATAACGATCTCTGCTGCAATGAACTGTCCTATATTCAATTGCTGATCTACTAGTAGCACTGCACCAAATATGAGCATAGCAGCAGTGATCAGTATTTTAAATGCAATCAGCGTCCAATACTGTATCAGCAATATTTTGAAGTGAGACGTTCTTGCAGTTAAATAATCAGCTACATGCTTATCAGCTTTTTTTAATTGGAATGACTCTTTAATAAACTTAAATGATGTTATCATCCTACCCACCTCTTCAAGATGTGCTGCCATCTTATACTTGTTAGTACTCTCCTCAAGGCTGGTTTGTAAGCCTTTATTACCCGTAAAGCGAAGAATAAGGAACAGTATAAGTATCAACATGATACCGAAGAAGATGAATATCGGGTGGTATAGCGACAGTAGCAACAATCCGAAAATAATCTGTATAGACGCTGTAGGTATATCTAGCAATAATTTAGAAATACCTTTTTGTAAGAAAACTATGTCAAAAAAGCGGTTCAGCAACTCCGGCAGGTAGTATTTACGTGTCTGCTTCATATCTATATGATGAATCAGATGGCTGAAATTAAATGAATATCGCACGAAGAGCTGCTGCTGTATCTTCTCTATGATCTTCATCTGGTTTACCTGAAGCAAACCAGCAATAAACACCCCAAATACTACAAGAATGATGAGTAATACCAATGAAGTAGATAAAGAGCCCCCTAATACGAAACTGATAATAGCCTGAATACCAAGCGGTAAGGTTAACTGCACTAAGCCTGCCAAGATTGCATAGAAGTATATCGCGGTAATTTCTTTCCGCTCAAACTGCAGTATCTCCATTATTCTATTAAAAGGGCCTCGCTTCTTTTCAGGCATTATTAGTCATTTTAAGCAAATATATTCCAACTACCAACATGATAGTAATACTATTATCTATACAAGCAAAGCAATAATCTATAATAGTATCTGTATGTATTCTTATCTTTGTCAATTACTTCTTGTTAATGGATCTACAGGTACATATAAAAATGAACTCTTCTCTGTACATCAGAGATCCGGAACAGTCTGAGCTAGGGAAAAAGATCATCAAATCCAGCATTGTCATGATCAATGAGCTTGGATTTGAGGACTTTACGTTTAAAAAGCTAGCTACTGAGATCCATACTACAGAAGCTAGTATTTATAGGTACTTCGAAAACAAACACAGGTTGCTTACCTACATAACTACCTGGTTTTGGACATGGTTGGAGTATCAGCTGGTCTTTTATACAAACAATATAAATGACCCCTTAAAAAAGATAGATATAATTGTCAACCTCATCACATTTCAGCTTGAAGATAAGTTTCTGGCTGAATATATTGACAAAGAACAATTGCATCTAATAGCTATTGCCGAAAGTAATAAATCTTACTATACCAAGCATGTAGACGAAGACAATAAGGCCAAAATATTCAAGCCTTATAAAGACCTTTGCCACAACATCTCTACCATATTTTCAGAGTACGCACCTAGCTACCCTTATCCTCACTCTCTTGCGAGTTCTTTACTAGAAACTGCTCACCATCAGATATTCTTTAAAGCACATCTACCTTCACTAACTGATTTTGGCAAGGACAAAGAACTTAAAAATCTTACAAAGTTCTTAAACCATATGGTGCTCAGCACGCTAAAAAATAGTTAATATATCAATCTCTCATATCAAGAAAATAAAAAAGGCAGCCGATGGCTGCCTTTAAATATTGTATAGAACAACTACTATAGTTGGTTGTATATCTGTGCATCAGCACTACGCTTGATACCGTAGTATTGGAAAGTTTTGTGACGGTAACCTTTCTTGAAGTAAGAATCAGTATCACCTTCTTCAGAGATAGTAACCCAATCACGATTTTTAGGAACGAACCAACGATAAACAGATACAGTGTTACCTCCACGACGTGTTAATGCATAGAACTGTGGAGTCTTGTCAGTGTAACCCATTTTTATCATATCGTCATCGTTGAACTCATCAGCAGCAACGCTCACATAATCTTTAGTATGAGGATTGTACCAACGGTTAACTGCTACACGGTCAACACCAGGGTTGCGATAAGCAACGAATAATAATGTTTTGTCTTTCCAGTTCCAGTTTAACATTTGGCCTTCCTGAAATTCACCATCAGCAACTGTAACATAATTTTGATCAGCCGGGTTGAACCAGCGATAAACCCTTACTAATTCATCTTCTTGAGCAAACCCTTTGTTTACCATAAGTACTGACATCAATACAGTTGTAACGAGGATGAAGGTTTTTTTCATAATTGCGCTTTTTTCTAAATTATTTCCCCAAAATACATAAAAAAAATCTTGCCTTGCAAGCGATTGGCTCAATTTTTTTTTTGAACTGATTTATGTCCAGTGTTTTAGCTTGTTGAAATGCTGTATTTGGCGTAGTTTTGCGCTCCTTAATGTCAGCCTGTCAGTTATAAATATCTAGCACAGGATTTGATACATTATAATACAACATGCTCTATTGAATAACACTTATAATTAGATGTACAGCAACAGAGTACCTGTTTCATAAAACATTATAATTCAACATACAAAAATGATAGGATTTCTCTCGAAGATATTTGGTGGTAGTAAGTCTGACAAGGATGTAAAGAAGCTAGACCCAATAGTAACTGAAATAAACAGTCACTTTGAACAACTACAATCTCTATCTAACGACCAGCTAAGAAATAAAACAGCAGAGTTTAAAGCGTTAATAAAAGAACACCTTAGCCAGATAGATGAAGAAATAGCAGCGAAGAAGGCAGAAGGTGATGACCACCCTGAAGCAGAGCTACACTCCAGAGAGGCTATATATGAGGAAGTAGATAAACTGATAAAGAAGAGAGACGAGCAGCTTGAAGAAGTTTTAGAGAAAATTATGCCGGAAGCCTTCGCTGTAGTAAAAGAAACAGCGAGAAGGTTTAAAGAGAATGCTGAATTGGCAGCTACTGCTACAGAGCTTGACAGAGACCTTGCTGTTAATAAAGACCATATTACTATTGAAGGTGATAATGTTATTTATAAGAACACTTGGGTAGCTGCAGGTACAGAAGTAACCTGGAATATGTTGCACTATGATGTGCAGCTAATAGGTGGTATGGTACTACACCAGGGTAAGATAGCTGAGATGGCTACAGGTGAGGGTAAAACACTTGTATCTACCCTACCAGCCTACCTGAATGCACTTGCAGGCCAAGGCGTACATATAGTAACGGTGAACGACTATCTGGCACGTCGTGACCAGGAGTGGAACTCTCCTATATTTGAATTCCTAGGATTAACTACTGACTGTATAGATAAGCACCAGCCAAACTCAGAGTCTCGTAGAAAAGCTTATTTGGCAGATATCACATACGGTACCAATAACGAATTTGGTTTTGACTACCTACGTGACAACATGGTACACCACCCTAGTGAAATGGTACAGCGCAAGCACCACTTTGCAATGGTGGATGAGGTAGATAGCGTATTAGTAGATGATGCACGTACACCACTTATCATATCGGGCCCTGTACCTAAGGGTGACGAGCAACAGTTCCACCAGCTGAAACCAAGAATTGAAAGGCTAGTAGAGGCGCAGAGAAAAATAGCTAATAAGAGTCTTACTGAAGCTAAGAAGCTAATATCTGAAGGCAGTGCCGGTAAAGAAGATGGTGGTCTACATTTATATAGAGCCTACAAAGGTCTTCCTAAGAACAACGCCCTTATCAAGTACTTAAGTGAAGAGGGTAACAGGCAAATACTTCAAAAGACAGAGAACTACTACTTAGGCGAGCAACAGCGTAACATGCCTAAAGTAGATAAAGAACTCTTCTTTACTATAGATGAAAAGAACAATAGCGTTGACCTGACAGATAAAGGTCTTGAGCTGATCACGAGCACCAGTGAAGATCCAAACTTCTTCATTCTTCCAGAGATGTCTACAGAGCTTGCAGCTATTGACAACTCCGGTGAATCTGATGAAGAGAAGGCAAAAAGAAAAGATGCTCTATTACAAGAGTACGCAGTAAAAGCAGACCGTATACACTCACTACAACAGCTACTGAAAGCATATACACTATTTGAGAAAGATGTGGAGTATGTAGTGATGGAAGGTAAAGTGAAGATCGTAGATGAGCAGACTGGTCGTATCATGGATGGTCGTAGATATAGCGACGGTCTACACCAGGCGATAGAAGCAAAAGAAAATGTACAGGTAGAAGCTGCTACACAAACATTTGCAACAGTAACATTGCAGAACTTCTTCCGTATGTATCACAAGCTGGCAGGTATGACAGGTACTGCCGAAACAGAAGCAGGTGAGTTCTGGGAGATCTACAAGTTGGATGTGGTAACTATACCTACCAACGTACCTATCGCTCGTGATGATAAACAAGATTTAGTTTATAAAACTAAGCGTGAAAAATATAAGGCTGTAATAGACGAGATAGAAAAGCTTAAGGAGCAAGGTCGCCCTGTACTTGTAGGTACTACATCAGTAGAGGTGTCTGAGCTACTTAGCCGTATGCTACAGCAAAAGAAAGTAGCGCATAATGTACTGAATGCGAAGCAGCACTCTCGTGAGGCAACTGTTGTTGCTGAAGCCGGTTTCCCTGGTGCTGTTACCATAGCTACCAACATGGCAGGTCGTGGTACGGATATCAAGCTCGGGCCTGGTGTGAAAGATGCAGGAGGTTTGGCTATTATAGGTACTGAGCGTCATGAAAGCCGTCGTGTAGATAGACAGCTTCGTGGTCGTGCCGGTCGTCAGGGTGATCCGGGTAGCTCTCAGTTCTTCGTATCTCTTGAGGATGATCTTATGCGTCTGTTCCAGTCAGACCGTATAGCATCATTGATGGATAAGATGGGACATCAGGATGGTGAAGTATTGCAACACAGCATGATCACTAAATCTATTGAGCGTGCACAGAAGAAAGTAGAAGAGAACAACTTTGGTATACGTAAGCGCTTACTTGAGTTTGATGATGTAATGAACTCGCAGCGTGATGTTATCTATAAGCGTCGTAAACACGCATTGTTCGGAGATCGTCTATCTATAGATCTTGACAATGCTATGTATGATGTGTGTATCGATCTTGCTACACAGTTTGAAGAAGACAGAGATTACGAAGCATTCAAGATAGAGGTAATGAAACATTTGGCTATGGAGCCTGATACGATTACTGCTGCAGATTTTGAAAAAGGCAACCTGGAAGCTATTGGTGATAAACTATATCACGAAGCTAAAGAGCTTTATACTCGTAAGACAAATAATATAGCAGAGAACATCTACCCTACCCTTAGCAGACTACGTGAAGAGAATGGCGACCGTATAAAAGATATACGCATACCATTTACTGACGGAGTAAAAGGGATGGAGATACAAACAGACCTTAAAGAGGCTGTAGAAGATAATGCTAAGCCTGTGATATTTACTCTTGAAAAGAGCATCACACTAGCTATGATAGATGAAGCATGGAAAGATCATCTACGCAGCATGGACGACCTTCGTTCTTCTGTACAGATGGCATCTTATGAGCAGAAAGACCCACTACTGATCTATAAGTTTGAAGGTTTCAATCTCTTCAGTCAAATGCTACTGGAAACCAATAAGAGTATCGTATCATTCTTATTGCGTGCGGGTATACCAATGCAGGAAGCACCGCCACAGGCAGCTCAAGCAGCACCTGAGCGTACAGACATGAGTAACATGCAAATGAGCAAAGCTGAATACGGAGAGCCTCCGCAGAGCCAAGAGCAGGAAGAGACTTATGCAGGTGATGGTGACACAGCCGTAAAAAAGACTCCTGTACAAGCAGGACCTAAGATAGGCAGAAATGACCCTTGCCCTTGCGGAAGCGGCAAGAAGTACAAACAATGCCACGGCAGAGGACAATAAATAACATTCAAAGAGCTATAATAATGATGTATTATAGCTCTTTTTCTATATTCTCAGCGTTTATTCACATAAGGTGAGAATTTACTTTTGAATATTGTTATTCAAGGTTTTACTTTTGTTTTAATAGATTTGCATTAATGATGAAACGTAATTACACAAATATTATCCTGGCAGGCGGATTAATTCTATTAGCAGTAGTAGCACGTATAGTTAACTATGAGCTAAGCATCTACAACCTTGCTCCTGTAGCAGCTATAGGTTTGTTTAGCGGTGCTGTATTGAAAAATAAGAAGTATTCATACCTATTCACTTTCATGGCTATGTTCATTTCTGATGTATACATAGAATTTTTCACCAGCATGAAGGGGTTTTATGACATTTCACAATTCTTCGTTTATGGTGCTTTATTGCTGATCACGTTCATGGGTACTACTATGAAGAGCCAAAAGCCTTTAAAAATTGCCGGATACTCAATAGCAGGTTCTACAATATTCTTTATTCTGTCAAACTTCGGTACATTCCTTACAGGATACTGGGGTACGGGCATTGAAGGTTTAACTACTACTTACCTTATGGCATTACCTTTTTATACAAAAATGGGTACTGAGTTCTTTGTAAATACTTACATAGGTGACTTAGTATTTAGCGGTATGCTATTTGGCGCATATGCTCTGTTACAAGATGCAGTGTCTAAGAAAATGACAAAAGCTGAAATATAGTTTCAGTAATAGATATTAAACAATAAAACCTCGCAATAGCGAGGCTTTATTGTTTTTGCGATAATCTGTTTGACTATCTTATAATTACTCTTTTCCTTCCTATTACGGCATTATCGTTGCTAAGTTCTACTATATACAGTCCTGCAGGTACATTCCCTGCATTTACTTTTATAGAGCGATTACCATTAACGGCTGTACTGTTCTTCATTATAGTCTTACCAGTATAATCTATGATACTTACGCTAACAGCGTCTCCTGCTGTAACAGAAGCTCCTGCAATAAGCGTAAAGTCTCCGTTATTCGGGTTAGGCGCTATGGTAAATACATCATCTGCATACGGTATTACAGCTACTGATATTGTAGTTGTCGTATCTCTTTGTCTTGGAGACTGCCAGATACCTCTACCGTAAGTACCCGCATATATTTTATCAGAAACATAATTGATCTCAATGTCAGATACATTCACCTTTGGCAAGTTCTTATCAAAAGCTTCCCATCTGGTCATTGAGTCCTCTCTGAAGAATACACCGAAATCAGTTCCGACATATAGTGTTTGGTTACTGGTATCTTGCCTGATACATAGTACTGGTACGTCAGGCAAACCTGTATTCATTTGTGTCCAGTTACCACCTTTATATTCTGCTACCTGTGGGCTACCGTAGCCGCTAAAGGTTATCCAGAAATGATCTTTGTCTTTAGGGTCTACTTCTATATCCGAAATTGAGCCACTGTATGGTGGTGTCAGCTTAGCAAATGTAGCACTGCTACCCGGCTTGAATGAATGTGTATAATAAACCTCATTTGAGCCTTGCATAGTAGCATATATGGTTGAATCACTGGCAAGGGTCATCTCAACCCTGTTTATCCACTGACCGGCACCTGTTAAAGGCCCACCAGATACAGACATCCAGTTATCGCCCTGATCCTGACTATACATTACTTCATCATAGCCAGCCACAAGATGCTTAGTGTTATGCGGATTAAGCTGCATAGAAGTCACCCACGGGCCTGAAGTTTTAGCACTTACATCATCCAACCCATTATTAGGATCGAAGCGAAGAATATTCCCCTGTTGTTGCAGGCCGTAGATAACACCATTAACCTCATCTATCTGAGCATTTACACCGTCACCTGTGCCAATAAAGTTGATATCATCAGACTCGATAACAAACACAGAGTTATCTTGTGCACCGCCAATTATAAGAAGGTCTGTATCATGTGCATTACGTACAGCTATACGATAAAACTGAGTGATCTCTAAACCATTAGTAATATCCACCCATAAGCCATTAGAGTTAGCAGGATTATCAGAATAAGCAATACCTCCGTCATTACATTCAAATAACCTTCCATTCACTAACGGGTGAAACTGTAACCAATGCTTATCGGCATGAACAACAGATACACCAGGTAGATTATCAGACCATTGGTTCATATTATTCCAAGACACACCTGCATCGGTAGAGTACCATCCATTAACTCCACCTACAAATACATTATCAGCATTACCGGGATCTATATCAATGGCAATGTCATAAAAAGCTTGTCCGCCACAACTTTTACCATTTGCATCTCCCGATAGGATATTACCATCACTACAAGAAGTAGGTATATATGTTTGCGAAAAACTAGAGCCTTTATTATTTGAGGTCCAAAGACCTACAAGACCACCATAGTTACTAGGACCGTAAGCTCCAGCTACTAATATGACTACTCTATCAGGAGCAGCTTTGGTTACAGCCATAGCTATTCTACCGGCATCTGTAAAAGAGGTTAATTGCGTCCATGTGTAGCCACCATCATCAGAGCGATAAAACTGTGCATAGCTAGTAGCATCTTCAGTAGTTGCAGCATATATAACAGTTGTATCAGTAGGATGATATAGTATTTGCTTTACATCGGCATTACTTAATGTATTTATCCAGTTCTGTCCACCGTCATTTGATTTGTATATACCATCTTGTTTTGCAAGTGTTAGAGAGTTAGTATCACTTGGGTTGATCAATAAGCAGTTAGTCATCTCCTTGCTACTGATAGTATAAGATGGCCCTATAGACGACCATGTAGTACCGCCGTCAACAGATTTTTGAAGCCCGATACTGTAATGGTTCCAGGTAGCATCAGCACCATCTCTATCGCCGGTACATAGATAGATAGTGTTAGGGTTTGACGGATTGACATCAATATCTGAGACTGTAAGCACTGGTAAATGATCAGTTAACGAACTCCATGTTTTACCATTGTCAGTGGTCTTCCATACACCACCATTTGTAGCACCTATATAATATGTGTTTTGATCAGTAGGATGAAAGCTGACAACATTGATACGCCCTAAGCCAAACCCTTGTCCATACCAGCTCTGGTCTAACTCATTGGCCCCAATAGACTTCCAATCTGCAATGCTGGCAGCGGTAGTCTTACGTAGGGCTCGCTGATTTTCATAGCTTTTCCACTCCGTAAGTTTTTCCATTTCGGATACGAGATATCCATTATTATCTAAATGTTGTTGAGCGTACCAAAGCCATCTTTGGAAGTGAGCATCTTTAGATTCTTTACTATTACTTGTGGCTGTACTTTTCTTAGCTTCAAACTCATGTTGTTTTACAATGTCTGACAGCTTTTTCTTTTGCTGTGCCTTTAGCTGTAAACATACTATTACAGCTAAAAGAAGCAGATAAACTTTTTTCATATTAGCAGTTAAAGTTGGTTTGAGCAGCCGAAGATATTAATTCAGAATTCATATCAATAAACATTAATATCAATTTAATGCATAAAAAAAGAGCACTTATAGTAATAAGTGCTCTTTCTCTAAGCTATTTGAGCATTATCTGATAACTACTCGCTTTCTGCCTATTACAGCTTTATCCTTACTTAGCTCAACAATATATACACCTGCAGGCACACTACCTGCGCGTACTTTTATAGAGCGGTTAGTATTTACAACTGTATTATTCCTTTGAATTATTTTACCTGTATAGTCTATGAGACTTACATTGACAGATTCTCCAGCATTAACTGATGTACCTGCAATTAGTGTAAAGTCACCATTGTTCGGATTAGGTGCGATTTTAAATACGTCGTCAGCGTATGGTATTACAGCTACAGATATGCTTGTATCAGGAGGGTTACCATAGTACTGCTTAGTAGACTTCCAAAGACCACGACCATATGTAGCAGCAAATATCTCATCAGATTCGTAATTAATACCCAAATCCGTTACTTCAATAAATGGCATATTCTTACGGAATGTTTGCCATGAAGTGCTTGAAGAGTCCATATAATACACACCGAGGTCGGTACCTACATATAGCACATGATTTGATGTATCATACTCAAAACATCGTACTGGCACATCCGGAAGACCACTGTTCATTTGCTTCCACACTCCTTGATTATACTCAGCTACTTTATAATTACTATAACCTCTGAATGTCAGATAAAAATGTGCACTGTCTGTAGGGTGCAACTTAATATCAGATATTGTAGCGTCGTATGGTACCTGAATGGTGTCAAAGTTAGTTGCAGTACTAGGTACATAGTTGGTACTGTAGAACACTACAGGTGTATCCGGGTAAATAGCGTATATCACAGGATCATTACCACCAGACATAGCCAAACGTTGTGCATTGTCTCCGGTTACATTACCACCTGTCAAAGACATCCATGTGTTACCTCTGTTTGCACTAAAGTATATCTCTCTGTACCCTGCGATCAAATGATTATTATTATTCGGGCTGATCAAGTATGGTGTGATCCATGCACCTTCAGGTTGACCAGGTATATTGTCAGATATTCTATCACTCCACGAGCCATTTACAAACCTGTCTATAACACCATTTTGTACGCCTGTATAAAACACGTTACTATCTACAGGATCTATATGACAATCCATACCATCACCACCCTGTACATTTACCCAAGAGCTGCCTGTATACCCAAATGTGCCGTTATCCTGTGCACCTGCCAGCACACCTGTCACTCCGTTAGCAACAGCATTTCTATAAAACTGTGTTATCTGCAACCCATTTGAAAGATCTACCCATTGTTGCGACTGACCATCATATGTATACAAACCACCATCGTTACACTCAAAGAACTCATTATTTAATGGGTGGAATATTTGATAATGCTTATCCGCATGCACGGTAGTCACACCCGGTAAGCTACTCGTCCACTGATTAGCCATAGTCCAAGAGCTACCACCATTGCTAGATACGTAAGTATTAACCCCTCCAACTACTACTCCATCTTCATCATTAGGGTCTATAGCAATAGAAAGATCATACCAGCCTTGTCTACCACAACCATTAATATTAGCCCCATTTGAGCTATTCAGGCTACCTGATATCAGGTCACCCTTCATATTATTACAGTTAGAACCGCTACGGGTATACACTACTGAAAAGCTTGAACCTGAATTGCCAGAGTGTACAATGCTGTGTAAACCGCCATTATTAAGAGCAATGATACCTTTCACTACATTAGGGTTATCTTTTGTCACTGCAAGAGTTATCCTGTTAGCACTGCTTGGGTTATATACTCTTGTCCAGCTAGAGCCTCCATCTAGCGAACGATAAATATCACCGTTGTTCGAACCAAAACGTGTTGCGTACACTACAGAGGTATCGCCAGGCTTGTACAAAAGCTGCTTGAAGTGTCCACTCTCAACACTAGTCCAGTTCTGACCTGCATCAAACGACTTGTAGATACCAATATTCGTTGCAAGAGTTAATGAGCTTGTATCTTCAGGGTTTATGATCAGTGAGTTTGTCAACCTGAACTGTGATGTTTGCCATGAAAGCCCAGCAGGGTTCCATGTTTGTCCACCATCTTCAGACTTAAATACACCTATACTGTAGTTATTATTATAAGAGGCACTACCGCCGTCTCTATCACCAGTACACAGGTATATTGTATTAGGGTTTTGCGGGTTGATGTCTATATCTGAGACATCTAACCTTGGTAAGTCATCAGACATTGCTGTCCATGTTTGGCCGTAGTTAGTAGTTTTCCATACACCGCCACCTGATGCTCCAACCCAAAACTCATTTACATTAGTAGGATGAAAATCAATAACGTTAATCCTTCCAAGACCTCTGTAACCACCGCTAGTAGTTGATGGTCCTAAATATTGCCAATCAGACCTATCTGTTGTAGTCTTTAACCTGGCACGATCACTTATCTTCTTAGCTTCAAGATATGCCTGAATGGGAGATACCAGATATCCATTTTCATCAAGGTGTTGCTCCCAATACCATTTCCATCTATCGAAATGATAATTCGGTCCTTCACCGATATCCATTCCGCGCTCAACAATATGCGCTTCTTTTTGTCTTTGATACTGCTGCACAACATCTTCAAACTTAACGGGGTTGCCGTTATCATCTTTTACTAACACCTGAGCATTAGTATTCATACCTATTAGCCCGAGAGCAAATAGCAAGTAAATTTTCTTCATGTTTACCAAGTAATTGTTAGTGCTCTGCTAAAATATCGATTTTAGCTTTATATCACGACATCATATTACAAAAACTGGTAGCATTATTGCTCATAAGACAATAACATGACAGTTGTTCAAGTGCATGAAAAAGCGGTAGTCGCTAAGATTGCAGCAAAGGTTTTGAAGAGTAGAAAAGTTGCTATCGTATTCGGTAAAAGCATTTATTTACATGGAGTTTCTGCCACTGACTTTCAAAAAAGCACTAGCTGGGTGGCACATGAATTGAAACATGTGGAGCAATATAAAAGGCTGGGATTCTTAAAGTTCCTCTTGCTATACATATGGGAAAGTATATTACATGGTTACCATAATAATAAGTTTGAGATAGAGGCACGGAGTGCTGAGCATGACACTACCCTGCTGAACAGACATACGTTAATAACTAATCCATAAGGTTATTTCATTTTATGATGTCGGGTATTTATCTTTGCGCAAACATTACTTAGAAGATGCCACAGAAAATTAAGCCTACAGGTAAACAAAAGCAGATTTTTTATATCCACGCTGCAGTTTTTTTAATAGTTACAGCTATTACGTGGATGGTGTATGATAATGGTGTTGAAGGATGGGCTTACCCTTGGCCGGCATGGACAACAGCAGCATGGGCACTATCATTGATAGGTCACTGGTGTGCTGTATATACCAGCTATGAAGATCCGGGAATGGATGAATACCAACGTCAGGAAGTAAACGGATAATATTCACTACAATATTTCATACAACCTCTTACTATTCGGTAAGAGGTTTTTTATTTTTATATACTCAAGTACTATACATCCAAAATGGACTCAAAGAAATATAAAGAGCTACAAGAAGAATATAAGATCGTAAAAGATGAACGTACCAAGATAGACCTGTTGGTAAGCATGGGTATAGAGCAAAGATCTACCGATGCGGATGAGGCTTCTAAAAAAGCTGACAAGGTGATATCCATGTCAGAAAAGATAGGCTACAAGCTAGGTATAGGTAAAGGGTATAACCTGAAAGGTTCTTGCTTTGGTATACAGGGAGACTATGATGAGGCCATGGCTGAGCTACACAAAGCACAGTCAATAGCCAAGGAAATAAATGATATGGCGCTTCAAGGTCGCGTGCTGAACAACTTTGGTATCATCTACCGTGAGTTGGGCGACATGGCTCGCTCCCTTAACTATTTTGAAGAGGCACTAGCCATTAATGAAAGTTTAGGCGATCAACTGGCACAGTCTATCAACCTGACCAGTATTGCCATGCTACTGTATGACCTGAATGACTTTGACAGTGCTTTGGATTATGCATTAAGGTGTGTACCAATATTTGAGAAAGCAGATGAGACCAACAGGATAAGTGTCATACACAATGTGTTGGGCAATATATACTTCAAGCGTGGTGAGTATGATGAGTCTGAAAAGCACTTCAGGCAAAATCTACTCTACTCAGACCCTGAGTCTGCACCATACCTGATAGCGCTATCAGGTGTAGGTAAGATATACTACAAGTGGGAAGAATTTGAGAAAGCTCGTGAATGCCTGAATGAGGCTATGGAACAAGCCAGAGAGCTTGAGAATGCAGAAGTGCAGATAATATGCAACTACTACCTTGGTAAGATGCTGATGGAAGAAGGCGATTACCGCACTGCATTAAAACAGCTGACCAGAGCCTTCGACATGGCAGAGGATTATATGCGCAAGCATGATGTAATGAGTATTCATGAGACGCTATCAGTACTGCATGATAAGATGGGCAATATCCCTAGCGCATTCCATCATCTGAAGGCTTACGAACAGCTCAAAGAAGAAATATTCAAGCAAACCACGCTGAACAAGCTGCGCAATATGCAGATACGCCAAAAGGTGGAGCTGACGCAGAAAGAGAAAGAAGTAGCCGAGCGTACTGCACAACTGAAGCAACAGTTCATGGCGAATATGAGCCACGAGATACGTACACCTATGAATGCCATAGTTGGAATGAGCAGACTTCTCTTAGACAAAGAACCTCGTACCGATCAGCTAAAATACCTGAAGGCTATACAGCAGTCTGCAGACAACCTATTGGTCATCATCAACGATATACTGGACCTTTCAAAAATTGAGGCAGGTAAGATCGTAATTGAGCAGACCGACTTTGTAATGACAGAGCTCCTGGAAAGCGTGAAGGACATGCTGATGTTTAAAGCAGAGGAAAAAGGTCTGGAGTTTAAAGTAAATATAGACGAGAATATCCCTAACAAACTTGTAGGTGACCCTACGCGTATCAATCAGGTTATCATCAACCTGGCTGGTAATGCCGTTAAGTTTACCGAGAAAGGGCATGTGGCTGTAGATGTGCGCATCACCAAACAAAAAGATGATAAATACTGGATTCGTTTTGCTGTAGAAGATACCGGTATTGGTATATCTCCAGACTATGTAGAACGCATATTTGAAAGCTTTACACAAGCAGGTACTGATGTAGCTCGCAGGTTTGGGGGTACAGGTTTAGGACTTACTATCTCTAAACAGTTGGTAGACCTGATGCACGGTACTATAAATGTAAGTAGTGAGCTGGGTAAGGGTACAACTTTCACCGTAATTGTACCATTGGAGAAGGCAGAAAACCAAGCAATAGAAGAAAAGGGACAAGTAATAGACGATAAGAAGAAAGAGATATTAAAAAATATCAACCTACTACTGGTAGAAGATAATGACTTCAATAAGATGGTTGCAGAGGATACACTTAGGGAGCTGCTACCAGGAGTAAGAATAGATATAGCCGTGAACGGACAAGAGGCCGTAGAGCTGGTAAAAAAGAACACTTACCATATCGTCTTGATGGATATTCAAATGCCTGTAATGGATGGTGTTGAGGCCACGAAAACCATCCGAGACACACTACCCGCCCCTGCAAAAGACGTGAATATCATAGCTATGACGGCTAATGTGTTACAGGAAGATGTACAAAATTACTTCAATGTAGGCATGAACGCCTATGTGTCTAAACCCTTCCAGCCTGACGAGTTATTGTTAAAAATGGCATCAGTACTGGAAGACAATAAAAGCGATATTGATGGCTCTACATCTAAAACAGAGATAAAGCAGGAAGTAAAAGTAGCAGCAGAAAAGCCGATACCTGAAGTAGTTACCAATATCGACTTCCTGAAAAAGCTCACTAATAACAATCAGGAGAAGATGCGAAAGTATATCAATATGTTCTTAGAGAATGGACCTAAGTTGTTGAACAACATGCATAAAGCACTAGAGAACAATGACTACCCTTCTTTAAAGGTTGCGGCACACTCTATGAAGCCACAGCTATCTTATATGGGTGTAAAAGAGGACGTAAGTAATATATTTCTGATTGAACAAACAGCAGGTCAGGAAGCCCATTTTGAGCGACTACCTAAGCTGGTAAACAGGCTGGACAAGATATGTGACAAAGCATTTGAGGAGCTGAAAGAGCAGTAATACTTAAAACAGAATTATTGATATTTTACTGGTACAAAATCAACCTTTTATCTAATCATCCCAAGTGCTTTGGGGTATAGATTATTTTTTCTAATTTTCGCAGTAATTGAAATCTTTATAATATGGCAACAAATGATAAGCGCTACATATTCCTAGTTGATGATGAGCCTATACAGAACGAAATGTTGAAGGACTACATCAACGAACGTTTCATCCATGAGATCAAAACGTTTGAAACAGGTGAAGAGGCTTTAGCGCAAATGCACCTCAATCCTGAGATAGTAGTGTTGGACTATCATTTGGACGGTCATAGCAACGATGCTAAAAACGGCATCTCTATTCTTAAAAAGATAAAAGAAACTCACCCTGAAACTTATGTTGTCATGCTATCCGGTCAGGATATGCTGGAGGTAGCAGTAGACAGTATGAAGTATGGCGCTTACGATTATGTTGTAAAAGGAGAGACAGCATTCTCTCGTATGGAGAATGCCCTTAACAATGTAGGTGAGATCCATAAAATGAAAACCATTAACAATGCATATAAAAAGACCATCACCTTTATGGGTGTTATCATCGGTCTTATCATATTGTTAGCGTTGTATCTGAACTTCTTTACAGATGCATTCACGCACACATCTAACAATATGTAATCTGCATATTTAACAGGATAATAAAGGCTACTTTTTAATGGCTATTCTACTAAGTTTAGTAGCTTTAGCGTTTAAATAATTTTTTAGAACTTATGCAATTAGCCAAAAGACTAGACCGTGTATCTGAACCCCAAACCATAAAAATGGCCAAGCTTAGTCGTGAGCTGAAGGCACAAGGTAAAGACGTAATTGACCTTAGCCTTGGTGAGCCCGACTTCACTACGCCGGAGCACATCTGCGTAGCAGCTACCAACGCTATGGCCGAAGGTTATACTAAATACACGCCTGTTGCCGGCTATCCTGAGCTTAGAGAAGCTATTTGCAAAAAACTAAAAAGGGATAATGCTCTTGAATATACTCCCGAAGAAATAATTGTATCTACAGGGGCTAAGCAGTCTCTTGCTAATATTTTACTTAGCATACTTGACCCTGGTGATGAGATCATCATCCCGACACCTTATTGGGTTACTTATAGTGCATTAGCACGTTTGGCAGAAGCTGAGGTTACATTCATACCATGTACTATTGATAACGACTTCAAGCTTACTCCTGAGCAACTGGAAGAAAAGATATCTGATAAAACAAAAGCATTTCTTTTCTCTTCTCCATGTAACCCTACAGGTAGTGTCTACTCAAAAGAAGAGCTAAAAGCGCTTGCAGATGTATTTGTAAAGTATCCTAACTGTGCTGTCATCAGCGATGAGATATATGAGTATATCAATTACGTTGGTCGTCACGAAAGCATAGCACAATTCACCCAGCTAAAAGATCAGGTACTGATAGTTAACGGTATGTCTAAAGGTTTTGCAATGACTGGCTGGAGAATCGGCTATACAGCAGGACCAAAAGAGATCATCAAAGCCTGCGAGAAGCTACAAGGACAATTTACATCAGGTACAAACTCCATAGCACAAAGAGCTGCCATCAGCGCCCTACTTGATGATATGGAGCCTACTGAAGAAATGACTGCTGCCTTCCGTGAGAGAAGAGATTATGTATACACTCAGCTAAAAAGCATGAATGGTATACGCATCAATAATCCCCAAGGAGCTTTTTACGCATTCCCTAATATCAGCTACTTCTTCGGAAAGTCTGACGGTGAAACCACCATCAATACAGCTGAGGACTTTAGCATGTACTTATTGCACAATGCACATATAAGCACAGTTCACGGTGCTGCGTTTGGCAATCCTAACTGTATACGTTTATCGTTCGCTACATCTATGGAAAAGCTTGAAGCGGCAATGGGACGTTTTGAGGAAGCTATTGCTAAGCTGAAGTAATAGGCACAACTACTCAGCACCGAGGTTGCTCTCTACCATACTCATTTTATCGAGCACGCGAGCATATACAGAATCTAACTCTTCTGTATTATCAGCATACCACTCCATGCTGCTTTTAAACTGCTCTAGTGTAATATCGTGATGTTCCAGAATAGACTTGTAGTATTTACCTAGAGAGTCTATATTCTTATTGGTTGTATGTAGCGATGTATCATTCACCATCGTACTATAGGTCTCCGCAAAATGAATATCGGTAAGTATGTCTACCATCTTTTCTTTGGGTGCGTGATAACGCTCATCGTCTTTACAAGAAGATACAAATACCAAAGTGGTAAGAAACAGTGCTAAGTACCTCATTAATTATTTTTCAAACCGTTATACTTCTGTGTATTAGGTACATCTATAGTTGATAGCATAGTTATGTACAGACCTTTGTTTTGCTCAGGCTGCTGTGCTACTACGCTGGCATATTCATCAGTCTTTGCATTGAAGAAGAACTGTAATAGTGCTGCACCCGGATTCTCTCTTTGTAGCTGACTCAAAGTATTGATGGTATTCAGTATGATCTTCTGAGACTCATCAGGCTTCTCATACATATTGTCCATAGCCTCTCTATGGTATGTGTACCATACTGTACGCATAGCCTTAAACCTTGGGTTCAGTATCTGGTCTGTTATCCAATACCTGTTATAGTTACCTTCTACAGCCTTCCAGCCAGAGATGGTTTTACCTTGTTCAGGAGCATTATTGACAATATTCTGCGCTTTCTTGAAGTACTCTGTACCGCCGTCTTTCTCGAAGCTATCATAATCCAATCCGATCATTAAGTATGCATAGTATGCTAATACAGCGGTAAGATTAGACACGAAAGCATTATTACCCGATACCCTATTATCATTAAACTCTAGAGGAGAGAAAGGGTTGTATGCAAACTGTAGCTCCTTATCTACATACTTCACCATCTGTGTAGAATAGTCTGTATTATACACGGGTCTTGTAGATTGTATGGTAAGTGTAGCAGAGTAACCATTTTGTATACCCTGTAGTGTTTGCGTTACATTCAGTAGAATATTACAGTTGATACGCTCTTGTGGCGTGTACTGATCTTCTGTCCATTTGCGGCTATTCATAAATTCCGTTATAGCCTGCTGCATGGTATTGAATATCTCTTTATCTGTACCCTGCCCCTGTATACCATCGGCCATTACCTTCACCACGCAGTTAAGCTCCTGCGCCTGTATGCTGCAATGAGCAGCTACTACGAACAATATGGTATTAAACAGTTTTTTCAACATAATTATTCTCAATGATAGCTAATACAATAGCCTGTGCCACTTCTTGTTTGCTCATAAGAGGCAGCTCTTTTTTATAGCCATTATTACCTATTAAGGTAACTTTATTTGTGTCATGACCAAAACCTGCACCTTCATCTTTTAAAGAGTTTAACACGATCATATCAGCATTCTTACTTTCCAGCTTCTTACGTGCATTAGCTTCTTCGTCATTAGTTTCCAACGCAAAACCTACTAATACCTGATGCTGTTTTTTCTGCTGTCCTAGCTCAGAAAGTATATCTTTTGTCTTAGACAGCTGTATATCTAACGTACTATCCTGCTTTTTTATTTTCTGTGTGGCTACATCCTTTGGTGTAAAGTCTGCAACTGCAGCAGACATTATCGATATATCTGCAGTATTATACGCCTCTACACAAGCCTCATACATCTCTTGTGCACTCTCTATACGTATTGTATTAATATTATCAGGTACTTCTACAGAAGATGGACCTAATACTAATGTCACTTCAGCACCTTTTATAGATAGCTCATTAGCTACTGCTACTCCCATCTTACCTGTAGAGAAGTTACCTATGAACCTCACTGGGTCTATACGCTCATAAGTAGGCCCTGCTGTAACCAAAGCCTTCTTGCCTGATAATGGCAGCCCCGACTTATCTGCTAAAAACTCACCTACATACATCACGATATCGTTTGGCTCTGCCATCCTACCCTTTCCTATCAAACCACTGGCTAACTCACCATGAGCTACAGGTATAATATAATTACCATAGCTGCGGACTTTATTCAGATTGTTATTGGTAGACTCGTGCAGCCACATATCCTCATCCATAGCAGGTGCTATCATAACAGGGCACGTAGCTGAAAGGTATACTGCACACACCAGATTGTCACAAAAACCATTAGCAAACTTAGCAAGTGTATTAGCGCTGCAAGGCGCTACGAGCATTACATCTGCCCATCTACCTAGCTCTACATGATTGTTCCATGCAGAACCATCGCTAACACTACTGAATACAGGATTTTTGGACACAGTCTCTAAAGCCAGTGGGCTCACAAAGTCTGCAGATGACGGAGTCATAATAACACGCACCTCTGCACCTGCCTTTATAAATTGCCTCACCAGCTCAGGTGTTTTGTATGCAGCGATGCTGCCTGTAACTGCTAATATTATTTTTTTGCCTGCTAGTTGCATAAACACACGCAAGTTACAGCTTTTGAGGGTATATTATAAATACCTATAGACTACCAAACTTAGGTCAGAACTTAGTAAATCTTTTGTATAACACATTAGCCCCGTCATGCAGTGTGATGATATAAATACCTTTTGAGAACGCATTTACATCAACATATACCTGATGATGGTCCTAGCTTACAGTTTGTGATATGAGTAAGGTTATAAATATTATCAGATAATGTTTCATACTGTAAGCTTTCTAGCTAAACATCTTCACTAGCCAGTATCCTAAAATAGCCAGTAATAATACGATAAGAATAGCAACCCATGTCCATTTATTATCGGCAAATAGGTTATTATTTCGATACTTTTTTGTTTTGAGTTCGTGCTGCAGTTTGTAATTGATGCGAGCTGTTAGTTCTCTTGCGTCATTACTATCAACAGATTTAAGTCCCTCAATAGCGTCAGCCTCTAAACTATCTTCAGACAGGTATTGCTCCACCTCGTATTGCTGTTCGGGCGTAAGCTTACCTTCAATATACTTTTTCAACATTTCTTCAGAGAGTTCACCCTGACCATTGTTCCATATGTTGTTCAACTCGCTCATTTGTAAGGAGTATTTTTCAACCTCTCCTGTAGTATTAGTTTTAGTTTACGTTTACCGTTTTGCACATAGCTTTTCACCTGCTTGAAGGTATAGCCCCTGGCATCCATTATTTGCTGATAGGTTTTCTTTTCAAGATAGAACATTTTGATGCATACCTGTTGCCCTTCTTCCAGCTCCGTTATAGCTGCATTCATCTGATCAATTGTATACTCATGCTGGTACAGTTGCTCTTCGTTAGGTCGTTCTGGTGCAGGTCTGTCGTAGAAAGCTTCTTCAGAGCTCACATACTTTTTATCTCTTAGTAGTTGGAAGCAATGATTACGCATGAGGATGTACAACCAACCCTTAAAGTTCTGAATATCCTCATCAGGCAACGAGGTTAGTGCTTTTAAGAAAACATGCTGCACACAGTCTGCCGCCTGCTCTTTATCTTTTATATACTTGATGGCAACACCCAGTAGCAAAGTAGTATATCGCTGTAGTAGTACACCCAGCCATTTATTGTCCTTTGCACGTCTGTGAAGTCTTAGCAACTCTTGGTCACTCAGGTTGATATGTTGCGCATCATCTATCAATAGGTACTGATTACTTAATTAAGATGTAGCAAAATACATATTCCATAAATTATCTTTAACGTCATTATGCAACCAACTACTACGATACTGAAAACAGAACGCCTGGAACTGGAAGAGGTGACACCTGAATCATATAATTATATGCTCACTCACTTTACCGATGATGAACTAAAGGCGAAATTTGACTTTGACGATAAAGGCCTGCAACTGGCAAAAGACCGTTTCGCTAAAGGCATGACCAACTATCATATGACCTTCAAATACTTTCTATTGCAGAAAGATAACCGTACGATAGGTACTTGTGGTTTTTATCGTTGGTATCAGGAGCACAACAGAGCAGAGATAGGCTATGTGATGAGTAATGAGCGCTACAGAACGCAAGGGCTGATGATAGAGGCTGCAAAGCGCATCATGCGATATGGTTTTGAAGAAATGAATGTACACCGCCTTGAAGCATTTGCATCACCACATAATAAACCATCGATACAGATACTGGAGCAGCTAGGACTGAAGTATGAAGGGCTGATGAGAGAGCATTTTTTGAGAGATGGCACCTACGAGCCTTCGGCATGCTATAGTATGCTTAGTCATGAGTTTAACGAGGTGAATAATTTCGCTGAAAAGGCTTAAACAAGCATATCATAAGTTCTTAATAAGTTGAAATTATAGCCCTAAAAAGCTACATTTGCAGGACTTATTTCAAAAATAACTAGAGTTTTCTCATATGAACTTTGAACTTACAGAAGAGCAAAAAGCGGTGCAGATGGCTGCACGCGACTTTGCACAAAACAAACTAAAGCCGGGTGTTATAGAGCGTGATGAGCAGCAAAAGTTTCCTGCCGAATTCGTAAAAGAGCTGGGTGAGCTAGGCTTTATGGGTATGATGGTAGACCCTAAATATGGCGGATCAGGTATGGATACTGTGTCTTACGTATTAGCAATGGAAGAGATTTCTAAGGTAGATGCATCTACTTCTGTATGTATGAGCGTGAACAACTCTCTTGTTTGCTGGGGTCTGGAAACATATGCTAACGAAGAGCAAAAACAAAAATACCTTACTGAATTAGCTAGCGGACAGAAAATAGGAGCTTTCCTATTGAGTGAGCCTGAGGCAGGTTCTGATGCTACATCTCAGCGCACTACTGCTGAAGATAAAGGCGACCATTATATACTTAACGGTACTAAGAACTGGATCACTAACGGTAATACAGCTTCTTACTACATAGTAATAGCACAAACATACCCTGAGAAAATGCACAGAGGTATCAACGCATTCATAGTACATAAAGACTGGGAAGGTGTAACTGTAGGTGCTAAAGAGAACAAGCTGGGTATCCGTGGTAGTGATACACATACCATCATGTTCCAGGATGTGAAAGTTCCTAAAGAGAACCGCATAGGTGAAGATGGTTTCGGTTTCAAATTCGCAATGAAGATATTGGCTGGTGGCCGTATAGGTATAGCTGCGCAAGCACTTGGTATTGCCAGCGGTGCATTAGAGCTAGCAGTAAATTACTCTAAAGAGCGTAAGGCTTTTGGTACAGAGATATCTAACCATCAGGCTATAGCATTCAAACTTGCAGATATGGCTACAGCTGTAGAAGCTGCACGTCTGCTTTGCATGAAAGCTGCATGGACAAAAGATCAGGGTGAAGATTACACTCTACCTGCATCTACAGCTAAACTATATGCTTCTGAAATAGCACAGTGGGTAACTAATGAGGCTGTACAGATACATGGTGGATATGGTTATGTGAAAGAGTTCCACGTAGAGCGTTTGATGCGCGATGCTAAGATCACACAGATATACGAAGGTACCAGCGAGGTACAAAAGATCGTGATCAGCAGAACTATATTGAAAGACTAGTCAGTTTAAAATATTGTTTTTAAGGGTAGCAAATTGCTACCCTTTTTTATTGATCAGATTTTAAAATTCGTATATTTAATAATATGAAAACTATAACAACTCTTACTTTAAGCTTTGTACTGACACTAGTTAGCCATACCTTATACGCACAAAGCAGTGCCAATGTTGCTATTAAGCTGGGCGACGACAATCAAATACATACCATAGAGAAGCCTGCCAATTATAAATTATCTGAACTGGAAATAAATAAGAATCCAAAGCTGAATATTTATTCTACTGAAGGGGCTTATACTGTTACAGACTATCAACTTTCTATATTATTACCTATCGGAGAGGTTATCGGTCCATTTGAAATCAAGGGTACAGACATGTACGCTGCCATTAATCAGAAAAGACAAAAACTTTCTCCTGGCACTCGCATCTTCGTCGAAAATATAAAGGCTGAGTGTGATGATTGTACTAACAACAAAAAAGTTGTAGCTGCCGGGTTAACGATATTGGTTCAATAATTATTTCTACCAAGGCAACTCTTTGCCCAGATGCATATATTTCCCTGACGGTCCGTCATCATCTAATGTAGCTAAGTCTACTGAGGTTTTAGCACCTACCCTTACACTCATAGGTGCTGCATCTCCACCAAGCTCTGTTTTTACCCATCCCGGGTGTGCACTATTTACTTTTATGTTGGTATTCTTTAGCGAAGCTGCTAAGTGTATAGTAAACTGGTTGAGTGCAGTTTTAGAAGCATTATATGCCATGGAACGAGAACCATAGATTGGCGACTGCTCGTCACTATGCAGCGATAACGATGCTAATACAGAAGACAAGTTTACAATTCGCCCTGCCTCACTCTTCTTGATCAACGGAAGTAATGCCTGTGTAAGATCTACCACCCCAAAAAAGTTAGTATTGAATGTCTCGCGCAGATCGTTGCCACTTACAGTCTGTGTTGAATCGCCTTGAAAACTCTCGCCCTGAATCAGTCCTGCGTTATTCACAAGCACGTCCAAGTGTCCGTAATCCTTCTCTATCTGTGCAACCAAGGACTTTATATCGTCATAGTTAGTCACGTCCAGCTGTACACCCTTTGCTTCTATCTCTTCATCACTCAACTTTTGGGCTGCTTCATTAGCCTTGTTGATATCTCTTGCACCCACCAATACGGTCATCCCTTTTTTTCCAAGTTGCTTAGCGGTTTCAAAACCAATACCTCTGTTTGCACCTGTAACTAATGCTATCTTTTTCATGACTAGTTGAAATTTTGTTTATAAACGCAATGGTATGATTATTGTTTACTATCCCGTTTTATACCTTTATATCATCTACTTATAATGTTTAACTAACGCTCAATGTCTGCCGATTCTTCAAACAAAATCAAAAGGATCTATTTCTACAGCCTGTGGCTACTTGTTTCCATTTTGCAAGCCTGCTATACTGAGCTGCTTGAAGACGAAGCATACTATTGGGTATTTGCACAAAATCTCGATTGGGGGTATTATGAGAACTCTCCCATGGTGGCCGCTATGATAAAAGCGGGCTACGCTATCTTCCCTAATGATTTTGGGGTACGCTTCTTTTCCATAATGATGATAACAGCGTACATCTACCTGTTGGAGCTACTCATCAAACCCAAGAATGTACTCTACTACTACTTTACTATTACCTCTATAGCCGTTGTACATATATTAGGCATATTATCTGTGCCTGATACACCATTGCTTTTCTTTGGCATATGCTTCTACCATATGTATAAGCGGTACCTGCAAAATGATAATGCGCTCAACGTTATATTACTCGCGCTGAACATAGCCCTACTATTGTTCAGCAAATATCACGGGATACTTGTGGTAGCATTTACTGTTGCGTCCAACCCCGCTTTATTTAAGAAGAAGTCTTTCTGGGCTACTGCACTACTGGCAGTTGTATTTTTCTCGCCACATATATGGTGGCAGTACAGTCACGACTTCCCAACTATTAAATTCAACCTTGCAGAACGTTTTAACCTGATGGGAGGCTATACCATTATGCATGCGGTATATTTCTTTGCTGCAATACCATTAGTATATGCTCCTGTAACTGGCTTGGTGATGCTATTTCAAAGCATAAAAAGGAAGCCACAGGATAAAATGGAACGAGCGTTCAAGTTCATCGTGATAGGTGTATTTACCTTCTTCTTCCTGATGACCTTCCGTGGACATTCAGAGGGCAACTGGACATTATCTGCTCTTGCTCCTGCGGTATATCTGGGCTACAAAGAAGGCATAGAAAAAAGGTGGTATAAGAAGTTCATTCAGTTCGCATTTGGTATCACTATCGTACTGGTACTATGCTTGCGTGTTTACATGGTAAAAGATGTATTTGGTATAGATGCCCATAGCGAAAAAGACATTCATAACTGGAAGGAGTGGGCATTGCAAATAAAAGAGCAGGCTGATGGAAGACCTGTAGTATTTATGAATACATACCAACAAGCATCTATGTACCGATACTACGCACAAGAAGAAGCTATTACGCTCAGCAACAGATGTGGTAAAAGAACGCAATATGACCTGTGGGACTATGAAAATCAGCTACAGGGTAAAGATGTAATGGTGATACCGAACTATGAAGTAAACAGGTTTGATACCTTCCAAACCGTTAAAGGTGCTTACAACTATACCTATGCAGATAACTTTAGAACGACTACTGCATTAGTAGTAAAAACTGAAGTGGAAGAAATAACAGCAACACCTCAAGAGCATGTATCTATACCATGTAAGTTTTCTGATGATGACATGCACGAATACGATTTAGAAGCCAGCCCAAGCTACCCTGCAGTAGTGCATGCTCTATATTTTAAAAAAGGGGTACTCATCAAAGATGAGAGCATTGAGTTCTACATTAAGAATGACATGATAGACAACAACAAAACCTATGAGCTAAAAACTTTTGCTCCACAGGAAAAAGGCGAATATGTTTTATTCTTGGATGTAGCCTCAGGATGGTTACCCCCCGGCATAAATGTCACACACGGGATCAAGCTTACAGTAGAGTAGATCAAACTGAGCTACCTACGCCAATAGCAACACCAAACAGAAATGCCAGCACATAAAAAATGATCGTTATGATCACCATTACACCCAAGAACCTGAACATTCTAAATAGGTTTTTCAATGCATCATTGAACTGCTCCTGGTCCTCTGCTTCAATACCTGCTTTCACTAGCCCTGAGAACTTCAATAGTGTATAAATAGGGTATACATATAAAACAAGAGCAATTAGTGCAAATGCTATCGACAACATTGGGTTCATTTGCCCCTGTGTCTGATAACCTGCGGCACTACCCTCTGCACCAGAAAGAAATAATACAGTTACTACAATGAACATCAGCATTATTGAGAATAATACTATTGCTGTTATCGCTAAGAACTTTGTCCATCTGGCGGTTTGCAATAAATAATATCGTGCGTGTTCGTCTACCTGCAGCACAGGTTTTTCTTCATGATCAAATAGTCCCATAGTAGTACTTAATAGTTATTAGTAGGCTCTTGCAAACAACACTCTTTGCTTTGAAGGCTTACCGGTTAAGATACATGCACCATCTTCCTGCTTATTGTCTAAAGGAATACAACGGATAGTTGCTTTGGTTTTATCCTGTATCTCTTTTTCCGTTTCAGGAGTACCATCCCAGTGTGCTGCAATAAAGCCACCTTTGTTTTCAAGCGTATCTACAAACTCATCCCAGCTATCTACTTGTGTGATGTGCTCATTTCTATACTTAAGTGCTTGGTGATACATATTCATCTGCACATCTTCCAATAGCTGTGCAGCATGCTCCGTAAGATTATCAAGAGCAACGGTTTCTTTTTCTTTAGTATCTCTTCTGGCAACCTCAGCCTGGTTGTTCTCCATATCACGTGGCCCTAGTGCGATACGCACAGGCACTCCCCTTAGCTCATATTCAGCAAACTTCCATCCCGGGCGGCGCGTATCATCATTATCAAACTTCACTCTGATACCTTTTGCTCTGAATGCTTTTACCAGTTCGTCTGCTTTATCATTTATCTTCTGCGTTGCAGCTTCATCTTTATTGTAGATAGGCACTATCACTACTTGTATTGGCGCTATCTTAGGAGGCAACACCAAACCTTCATCATCACTATGCGCCATAATAAGTGCACCTATCAACCTTGTAGACACACCCCATGATGTAGCCCATACATACTCCATGTTATTATCCTTATCAGCAAACTTCACATCAAATGCTTTTGCGAAGTTTTGCCCCAGGAAGTGTGAAGTACCCGCCTGTAATGCCTTACCGTCCTGCATCAATGCCTCAATGCAATATGTATCTAATGCACCTGCAAAACGTTCACTTTCTGTTTTTACACCACGTATAACAGGTACAGCCATATACTCTTCTACGAACGTAGCATATACGTCAAGCATCTGTTCTGTTTCTGCTATTGCCTCTTCTTTTGTTGCATGTGCAGTATGACCTTCCTGCCAAAGGAACTCTGCAGTACGTAAGAATAAACGTGTACGCATCTCCCAACGAACAACGTTTGCCCATTGGTTAACGAGTATCGGTAAGTCGCGGTAAGATTGTACCCAATTTTTATAGGTATTCCAGATGATCGTTTCTGATGTAGGACGAACGATCAACTCTTCTTCCAATTTTGCATCAGGGTCTACAACTACACCTTTCCCATCAGGATCATTCTTCAATCTGTAGTGAGTTACTACCGCACACTCTTTTGCAAAGCCCTCTACGTGGTCTGCCTCTTTGCTTAAAAAGCTTTTAGGAATGAACAGCGGGAAGTATGCATTCTGGTGACCAGTTTCTTTGAACATTCTGTCCAATTGATCGCGCATATTTTCCCATAGTGCGAAACCATATGGCTTGATCACCATACAGCCACGTACTGCTGAATATTCTGCTAAATTTCCTTTTAGCACAAGGTCATTATACCATTGTGCGTAATCCTGTTTACGAGATGTTAAATTATTGCTCATAACCTGTCTGGCACGCTTTTCGTAGTGTTAAATAATTGGCGAGATGTCGCAAATGTAGTAATTTAACCATGTAGTTTTAATTATTTAATCTTACTTATATATGAAACGTATTCTATTGTTAACAGTGTTATTGATGTCTTTTGGGCAAATGTCGACGTATGCGCAAAATAATAGCAATACGTACGATGATATTTATTACAGCGCAGAGGATGCAGAGAAAGATGCAGCTGCGGCTGAAAAAAGACGTCAACAAAGAGAAGAGCTTCGTCGTCAGCGTGCGACTGAAAATAACGACAATACTTACAGCAGTTCTGATGGTCAGTATAACGATGATGGTTACATTGATTACGATGATGATGATTATACTTATACCAACCGTTTAAACCGTTTTAACGGACCATATTATGGTGGTAGCTATTGGGCTTATGACCCATTCTGGTATAACTCTTGGGCTTGGGGCCCACGTTGGGGATGGGGAATGAACTACGGCTGGGGTGGTTCCGGATGGGGCTACAGCATTGGCTGGGGCGGTCCTTACTGGTCTACCTGGGGCTTTAATAACTGGTATGGTTACCCTGGTTTCTATAATGCCTGGGGTAGTCCTTACTATGCAGGATATTACAACGGCTACTATGATGGCTTTTATAATGGCGGCGGTGGATTTCCTGGTAGTGTAAGAAACGTGTCTTATGGTCCACGCTCATCTATTAACAGATATCCTGGTAGTACACGTTCATCTGCGGGCACTCGTGGTCAGTTAAGATCATCTAACAGTATTCCTAACAGAGGTACTCGCGGACAGCTAAGGTCTTCAGGCAGCAATACAAATGGCACCAGAGGTCAGTTAAGATCTTCAGGTAGTAATAATACTTACAATACACCGAACAGAAGTAACTCTCCAAGCAGAAGTACGACACCGAGTAGGTCTTATCCTTCTCAAAGAGGTACAACTTCACCAAGTAGAAGTAACAATACACAACAGAGAATGAGCACACCGAATAGAAGTTATGAACCACAGCGTTCATCTACTCCATCGCGCTCTTATCAGCGCAGTAGTCCTTCTACTCCATCACGCTCATATCAACGTAGTAGCCCTTCTACTCCATCGCGTAGCTACTCTAGTCCGAGCAGAAGCTCATCTAGCCCAAGTAGAAGTAGTGGTGGTGTTAGTGGCGGCAGACGTAGATAATATTACTGACAACAAAACTATTATGTCCCGCATTTGTTAAATAGCGGGACATTTTTTTAACATGCAAATAGCTCCTGTTTTTCGGATATTTGTTTTTGTAATTAAACGTTCTCTTCACGAGTCTGTCTAAAGAAAAAAAGCTTATGAACAAGCGTACCTCAGTATTTACAACAACATTATTTATTGCAATATGCGCAGCCGGATTAGCAGCTGCACAAGACGAAAGTGACGCCCTTAGATTTTCTCAGATCATGCCACAGGGTACGGCAAGGTCTATGGGTTTTGGTAACGCACTGGGATCTATTGGTGGCGACTTTTCATCCATTACAGTAAACCCTGCAGGTATAGGTGTATACAGAACATCGGAAATATCATTTACACCATCACTTAAACTAAATAGTACTAACAGTACTTTTTCAGGCACAGGTAGCCCATCTACCACTACTGATAATAATACACGTTTTACCATCAACCAACTTGGCGCTGTATTCACTAACGCAGCAAAGGGTACACGTTATAAAAAAACTAAATGGAAAGCTGCTTCTTTTGGTATAGGTATCAACAGGATTGCAGACTTTAATAGTAATCATATGTACAGTGGTTACAATGATTCATCATCTGCCAGTGAAGTATTTCTTGTAGATGCGATCAGGTATCCTGATGATTTTGAGAATACTGCAACATTTGCAGGTCTTGGGTATCAATCATATCTCATAGATTATGATAACAATGCAGGATACTATAAAGTAGCTAACCATAATGCCGGCTTAAACCAATCCAGAAAAGTAGAGCAGAGAGGTGGTATCACTGATGTGAACTTTTCATTCGGTGGTAACTATGAAGAGAAACTATTCTTGGGTGCTACAGTAGGTATACCATCGGTACGATACAATAAAGATGTTACTCTTCGAGAAGAAGATGCATCAGGTGATCTAGATAACGATTTTGACAACTTCGAATATAGAGAGTCTCTGCAAACCAGAGGTACGGGTATCAATCTTAAGTTAGGTTTCATTTACAATTTCAATAAATACTTTAGGGCTGGTGCTGCATTCCATACACCAACATTCTATGGCTTGAATGATGTATTTAATAGAAGTGTAGTTAGTAATACAGAGAACTTCAAAAGTGACTTAGGAGACTTTACAGGGCCTACAACCAGAGTAGACGCCCCAACCAATGAGTATGCATATACATTGGTTACGCCATGGCGCGGTGTTATAAGTGCTGCAGGTATCATTGGTAAAAATGGTTTTATAACTGTTGATTACGAATATGTAAACTATGCATCAGCTCGCTATAACTTTGACGATCTAGATAGTCGCTACCAGGACGAAGTGAATAATGGCATTAAGAATATGTACAAAGGAGCTTCTAACATCAGAATTGGTGGTGAGGCCAGATTTGATATAGTTATGGCACGTCTTGGTTTTGGTTACTACGGTAATCCGTATCAGGATGCTACGATGGGTAGCGAAACACTTACGTATAGTGCGGGTGTAGGTTTCCGTTTTGACAATGTATTCTTAGATCTAGGATTTATGCATACAGCCAGAGAGACAAAAGATCAACCATATACATTAGCCTACCCTCAACCGATAGGTGACATATGGGTACCGTCTGCTAATATCAAGAGCAGTTTCAACAATGTAGCCCTAACTGTAGGCTTCAAGTTTTAAGACTTAGCTCTTATTAGTTTGATCGTTTTCTGAATTGAAAATATATGCAGGAAAACTGCAAAAGGCATAAACACGGCTGCTATAAATAGATATGGCGGCCGTGTAAATTCTACACTTACCTGAGGAATATTATAGCCCCAGAATTCAGGGAAAAATGCCTGTGTTATGAATATGAACACAATGTTAGCCAGAAGTAGCAGGCAACAGATATTCCATAATAGAACAACTTTAGCACCTATTACTTTCCTGCGATATGCTAAATAACCAATAACAGGAGCAGTAAGACCTGCTAGTATGTCAAAGTTCTGACCTTCGAAAGTAGCTATCTGAGGACCTATTCCTTTATAATATATTCCTAATATCAATAGCTCGACAAATATTCTGAACGATTGTAAGTATACTGTAAGCTCAATAGGGAAATGGTCTCTTATAGTTTTGAAGCGCCTTGCTGAATGAAACCAAGCTATTATACCAAAAGCCGGAAGGATAACAAAAATAGGCATACGAGGTGGTAAGCTAAACGTAGTAATGATCCCAGACAACCCTATCACAATTACATACACTGTCCATAATAATACGAAGGCCGTGTAACCTGTAATCAGTTTCTTTTTAGAGGCAGTACTATACCCTGCTCTTTCAGCTGCCTCCTGTAGTCCTCGCCCTAATAGTAGTAGAATTGCAACTAATAATAAATAATGCGCCAGTTCAAGCATAGAAGAAGTTTTACTAAAACTCAATGGCAATAAATATAAAGCAATTATATACAAGCTGTGCATAACTGGGGTGCTGTAGAATGTGATATTTTACTTTCTTTGTAGGTACGAAAAAGAGGAGATAGCAAATGGCTAATACACAAAATCAATATACAGAGGATAGCATTAAATCGCTGGACTGGAGAGAACACATCCGTCTACGTCCGGGGATGTACATAGGTAAGCTAGGCGATGGCACCAGTGCAGATGATGGTATCTATATACTACTGAAGGAGGTAGTGGATAACTGTATAGATGAGTATACCATGGGTTATGGTAAGCGTGTAGAGATCACCATATCAGAAGGTGCTGTCACTGTGCGTGACTACGGTCGTGGTATACCACTGGGTAAAGTGGTAGACGTGGTGAGCAAGATCAACACAGGTGCAAAGTATGATAGCAAGGCCTTCCAAAAGTCTGTTGGTCTGAACGGTGTAGGTACCAAAGCGGTGAACGCGCTGAGTAACTACTTTAAGGTAGCTGCGTTCCGCGATGGTAAGATGAAGGAGGCTGAGTTTGAGAAAGGTATATTAGTAAAAGAGCATAACCAAAAAAGTACTGATGAGAATAATGGTACGCTCGTCACCTTCACTCCTGATGATACAGTTTTTAAAAACTATCATTATCTGAATGAATACATTGAGAACCAGATATGGAACTATTGCTATCTGAATGCAGGACTGCAGATCAAGTTCAACAACCGAGTATATGTTTCTAAAAACGGTCTGCTAGACTTATTAGAAAGCAAGACCAACCCGGAAGCTAATCGCTACCCTATCATACACCTGAAAGGTGAAGATATAGAAGTCGCAGTAACGCATACTAATGATTACGGTGAGGATATCTACTCTTTCGTGAATGGTCAGCACACCACGCAGGGTGGTACACACCAGGCAGCATTCAGAGAAGCATATGTAAAGACCATCAGAGAGTTCTTTAATAAGAACTATGATGCTACAGATATTCGTCAAAGTATATGTGCAGCAATATCTGTTCGTGTACAAGAGCCTGTGTTCGAATCGCAGACAAAAACAAAGCTAGGTTCTCAGTATGTGTATGAGAATGGTCCTTCGATGAAGGTATTTGTACAAGAGTTCTTTGCAAAAGAATTGGACAACTACCTGCACAAGAACCCTGACACCGCTGATGCACTTAAAAAACGCATTGAGCAAAGTGAGCGCGAGCGTAAAGAGTTATCAGGTATACGCAAGCTGGCCAATGACCGTGCGAAGAAGGCTAACCTGCATAATAAAAAACTACGCGACTGCCGCATACACTATAATGCAGAACCACCTGCTAAGAATAAAGAAGAGTACATTCAAAAGCAGAATGAGAGTACTATATTCATTACTGAGGGGGACTCTGCAAGTGGTAGTATTACTAAGAGTAGAAACGTAGAATCACAGGCTGTATTCAGCTTAAGAGGTAAACCGCTGAACTGCTTCGGCATGACCAAAAAAGTGGTGTATCAGAACGAAGAGTTCAACCTATTGCAACATGCACTGAATATTGAAGAAGGCTTAGAGAACCTGAGATATAATAACATCATCATTGCAACAGATGCCGATGTTGATGGTATGCACATACGCTTACTCATCATGACCTTCTTCCTACAGTTCTTCCCTGACCTTGTGAAAGCAGGACATGTCTACATCTTACAAACCCCACTCTTCCGTGTGCGGAACAAGAAAGAAACTATATACTGCTACAGCGATGAAGAGCGTAAAGCAGCTATCAGTAAACTAGGCAACAAGCCTGAGATAACACGATTCAAAGGTCTTGGTGAGATCAGCCCTGATGAGTTTGCACAGTTCATTGGAGAGGACATGCGCAAAGACCCTGTTATGTTGGGTAAAGAAGCACAGATACAAAAACTGCTGACCTACTACATGGGTAAGAATACGCCTGAAAGACAAAAGAATATCATAGAGAACTTACGTGTAGAAAAAGATCTTGCGGAAGAGATAGGAGCTTAATATGCGATATATCCTCTACATATCACTATTTGTTTTAGGCTGTACAGTAGCACAGGCACAATCCTATAATATTAAGGTAACTCCTGTAGATAGTAATATCTACCTATATACTTCTTATGGGGATGTAGATGATTATAAGCGGATAGATGCTAATGCCGTAATTGCTATATCCGGTGATGATGCTATACTGTTCGATACACCCTGGGATAGCCTGCAAGCAGAGCAGCTAATATCCTTTGTTACCAATACACTACATAAGAACATACAGCTATCTATCATCACTCATGCACACGTAGATCGCATAGGGAGTATAGATGTTATGCATCAGCATGGTATACCTACTTACGCATATCACCTAACAGCAGAGCAGGCAGATAGACATAAGCATACTCGTCCACAACATTTATTCTACAATACCGATACTACCTTTCAGCTAGGTAATATCAGCGTAACAGCCTACTATCCGGGTGCGGGGCATACTATAGATAATATTGTGCTATACATACCCGAAAAGCAATTCTTATACGGTGGTTGTTTTATAAAGAGTGGTTCCAGTAATTCTATAGGTAATATAGCAGATGCTGATGTTGCAGAGTGGCCTAAAAGCGTTAAAAGAATGGAGGAGAAATTCAACACATCAGGTATTGATATGGTAATACCGGGACACGGTACCTGGGAGTCTGATATGGCCATCAAAAACACCCTCCGCTTACTTACTCAAGTACCGGAACGAGGCTACTAGGCACATACTCACATTAAAATAAAAATGCTTACAAATACCCAATTCGGGGTATATAAGCAGGTTCATATCCAAAGTAATTTTGATAAAAATAAAGGGATATGAAAACTACAAGATCTACACTATTACTATTATGCGTGCTACTCGCAGGTAGTGCTTTTGCACAAAAAGCCTACTTAACAGGTTTTTCGGGACTGAGCGTTTATGACGCAACTGACATCCACACACAAGACACAGTATGCTGTGGACAAATGGTATATGTTACTAATTCTTACGACAGTAGCACTATCTACGTTACACACTGGAACGACAATGCACTATATTACATCGACTCGAACGATAACATTGTAGACTCCATGAAAGGGTTTCAATTATGGGATATTGTTTCTGACGATGAGAGCGATAAACTATTTGGCAGTCAGACAGTAAACAATCAGGTGTACATCATTGACCCTGTTGCTAAAACTCTTGACTCGATAGCACTACCTGCACCTAACATGCTGGAAAAACGTCCTGGCGCGAAGGAGATATGGGTAACAAATAACAATCAATATTCGGTGATCAACTATAGTACTACACCTTCGGTAGTAAGTTATAACCTGAATGGCAATAGCACTTTTAGTAGAGACGAGATACGTTTTACTAAGAATGGTAATACCGCTTTAGTTATTCATGCAAATGACAACCTTGTATATAAAGTTGACGCTAATTCAAAAGCAAAAACCGACTCTGTGACTATTCAGAATATATTTAGTGTAGAGTTCTCAGCAAACGATTCTAAATTCTACGCTAGTGCAGGGTTAAAAAACAAAATATACGTTTACAATACATCCAGTATGACATTGTTGGACTCTATAATAACAACTCGCAATCCTTCCACTATGTACACTAATCCTTATACAGGTGATTTGTGGGTGGTAGACCATAATGATGATTCATTGACAATTATAGATCCTAGTACTAATACAATAGTCGATAGCACACATACTACAACGGGAGCATACTATCTTATATTTAACAAGCCAGGCCCTACAAGTATCAATAAATTACAATCACATACATTAGATGTTGCACTCTACCCTAACCCTGCATATCATACGATAAACTTGAGCATAAAAGCTGATGAGGTAACAATATACGACATCAGCGGACGTACAATAAACAACTACAAAAACTGTAATAGCATTGACGTCAGTCATCTTAATACAGGACTTTATCTATTTAAGATCACACAGAAGGATAAGCAATCCATACAGAAAGTAACTATTGAATAATTTAAATTAGAGGCGACCAAATGGTCGCCTCTAATGTTATGTTTCTTATAGTTTTCAAGTTTAACCAAAAGCTAAATTCATCTTTTGATTTATATTAGCCTTATGGAATCAAACTCTTTAAATATTGGCTCTCGTGTAGAACATCCTCACTTCGGTAAAGGTGTTATCGTAGATGTATCCAGCGAGATGTATACTATATGGTTCAAGTCTCAAGATGGAACAAAAAAAATAGGTAAAGACTTCGACCTAAAAGTAATTGAAGCTGCGGAAGGTGGAAGTGCTGAAGGCATTACCCTTACTGATATAGAGCAGGCACTTGATAATATTTTGGAAAGAAGGCTGCATGAAATGCAACTGGTACCTATGGCTAACAAATGGAATAGCGGCACGCTAATACTCAAACCTAAAGACGAAAGTATGCAAGGTAAAGAGTTACCTATAGAGACATTCTTTCATAAAATTGTAATGGTACGCGATAGGCTGAGACTAATTGAGCAAAAGATAAATGCTCACAAGGGATTGACAGATGAAGAGAAGGTAGATATGCAACAGTACATCACTGCGGTGTATGGTTCTTTAACAACTTTCAATGTTATGTTCAAGGAAAGTCATCATCAATTCAGAGGGGTAACAGGAAAGGGCTAATTCCTTAGCCCATTATCTTTAACCAGTCAAATATTTCTGCTTTTGTTTTACCTGTATTTTTTTGCAGGCGCTCGAGCAGTTCTATTTCTTTACCTAGTTCATAATCCAAGTCTTTTTCGTCCATGTTAGGATGTTCTGACTTGATCTGTTCTTTCATCTCTGGCCATCTTTTCTGAAAATCGTTAGTGTCCATAATTATTAAGTATTAGTGGTTAAAATTTACGGTAGTTAAGTTTTATATGAGCACTGCTACATATTGCTATGTAGCAGTGCTGTATGCTACTTACAGTGAGTTGATCCAATCAACAACTTCTTCACGAGTCTTACCCAGTTTGTTCTGAATACGACCTACCAGTTCATCCTCTTTACCTTCTTCATAGGCTAGATCATCATCTGTAAGCTCTCCATATTCTTGTTTTGCTTTTCCTTTAAGCTCATTCCAACTTCCTTTAATTTCTAACTTGTCCATGATTATTGTTTTTTATGGTTTGTACTATTAAAACAAGATTAGAAGCCGAATTGTTCTAAAAAGTTATGTTAACTCATTTATAATTACTTCATGCTCAGGAAACTGACTTACTAACTCCTTCCTGTCGGCCAGTTCAAAATCTTCAAAATCAAAGCCAGGTGCTACTGTACATCCGCACAGTGCGTAATCCACTCCACCTTCCACTCTTGAGCCAAACCAGCTGCCTGCAGGTATAGTTATCTGCGGTGCTTCTCCATTGTCAATATCTTTTCCTAATAGATGTTTTATTAACTCACCTTTTTTATTGATCTCATAAATAGCTAAAGGACCACCATCGTATAAGTGCCACACCTCATCAGAAGCTATTTTATGCAATGCAGAGAATTGCCCTTGCTCTAATAAAAAATAGATGCTCGTTGATGCATTCCTATCTCCATTATGATCGTCCGTTAGTACACTCTTGGAGAATGTAAGCTCTGAGCGATAAACTTCTTTAAAAGAGCCCCCTTCTACATGAGAAGTTAGTTTAAGTTTTTCTTTCCAATATTGTGCGTTGTGAGTAGTTTTCATGCTATAAAGCTAAAGGTTTTGTTAATAGAAGCCATAGTCAGCACCTATTCCAGCTGAATGGCATGCTTGTTGTTTTATATTTAGTGTACCAAAGTTATCAACTATGCCAAGGTTACTCACAATACTGTTTTTAGCAACATCCTTATTCTTGACATCATGTGTTAAGAACGAATACTATACTGTTGAACCTGATGAGCCTCAAACTCCTCAGTACAACTTTGTATTCGATGACAACTTCAATAACAACATCAATAACTGGGCATTTTCTGATCCTAACAACTCTGCATATGTAACTATTGCTAATAGCAGGCTTAAGTATTCTTATTTGCCTATTAACGACGGTACTAATACAGTAGCTATCAATACAGGTGCTCAACTACACAAAAACTTTTTGATACAAACGCGTATTAAAACAGACTACTCTATGGGTCTTTCATTTGGAGTGTCTAATAATGATTATGGTTATTCATTCTTTATAGATAACGAAGGCTTCTTTGCGCTATATAAAGAAGGTGATGCCAATAGTAGTGTACAAACTATCATCGACTGGCAGTTTAATGAAGCTATCAATCCTGAAGGATGGAATGACCTGGAGTTTGAGCAGTTTGGTAACTATTGGATAGGTTATGTAAACGGAGTAAAATTGTTTGAAGTTCCTGCTCAATATCTTGACGGTAGAAAAATAGGTTATATCGTTCTTGCGGGTACTACAGGATATGCAGACTACCTGACGGTACAATGGTAACCTATTTGTATCTTAGCGCTCTGGTTTTTCTAAACTACATTCATGAGTGAAACAAATAACCCACAGGGCTTTAACTCAAAAGGCTCTAAAGAAGAAGAATTTTTCCTCGAAGGCCCTCATTCACGGGCATCAGAGTTTAACTTTATAATAAAGGTAATGCGGGAGTTTCTTAAAGGCTTCCGCAACCTGCATTTTGTAGGTCCATGCGTCACAGTATTTGGCTCTGCAAGGTTCAAGGAAGACCATCCTTACTATCAACTATCTAAAGAAGTAGGTGCTGAAATGGCTAAGCTGGGGCTGACTGTAATGACAGGTGGCGGCCCGGGCGTAATGGAAGCAGCTAACAAAGGGGCAAAAGAGGCAGGCGGTATGTCTGTAGGTTGTAACATCATCTTACCTTTCGAGCAAGATCCTAACCCATACCTGGATCACTGGGTAGATATGGACTTATTCTTCGTAAGAAAAGTATTATTGACTAAATACTCCTATGCATTTGTAGTAATGCCCGGTGGGTACGGTACACTTGATGAATTCTTCGAATCTCTAACATTGATACAAACTGGTAAGATCAAGAAATTCCCTGTTGTGCTGATGGGTAAAGAGTATCACAGAGAGCTTTATGAGCATGTACAACACATGACCAAGGCTAAAACTATAGGCGCGCCAGATCAAGAGTTATTCTTATTTACAGACTCAATAGAAGAAGCGAAAGCGCATATAAAGAAGTATGCTATAGATGGGTATGAGCTTCATAAAATGAAACGCTTCAAACCAATGTCTATGCTTGGTGAAGGAAGAAAGAAGAAAAAGAAATAGTCTTATTCTTACGCGTATTTGATAATCGTATTTTCCAAGACGTTAGTCACTTCTGAGCACTTATCATTCAGCTGCTGAAGCATGCTATAATGGTCGCTCAGTTTGATGATCTCGATTGTATCTTCAGATTTGGTGGTAAGTATGCCGTTTCTACCCTCAGATACAAAGTGATCTATCTTAGATGTATGCTTACGAAGGTCTGCAAGGGTTGTTGTTAATTCCTTTAAACTTTGCCTGCTTTGCAAACCTGTTATTGCACTTGACAAGTTCTTAGAAAAAGACAATAACTCAGTTGCAACATTTTTAGAAGTATTATCATGCATGTGTATATTGAACAGATACATTTGCTTAGATGTTCCCCATATGTAATCTGCAATATCATCAAGAGATGAAACCAGTGTATGAATATCCTCCCTGTCAAAAGGTGTGATGTAGTTTCTGACCAACTCTACAAAAAGATCATGAGATACATTATCATTCTTGTTCTCCATTCTCTCTATCTCATCAAGTAATTTCTTTCTTTTGGCCGACTCTTCTGTAGATAGTAATTCAATGAATAACATACTCATTGTCGATAAATTACCTGCTACCTCATCAAATAAAACGTAGAACTTTCGGCCTGAAGGCTTAAATATTTTCGTTAATACACTCATGATACCCTTTGTACTTCAAAGCTAACTGCATTTACTCCGTAAAAGAGTGCAAACTCAATCCTTAACCTTATGATAATATAGTAAGCTGAACATTCGTACATATTATTTTTTCTGTATCTTCGACAACTTAAGTTTTATCCCAATTACAATAAATGAGCGATCAGAAATTGAACATTGTAAAGTTTGCTCCACGAGGCAAAGACAGTTTTCATAGTGCAGTAAAGGCAGGAGTAGAAGAGTACTTCAAAAGCAATAATATATCCAAGCAGTACAATGCCGCAATGGTGATAAAAACCATCGCCATGCTGGCTATGTATTTTGTTCCATACTTACTAGTAGTCACAGGCTTATCGTCAATTAACCTATGGCTATTTTATGGCTTATGGGTATTGATGGGTATTGGTGTTGCAGGTATCGGCACCTCAGTGATGCACGATTCTAATCACGGTGCATACACTAACAATAAGGTAGTAACACTATTATTCGGTAAGCTGTTGAACATCATTGGTGGCTACGATCGCAACTGGAGAATACAGCACAACATTTTACACCATACTTATACGAATGTAGACGGCTTGGATGAAGATATAGATGCAGGTATCTTCTTAAGAATGTCTCCTAATACTAAGAGGTTAAGATTTCATAAATACCAACATCTATACGCATGGGTGCTGTACGGTATTATGAACCTGTACTGGGTAATTGCAAAAGACTATAAAGCCCTATTTAAGTACGCAAAGAACGGCTTGCTGAAGAAAGAGAAGATAACTTTGCGCGGTGCGCTTACTGAACTGACCATATATAAGATCATATACTTCGGCTACATGATAGCCTTACCGATATTGTTTGCAAACGTAGCATGGTATCATGTAGTGCTGGGCTTTGTAGCAATGCAAATGGTTGCAGGTTTTTTATTGGCTTGCATTTTCCAACTAGCTCATGTGATGGAAACATCTGAATATCCTCTACCAAAGGAAGACAAAAAGATGGAGAACAGCTGGGCTGTACATCAGCTACTGAACACTACCAACTTTGCGCCTAACAACAAACTACTTTCATGGTACATAGGTGGTCTTAACTATCAGATAGAGCATCACTTGTTTCCGCAAATATGTCATATACACTATCCTAAGCTATCTAAGATAGTAGCAGAGGTAGCTCGTCAGCATAATGTACCATACAATGTACAGCCTACATTCAGACGTGCACTAAGGCAACACGCACTCATGCTGAAGCAGCTGGGCAGCTCGCATCAGGCAGCATAATTGTGCTATATTTTTAATATCTTTCATAGTATCTCAATACAGGTGCTATGAAGAAATATGTACTCTTTCCTATACTGGCGATCATCAGCTTTGCTGCTACTGCACAAACCAGTATTATGTCTACTAATGCTGTTGCGCATCAAGTGCTATTAGGCAACTACACACCCGGTAATTATCAGGCATCAACAGTCATTAATAAACCGAATGATTTATCTCAAGGCATACATGACAGAGTATCCCCTGACTCACTAAAAACCTTACTAGAGCAACTCAGCACTTTTGAGACCAGACATACCTCATCAGACACTACATCTGCCACAAGAGGTATAGGAGCGGCAAGACGATGGGTATATAGCAAGTTTGAGCAATACAGCGCTGAGAATGAAAATAGATTAATACCATCATACCTGCAGTTTGATCTGGATATATGCGGTGTTACGCAACACAGAAATATATTCGCTGTACTGCCCGGCGCAGACAACAGTGATAAATCAGTTATAATTATAGAAGGGCATATAGACAGCAGGTGCGAAGGCGGTTGTGATACAGCTTGTGTTGCTGAAGGCATGGAAGATAATGCCAGCGGTACAGCATTGGTAATGGAGCTGGCAAGAGTAATGAGCAGATATACATACAATCATAACATAGTATTCCTCATCACTATCGGTGAAGAGCAAGGACTGCATGGCGCGCGTGCATTTGCCAACTATTGCAAGGATAATAATATACCAGTAAAAGCAGTATTGAATAATGACGTAGTAGGTGGTATCATATGCGGACAAACAGCATCTCCTCCGGGATGTATGGGTGCAGGTACTATAGACAGTACTAACCTGAGGCTCTTTTCTGCAGGTGTATTCTACTCTGATGATAAACAGCTGGCAAGGTATACCAAGCTGGAATATAAAGAACAATTACAACCTATAGTGGATGTACCTATGACCATCAACATACTTACACCACAAGACAGAAGCGGACGCGGTGGAGATCATATACCTTTTAGTGATAACAACTTTACGGCTATCAGATTTTGTGCTGCCAATGAGCACGGAGACGCAGGGGTATCATCTCCAACCTATACTGACAGGCAACATACTTCAAGCGATGTATTGGGTGTAGACACAGACAACGACAATATCATCGATAGCTTCTTTGTGAACTTCAACTATCTGGCTCGTATGGCTGTCATCAATGGTAATACATCCAGCATTATAGGTATAAGTCCTAAAACTCCGGACTTTGATATAGTAGCGCTGCAAGGTGCCACAGGAGCATCAGTATATATAAAAAGCCAAACGCAATACCCAAGCTACAGAATTGCATTACGTAGCTCCAGCAACGATTGGGACACGGTAATGACCATACAAGGCACTACAGACTATTTCAACTTTCCTTCGGCCAGTACTACTTACTTTGTCAGTGTAGCATCAGTAGATGCTGATGGTGTAGAAAGCCTGTTCTCTGAAGAGAAGAATGTAAAAGTGGGTATTGATGAAGTAGAAAAAGAGCAAAGCCAACCATTGGAGCTATTACAAAATAGACCGAACCCATTTGACGGAGAAACAGTTATAGCTGTTCTTGCCAACGACAAGTTTTCATCTGATAATGCCTACATATCTATTACTAACATGAATGGTAAAGAGATACAGCGTTTGAAGATAGACATAGAAGAAGGTGTAAACGAAGTAACCTACAGGCATGGTTATAACATGCAGGGTACATTCATTTACACCCTTGTAATTGACGGTAAAAAAGTTCAGAGCAGGCAAATGATATTTGCCAACTAGAACTTATAACTATACCCTACTCTAAATACTTGAGTCTCATAATAGTTTGTACTTACAAAACGAAAATCGTTCCCGCGTATTTCTTGCCTGATACGTAGTGTGTTAGCTATGTCCGTTACGTTTAAAAACAATTCACCCTTACCTTTCTGGACTAGTTTTTTCAGACCTACATCTATAGAGAAGCGTTCAGCTATAGTTCCTTGAGGTATTATATCAGGAGCTAAATAGATGGCTGTGAGCTGTCCGTCAAGCGTGTTCGTAAACTTGAAATAGTTATTCAGTTTCACATTTCCTGAAAACATTTCCTGAGCAGTTACATTCAAAGTGGTTGGTACAGGATACAGATTAGTAACTGTGAATGCCTGTATCTCATTTCTGTAACCTAACAGGTTCAGATCTGCACGCCACCAGGATCTTAGTTTTTGTGATAAAATCAGCTCCAAACCCGTATTATAGCTTCTTCCTGCATTTTGAAACACGTTATATATAAGTGTACTACCAGGTGCTGTAGTAGCTATACGTGTAATGGTAGCATCTACACTTTTATGATAAGCTGCTGCATAGAGATAACCACCATTATAGCTTGTTTTATAGCCTAGCTCTACTGAGTTAGTAAACTGTGGTTGTAAAGAGGGGTTACCTACTTTGATGATCTCTGCATCATCATATTTCGGAAAGACTCTGATATCTACCTCATTAGGACGGTCAACACGTCTATTATACATTAGCGACAACCTGTTTCTATCATCTAGTTTATAAGTAAATCTAGCATTGGGGAATGGCTGAAAATAGGTATAACCATCACTTTTATAAGTATTATGGTTAGGGTCTACATTATACCGAACGTCTACATACTCTACTCTTAGTCCTGCTTCTACTTCTATGTCTTTACTTTCAAAAGTATAATTGGTATAAGCAGCAGGTATAGTTTCTATATATTCAGCTTTACCACCAGCGTTAACGTCTAGCGGAGAGTTTAAGCCCGGTATAAACCTCATATTGATAGGAATGTTTCTTTTCCTAAGTTTTATTCCACCTTCTACCTTACCCCTTTTCAGAGGTTGTATGTAGTCTATGGTTCCATCAATTACAGTTTCATCAGAAATGAGTATGAATGAGTCTAAACCTGTATATGTAGGATATATATTAGTGAAGTAATATTGCTCATCCTCTCTATGAAAGGTATAGTTAAGTCCTACATTCAACAACCTGCCCGGCTGACTGAACTTATGCTGCCACCCTGAGAAAGCGGTAACCGTTGTTTTTACCTCATCTTCTAAGAACTGCCACAAACGCAACCTTGTAGTAAGATCTTCGTTAAAGAAAGGCTCATCACCTCTATCTAATATACCCTCTCTACTATACAGCCCCGACACAGTGATATTATTATGCTTATTCACTTCCCAGTCAATACCGGTTTTGCCTGTTATGAGGTTTGTCGTTCTGTTTCTTTTTGTTTGTTGTTTTATAACTGTGCCATCGTCATAATATCTATCGACAAACTCATTTTTATTTAGCGTTTGCGTATACAGGTCATCAGCCTGAAGGAATATGTTGACTTTGTTTTTTCTGTAGTTTAACGACAGTGAAGGGTTGATCTTTGGTGTACGTTGAAATTGTGGTCTTATTGTTGGATAGTTTTCCTTCTTGATCCACAATGCACCCAGCCCTCCTGCTATACTTGCTTTACCATTCAGACCTTTTTGTTTTTCTTTCTTATAGATGATATTAACAATACCTGCATTACCGTTGGCATCATACTTAGCAGATGGATTATTGATAACTTCTATTTTTTCTATAGCAGAAGCTGGAAGATTATCCAATCCATTTTGGCCACCAAAACCTGTAAGTGCAGTTTGTTTACCATCTATTAGCACTACTACTTTATCATTACCTCTTAATAAGACTTTACCATCCTGACCAACATTTACGCCAGGCAAGTTTTTCATAGCATCTAAAACGGAACCACCTACCTGGCTTATATTATCATTTATGTCAAATACTTTCTTATCCATTTTTCCAGATACAGCATCTTGCTTGGCAGTTATAGTCAGCTCGTCTAGCTGTGTAGCATCAGGCTGCAGTGATATCGTACCCAGATCTAAGTAAGAAGAAAGTTTACCGACCAAAAGCTCTTGAAATGCTGGTTTATATCCTAATAGCGATACTTTAAGTAAATAATTAGCTGACCGAACATCTGATAAAACATATCGTCCTTCTTCGTTTGTAATAGTACCGGAGACAAAGCTTGTATCTTGTGCGTTATGCAATGTCACATTTGCATAGGACACTACAGAATTATTATTCTGTTCTTTCACTTGCCCGGAAATAGTGACTTTATTCGATTGGGCATATGAGCATATACCCACTAACAGTGAGCATACTAATATTATATAACGTTTCATTTATTATTATTTTTTTCACAATGCTGTAGTGAAACACTATAGCATTACAGATAGAAATTATAGTATTGCTCACTTACTGTGAGCAATACTAAGTAAACATAAAATGTGACTAATCTTCTTTATCAGTATCACTTTTCAAAAAGTCCCCTTGATCATCAAACAAAAAGTCTGTCTTATTCACTTCTGCTTCATAGGTTATTTCACCTTGGGCAGTTACTATTCTTGCAGCTTCCTTTACTTTCCCTTTTGTCTTCACATAATCAAGTACTTTTTGTGATAATTCGCTTACAAAAATAGTTGTTTCTGTTTCTTCTACCATGCCATTAGCACTATACAAGATCGATGTTTTTTGACCTTCATTTTTAAAGGTAGCCTCATATTTGTCACCTTCATGATCCCACTTTACATGATTTGCATTAGGGTATGTTTCTGAAAATATCACTTCTATATGTGAAGGAACTTTTTGTGCATTAGACGTTGTTACACATAATAGTGCAACCAACAATATTATTGAAGTTTTCATTATTGAATTATTTAGTTATTAAATGTTTTATACTCGGAGAAGAGAACTAAATAATCGGAGGTCGGAAAATGTCTTTATTGAAATTGTAGTAATAAATATTTCCTCTATTTGCGGGGTAGCTTGTCTCATTTACCACTTCTAAATATTGTGGCAGATCTAACTCGATAGTTTTCGGGAATGCCGTAACCAACAAGGACGCGTTGTGAGTGATTTGTAGTGGTTGGTGCGGACGCTCACCCTCTTCGTGCTCTTCGTCATTTTCAAAATATTCCATTGCATCTTCCAGGTTCAGCAAGTGTTCGAAAACAAAATCAGCAGGTGTAATGTCCGGGTCTTCCTCGCTACATTGTACATACATTTTGTGCAAGTCAAGAGAGGGGGAATATATACCGGGTTGTACAACTCCCAAACTCTGAACAAAGAATATAAATATGACGATAACTACTCGCACATGATAAAATTAACTAAAAAAATGTTTGTGAAGCCTTAAGAGTATTTAACTAAATGTGAATATTCATAACATATTGCGCATGACATCTTTCAACAAACTCCTGCATAATTCGTTATACTAGCAATTGTAACTTAATTGCATGGTCACTTTCAATGATAATGGCATATACTGTATACCTGCCGATATTTATATAGACCCTTGGCAGCCTGTACAGAAAGCCATCATTACTCATGCACATTCAGACCATGCCAGATGGGGCATGCAACAATACCTTGCTCATGAAGATGCTATCCCAGTCATGCGCGCGAGGTTGGGCAATGACATTAAGACTCAAGCACTCTCCTACGGCACGTCTATAAACATCAATGGTGTTACTATAAGCTTGCACCCTGCAGGTCATATTTGGGGTTCGGCGCAAGTTAGGCTGGAATATAAAGGTGAAGTTTGGGTGGTAAGTGGTGATTATAAACTACAGCCTGATGGTATCTCTACACCTTTTGAACCTGTTAAGTGCAATCACTTCATTACAGAAAGCACGTTTGGGTTACCAGTATATAAGTTTCCTAAACCAGAGGAAGTACACAAGGATATCAACAACTGGTGGCGACAGAATAAGGAAGATGGCAAGAACTCTATCTTAATGGGGTATGCTTTAGGCAAGGCACAACGCATCATCAAACATCTGGACCCGTCTATTGGTCCTATATACACGCATGGTGCTATCAACAACGTTAACCAGATATACTTAGAAACAGGAGGCAGCTTGCCTGAAACTATCTACCTGAATAAAGATATAGATGCTAAAAGCATCAAGGGAGCTATGATCATTGCACCACCATCTGCAGATGGCACGGCTTGGATGCGTAAACTTAAACCGTATAGAACAGGATTATGTAGTGGTTGGATGCAACTACGTGGTACACGCAGGCGCCGAAGTGCAGACAAAGGCTTTGTATTGTCTGACCATGCAGACTGGAACGAGCTGAATGAAGCAGTCCAGCAAACGGGTGCAGAGAATGTATACGTCACCCACGGATATAAATCTATATACGCCAAATGGCTGACTGATGAATATAAACTAAATGCTGTAGAGGTAGATACACTCTATACCGGCGAGCAACTGGATAACGACGAAGCAAAAGGAGGTGAGGATGAAAGCGTTTAGCCAACTGTTTAATAGCATAGACCAGACCACCTCTACCAATGAAAAAATTGCTGCATTGGCAGACTACTTTACCACTACCAACGAACAGGATGCTATCTGGTGTGTAGCATTACTCACAGGTAAACGTCCTAAACGCACAGTCAAGTCATCTGAATTACGAGAATGGTGTGCGGATGTAAGTGACATACCTAAGTGGCTGCTGGAAGAAAGCTACCACATTGTGGGTGATCTTGCGGAGACCATTGCTCTATTACTACCTAAGCAACGTTCAGAGAAGGACTATCCGCTGAATGAGGTAATTAATAAACTCATTCAGCTAGGCAGCAAAGCAGAAGATGAGCGTGCTGCATATATAAAGTATATGTGGCAGGAGTTGGATGGTACAGATCTATTCGTATTCAACAAGCTGATAACAGGTGGCTTTCGTATGGGTGTATCATCCAAGATAGTTACAAAAGCGCTTGCTAAAGCTTATGGTATAGATGTAAACGTTGTAGCACATAAGCTATCGGGCAACTGGCAGCCTAATGAAACAAAACTATCAGACCTGCTATCTGCAGATGGTACTGAGGACATATCTCGTCCTTACCCTTTTTATCTGGCTTATGCATTGGACGTTGCACCCAATGATTTGGGCAACATTAGTGAATGGTATATTGAGAGAAAGCTGGATGGCATACGTGGGCAATTAATAGTGAGGGATAACGAGCTATTTGTATGGAGTCGTGGTGAGGATCTGATGACGGAAAAGTTTCCTGAGTTTCATCCGCTCATCAACTTACTACCAAATGGTACTGTGCTGGATGGAGAGGTAATACCAATAAAAGATGACACTTACCTACCCTTTCATGTAATGCAAACCCGTATTGGCAGAAAAAATGTTACTAAGAAATCATTGACGGATGCTCCACTTGTAATGGTTTGTTACGATCTGTTAGAACATAATGGTAAGGATATACGAGAACAACCACTATCAAAAAGAAGAAACCTGCTGATAGTGGTACTGAATGAGTTGCATAGCAAACTACCCGAAGCACCTTTGATACTCTCTCCTGCTCTAGACTGTGCGACTTGGGATGATGCAGTAAAGGAACGTGAACAGTCGCGAGAATATGTAAGCGAAGGGCTGATGCTCAAAAGAAAGGACAGCACCTACAAGACTGGCAGAAAAAGAGGCGACTGGTGGAAATGGAAAGTAGACCCGCTAACGATTGACGGTGTGCTCATATACGCACAGCGTGGGCATGGCAGAAGAGCTAATCTATATACAGACTTGACCTTCGCAGTATGGGATGGAGACGAGTTAGTACCTTTTACTAAAGCCTACTCAGGGCTTACTGATAAAGAGCTGGTAGAGATAGACAGATGGATAAAGAAGAATACTCAAGACAAGTTTGGCCCGGTAAGAAGTGTAACACCGCATCATGTGTTTGAATTGGCCTTTGAAGGTATCAACCCATCGTCAAGACATAAGTCAGGCGTCGCGTTAAGATTCCCTCGTATACTCAGATGGAGAAAAGATAAAGCAGTAAAAGAAGCCAATACAAAAGAAGACCTTATGGCTTTACTAGAAGTAGCCGGCTAGCCCCTTATAATAGATGTTCATGTACATCTATGGATAGGTGTAAAAACAAAACAGCTCCGAAATTCGGAGCTGTTTAATATAAAGAACAGTAATTCTTATTTAACTATTTCAGTCACCTGACCTGCACCTACTGTACGGCCACCTTCACGTATCGCGAATTTAAGACCTTTTTCCATCGCGATTGGAGCGATAAGAGTTACAGAAAGATTCACGTTATCACCAGGCATTACCATCTCAACGCCATCAGGAAGCATACACTCACCAGTAACGTCTGTAGTACGGAAGTAGAACTGAGGACGGTATTTGTTAAAGAATGGAGTGTGACGACCACCTTCCTCTTTGCTCAATACGTAAACCTCACCTTTGAACTCAGTGTGTGGAGTGATACTGTTTGGAGCAGTAATAACCATACCACGCTTAAGATCTTTCTTCTCAATACCACGTAGTAGGATACCAGCGTTATCACCAGCCTCACCACGGTCAAGAAGTTTTTTGAACATCTCAACACCAGTACATGTAGAAGTCATTGGCTTGTCATTGAAACCTACGATCTCAACGTTGTCACCAACTTTGATCACACCACGCTCGATACGACCTGTAGCAACTGTACCACGACCAGTGATCGTAAATACATCTTCTATAGACATAAGGAATGGCTGATCTACAGCACGTGGAGGAAGTGGAATATAATCATCCACAGCTTGCATTAGTTCTAATACTTTGTCAACCCACTGTTGCTCACCAGCTAATGCGCCAGTTGCAGAACCTTGGATGATTGGAGTATTATCACCATCATATTCATATTTGCTAAGTAGCTCACGGATCTCAAGTTCAACTAGTTCAAGAAGCTCAGCATCTTCAACAAGATCAACTTTGTTCATGAAAACAACTATACGAGGAACACCTACCTGACGTGCAAGAAGGATGTGCTCTTTAGTTTGAGGCATAGGACCATCTGTAGAGGCAACCACCAAGATAGCACCGTCCATTTGTGCAGCACCTGTAATCATGTTTTTCACATAGTCAGCGTGACCCGGACAGTCAACGTGCGCATAGTGACGATTTTCAGTTGCATACTCAACGTGTGCAGTGTTGATTGTGATACCACGCTCTCTTTCTTCCGGAGCTCCATCAATTTCATCATATCCTTTAATTGCCGCTAGACCTTTCGAAGAAAGGATAGTTGTTATCGCTGCAGTCAAAGTAGTTTTACCATGGTCAACGTGGCCGATGGTACCAATGTTTACGTGGGGTTTCTCCCGATTAAAGGTCTCTTTTGCCATTTTTATTTTCTTTTAAGAGATGTATTAATATGTTTCTTAATGTTATATAATTGACGGCTATGAGCCTGTTCAATACTTCTTTTGTAGTTCTCTTCTCGCACTTCAACAGCACAGATAACAGAGCTGTTGAGCAGGATTGAACTGCCGACCTCTTCCTTACCAAGGAAGTGCTCTACCACTGAGCTACAACAGCTT
>CAZHDM010000003.1:0-253331 GCA_964531655.1 uncultured Flavipsychrobacter sp.
CACAATAACAATAATAAAATGGCGCTATCTCCACTTTATGGATCGGAGTCGTCCATGTAAGGTCCGGATCGTCATCACAAGTAACTGTTAACTTATATAGCTTCATACCTTGCTGCTGCGTTAAGCTATCAGTAATATCTGCATATAAGCCCACAGGTCCTGTAAACAGAGACCAGCTCAATCCATTATTCAATGACACCTCCCATTTATATGTTGCTTTAGCATAGAAACTGTCAGGACGCAATACGTACTTCTTCTTAGGACATACATAATGCAACCCGTCTATTGACGTCTTCGGTGTGTCTGTACATGGGAAGCCACCAAAGAAGTCAAAACCGAATTGATATGAATATCTTCTTGTTGATGCGCCACCACTTGACGTTGAACTGTAAGCATGTGTATTACCAGTATAGCTAGTATTTACTGGAGTACCTCCCGCAAATACAGGAACACCGCCTGAAGTATTAGTCTTTATTATATCAACAACTAATGGTTGTGTTGGATCAACATATACTGGTGTAGTTAAAGGTATTTCAAACCAGTTACCTCCAGATAAACTGGTAGCACAGGTATAGTTGGCAGGACCATAAGCAGTAGTAAGACCACTGACATACCCCGTCAAAGCAGTTTGTGTAGTATTACCAATACGCACCTCTAAATCGCTCATAGAAAAACTAGCTGAGCTGAACCCCGTGTAACATTTAAAATAAATCGAAGTTATAAAGCCAGGATTTGTTGATGTAAGTGTAGGGAAATCACCAGGTAGATATAAAAATTGAGATCTATACGGCCCCCATGTACCACTACCAAACGGAATATAGTTACCACCTGTAGCATTATTAGTATATGAATACTGTGGCGTAACGGTTTGTGCGTTAGCAGACTGCATGTCGAGCATTGAAATGCTGCAACATAAAACCGCTACAATAGTTATTTTGAAAAAAGTAGAAATATATTTCATATATGAAATTATTTTTATAATATCTCCTATAAGTGAATATCTAATATAGCATTTTATAAGCAGGATTTAAAAGAAAAAGTTAAAATTTTCATAGCTATTTAATGTATAAATTAATACATATAAAGTTATTTAAACATGAGTATATAAAAACGTCTATTAACATTGCTACGTACTCTTATTTATTAAGTTATGTTTCCAGAAAAATTCTGTTATTTTTACGCGCAAATAATATCATATGAATTTTCCTGAAAATCTGAAGTATACTAAAGACCACGAGTGGGTAAAAATAGACGGAGATACTGCAACAGTAGGTATTACTGATTTTGCTCAACGAGAGCTTGGCGATATCGTTTTTGTAGATATAGACTCAGAAGGTAGCAGTCTTAACGCTAATGATATTTTTGGTACTGTAGAGGCAGTAAAAACAGTATCTGACCTATACTTACCAATCTCTGGAGAAGTTACAGAAGTTAACGGTGAACTAGAAGGAAATCCTGAGTATGTAAACCAGGACCCTTACGAGAAAGGATGGATGATAAAAATGACAATGTCTAACGCGTCAGAAGCTGACGAACTAATGGACGCTGCAGCATATAAAGAGCTTGTTGGAGAATAACCATGTGGGTTATTTTTACAAAGCACTCACCTTATAAAAAAAGAGCAAAGTTTCTGGCTGTAGCTTGGACTTTGCTCATTTTTGTTTTATGCTTTTTGCCCGGCAACGAGCTACCAAAAGTAGACCTACCATTGATAGATAAGTGGGTTCACTTTATTCTCTTTGGCATATTCTCATTTTTATGGCTAGTAAGTGCACCAAGTAAAAACAAAATATATTTGTTTATAATACTGGTTACTACTGTATTTGTAGGGTGGCTGGTAGAGTATATACAAGGGCACTACACCGTCGGGCGGTTCCAAGATGATATGGATACACTTGCTGATAGTGTTGGAGGTTTAATAGGCATAATAATATTCTTTGTATTATCGTTACTATCAGACGATAAAGTAAAGCTTACACAATAAGTTTATGATATATAGAAGTAAAGCTCCTTTAAGGCTTGGCTTGGCAGGTGGAGGCACCGATGTTAGTCCCTATTGCGATTTGTATGGAGGATCAATTCTTAACGCAACCATTTCTTTATATGCTCATGCGAGTATTGAGACAACAGATGGGGATGAAATCATTATTGAGGCCATTGATAGAAACGAAACTTATTCTGGTCAGCTTACAGACAATATTGAAATAGACGGAATATTAAGTCTTGCAAAAGGAGCCTACAATCATATAGTTAAAAATTACGGTCCCGTACCTTCAGGCTTTAAACTAACTACTTCTGTTGATGCTCCTGCAGGTAGCGGACTAGGGAGCTCGTCTACACTATTGGTAACTATTCTTGGTGCTTTTTCTGAATGGCTAAAGTTGCCATTAGGTGAGTATGACATTGCACATATGGCATATGTGATAGAAAGAGAAGAGTTGAATATGGCTGGTGGGAAGCAGGATCAATATGCAGCAACATTTGGCGGGGTCAACTTTATGGAATTCTATAAAGAAGACCGAGTTATTGTCAATCCTTTGAGAGTAAAACGCAGAGTTCTTTTTGAACTTGGGAACAATATTGTTTTATACTTCACATCTACCAGTAGGCTATCATCTACTATAATAGAAACTCAAAGCAAGAACGTCTCTGATAAGAATGAATCATCTATTGCTGCGATGCATCATTTAAAAGAGCAAGCTATCATGATGAAGGAGGCTCTTTTAAAAGGTAATATTGATGATGTAGGCCCTATACTTGATTTTGGCTTTAAGTATAAAAAACAGATGGCTCAAGGTATTTCCAACACAGTCATAGATGATCTATATCAAATAGCTATAGAGAATGGTGCTACCGGGGGTAAAATAAGCGGTGCCGGTGGTGGTGGTTTTATGATGTTCTATTGTCCTGGCAATACACAATATGTTGTAAAAGCAGCATTAGATAAATTTGAGGGCAGAATATTGAACTTTCAGTTTGTAGAACACGGACTATATACCTGGAATATATAATTGCGATGGAGTGTATCATACTAGCAGGCGGTTTTGGGACAAGGTTACAATCTGTAGTTAGCGATGTACCAAAGTGCATGGCACCTATCAATGATCAACCCTTTTTGTATTACCTACTAGAGTATTTAAGTACGCAAGGATGTGAAAAGCTTATATTTTCTTTAGGTTATAAGTCTGACGTGGTTCTTGAGTGGCTAAAAACTAATAGCCCTTTACCTTTCGACTATGTGATAGAAAATGAGCCCTTAGGAACTGGTGGAGGTATTCAACTAGCTCTTTCTAAAACAGAACAGCAACATGTAATTGTTGTGAATGGTGATACTATGTTCTGTGTTAACTTACAAGAACTAATTGGCGTACACTGCAGTAAGAATGCCGAGGCAACTATAGCACTTAAGCCCTTACAAGACTTTGACAGATATGGTACAGTAGATATAAATTCAGAAAGTACAATTGATAAGTTTAAGGAGAAAAACTACTGTAAAGAGGGACTTATAAATGGTGGTGTATATTGTATAAACAGGCAAAGAATACTTGAAAGAGGACTATCAGAAAACTTTTCTTTTGAAACAGACTACCTTTCAAAATACGTAGACCAAAAAAAGTTTTACGGATACGTAAGTGACGAATACTTTATTGACATAGGTATACCTGAAGACTATGCACAAGCTCAGGCAGACTTTAAAAGAATATTTAAATGAAGATCGCAATAATAGGCCCAGCACACCCACTTAGAGGCGGAGGTATCTCTACATTGAATGAGCGACTGGCTACTATATTGCAAGAGCAGGGGCATGAAGTAATTATATACTCCTTCTCTTTACAATACCCTTCATTTTTATTTCCTGGAAAGTCCCAATTTACAGATGAGCCTGCACCATCTCATTTAACTATACATAGTATTATCAACTCTATCAACCCAATCAATTGGTTAAGTGCTGGTAAAAGAATTAAAAATGATAAGCCGGACCTTGTAATTGTGAGATATTGGCTTCCTTTTATGGGACCAAGCTTAGGCACTGTACTCAGACAGGTAAAGAAAAATAAGCATAGTAAAGTTGTATGTATTGCTGATAATATCATTCCACATGAAAAACGACCGGGTGATGAAGCATTTACTAAGTATTTCATGAAACCTGTAGATGCTTTTATCACTATGAGTAAAGAGGTACTTAAAGATCTTGGGCAACTTACTAATAAGCCAAAAATATACAGTCCTCATCCTTTATATGATAATTATGGAGCACTCCTAACCAGAGATGAAGCATGCGATAAACTTGGATTAAACAAAGACACTAACTACCTCCTCTTTTTTGGCTTTATAAGAAAATATAAAGGTCTTGACATGCTACTGGAAGCTATGAATGAACCTGCATTAAAAAATCAGAATATTCATTTGATCGTGGCAGGTGAATATTATGACGATAAAAGCTTTTATGAAGACTTAATAGCTAAACTTAACCTGAAAGATAGATTACATCTCTTCACAGAGTTTATACCAAATGAAGATATACGCCAGTACTTTAGTGCCGCTGACCTTATAGTACAACCATATAGAACTGCCACACAGAGCGGTATTACTTCTGTAGCTTACCATTTTGAAAAACCGATGGTAGTAACTGATGTTGGTGGCTTAGCGGAAGTGGTCATCGATGGTAAAACAGGGTATGTAGCCGACCCTAATCCATCATCTATAGCTCAAGCAGTTGTAAAGTTTTTTCAGAAAGACAGTATACCTAACCTGGCAGAAAATATACAAGAAGAAAAAAAGAAATATAGCTGGGATGTATTCACAAGCAACCTGCTCAAGGTTGTGTCTTAAAACAAAGTGTCTACTGATCTGCCACCGCTTCTACCCAAGTGTTTATAAGCCTTTTCTGTAGCTTCTCGTCCTCTTGGAGTACGAATTATAAAGCCCTCTTGAATTAAGAATGGTTCATATACTTCCTCTATCGTTCCTGACTCCTCACCTACGGCTGCTGCTATGTTATTAATACCTGCAGGCCCTCCTTTAAACTTATCGATCAGGGTAGTTAGAATACGATTATCCATATCATCCAAACCGTGGCTATCAACGTTTAGTGCTTTAAGACCATGCTCTACAATGCCCAGGTCTATAACTCCATTACCCAATACCTGAGCAAAATCTCTCATTCTTCTTAATAGTCCATTTGCTATACGCGGAGTACCTCTACTTCTACCAGCAATTTCTTTTGCAGCATCTGAAGTGATCTTTACATTGAGCAAGGCAGCAGAGCGTATGACTATCCTTTGTAATACATCAAGATTATAATATTCAAGTCTGGACTTGATACCAAATCTACTGAGTAATGGTGCAGTTAGTAATCCTGAACGGGTGGTTGCACCTACCAGAGTAAAGGGGCTAATATTGATCTGAACAGAACGTGCAGCAGGGCCTGTATCGATCATGATATCGATCTTGAAGTCCTCCATTGCAGCATACAGATATTCCTCTACAACAGTACTCAATCTGTGTATCTCATCTATGAATAGTACATCTCTTTCTTCAAGGCTTGTGAGTAGACCCGCTAAGTCTGCCGGCTTTTCTATTACAGGCCCACTGGTTTCTTTGATATTAACGTTGAGCTCATTAGCTACAATACGTGATAAAGTAGTTTTCCCAAGACCCGGAGGGCCATGAAATAAAATATGATCTACAGCCTCACCTCTAAGGTTAGCAGCTTTAATAAATATCCTGAGGTTTTCTACTAGCTGAGGCTGTCCTGAAAACTCTTCAATAGACTGCGGTCGAATACTATTCTCATACTCTTTTTCTTGCGGCGTCAAATTACCAGGTCTTGTATGGGGATTATCCATGCTGTAAAATTAGCTATTTCTATTGTAGCGTTTAGTATTATCCTAAAGAGCAAAATGATAGCTCTATTCGATATAACAATAATACAAAAAGGTATAGATGTTTATTAGAGCATGAATAAATATTACCTTTGCAACACTTAAAAAATAAAATTAATACATGGACACAAAGAACTTGAAGATCGGAACAAAAATGATACATGCAGGTGTTGAGCCTGATCCAACTACAGGAGCTATTATGACTCCTATATATCAAACGTCAACTTACGTACAGGCTGCACCTGGCGACCATAAAGGATATGAATATTCACGTACTCAAAACCCTACAAGACATGCTTTAGAAAAAGCACTTGCTGGTATTGAAAACGGTAATCATGGTCTTTGTTTTGGTAGCGGGCTTGCTGCTTGTGATGCTGTAATAAAATTACTAGCACCAGGAGATGAGGTGATCGTAGCAAATGACTTGTATGGCGGTACTTACCGTATCATGACCAAAGTATTTACTAACTACGGTATCAAGTTTCATTTTATAGACATCAGTGATGCTGCAAATATCAAGCAGTACATCAATGACAACACTAAAATGATATGGGCCGAGACCCCAACAAACCCAATGCTGAACGTTGTTGACATAGAAGCATGTTCAACAATTGCAAAAGAGCATGAACTATTACTAGTAGTAGATAACACTTTTGCTACACCATACTTACAGAACCCTCTTGACCTAGGTGCGGATATAGTGTTGCATTCCGCAACAAAATATCTTGGTGGACACTCTGATGTTGTACTTGGTGCGTTAATAGTTAATGACGACAAACTACAGGAGCAACTTGCATTCATTCAGAATAGCTGTGGAGCTGTACCAGGACCTCATGATAGCTGGCTAGTATTGCGTGGGATAAAGACACTACATATACGCATGCAACGCCATTGTGAAAATGGGAAAGTGATCGCTGAATGGCTGAAAACAAACGATAAGGTTAAGGATGTATTGTGGTGTGGTTTTGAAGACCATCCGGGATATAATGTTGCTAAAAAGCAAATGCGTGGATTCGGAGGTATGATATCTTTTACTCTGAAAGATGATACTGCAGAAGCAGCGGTTGAGATACTTAAAAAGACGAAGCTATTCTCACTAGCAGAATCTCTTGGTGGTGTTGAGTCTTTAATAGGTCACCCATCTAGCATGACACATGCTGCCATCCCTCGTGACGAAAGGATCAAGAATGGCCTTACAGATTCATTGATAAGATTAAGTGTGGGTATTGAAGATGCCAGCGATTTGATTGAAGACCTAAAACAAGCAATAGGATAAATAAAAAAGCCCCGATAATCGGGGCTTTTTTTATAATACTTTAGTTACGTCACCTTTATCCAGATCATCTATTACAACTATACCCGGTTTGAGCCCTACTTCTATGCTACCTATCTTATCGCTCATCTGTAAAGCTTTTGCGCCATTATAGCTACCCCATTTTAATAAGTCCTCCCAACTGATGTTAGGCAAGTTTTTCTTGATACTTTGCAATTCAGCTAATACTGATAGTTGATGATTAGAAGAAAGACTGTCTGTACCAATACAGATATGTTCAGTATTTCTTGCCAGCATAGCTATATCAGGTAGCCTATTTTCAATATACAAGTTAGCGTTAGGACATAAGCACCAGTAGACTTGTTGAAACCTACCTTTGATTGTAACAACATCCTCCTGTTGCGTATAAGTATTATGCACTAGCATCAATGGGTGCGTACCAGACAACCACTGTGTATACGTTTGAGAAGAAGTTTTACCTAATGATTCAAAAAAATCATCGTTAATACCCATACCATGCAACATAGTTTGCATAGCTCCTGACTTAGTCATATAATACTCATCTTCTGCCTCAGTCTCCTGATTATGGATTGACAATAATGCTGTTTTATCAAACTTATCAATCAAGTCAAAAAGAGCATTAGAAACTGAGTAAGGAGCATGAGGTACTATAGACTGTCTTTTCTGCTTACTTTCTTGTTGCTGTGCTGCAAATGCATGCAATACAGCCATAGCATAGTCGAATTGTTTTTGAGGAGTTGGTGTAAACCCTATAGCTTCCACAAAGGAGTAGAAATGTATTTTATCCTGAATACGAAGATCCAGCGTATCAGATGTGTTAGCTATATCTCCAACAGCTACTACCCCATTGCTAATCATAGAATGAAATGCAGCATGCCTGGCTTGTGCTTTTTCCTCTTCAGAAAAGTCGTTTCTTTTTCCTAAAACATTTTGCAGAAAAGATACTAACCCGGTATGCTCCGGAACTATCCCTTTCATGTGAGATAACTCTAAGTGACAATGAGCATTTACAAAACCAGGGCAAATAACCCCGTTATATTTTTTTTTATCGTGATGATCAGTTAGTTTCTTGCCTACATATTTTATCTCACCATCATCACCAAGATCTATAACAGTATCATTAGGTAACCACTCCTTACCATTATGCACCTTATCTGCCGTGATCAGCATTATTGCTTGAAGTGTTTCAAGTGAATGATTTCTTTACCCTGCAATACACGCCACTTACCTCTTGGAATATTTTTCTTTGTAAGTCCGGCATACATCACTCTATCCAGCTTCTCTACATTGTAGCCTAAGTGCTCAAATATTCTACGAACAATACGGTTCCTACCACTGTGGATCTCAATGCCTATTTCGTTTTTATCGTTCAAATATGATAAGGCATCAGCTTTTATCTTCCCATCTTCTAAAACCAACCCACTTAATATACTATCAAAGTGAGCAGCTGTAACAGGCTTATCCAGTGTGACCTGATATATTTTTTTGATGTTGTATTTAGGGTGAGATAGCTTCTGAGCCAGATCACCGTCGTTTGTAAGTAATAATAAACCTGTAGTATTTCTATCTAGTCTGCCTACAGGATATACCCTATCAGCTTTTACACCACTTATCAGGTCCAACACTGTTTTTCTGCCTCTTGGGTCAGAAGTAGTTGTTATTACATTCTTAGGTTTATTCAATAATACATATACAAGATCCTTCTGAGAGCTTAGCTTCTTCCCATTATAAGTTACTTCGTCTTTGTATTGTACTTTATAACCAGGCTCCAGCATTACTTTGCCATTTACCTTTACCTTTCCTTCTTTCACCAGATCGGCAGCTTCTCTTCTGCTACACACACCGCTATGAGCAATGAATTTATTCAGCGGCATTGCCTCTTTAGGCTCGTTACTTTCTATTGGTTTTCTGACTGGGCGCCTCTCCCTGCGAGAAGGTATGCGCTTATCTTCAAAAGCTTCATCTCTTGAAGGTTTCTTTTTGGCAAAAAACTTGTCCGGGCTATCTCCTTTCACTTTTCTACGAGGCGTTACAGCCTTTTTACTACCCGATCTTTCTCCTTTACTCATGAGTTTAATTTATCAATCAACAAAGGTACAATGTTTACAAACCAAAGTATGATAAAATAAAAATCCTGTTTTGCTGTAACTTTTCTGCCTGTACTTCGATTTAGTAAAGGATGGAGCAACACGACTATAACACCTGTGTAAATAATTGGGCCGACGCGCTATTCAGGTTTGCATGTAAGTGTACCGGCAACGAAGAAGATGCCAGGGATGTAGTCCAGAACAGCTTCGAAGTGTTATGGCAAAAAAAAGATAATGTAGCTATTGACAAGGGAAAGGCTTTTTTATTTCAAGTAGCTTATAATCAATCAGTTGACATACACCGAAAACAAAAAAGGGTGAGCTATCCTGAAGAAATGAAAGAGCAAAGTATATATGAGCATAATGAGCCTTCTGACCTAAAAAAGGTACTTGACAGAGCCTTGAATACTTTAGACGAGCAGTCCAGAGCCTTGGTAATGCTAAAGGACTATGAAGGGTATAAGTATGACGAAATAGCTCAAATAACTGACCTGACGGCTTCGCAAGTAAGAGTTTACTTACACAGAGCCAGAAAGAAGTTGAAAGATTATTTGGTAAGTGTTGAACATGTTATATAAAACAGACGATCATGGTGAATAGGGAAAATTATGAAGAGTACATATTACTGTACGTAGATAAAGAGCTTAATGCTCTGGAGGAGCAAGCATTATTAAAGTTTCTGGAGCAACATTCGGAGCTGAAAGAGGAACTATCTGCTTATCAAAATACCGTGTTTACTCCTGATGAACATTTTGTTTATACAGATAAGGAATCTCTTATAAAGAAAGATACGAAGGTGATACCGTGGTGGAATGGCTGGAAGACGTATAGCGCAGCTGCAAGCTTACTATTCGCTATCCTTCTTATTGGCTATAGCTTATATAAACCAGCGGATAAAACCCAAGTAGCACAGAACACAAACCTTACACAGCCAGATAACATTCAAAAACATACCGACACTGAACCAATAATAGAAGAAGCCCCAAAGAAGCTCCAATCACAGCAACCTATATCTGCTATCGCTATGGAAACAAAAAAACATACTTCTCAGTCAAAAGTGGACCAGAAAATAATAGAAGAAATAAAGTACAACTCTGAAGAGGAAATAACACTTATAGATATACCTCATAATAATGAATTGTTAGCTGTTAACACCACTGACATTCAACCAGAGTATCATGCTTTGCCAACTATCGACCTGGAGATACCTGAAGCTGAAACAGAAAAGCCAAAGGCAATAAATATCCAACCGGGGATCAACCTTAAAGCTTCGGCTATAGATGATCTTGGAAATATATTAAGTGACAAACTGGCCATTGCCAAAAATGTAAAAGAAAAGCTGAAGGATGCTGATGTAACCTTCAAATTTGGACAAAAAGAAATATTTACTGTAAGACTTTAAAACACAATATCATGTATAAGAAACTATTGATCTGCCTCGTTGTAACTACTCTAGGATATACATCCACCTCCTACAGTCAGGATAGTAAAGAAAAATCAAAAGATAACTCAGTTACTATCTCTCTTACTCCTGGTGAGTTAAGTATTACCAAGGGCAAAGAAGACAAAAAGAAAGAATCTGACGTAACTATGAAGTTCGGGGTAATTGACCTGGGTATTAACTCTATAAGAGATAATAGTGACTACTCTACTGCTGCAGCACAGGCATTTCTTCAAGTTCCTGATGAAATAAGAAATGACAATTTATTCAACCTACGTACAGGAAAATCCTGGAATGTAAATATATGGCCGGTACTTGGTAGCTGGAAAGCTGTAGATGGTAAAAAGCAGAAAGTAGTTCTAGGTACGGGTGTTGGGTTGCAAATGTATAACTTCAGGTTTTCAAAACCAGTTACCTATGTAAATGAAGTAAATCCGGAAGTTTATTTAGACAGCACACGCAACATTACTAAAAACAAACTTGGACTTACCTACTTAAGTGTACCTATAATGCTAAACTTTAAAACCAAAGCATCTAAAAAGCTATGGGTAGTATATGGTGTAGGCATTACTGGTGGTTATCGCATTTCATCTTGGATGAAACAGGTATCTACTCAGGATGGTAAACAAAAGAATCATGATAAGTTTAACTTAAGTGATTTCAATAGTTGCCTTACTGCAGAGTTTGGTCTTGATGGATATTTTAGACTTTTTGCTTCTTATCAAATTACTCCACTACATGAATCTGTCTTAGACCAGCGCCCCCTTTCTATCGGGGTTCGATTTGGAGGTATATAACTAAAATAATAAAGGTGGTCTAACGACCACCTTTATTATTTTATAGAGATTCAACTGCGTCTCGCATAGCATCAGGATTTTGCAATGCTTCCCAACCTACAGTACCTCCTAAGAACAACAAAAACAGTAAATAGGTAGCCGAGAATACCACAGCTATAATAGCACAGATCCTACCGGTATTTAAATTATTTACAGAGTTCTTAGTATACATATAAGGGTTAACCTTGTATAACCTTAGATCTTTAGACGCGAGTACAAGGGCGATAATACCTAATATTAAACCTCCTCCCCAACAACAACATGCTATAATACCTACTATCCCTAATATTAAAACAGCAGTAGCATTAGGCAAGGCTACTTGAGGTTGGTTTGACGGCTGGTTAGGATCATTATATTGATTCATATAAGTTGATGATTTATGATTTTAAAAATATAGTTTATAGCAATTACAATAGTTGTTATTATAAAACTGTATTTAATGAATATATGTCCATTCTGGACCTTGAACACAAGATGTAACAGTAACAAAAAAACGGTACATAAAACAAAGATTGTAGGCGGGTAAATGTGCCATGACAAACTAATATCTCCATCTAACAAATACAATATAGACCTTTGAAAGCCACATCCTGGACAATCAATTGCAAAATAATTCTTAGAAGGACAAGATAGTAAGTGATTTTCCAACCAAGCTTTATTCATACAGCTTATACATCTTCAGGTTTATACTTTTCGTGCTCTTTCTCAATGAATGGTAACGCATCATTATATGTACTCATCATTCTATCAAATAACGCTCTTATCTTACCTGTATCTCCTTTTTCTCGGCCCAACGCTTCAATATTAGCAAGATGGTCATACATGTCTTTTACTTTGATAATACTCGTACTTGATTTAAGTGCATGAGATTGTTTTTCTATTGCGTCAAAATCCTCCATATCCTCAACAAGCTGAGTCAGGTTAGCTAAGCCGTCTTTCATCGTATTTAAAAATATATCTAAGACATCGTACTTATATTTTGGATCTCCTCCTGAAAGTTCTTCTAAAAAGCTATAATCTACTAAATGCTCACTCATATAAATAAATTTTCAAATACCTAACCTAATACTAACAAAACTATTAAATATGGCACGATATTTTCGGTTAATGAACTTATTATTAATGCTTAATTTACATGATAATAATACTACTTCGTAAGTATATTAATTATCAACGAGCTACAATAAATATATCACAGTATTTTGACTAATTAAAACTCGTTTTAGCAAAAATACATATGATATTGTTTACATTTGCAATGGAGCATGGGAGGACTATAGGTTAGCAGCTATATATATTGTTGTATAACGCGCTTTTTTGCAACAAAGTATACATAGTGCACAAATAACATATATGCAGTACAAAATTCGTATTTTACCGAGATGGTTTATTTTCCTTCTTGACCTTGCATGCATCCAACTGTGCATATTCTTTTCATTTATTCTTAGGTTCAATTTTAACCTTGAAGAAGTAGCCAAATACGAGATATCATTCATCTTATTGAGTTCATTGGCTTTAAATGGTATTCTATTTTACTTATTGAAGAGTTATGCAGGTATTATCCGCTATACTAACATTGAAGATACCTTTCGATTACTAATTGTTAATTCAATTGCCTCTCTCTTTTACTTATCTATCAACTTCATAGTCAATTATTTCATTAATGACGTCAACTTGTTCCCTACATCAGTAGTTGTGATCAACTTCTTCATTACCAACTTCATACTGATTACGTACAGACTTCTTGTAAGATATACATTCAACTATTACAAGGCTACACAAGAGGAAACTGATAAAGTAAAAGCTGTTGTATTTGATACCAGCGAATATGGTTTACAGACCAAAAAGGTTATTAATAACTTCCCAAGCAGTAATATACAGGTTGTAGCGTTTATGGACGAGCTTCTTAGTAAGAGTGGGAAGCTCATGGAGAATATCCCTATATACAATTCCAGCGAAGAAAGCTTCGTAAAACTCAAGGAAGAAGGTGTTGAGCTACTGATTATTGCTAATAGAAATATCTCAAAAGATAACTTAGTAGACCTTGTAGACTCAGGTTTAAAGTATGGCATGAAAGTGCAACAAGTACCGCCAATCAGAGAATGGTTGAATGGTGAGCTAGGTGCGCAGCAATTGAAAGATATTAAGATTGAAGACCTTCTTGAACGTGAAGTGATCAAGATCCATAATGAGAAAATACACTTCGAGCTAAAAGGTAAAAGAATATTAGTTACAGGTGCTGCCGGATCTATTGGTAGTGAACTGGTAAGGCAATTGATCAATTATAAGCCTTCCATCATTATTCTGTGTGATAAGGCTGAAACACCAATGCATGATCTGCATTTGGAAATACGCGAAAATTATAAAACAGCTAATGTTAAGTCTTACATAGGTGATATATGCGACACTGTTCGTATGGAACACCTATTTGAGATATATAATCCCGAGGTTGTATTCCACGCTGCTGCATATAAGCACGTGCCTTTGATGGAGGACAACCCTTCAGTAGCAGTACTTAACAATGTACTGGGCACTAAAAATCTAGCAGAGCTAGCTGTACAAAATGGTGTTGAGAAATTTGTGATGGTATCAACAGATAAAGCTGTGAACCCTACAAACATTATGGGTGCTACAAAGCGTATCGCAGAGATATACACGCAAAGCTTTTACAAAGACCTTATCAAAATATTTGAAGCTGGTAATAATGAGGTAGAGCCGACTAAATTCGTCACTACCCGATTTGGAAATGTTTTAGGCTCAAATGGTTCTGTTATTCCTAGGTTTAGAAAACAGCTTGACAAAGGCGGACCAATCACAGTTACTCACCCTGAAATAACAAGATACTTCATGACTATACCTGAAGCTTGCCAATTAGTGATAGAGGCAGGCGTAATGGGTCAGGGCAGTGAAATATTTGTATTTGATATGGGCAAGCCTGTAAAGATCGTAGACCTTGCCAGACGTATAATAAAGCTTGCGGGGAAAGAGCCTGATGTTGATATTAAGATTGAGTACACGGGATTGAGACCAGGTGAGAAACTTTACGAAGAATTGCTTAATCAGTCTGAGAATGTACTGCCGACATATCATGATAAGATCATGATCGCAAAAGTTGCAGAATACGATTATGCAATTGTAAAGGAGAAAGTAAATAAGCTATTAGGTAGTGCAAGACAGCACTACACGCTAGAAACTGTTGGGTTGATAAAAGACCTAGTACCTGAATTCACGAGTAATAATGCAGCGTACAAAACAGATGATAAGCTTGATAAGAAGATAACGTAATAATCAAGAATATATATTTATTAAAATAGCTGCTAATTAGCAGCTATTTTTTTTATCGTCTTAAATATTATACTCCAGTAATGTGACACTGAAGGATCGTTAATAAACGATCTATTGAGCTGTATTTTTTCAGGTATAATATACTTTATGTAATAATCTTCTGGGTTAGTTTGTTTAGCTAATAGCTCACTTTCATCAAGGTATTCTATGGATGCTTGATCTGTGATACCAGGCTTAACACTCAACACATCTAACTGTTCTTTACTATAAGTATCTACATATTTTTTAACCTCAGGCCTAGGGCCAACAATACTCATGTCACCACGAATAACATTAAATAGTTGTGGAAGCTCGTCTAGCTTTTTCCGTCTTAAGAAAGCTCCAAACTTAGTTATCCTAACATCAGAGTTTCCGTAAGTCAGTAGATCTTTAGCATCAGAATTTGCTTTCATGGTTCTGAACTTGTACAGATAAAATTCTTTTTGACCTTTACCAACTCTTAATTGCTTGTAGAATATATTGCCTTTAGAGTCCAGCTTTACCCTTATTGCTATATATAATAATAAAGGACTTAGCAGTATGATACCTAATATAGAAATTACCAGATCGAAGACTCTAATCATGAAACCACTTCCATGTAAGCTTTTTCCACTTGTGCCTCAACATAAGCACATTCTTCATCGGTTAGCTGTACATAGATTGGCAAAGATATTTCACATGAGTAATTTTCATAAGTTTTAGGGTAAGATTCTATATCGTAGCCTCTATCTCTGAAAACAGACAACATTGGCAATGGTAAGAAGTGAACATTTACACTTACTCCACTATCCATTATCTTCTGAATAATATTATCTCTTTGCTCTTCTGTAATGCCATTTATACGTAACGGATACAAATAGTGTGTAGAGCTACGTTGTTCATCATAACCTGTAGGTGCTTTTGCCCAGCTTTTCTGACTGAAAAACTCAGAGTAATGTTTGTACACTCTTTCTCTTTCCGGCAGCATAAACTCATGATACTTTCTTAATTGAGCTAAACCAATAGCTGCACACACATCTGGAAGGTTAGCTTTTAGCCCATCTGTTACTATATCGTAACGCCAGCTACCTATCCTTTTCTTTGCATAAGCATCTCTATCCTGGCCACTCATAGAGTTAAGCTTTAGCCATCTATAAGTTTCAAAGTTATTAAATGGCTCAGGCAAGCTTAAACATATTATTCCTCCTTCTGCAGTAGTAACATTTTTCACACTGTGCATGGATATGATAGACATGTCAGGGAATTGAACAGCTGGTCTGTTCATATAATTAGCACCTATCGAGTGGGCTGCATCAGCGATTAATACAGGTCTGCCAAATTGCTGCTGTACCTCTCCATCAGCATTAAAGTTGTTTCTTACCTCATCAGCATTAACAACTGCCATAAGTGTATCGTAGTCGCAAGGCAAGCCCCCAAAATCTACTGCAAGTATTGCTTTTGTATTAGGAGTAATAGCATCTTTGACCTTTTCAGGATCTATCGTAAAGTCTTCCAGGACATCTACCATAACAGGTTTTGCACCGGCATGGATTACACTGAGTGCTGTGGCTGCATATGTATATGCTGGTACTATTACCTCATCACCTTCTTTTACTCCCAACCACTTAAAAACAAGCGCTGCACCAGAAGTCCAAGAGTTGACACATACTGTCTTTTCAAGCCCGAATAGCTTTGCAGATAACTCTTCTAATGCTTTGACTTTTGGACCTGTAGTGATCCAGCCCGACCTGAGTGTATCCGTAACCTCAGCTATCACATCCTCGTCTATATATGGCGGTGCAAAATCTATCTTCCGCATTGTTACTTTTTTAGGGCGTATATACGTTCTATAATATCTACTACTTTCACACTCTCTTCCGCTTTTGTAGTTATCTCACCTTCTCCGTTTAGAACATCTACGACATTCTGAATAACATAATAGTGATTAGCCCGTGTATCATCTTTATTACTCAGTAGCGGTTGCGAATTTACATTTTTTGATAATTCGTAGTCTTTTATGTGGCAATATTCTATTTTATCCATGTATTGCCCTCCTATCTTAATACTCCCCTTCTCTCCTACAACAACCATGCTATTCCCCATATTCTTATCCCAAATGGCTGTAGTATATGATAAAGTACCGCTACCACCCTTCTCAAGATCAAAATTTAGGAATGCTGTATCCTCAAAGTCGATTGAGTGCTTATGAGCATTGTTTGCAAACTTGGCAGATATATTATTCATATCTCCGAATAACCAATGCAACAGGTCTATATAATGACTAAACTGAGTAAATAAAGTCCCCCCATCAATTTCAGAGTCTCCATGCCAGGTATCTTTTGTATAATACCTATCGTCTCTATTCCAATAACAAGCCATGTTAACCATGTAAATATCTCCTAACATAGCTTTATCTATGAGTTGCTTCATCCACTGCATTGGAGGAGAGTACCTGTTCTGCATAACTCCGAATACATGCTTCCCTGATCTCTTTGCAGTATCAATGATGTCATTACAATCCTTTGTAGTTAAGGCCATTGGTTTCTCTATAACCACATGATAGCCGGCTTTTATAAGGGTTATTGCCTGGTTAGCATGATATGCATTAGGGGTAGCAACACATACGACATCGGCTTCTATATTTGCATTTATAAACTCTCTAATAGTTGTAAAAAAAAGAACACTTTTTTCTATGACATTTTTCTCTTTGGATCTATCAATATCAACTACCGCTGTGAGTTCTGCTCGTTCATGCAGCTCTATCATCTCAACATGCCTTCTTCCAATATGTCCAAAGCCCACTACCGCAAAACGAACTTTCTTATTTATCATAAATGAAAACTACCTGTATTTTACTTTTTAGCAACTGTAAATGCTATGATCCTTTTAGAAGGATCTGTAAAAGGCATTAAAAACTTGTTTAATCTATATACTATATTGTTGACAATGGCTGAGGAAAAAAGGGTTGGTAAAATAGCAAATGTTTTTATTTCTGAGCTATTGAAGTAAGAAAACATCTCTTTTAATTCTGTATAACTAATATATCCCCATGACCTGTTTTTACCTAAAGCCTTTCTCGCACTTCTCATCAAGTGGTTGCCTGTTATATTTTCTGCAGAAAAAAAATATCCATCTTGCTTAAGCATACGATGGATATTTTCAATAGCTTTTGTTCGCGTACCAGCAACTCTTGTATTCGGGTCAGACCTGTTCGTCTTAACACCTCCTAAGACTGACTTTGCAATAATGACATCGAACTCTCCAATAATGCCAGTTTCATTAACCACATCTATTACACCGTAGGATATTTTATCAGTCACATTATACTTTTTATGTAATGCGGACGCTCTTAATGATATGTCGTGTATATCAGTACATAATACCTCGAACCCCAATAATGCCAGCCATAAAGATAAGCCGCCACTACGCTCTCCAATAGCCAATACTTTTTTATCCTTCGGTAACTGCTGCAAAATAGGATACCAGTATACCATCAGCTGAGACCAGTTCTGCACATCCCACTCAATAATATCATCTATTGGGAATGTATTCTTTAAGTCTTTTATCCGATATCTCTTATTGCTGCTGTGCAATTTCTAATAATACATTTACTATACGTTGCGCGGTCTTGCCGTCCCACATATCTGGTATACCACCTTCTTTCCACCTGCCTGCTATGACAGTATTTATTGCAGCTTCTAATTTTGGTATATCTGTGCCTATCAGCTCATTTGTACCTATAGATACAGTTTCAGGCCTTTCGGTATTGTTACGCAAAGTGATACACGGCACACCCATAACTGTAGTTTCTTCCTGCACGCCACCCGAATCTGTTATCACGGCTAAGCAGCCTTGTACTAAATAATTGAATGAAAGATACGTTAAAGGATCTGTTAATATTAATCGCTCGTGATCAATATCGATATCGGATAATGCTTTTCTTGTGCGTGGATGTACCGGGAAGATTATTTTGTATCCATAACTATTAGTGATAATAGTTTTGATGATCTTTTCCAACTTTTCAGGGTAGTCAACATTTTCTGGACGATGTAAAGTAAGAACAATTGACTTGCTGACATTTATATTATTATCCTTCACACATTGTGGCTCAATGAACTTGTCACGGTTCTGCATCAGGCTATCTATCATAATGTTGCCGACATAAAAAACATTCTTTGCGTCAGCACCGGATAGCATTAAATTCTCATTTGCAGTCTCAGTTGGCGTAAAGTAATAATCAGTTATCGAGTCTGTAACCATTCTATTTACCTCCTCAGGCATATTCATATCGAAAGAACGAATACCGGCTTCTATATGCGCTACCTTAACATGTAGCTTCTTGGCTACAATGCTGCAAGCCATGGTAGAATTAACATCACCAACAACTATAACCATATCTGACGGATAGTCTATAAGCTCTTGCTCAAAAGCCACCATAATATTAGCTGTCTGTACTGCATGTGAGCCAGAACCAACATTAAGGTTATTGTGAGGCTTAGGTATTCCCAACTCTTCGAAGAAAACCTTGCTGAGGTTATCATCATAATGCTGCCCTGTATGTATTAATCTATATGCGAGCTCGTTACCTTTATTTATCGCAATATCCAACTCTTTAATAAGAGGTGCTATCTTCAAAAAATTAGGTCTTGCTCCCGCAACTATCGTAAGGTTCATTAAATATTTTTTTCTAAAAAACGGTGCAGGTTATTGATCTGAATATTTCTATCGAATACAGAACGTGCAGCATCCAGGCAATTTTCTTTTATAAGGCTTAGCTCTGAATCACTCATAGCAGCAACACTTCTTATCACTTCACTTATTGCTGCATAGTCTCCAGGAGCACATGTCCAACCAGTATCATACTGCTTTATAAGCTTTTCGCCTTCTCCTCCACCTGAAAATATTATTGGTAGCTCTGCAGCCATAGCTTCATATACCTTTGAAGGTACAGCACCATAAATAGATGTCACTAATGGTATGAATGTAATATCATACTGCATTAATGTAGATGGAATATCTAACCTGTTTACTGATTTATGCAGTACTATACCTTTATCGGGGTTGTCACGAACATACTTTTCAATTTTTTGGCGCTCTGACCCTTCACCGTATATATGTAACTCGGCACTTAACTTTTTAAAATTTATGTGCTTACAAATATCTGCTACTCCTTGTGCAATCCCTAAGAGACCTGCATAAACGATTTTCAAACTTCCTGCTGTACGATGTTTGTCGACATTTTTTTCTCGTGCCACATCAAACCTTTGCATATCAACACCATTTCTAAATAATAGCGACATTTTACTACCATGACTATCAAGTCGCTCTTTTATCTCCTCAGACTGGCCCATACACGCATATGATCTTTTATACAGGTAGTGTTCCAACTCCTCAAGCTTTTTATATAGATAACCTTTCGAGATAGCTCCAAGCCTTAATGCTGAAAGTGGCCATATATCTGACACGTTCATAATGTGCTTTGCACCTGAAAGTCTTGCTAATGCTAAGCCAGTCAGTCCTATTGTAAGCGGAGGTGACTCTGTAATAATATATGCAGGTTGAAACTTTCTTATTCTTCTCAATGAAAACAAGGAGGTAAATCCAAAAGAGAACATACTAATGATACGAGGAACTGACTTTTTTGAATGAGAAGAGTATAGGGGGTATCTGGTAATATCTATTCCGTCTATCTGTTCTCTACAAATCACCTTACCTCTATATTCTGGGAAAACCCTACCCTTTGGATAGTTAGGAAGTGCTGTAATAACTTTTACTTGCCAGCCTCTTTTCTGGAGACCAAGAACGGTCTCATAAAGCCTTGATTGAGGAGCTCCCATTTCAGGAGGAAAATATTTTGTCAGCAGTATCAGTCTTTTCTCCAACCCTAACTTAATTCTGAATAAAAGTGTTTTATCTTTCCTGAATCCGGCCTATCAATAGTATCAACTCTATTAATAACGACGTCAAGACCAGGCTCAAGATAAGTACTAACTTTCTTTTTAACGAGTAGCTCCTCATCCTCGGTCAAGTCTCTTACTGCTACTACATCCAATACAAATCGATCTATTCGGGTTTGCCTGACAATAAACTCTTTCAATACACCTGATTGCTCCAGAACATCTCTTGATATGTAGTAGAATGTCAGTCCTGCTGCCTTTTTGCCGCTAGGCAGAATAATGCTATCGTTTGTTCTACCTGTTAGATCTTTCAGCAAATCATATTTCGATTCGTTTCTGTGGTCTATTACCCCCACATCTCCTGTATCATATCTTAACATAGGAAATGCAGTATTGAATAATGAGGTTGAAATGATCTTACCATCCACTACTTCTGTAAACAGTGACTCGCTAGTTAATAACCAATCTTTATGCTTATCATCAAAAGCAGTGATACAGGTTTCTGATAAACCGTACTCTCTTATATTATCTACACCAAATGCCTTTCTTATCAACTCACTATCACTTGGTGTTATAGTTTCAGAAGTAGTGATACATAATTTTAAAGAAGGACAAACGTCTTTAAGCAAAATATCTTTATTGATTAAATAGCGAGCAAACATCACGATTGAGCTAGTATAACCATATATGTACTCAAATTTCGCTTTCTCAAACTTTTGTAAAAACTCACCAAGCCTAATATCAGAAAGATCGAAAACAGGAAACCTGACCCTATTCATGATCATATCTTTAAACTGCTCTTTAATGCTTGGAACTCTCTCCTTCGGCATACCGAAAAAACGTGCTTGCTTAGCAGAAGGTTCTATACCATGCCAGCGGTATCTATTATGTATAATTGACCATGTTATAGCATGAGTCAGTTTATCTTTTGCAAAGTGAAATGGGGTACCGGTAGAGCCTGAAGTACTAGCAACATAACAGTTGTTAACGTCAATGCCTTCAGTTATAGTTGAGCTGACTGGTCTTTGTAAATGAGCTTTTGTGATAATCGGCAGATCGTTCCAATTATCAGGCAGGTGCTTACCGATCAATTCTTTATATAAAGTATTATGCTTATGATGAAACTTTACAACCTCCCACTTTTTCTTTAGTTGCCAAGCCTTAAACTCATCCACACTCATCTGATCAAGTCGAGTAATAATATCGTAGGCCTTTTTGATAGGATACCCATTCAGCCTTAATACACTATTAAAAGTTTTACCCCGCATTAATCACCTCTGAAAAAAGAGCCTCCCATTTACTTTTTATATTCACCCAATCATACTCTTCAGCTTTAGCACGAGCTCTACTACTAAGCTTTTCTGTTAATATATGATCTGTTAGAAATTTTTGAACACTATCACTCATAGCTGCTACATCACCCTCATCAACTAGCAACCCCTCATCTTTATTTTTGATCAAATAAGGGATTCCACCAACATTTGTAGATACAATAGGCATTCCTAAGGCCATTGCCTCTAAAACACTAATAGGAAAATTATCGTAGTTAGTTGTATTAATAAATATATCTGATGACTGAGAAAGGCCTACCCATTCTTTTTTAGACAGTTTACCTGTAAATGTAACCTGATGATGTAAGCCTTTTTTTTCACACATTGATTTGCACTCCTCCATACTCCCGTCTACATCAGGGCCTACCATCGTTAACTGACAATCAGGAAATTTTTTTGATAGTTCTTCTACTACCTTAATAGCCATAGTTGGATTATAGGTCTTATGAAATGCCCTTACCCATAAAAGTTTAGGCTGGATAGTTGACCTAAGTAAAAATGGATACTTATAGAGTTCTATATTGTTCTCTATAAGTATTGTATTGAACTGTTCTTCCTTGAACTTCTCATAGAGAAATGAAGATGTAGCAATGTTAATATAGCTTCTGCCAAATAGCTGATTGGATAAAACAGGAGAGGATTTAACTCGGCTCATTAAGTTACCACCATTCAGAACAGGGATATACTTCTTCTTCAAAAAGAGGCAGAGCCATGAACATAACCATGCGTAATAAAATGCCGCCGTGCTATAAGTATCTATTAATACTATATCAGCTTCTTTCCTGTGCTGGCATATTCTAACCAACATATTTAGCAATCTCAATAGTTTGTTTCGCTTACTACTTGCATAATATACAGTATGTCCTTCAGCTTTCAACAGTGGCCCTAACGTGCTGATCTTGGTAGGGGTCTTCCCATGTATAGCTAGCTTATTGCCTATGTAAACTATCGTCGCCAAATACTAGTCCTTGGTTCTTCTAATAAAAATTGGGGTAGCCGCTAAGACATAACACACTACTGTAGTATTAGTACGCATAGCTGAATGTCCTGCAGATAGCAATGCCATGCAAAATAAAGCCCCGCTTACACCTTTCCACAGTTTGTACCGCTGCCTACTCATCCAATAAATTGGAAATGAAAACAATAGCAAAGATGCTATCAACCCTCCTAATCCATGTTCACTTAACAGCCTCGAATACTCGGTATGTGCAGCTGCATTTTTAGGCCCCCCGTATTCAGACCTGAGCGGCTTAGCCCCTCCTGGGCCTACTCCGAATACAGGATATTCTGAAAATATTTCGAAATCGGCTTCTATCATAACAGACCTACCTGATGTAACCTTGTTCCACGTTTTTTCTGTACTGCCTGATAGCGTCCCCGGAGTTTCACCTAAATATCTTTGTAACAACTTATTGCCTAACACATCATTCACCTCAACAAATATCAAAGAGCCTACAACACCTATCGTGATTAGCACAAACGTATATTTTACAAACGCTTGCCTGTTACTCAGCATTGCATAAAAAAATGCTATTGAGATCGAACACACTGCACTCACTACACCGCCTCGAGAGAATGTAAGAAAACTTCTAAAAAACAAGTATGCAATAAGCACATAACTGATCCACTTAATAGTGAACAAAGGTCTTTTTATAATTAATAAAATTGTGGCAAATACAATAGCTAAGCCTAAAACTGTAGCTACCTGATTAGTCCCCCAGCCACCAGCTGCTGCAAAGTTGGCCCCAACTGTAAAATCAATACCACCAGTTGTTGGGCTCTTAATAGTCAAGTATGTCAGTAGTGGAATAATTGGCATTAATCCTACTTGTATAGTTTTTGCAAACCTTTCAATATTCCATCTTTCCCGTGATAGTAATATCAATAAAATTCCAGCCTCAATTATACTTAAAACATTAAATACCCACTGCTCTCTATCAAAATCCAAAACATTAACTAACAGGCTAGGTGCAACGCATGCTATTAGTAAAATCCCTACCTTATATAAAGAATCATACTTCTCGACTTTTGATTGATAATAAATAATCAATGGTATGGTAAACAGCAAATAGTATTTACCTATTTCATCTACAATACCAGGAGCACTTGTCATTCTAGACAAAACTTCTAAAATTGGAGAAGATGCTAAACCATACCATATCCACTCAGGCTTATTCTTAATTACAGCTACTAACGATGCAACAAAAACAACGACCCAAATAAACGTGACTATATAAGATGACACATAAGTCAAGCACCCTATAGCAATAAGAGCTAATAGTTGCCAAATGTTTAATCCGGATGCATCAAACTTATTATTCAAAACCGTATAAGTTAGATACGTTTTGCAGGTACTTTTTATAAGTGAAGTCTGAGGTCACTTCTAATACACAAAGGCTCATTTTCTTTAGTATTTCGTTTTCAGGAATACTATTTAAAACATGTAAAATATCATTTGAATCAGCACTATTCAATGAAAATGAGTTGTCTGTATTCAAGTAATTCTCTAACGCTTCTATTTTTGTAACAACTGGTATGCAACCATATGACATAGCCTCTATTATAACCTTGGGTAAACCTTCAGATATACTTGGTAATATAATAATATGAGACTTCGCATACTCTTCATTGAGTTGCGCTCTGTCTAAACTAGCGACGTAGCTAACCTTTATCTTATCAAAATTCTTATTGCTCGTCTGCTGTTCTATCTCACTCTTAAGCGTCCCATCCCCTACAATTTTAAGCTCGTCAAACCTGTTATTCAAAGAAGGGTTTTTAACAGCGTCTACAAGCTCCAATACCCCCTTTGATCTCATTAGTGTACCCACAAACAGAAGCTTTAGTTTACCATTGTAATCTTTATTTTTTGCTACAACAGCTCCCGCTTCAGATTCTTCAACTGAAAGGCAAGGATTAGGCAGATTAATAATATTTTCATTAGTGCATTGCTGACCACTATTTACTGTTACCCAAACCTTTTTCTTATTTATGTTCTTGAGTAAGCTTCGCTGTAGACTATAAGTAAAAGGCAGCTTTTCCTTACTCCAAGATCCGGCATACTTATGTACATAAGTTCTTTTCTTATCTAAATATGACGTTAAGGTACCTAGCAATGCCGGGTGTGATGGCCCTCTTGTATGTATGTGTGTTGCAACGCTTAGGTATTTAAATACTTTGAACAATATATTTGGATATTGAGCAAGTACGTTGAGCATATTAAAACCTCCTGGTTTACTCAAGCAGGGCAGAATAACAGGTTTTATTTTTTGCGATTGAAGTAACACACAAGCTTTTCTAAGTGCAGCAGGCTTAGCACCTATCCAAATTATTTTATCAAACTTGGCTGCTAATGCATGCACCTCTCTCAACACAGGTTCATAAACATATGTTTCACCGTTAGCTTCATACATAGCAGTATCTGAAACTATGAGTAATATACGCTCTCGTAAATTTTCAGACACTTATTAATGTATTTATCAGCACTATAGTACTTTTCAAACACCTGCCTCATTCTATCAGGAAGGTCTTTCTGTGATCTGATTTCTTCGATACGATTTATCCACTGTGAAACATCAAAATTTGCAATAAACAATTCAGGTAAATCTTGAGCAACTTTTTCTGCAACACTTCCTGTATGATAAGATAAGAATGGTAGCCCTGCACTTAAATATTCTAATAGTACTAAAGGTCCGGTCTCTTGCTTAGAGCAATGTATAGCAAAACTATACTTATGTAATAACATATTTACATTAGACACCTCATGTTGAAAATGAATATTACTATTGGTGCTTGATACTAGTTCTTGATAATATTCATTATCAGGACCATTCCCGATAACATACAGATCTTCATTCACAGCCTTAGCCAGTTCAATGGCGAATTCAATATTCTTAACTCTACGCACATTTGCTACCAATAATATTCCTTCCTTTTTTGTTAATCTATTAGTAGCAGCATCAATTGATGGCAAAACTGTGTTTTCCAATAAGTAACATTTTGGTGCTTCAACTTTCACAAGCTCTTTCGCCCAATCTATCTGGTCCTTATTAACTCCTATATAATAAGCAGGCCTTAAAAAGTATTTCAACCTAGAAGGAACATTATTTAATAATCCAGAATGATCATGCAATACAAGCTTATATCTCCCTTTAAATAATAGTTGTGCAGCTTTTATGTAAGCATGTACATGTCTAAAGTGTACATGCACTATATCATAACCTTTGCAAATATTATTTGCCAAATACAGCTTCGTGAAGCTATACTTATTACTACGATTTAGTCTGTGAATAGATACTCCCTCTGGCAAATCTTTTTCCAAAGGATAACCAGTATTAAATAACAATACGCCCACATCTATACTCTCTTTTGATAATAGCTCTACCAATAAGCAAAATATCTTTTCTGCACCTCCTACTTCTAGCCTATCTATTACCAATAAAACCTTCATCACTATATAACACCTCTATTATTAAGCTCTGCATTTGCTATTGCTAGATTTCTTCTGTAATGCCTATACAAGCTGGGTGATTTGACAAGAAAAACTAATAGTCTTAATACCTTCCTAAAAAAACTACCTTTCACCAATAACTGGTTCATATACTTTATTTTGATGTGATTTCTATATTGTGCTTCACTGTAATACTTTTTGTAAAGAAAGATTTCAGAAGGGGTAGGATGGAGAAACTTAGTCAGTGAGTTTTTAGCCATATAATTAGTAAGAACCCTTGCCTTGTGTGTTCGGAGTCCGCCTGATGGAGCTCTATGATGTCCTATTTCAGCAGACGGGTCAAATATCATCAATGCCCCATTCAAATGGCATCTCATTGCCAGGTCGTGATCAGCTTTGGCATACCTGTTAAAAAACATATCCATCTTCCCGGCTTTCTCTACAACGCTTTTTTTTATCAACGTAATAGGGAATGTATCCGAAACATAATAATGATAGTTAGTCTTATTATACTTAATACCTTTCTCATAAACATTTGATGCTACCATGTCAGCATCAAAGTGCTGCATAGTTTGCAACATTTTTTCTATTAGCTTAGGCTTTATATCATATGCATCATCACCAAAAAAGAACACGTATTCGCCTAAAGATTCATCAATGAGTTTATTCCATGCCAGGCATTGTCCTTTTTGCTCCTGTGGAAAATATTTTATTGTAAGATTTTCATAGGGTGTGAAATCTATAAACTGCCTTCTCTCCTTATCTGTTTGATCGGTTATCAATACCTCTAAAGGCAGTATCGTTTGCTCATTTAGTTCTCTTAGCTCTTCTTTTATATAACTATATCTATCCAATGTCGGTGCTAGAACGGAAACCTCTTTCCGTTCCACTTGAGTTGAAGATATATGAGATGGATGTAAAGTTCTTGTAGCATTTACAGGCTTTATATGCTTCGTTTTAGACCAAGCTCTGAAGTTATTATAACGGCCATTCTTATTCAGCAATGTCCACAACTGCCATCTTTTCTCAAAATAGTGTCTGGCAAATATCCACTCGTCATTAAGAGTAACAGTTTCTTTTTTCTTTTCATTATTGACTAGTCTATGCTCATATCTAACAATGGCACCTTGCTTTAATAGTTGGTAGCCATAAGCAATACCTGCCATTTGTAATGAATCATATGCAATGGAGAATAGTCCTAATTTCTCAAATACTTTACGATGTATCATCGACGCTTCGAAGGTCAACCTAAAGTTTGTATGAGTAGTATCATCACTTGCATCAATGTTATACATCCACGTGGGATGTACATAGTTTAGTATCTCCGGGAGTCCTTTATTACCGAGCTTCAAACCTGCATGATAAATATCAACCTTAGTTTTAGATAATTCTATTATTAAATCTTCTTCGGGAAGACCAAGTTCAAAATTCCAAAACACGAACCAATCTGCATCGGATTGTTTTAAGCGCGTCGAACAAGCATCATATAGTGACGATAGATCAGCGCGGCTATATACCACGCCACCTAATGTCCAATTGACAGTCACATCTATATCAGATAAACAAATGAGATCTATTTTCTTAGCTTCCATACACAGCTTTATAAAAAGCCTCAAACTTGTTTATCTGCATGTCTATAGTAAAATTATCTAACACTCTCTGTCTACCTTGCACGCCCATCTCTTTAGCTTCTTCTTTATTAAAATAGCACCATTCTATCTTTGCAGCTATTTCTTCAGGGCTCCATTTAGGAACCACAAACCCTGTAACATTATCTACTATATTTTCTTTAAGGCCATCGGCATCAGTTGCAACTACAGGTACAGCCATAGATTGAGCCTCAACCACAGCATTACAAAAGCCTTCGGATATAGATGCCTGTAAAAACACATCCGCTCTATCCAACTCTTTTTTGATTTCTGCTTTACTTATATCTCCTAAAAGAGTTACGTTAGCATCAAGCTCTAACTCATATATCATAAATAGTATTTGCTGGATACTACTTCCTGAACCAGCAATCCGATACTCAATATCAATACCTTTTTCCACTAAATCTTTAATTGCCAGTAAGGCTGTATCGTATCCCTTTTTCCAAACTATTCGACCTACACTTAATACTGTATACTTTTCAGTTCTTTTTTCGGCATTGCTTGGTTTGAAAAATCTTGCATCTACTCCTGGAGGGATGAAAGATTCTACAGAACTTTTTTTATACCCTCTAGCGACGGCCCTAGTCTTAAGGTCACTCCCCAAAAAATGAACACCATCAACGTTATGCCAAACCTGTTCATAATAAGTGGCATTATCCAGACCTACATAATTAATATCATACCCTCTAAAGCTTACAGATATTTTCGCCTTTGTATAATCTTTGATATCGGCAAATGCCTTTGCTAATGTTCCAAACTCAAAGTGTATGATGTCAGGGTTACACTTAATTATCGGATAGTATGTGGTAAACTTTAGAAAAAGTATCTTAAGGTCTCTACCGTAGTGCTTCGCAAGACCAAGTGCTAGTTTAAATGAAACAGCAGGGCTAAATATAAATCTGCTTAAGTTTATAAAAAGCAACTTTATAAAAGTCACAGCACTCCATTTATCGTAAATCAGATAGACCTTACTATCTGATAGATCTTGTTTATACTGTGAATAAAACCTTGCCTTTTTTTCATTACTATCCCAACAGGCAAAATCCACTTTAAAACTTTGATTTAGACCAAAAAATTTATCCCTTAAAAAGTCAGACTCCTTTAACGGCACTGAATTAGCAACAAGTAGTATATGTATGCGCTTACTCAAAGTGATTTAATAATACTTCGGAACAGTTGATTTAGTTCCTTCTTAAACTCTCCTTTTACTCCAAACTTCTTTTTGAAAATACGGACCTCATACCCCCCTTCTCTTACATTCTCATCTGTAGGTAGATATATTTTTGTACCTGCAAGACAACCAATACATATAGTTCGTGTACTAGTCGCATCCTGTACTATTTCTTTATACCCAACTAAAACTTCTGCAGATACTCCCAGTAATTGCAACCAATTTCCTAACCTTATATTTTTAAACACCATTGTCTCATTTGAATAGTCCCCTATAATACTATTCAGTAAAACCTCTCTGTGGTTTGTAGTAAAATCACCTTTTATTAAATCAGCTTCCTTTTCAATAAACAGGTCTTGCATATCATTCCATAGCAGGTCTACCCATTGGCGATATGCCTGAACATTCGGGAAGCGAACATGTAATGGTTTATACTGAAAAAAATACCCAAGTTTGTCTACCCATTTTGTATGTGTTACAGCAGCAATATCCGGTTTGATATCGCCGGCAAACCCTATGAAGAAAAGTACGGGCAATGACTCGTCCTGATACTTTTCTCTGATCTTGCATCTTATTAAACCTATATATTCAGCAGAAACCTTATTCTCTGTATATCCAACCGGATGACAAGCAAAACTCCATAAAACTGCTATGGTTTTATTTAAGCCGTCTACAAATCTTAGCAAACTAATAGTTTCATCCTTAAGACCGTTGTGATCAGGATACAGCAATACCTTTTTTCTAAGCTTGAAACCTCCTTCAGGACGTAATAATTGTTTCCTTCTATTGACGCTAACAGATGTAGTAGTTGTGCTACTTAATATATTTACTTCTACAAATTCCTGCTCGAAACAAATATTTGTAAGCTCAATGAGCTTAGATACAACAAAAGTGTAATAGACCTCATTGAACGTGCCAAGTTCAGGTTTATTTTTATCTAAAGATGGAGCAAAGTGCGTATGAGAGGCACCTACCCAAATATGCTCTTTTTTCAGACCATATTTACTACCGAACTCTTTTAATATTATCTCAATAAAATCTGTAGGAACGAACAGGGTATCTACAGAATAAAGTAAAATATAACTGCTTCCCTGCTGAAGTATGCTCAAATTTACCTCTAGAGTATCATGAACTCCCTCGCTATCTGTTCTACGTTCTTCAAAGCCACACAATGGATATGGCTTATCGGGTGTTATATTGATACTATGTGAGGAAATTTTTATGCTCATACCATCAACGAGAATACACTTCGTTTAGAAAAATTGCAAAAGTAAGCAGCATGGATACGGTATAGCCATTAGCAGCATTAGGATGTGCATACAGATCATCTATTAAGTTTCGAACTTTCTCTTCTGCTACATAATTACTTAACATCACATTATTGAGTAATATTTTTTCTAACTCAGCTTTACCATTTGCGTTCATGTAAAACACTTCCCAATTTCTTAGAGCTGGTTGTTTACCTGTAACAGCTCGTTTTGTCTTATTTACTGCTCTGTAAATAATATTTCGGTTATTATATTTCTTGTAGTTATAAAGGTTTGCATCGTACTCTTGCCACTTAATTTTAGCAAGGTGGGAGTAATACTTTTTTATGTAGTCTATTTGCAGTAGCCTATTTGACAAATACTTTTCCGGTATAGTCAAAAAGAGGTCTACAAGTCTACTATCATAAAACGGCAATATAGGGAAGCTCCCCAGCTGATACGCTCTTAAGCTTGCAGTAGTCCATCTATGCGACCACTCTTCTGTCTTGTATATTTTAAACAAAAAAGACTTGCTACTAATGTTGGAATACTTATCCTGAAAGCTATTAAAATAAGCTTGCAGGTACTCATTGTGATTAGGTATATATTGGGCACATATATTCTCAAGCAACCATGACGCCCCTTTCTTAATTATTTTCTTAGAGAATGTATCTTGTGGTGCATTATTAATATTTGGGTCGCTATCAAACCATATATCTCCCCAATGCCCGCCGACCACAACATCAGATTCTCTCTCTAGCCAACCCGATGCAGAAACCTGCCTTGTACCGTCTACATATTGGAATAGCTCAACAGAGTTTACTATATCACCCATTCTGTCAAATAGATAGTTTGGCATTATATAGCTGTGATGAGCTGTTTGGATACTATCAGCTACTTGTTCTGCAATCTTGTTTTCTGCTGACTTATCATCATAACCGTAGGAGAATGATCTGATGTTATCAAGCTCTACAGATGACAACTCTCCGGCCAGTAGCCGTGAATCAAGCCCTCCAGATATAGGCAAGGCAACACTGTGATTTGATGTTGCATATTTAATGGTCTGGGCTAAAGTTTTTTTAATACCACTTAAGTACTCTTCTTTATTTTTCTCGACAGGACTGTAATTCCAAGTCCAATACCTGTTATGACTTTTTAGATTAAGATCTTTGTCGAAATGATAATAACTAGCAGGTGCAAACACCTTTATACTTTTAAAGTAAGTTGTATCATTTGGGAAATACCCCATTGCCATAAACCCTGTAAGACCTTGCCAGTCTAACTCTTTGGATACAGAGTTTTTTGCCATGCCTAGAAAGTAGGTGCTGATACTTTTGTGTTTATTTTCATCAGACCAATAAGCATGGTAGGTACCTAGCCTATTAGTAAAGACATGTATTGACTCATCTACTTTACTACGTACAAATATTATATAATGCCCTGGAGGGTCTTTATAAATACCGTTCTTATTACTAATATAATTAACACACTTCTCTAGTAGTTGCTCAACTGTAATATCTTCATACAACTGACCTATTAGTATTACTTCATGATCATCAGAAGAAGCTGTAGTAAGAAAGCTATTATTAGCATTATGTGAAAGACTTAACCAGGTATTAGCACCTTTCTGTTCCCAATGGTCGTTACCTTTCCTATTGTAAGCAGGTTTACTACCTATCCATATGTCATAAAAAGCACCCACTTAATACTTAACCATCGTTTTATACAAAGCCTCAAAAGCTTTTGCTTCATGCTGTATCGTATGGTGTGAGTAAACCTTATCGATAGCAGCTTCTGAAAGAACCTTTGCATGAGTAGGCTTAGATATAAGCTCTCTTATACTGTAAGCAAGGCTATCTACATTATCTGCTTTGAATATTAGTCCACTTTTTTCATGCTCTATCAAATCTGTATTTCCTGCCACATCACTTACAATACAAGGTGTACCTGTTGCCATAGCTTCTAAAACTGCTACAGGGCAACCTTCTTCATGCCCTTTGTATTTATTTGTAGGCAGTACAAAGAAATTACTGATATTAAGTAAAGCATTCACGTTATCATACTTACCAACAAAACGTACTCTGCCTTTTACGTTCAACTGGACTGTTAATTGCTGAAGCTCTTCATAATATGCATCATCTCTTACTGCACCTGCAATTATTATATAAGCATCGGAAACTTTAGCAATCGCTTTAATGAGTGTTTCGATATTTTTGGGGCGTACTATATGTGCAGTACAACAACCCAAAACAGCAGTATCAGGCACATTAAGTTCTTTTCTTAAGGACTGGTCTATTTCAGGCTTAAATACATCTATATCTACACCTCCGCTTATCAGGCTTACTTTTCTTTTATACTTTTTAGAAGCAAAAAATGATGAAAGCATAGTACTATTTCTAGCAACTACTGCACTAGATAGCATTGTTTTAGTCTTCCATGCCTTTCGTCCCCAGTTCATATTCTTTTTTACATACACAAACTTCGCACCTGACCATCTTGCTACAAATGCTTCAGAAAAGTCAGAGGACCAATTAAAAGACTGCCAGATATCAAAGCCAAGTCCTTTAAAATCTTTACTCAAACTTTTTGCTTTTCTGATCTTTACAATCAAACTATCTGACTCTTGAGCCATAAAGGGCTGCACTACAATCGGAATTCGTTTTTTTATTATTTCGTCAAACAGTTCTCCACCCGTTTCTTGTACCCCTACCCATGGTTCAAAAATATCCTTATCGAGATGCTCAACAATATTGAGCATCTCTCTACCACTTCCTGCAGTTTTAAAATTTGGGATAGTAAATAATACCTTTATTTTCTTCAATGCTCTCTTTTATCAATCTTTATAAAATGCAGTAAATTTTTCCTTAAAGATCTTACTGCTATGTTGCTTTTTTATTACTTCCTGTGCTTTAATCGCCATCACGAACCTATCTTCTTCGTTCATACTCTGTACACTTTGTAACGCATTAGATATTGATAACACATCTCTATTCAAAGCGAGTAAGCCAGTCTTGTTATGTTCAATAACCTCCGACATTCCACCTACATCTGTTGCTACCACTAGTGTTCCAAATGCCATTGCTTCTAAAACCACATTTGGCAACCCTTCCTCCACACTTGTCATTAAGAGTACGTCATGCTCTTCGATCCGCTTCAAAACAGATTCATGGTCTTCTCCATTAACTATTTGTACCTCTGACTCTAAACCGAGCTGATGTATTTGAAACTTGATATCATCGGGTGTAGCTCCTTGTGCTAATAATGTGTACGTAAAAGGGGTATTAGCTTGTTTTAATTTATATAAAGCATCTAGGGCATAATTATACCCTTTCTTCCAAAAGAATCTGCCTACTGAGATTATTCTGAGTTTGTCTTGCACTTCTTTTTTATAGAGTTTTTTACCTAATAAACTATCAGCTATCACAGAATAAATCACTTCTGTTTTACTACTATCAGCTCCATATTTCGAAGCCTCTCTACTAATGTCTTGTGATACAGCATGAAACTTATACACGAGTGGAAACAGCTTTAGATAAGATGCTTTGATCTCAGGTTTCGTAATTGGCGTATAGTTGATGTGTGCTCCTCTCAAACTTAGCACTACCTTATTTTTAAACAGATCAAATAGCAGGCTCTTTTTATGAATAAAGGCTGCCCACTGTATATGCACTCTATCAGGGTTACAACTTAACAGAGGTAAGTAGAATAATAAGTTTTTAAATACTGCTCTTGCTCCCTTATTCTCTTTGATTATCTCGAATACATCCTTTGGATTGCAAGTCAATAAGTGTCTTAGTATAAATAACAGTTGACTTATCTTTCTATCAGGAACAATAACTGTCTTAACATTCTTGTGATAAGAATAGTCGCTAACTTGTTTACCAATTATAAAGATTTCAAATCCTTCTTCTGCCATGCTATTAGCAAGTGCATCTATAAATGTTGTTGAAGGTATAGAACCAGAGACAAATGCTATCCTCATATACTAAAGCTTATATATAGCTTTAAAGTACCTTTGAGTAACAGGGAAGGTCCCTGCCAGAAAAGTATTTATTTTATTGAGCTCGCCAACAAAAAGCCACCTGAATATCACATTGTATAGCACTATTATATACAAGGATATTATCGCCATTAATAATATAGGCTGAGTTTGATATAGGTTCGACGGCGTTACGTACAGTATGCAGGCTATACTCAAGGTGACAAAAAGTATATTAATAAAATATGGTGCCAAATCTTTGTACCATAAGATAGCTGGCTTGGATACACTATCCATAGTTAGCTTAATACGCCAGTTGTAAAATAGACTTCTAACAACTACTAGAGATACTGCGACGCCAACCACTCCATAAGTAACACCTATTGCAGCACCAATGAGATGGGCTGGTGTAAATAAAAGATTCACCTTAAAAGACTGGAGATTTCTATGGAAGGCATTCATCACAATATTGAATGAACTGGTAACTGATCTCAATGCTGTATAAACCAACAGTATTTGCATGGGTAGAACTGCAGGCAACCACTTCTCACCATATAGTATTAATATCAGCGGCTTAGCAGCAATCAACATTATAGCCAGAACAGGCAATACTGCAAATGAGAAGGTCTTCAAAAAGTTGATATAGTGACTATAAAATTTGTCTTTATCACTCGTATACTTAGGAAGCACAGCTGACAGCACATTGTTAGATATCATGATGAGTTGTGTAATAAACAACTCAGCCATTCTCTTAGCAATATCATATATGCCCAACATACCAAGACCTAAGAAGCTGCTTAAGATAAACTTCTCGCCTTGATCTGCAAGACGCCTTAATAAGCCAGACCCAATCAAGTGTTTCGTAAAGTTGAATATCTCTTTCCACCTACCTAAGTAAAAAGATGTACCTGGAACAAATTTACTTGCTCTAAAAAAAGCAAAGGTTTGAAAAGGCTGAAAAATAAGAGTAGGTAATATTAAGCTATACACCCCCCAGCCTGCATAAACTGCCGCAACCTTTCCTAATGGTATAAGTATGATAAAAGGTGTTTGTACTTTTACCTGTTTATCAAACATCAAGTTTCTTCCTAGCTTTGCTTTAGGTATCACACTCAATTGAGAAAAGAAGAAAATACCTGCCGCTATAAAACTGATATTTAATATCCTATCATCATTTTGCATATTAGCCCAAAAGGGAGCTGCTGCTAAAAAGACTAGTAATACGACTATAGTAAGAGCACCATTAAACCAGAAAGCTGCTTTAAGTGTATCACCTTCATCTTCTTTTTTATACGCCAATAAAAACTCACTAATACCAGTGCTACCAAATACAGAGATAGTATACAGTAGCACCTCGGTTATACTCACCAGTCCAAAATCATAAGGCGTCAATTTTCTTGCGAGAATAACTATTGTAGTTAACCCCATCAGCTTTTCCAACATATTACGTTGAAAGAGCTTTGCAAATCCTTTTCCAGCCTTTTTACCTATACTCATTAAAAGAGAAAGAAACCTTACTTATAGCTTTTGCACAGACCCGTTTGATAATTGATACTTATCTCCGCTTTCTGCACAGGCAGCTACTCCTGATTCATCAAACTCAAGCTTACACCCATATTGACTCATCCAGCCCAATTGTTTTGACGGATTACCTACAACCAATGCATATGGTGAAACATCTTTTGTAACTACAGCACCGGCTCCAATAAAGGCGTATTCAGCTATAGTGATACCGCAAAGTATTGTAGCGTTAGCACCTACAGTAGCACCTTTTTTTATCAGGGTAGACTCATATTTATCTCGTCTAACAATAGCACTTCTTGGGTTGGTCACATTAGTAAATACACAGGAGGGGCCTAGAAATACATCATCTTCACACATAACACCTGTATAAATGGAAACATTATTCTGCACCTTTACATTCTTGCCCAGCTTTACTTCGGGTGATATGACTACATTTTGACCGATGTTACAATTATCACCTATCTCACATCTACTCATGATATGGGTAAAGTGCCAAATTTTAGTACCATCGCCAATAGTACACCCGTCATCTATAACTGCTGTAGGGTGTGCAAAGTATTTCATTATTACCTGTTATAGTCTGGAGTTTACCGAGGTCTTATCAAGACAACCTTTAACATCATATATCACACCGCCTTCTGTTAACCATTCCTTCCAGTTAGTATCAAGGAATTCTTTGTGCGCCACTGCTAACACTACTGCATTAAACTTACCTTCTTCAGGCAATTCACTAATAGTATCAACACCGTACTCATGTTTCACTTCGGCAGGGTTGGCCCACGGGTCGTAGACAGTAATATTTATGTCGTAAGATTTTAGTTCTGCTATTATATCTACTACTCTTGTATTACGTACATCAGGACAATTCTCCTTAAATGTTATACCAAGAAGTAGCACATTAGACTCTTTTACCGGCACATCACGCTTGATCATTTCCTTTACTACTTCGTTCGCGATGTAGCCCCCCATACTATCATTCAACCTTCTACCTGCAAGTATTATCTCGGGATGATAACCCACTTCCTGAGCTTTTTGAGCCAGATAGTACGGGTCTACCCCTATACAGTGACCACCTACCAGGCCTGGCTTAAATGGCAAGAAATTCCATTTTGTACCAGCAGCCTCTAATACATCATGAGTATCAATACCCATCCTGTTGAATATCTTCGCCAACTCATTTACAAAAGCGATATTGATATCCCTTTGAGCATTCTCAATAACTTTCGCAGCTTCCGCAACTTTTATTCCAGAAGCTTTGTGCGTACCAGCTACAATTACACTCTTATATAATTGGTCTACCTGCTCTGCTACTTCTTCAGTTGAGCCAGATGTTACTTTCTTTATTTTAGTAACTGTATGGTTTTTATCCCCCGGATTAATTCTTTCAGGAGAATATCCACAGTAGAAATCTGTATTATATTTTAGCCCTGATACTTTTTCCAAGACAGGCACACATTCATCTTCTGTCACACCCGGATATACAGTAGATTCATATACTACAACATCACCTTTTTTCAATACTTTACCTACAGTCTCACTCGCTTTATATAATGGAGTAAGGTCAGGACGATTATATTTATCAACTGGTGTAGGTACTGTAACAATAAAATAGTTGCAGTCCTTAATTATATCAAGTTGATTAGTACAAAACAGTCCTTCACTCTGCGGTGAAGAGTTAACAGTAACACTTTGTAGATGCTCATCCTCAACCTCGAGTGTAGCATCTTTACCAGACTGCAGCTCTTTAATACGAGCCTCATTTATATCAAAACCTATTGTTGGATATTTTTTAGCAAATTCAACAGCTAATGGGAGTCCTACGTAACCAAGACCAATAACTGCTATTTTTTTATTGTTGCTCATAAAGCTTTTTTAAATACGGTTGTTTCTACCTCTGAATATATTCACAAATGTATTGCCTGATTTATCATTATGGTAATAATCTTCATTACCATATGCTCCGTAACCATAACCATATGCACCAGACTTACTACTCACATCATTCAGCACAAGATGCATTAGTGGCATTTTTTTAGACCTACACAGCTCGTCTGCATATTTCAACTGCTCTTTATATGTATAGCTTATGCGTGATACAAAAAGCACTGTATCTGCATACCTACTTAGCAACTGAGCATCAGTCACTAGCCCAACTGGTGCAGAGTCAATAATAATATAGTCATACTCTTGTCTTAGCCCATCAAATAACTCTTCTACCTTTTTAGACAATATTAGCTCCGAGGGATTAGGGGGTATTGCTCCTGCAGGTAATATATATAAATTCTCTACACCATTTACGGTATGAATAATATCATTCTTTGAACTTTGTCCGATCACGTATTTTGTAAAGCCGTCTTTATTTTCCAGCTGCAGTGCGGCAGATATTTTAGGCTTACGCAGATCAAGCTCCATTAATAAAACTTTTGAGCCAGATAAAGCTAGCGTAACTGCTGTATTCAATGAAATAAATGATTTTCCCTCACCACTCATACTAGACGTGAAGAGCATGACCTTCTCGTTGTCACCTGCTAATAAGAACTGCAAATTGGTTCTTAATGTCCTGAACTGCTCTGCAACTATCGTTTTTGCATGCTTATCTACTACTATTTCATCAGCAGAATTATTATGACCTATCTCACCAATGATCTCCATTTGTGTATGACGCTTAACATCATTTTTATCCACCACTTTAACATTCAGCAACTCTTTTACAAATATGTATGCAGAAGGAATTATCAGCCCAATTACAAAAGCAGCTAAATAGGCTCGCCCCCTCTTAGGAGTATATGGTCCACCATCACTTTTTGCAGGGTCAACAATCCTTGCATTAGCTACTGTAGATGATTTTGAAATAGCAGTTTCCTCTCTTTTCTTCAAAAGAAAGAGGTATAACTCTTGCTTTATATTTTGCTGCCTTGAGTATTCTAAAAACACTCTTTCATTACCCGGCACTTTTCTTATTTCATCATCAATATCGCTTGTTCTACTATTCAGTTCTTTAATAGCAGCCCTAACGCCTTCTTTCATTGAAGAAAGAGATCTAATGAGGTCACTTCTTATCTCTGATAGTTGTTTATCTATATTTTTGATAAACGGGTTCTCTTCAGTTTTTGTAAGTAACAACGAAGAGCGCTTTAACTGCAGTTGATTATATGATTCCATAGCACCCATAGCAGCATCATCTTGCACTAACAGGTTCGATGGCAATAAACGTTCGTTATTTTGCTCGTCTCTTAAATACTGTTCTAAAGACTCTATAACTCTTAACTCTACTTCTTTCTCTGTTATTTTTTTATTGTATTCTCCGGAATAGTCCAACAGAAGCTTTGCCTGCTCACTTAGGTCTGTTAGCTTTCGCTCTCGTTTAAAGCTTTCTATATCACCTTCTACATCAGACAAGTCAGCTATTACACCTTTAAGTCTATTATCTATAAACTCAATCGTACTGGTCATAGTTGTATTCCTATCCTGAATACTAGCGTTCAAATATGCTCTTATCAGCTCATCTAATACATCCTCACCTCTTGAAGGAATGATATCAGAGTAAGAAAGGTCCACGACGCTAGACTTTCTACTAGATGCATCTACATCAACATTTTTTAATGCTTTAATAGCCTCGTACTCAATAGGCTTAATTGCTACCTTATATTCATTATAAGTATAGGCACTATTAGCAGTCAACCTTTTGTCTTGAAAAAGTACGTCACCTATATCAAGCCTTATAGCTTCTCCCAATGAGCCAGACCAAGAGCGTTCACCTTTTGTAATTGTGAATGTCTTGTCATCAGTAAAATTTAAATTATACTTATGAGCAGAAGACAGTAAACTATCTTCAAATAAAGGGATGAGTCTAAATGGAAGCTCTTTGTAATAATACTCACTTGTCTTGATTCTACCTGGCGCATAGTAATGGATGTTTAGATCGATAGCATCTACGACCTTTTTCATTAATGTACGACTCTTAATAATCTCTATTTCATTTTCAACATTTGCGGCACTGGTTTGAACACCTAGCTCTTCAAGTATTTGCCCTTCGCCGATACTCCCTCCCTTCTTGTCATCTTTGACTAGTATTTTAGCATGACTTCTATACTCAGGAGTTTTATACCTTAAGTATACATAAGCAACCAAAATTGACAACACGACAAAAATGACAAATAGTGGCCAATAAGCCACTACTTGCGATATAACCTTTCCTATATTGACGTTACTATCGTCAGATGCATTCGACTTTTCTATAAATATAGGTTCAAGTTTTTCCTGCATACTACAGGCTTAATATTATTTACCTAGAAAAAATACTGTAAATAGCTATACTTACAGACACTAGACTTAAGAACAATGACAAGTACCTGTCTCCTGTCTGATCTCTAGTACCAGATCTGGCAACAGTCTTCAATGGCTCTACATATATCTTATCTCCAGACTGTATATAGAAATACTCAGATTGAAATATATCTGTGGAGTTCAAGTTTACTCGCGTAAATGTCGACTCTCCATTTTCTTCTCTTATCACCATCACATTATATCTTTTACCTGTGATATCAAGATCTCCAGCTAATGCTATAGCATCCAAAATATTAACCTTCTCAGTAGCTAAAATGTATCTACCAGGTCTCTTAACAGCACCTAATACACTTACTACATAGTTTGCGATACGTACGTTAACCATAGGGTCTTTATAGTACTTTAGTGCACTTTTCCTGATCACCTCTTTTGCTTCACTTGTTGTTAAGCCATCAACTTTCAGCCTTCCAAATATCGGAATCTCTACATAACCGTTTTTATCTACAGCATAACCTTTTATTTCCTGGTTGCCTTCCTCTCCCGGCTTACCTTGATTAGCAGTAGTGATACCTTCGATAGTGGCGTCAATAGTTGTCACTTCGATACTTAATACATCTCCGGAATGTATCAGAGGCTCTTCATAAGGTGTATTTTTCACCTTCATCTCAACACCTGTAGAGTCAGGTACGTTCTGAAAATATGCCACTTGTTTAGCACTATTACATGCCGACGTACTAAATATTACGATAGCTAGTAGCGTTATAATGCCACTGCTTAAAACATATTTAGTTAATGAAGATCTCATTTTATATAATTTTTGCCCAAATGTAGTGAAAAACAAAAGTGATTTATAGATATGCTATTTAATAATTGATTATTAGCTATCACTCTTCTTACTTAAAGACTGGATTGGCAACTTAGCTGTTATGTTAATTCCTAAGCTATGTAGATACAGTGTTGCTTTATTACCCTTAATGTTGAGTATTCTACCTTCTGCATCTTTCAAAGGGCCTTCCATAACCTTTATCTGCTCACCTTCTTTCAGGCTTACCCTTATTTCTGCTCCTTTATATTCATCCAAAAAGCTTTTTATTGCTTCAATTTCTACTTCTCTTACTATACCCGGACTCCCATTCCACCACAAAAACTTTACACTGCCTGGAGTGCATAGTACATCTACGCTTTCCTTCTCGTAGTCTTCTAGCTTGATAAACACGTATGATTTAAAGACGGGTTCAGAAACCTTCTTTTTCCTATCACTCCACTGCCTTACTTCTTCTCTCAAGGGACAATAAACATTCACCCCTTTCTCAATCAACCTCTGAGTAACTTTTTTCTCGTTACGAGGTTTTGTATATAAAACGTACCAGCTCATTCTTCTATTTGTTTTCCCATAGTAATAAATGGGGCTCATCAACGAAATGATCTACCTTACTTAAAGACCACTCTTGACTATCATATGTAATAAATCTGACTTTCTTATCTATCATTTGCTCTGCTTTGCCTACCATTTCTACTAAGTAGTTCTTATCAATCTCTCCAATAAAAACCAAATCTATAATACCGCTGTCCTTACCTTTTGCATAATCTCCTGACAGATAGACCTTTTCTAAATTACCCATCCTACCAATTATAGCTTCTATGATCCTATCTACACCTATATACTTTAATAGTATGCTATGAATGTCCCGAAACAACGGATGCTTATCATTAGCCTTGTATATTTTCTTATTACCCTGACTTTCTGAGATCAACATATCCGCCTCCTCAAACCTGTTCAGCTCTACTCTTACGCTATTTGTACTTTCATCAAACTCATCGGCAAGCCCTCTTAGATATGCTGTTGTTCCAGGGTTAAGAAATAGCCTTAGCAGCAACTTTATACGCGTTCGAGATGAAATCAAGGTTTCTAACATGCTACATTATTATAATGTTATTTTTAGGCAAAGCTTCGCCACTGTCAGTCCCATAGACGACAACAGGTTGAGTAATTATTTTACTCAACCTGTAACAAAAATATGAATATTATTCGCTAAAGTAAAGAGGGTACAGCTCTACAAAACCAATGACTTGATATCTTCTTGAGCTTGCTTGAAATCTTCATGTTTTCCTATATCCAACCAGTAGCCTAAAATTGGGAATGAAACCAGCTGTTTGCCTTCCTGTATCAGAGATTCCATAAGATCAGTTACATTATAGAATTCATTATGAGGCACAAGAGACAGTAACTCTTTCTTTATAATATATATACCTGCATTAGAGTAGTATGTATATCGAGGTTTTTCTTTTAATGCATTTACAAAGTTTCCATTATCAACCTCCATAACACCGTAAGGCACCTCAACATTATAGCTTGTAGTTGCTACAGCCATATCAGCACCTGATCGGATAAACGACTGAAAGAAACCATTAAAATCAATATCAGTAAGTAGATCAGAGTTCATTACCATTACATAGTCATGTTCTAACTCTTCTACAAGTTTTACTGAACCTAATGTACCTAAAGGCTTATCTTCATGAACATACCTAACGTTTACTCCTTTATTACTTCCATCCCCAAAATAATCTTTAATGCAGTCTGCCAAATAGTTAACACTTAGGTATATATTCTTGATACCAAACTGAATCAGCCTATCAATATTATGCTCCAATATTGGTTTATCACCTACATGCAGCATTGGCTTTGGAGTGTTTTGTGTAAGCGGCATTAACCTTTGCCCTCTTCCGCCAGCCATGATAAATACATCGGCAGGAACAACAGACTGAATCTGTGTCAAATTAAGGATTCTGGTGATTTTTTTATCACGGTCTACTATAGGTATGACCATGAAATTCCTTAACCTTAAATTATTTATATCTGTGGATTGTAGATCGTCTTCGTATATACATATTGGATCTGGCTGTAAATAATCCATAATGTCATTATCAAAAGTTAGTCCTTTGATAAAACCTCTCCTAAGGTCACCATCAGTTAGAGACCCTATCAAGCGTTCATTCTCATCTACGACTATTAAGATAGTATTTACCTTTAAGTCATTTAGCTTAATGAGTGCGTCGCGCACACTCTGATGATTATATATAATATGTTTCTTGTCGTTAGTATTCATAAGCTGTTGGCTTTGTTTGTTTAAAAACCTACGCTAATGTATACCTAGACATTAGTTCAAAACCCTTCTATCGCACTGAATAACATCAGTACAACATGTTGATAACACTCTCTTTACATTTACATTTAAGGACGGTAACTACTAGGAATGTTCACCACTCTATCTTCTAACCATTCGCAATTGATCAAGTCGTCGCTATAGCAGCTACTGTACATTGGCAACTTGTTCATGAGCTTCCATATAGGTCTTGTCATCACCTTACTACCGTTAGTTTCTTCAAGAAATTTATTTCTTTCGTTTAAGTCCGGCAATACAACACAATTCAACCAATAGTTTGCCTTAGTTTCTGCCATTTCTTCAACAAAACTGATATCAAGGTTTGAGAAAAAATCTTTGTAACGGTGAGATAGCTCTCTCTTATTGTTCAGAATATTCTCAAGCTGCTCTAACTGTGCACATGCAACAGCAGCATTTAAGTTGGGCATTCTATAATTGTAGCCAATATGATCGTGCACAAACTCCCACGCATGAGAAACTTTAGCTGTTGTAGAAAGATGTTTGGCATGATTCGCCAGCTTTTCGTCATTGGTTACTATAGCACCACCCCCTCCACAGGTCACAGTCTTATTACCGTTAAAACTAAATGTACCCATTGTACCAAAAGTACCGGTATGCTTGCCCTTCACATAGCTACCAAGGGATTCAGCTGCATCTTCAATAAGTATTATGTTATACTCATCGCATATTGTTTTTAGCTCCTTTATTCTTGCAGGGAAACCAAAAGTATGCATAGGTATACATGCTGCTATTTTCTTTCCAGTGGTTTTATTATAAGTATCACCGTTTTTGTACTCCGCAAACTTTGATAAGAACCCTTTTAATGCCTCAGGAGAAAGCCCCATAGTATCTTTATCAACATCGATAAATACAGGAGTTGCACCAGCATGTGTTACAGCGTTTGCAGTAGCTACAAAAGTCAATGGTTGTGTTATTACCTCATCCTTTTTACCTACACCACAAGCTGTAAGTGCCAGCTGCAAAGCCACAGTACCATTTGTTGTAGCAATAGCATATTTAGCACCTGTAATTTCACACATCATCTCTTCAAACTTATTAACGTAAGCACCCACTGACGATACAAAGGTGGAATCAATAGTATCTATAAGATACTTCTTCTCATTACCTCCAAAATAAGGTGCGTGAAGAGGTATAAAGTCTTTAGGAGTATTAAAGACTTCTCGTATAAATGAGATAAAAGCGCTATACATTCTTGTATTTATTATCGTCAGGGTTAACTATAAAACCTGCATCCAGCACTTCTTTGATCTGCTTGATACCATCGGGTACAGTAAACATCAGTTCAAAACCTAACTTGTCCTTTATTTTAGTAAACTCAACTCTGTAATCTCTTGGATCTTCATTCTTAGATACGTACTTGATCTTCGCATCAGGTATCTGCTTTACTATCTCGTCTACTATCATTTTCTTTTGATAGTTCTCTGAAGTATCTCCAACATTAAATACATCAAAAGCTACTTTATCTTCTTCCGCTTCTATTACTGTTACTACTGAGCGGGCAAGATCATATACATGACAATATGGTCTCCAGAACTGCTCGCCAAATACAACAAGTTCTCTTTCTAATGCCAGTTCTTTAGTAAACTCATTCACAGTAAGGTCAAAGCGAGGGCGTAGAGACAAGCCATACACTGTGGAGAACCTTAAACAAGTAGGCTTACAGTTATTTGATTGAGGTTGGCCCAATAGGTACTGCTCTGTTGCCACTTTTGTTTCTGCATATAGAGATACAGGTGCAAGCTTAGAGTTCTCCGTCACATATTCATCCGGATTATCCATTTTACCGTAGTTACTGCATGTAGATGCGAATACAAACTTACTTACACCATTCTTGTTAGCAATATCATATAGCAGCTTACTACCTTCAAAATTGGTGCTTTTTGACAATTCGGGGTCTTTAGCACAAGCAGGGTCTCCAACTATTGCAGCTAAGTGTGCTACACAATCTACATCCTGTACGGCTTTGGTTACATCCTCTTCATTACGAACATCACCTTTTACAAACTCAAAGTTTGGATAGTTGAACATATCAATTATAGGTTCTCCCCCATACATTAACCTATCTAAAACTCTGACATTATACCCTTTTTCTAATAACTGTCTTGTCAATACAGAGCCTATATAACCTGCCCCGCCGGTAACTAAAATTCTTTTTGACATTTTTCGTAAGTGTAAGTGATTTGCAATGATTGTAACAAACGTAAATATATGAAAGCATTAATATTATCAATACACCATATGTAGATGAATTAAACCTGCACCATATTGTTCCTAAATGGTTGCCGTTGTAATAGACCCATTAATTCAGGACGTACCATGATACTATGTAACACATCTGCGTGCTTCTCGTGGTGCATATCAGATCCACAATAATCATACATACCCTTCTCCAATAACTTATGTGCTATTTGCTTTACAGGTTTTCCATAATAACCTGTTAGTGCATTAAGGTTTAGCTGCAAGTAACAACCTCTATCCTTCAACTCGCTATACTTTTCAATATTCTGGTGATAATATAGATATCTTTCCGGGTGAGCCAGGATTGGCCTATAGCCTTTTGATTGTATCTTGAATAATATCTCGTTGAACTGTATTGGCTCAAACATAAAAGATATTTCAACCAATAACTCATTGTTATATATAGTTAGTAGCTGTTGCTCCTCCAGGATTTGCAAAAAGTAATCATCGATGTAATACTCAGCTGCTGCTTTTACAGGCATTGTTATCCCGTGCTCACTCATAGCTTGCTTCAGCTCTGCTAGTCCGCCATTTATAGTTGCAGGTGTATTAGGGTAATGGTCAACTTTAATATGTGGCGTAGTAACTATCTTTGTATACCCCATATCCTGCATTCTCTTTAATAGAGCTATGCTGTCATCCACAGTTTGAGCGCCATCATCTATGCCAGGCACAAAATGTGAGTGTATATCTGCACCTAAAAATGAAAAAGTTTCTGCTAATGGCTGACCATTATAATCACTTTTGTGTACTTCCTTCTTCTTCGAGCCAAACAGTTTTGAAAACATAATAATATAAATACTTCTAGATCATTCAAATTTAGGTAATACTAACATGGCATCAAATATTACACGATCAGTATAACATATCATTTACGAAGTAGGACAATACACCAGACTTAGCTATAAGCTATTCATTTGCTCCTATCAGCACTTAAAAGGTCTGTTAGCCACATTTTATAGTTAAAATGGGAATGAATATCTAATTATATAAGTAGTCTAGCGTTAAAATTTATATCTTGTTGCTCCCAAATGATATAGTTGAATGGCAGTAACAATTAAGACTTGTGATACAATCAGCGATCTGAAGAAGTTTGTACAATTTCCATATGATCTTTATAAAAACAACTCCTATTGGGTCCCTCCTATCAAGAAGGATGAGCTTAATGCTTTACAGGCTCAGACTAACCCTGCCATGAAAAACTGCGATGTACAGTTCTGGATAGTTATGAAAGACGGTAAAGTTGCCGGCAGAGTAGGATCTATTATCAATAAAAGCTACAACGAGAAAGTAGGCAAGAACATGTGCCGCTTGAGTAGGATTGAGTTTATTGACGATAAAGAGGTAAGTGCATTGATATTTAAAACTGTTGAAGATTGGGCAAAAGAAAAAGGTATGGAGGGCGTACACGGTCCACTTGGCTTTACCAACCTTGACCATCAGGCTGTACTTATAGAAGGTTTTGACCATCTGCCATCAATAGCATCAGAATATCATTTGTCATACTACAAAGAACATTTTGAGGCAGCTAACTATGATAAAGAGAGAGACTGGGTAGAGTTCCGCTTAACCCTGGCTGATAGCATCCCTGAGAAGGCTCTGAAGCTGAATGATATGATTCAACGTCGCTACAAGTTGAAGGTAATACACTTCAATACGAAGGAGGAGATGCGCGCTTATGCCAATAAGATATTCAACTTATTGAATAATGCTTTTGACGAGCTATTCAGTTTTGTGAAGATGGATGATGAGGTAGCAGGCTTTTACATTAACAAGTACTTCAACATACTTAACCCGAAGTTTGTAAAAGTCATTGAAGATGAGAATAATGACGTTATAGGCTTTATTGTGAGCCTACCTTCACTAAGTGAAGCTATGCAGAAAGCTAATGGCAAGCTGTTCCCTCTTGGCTGGTATCACATCATGCAAGCGCTTAAAAAGCCTAAAGTAGTAGACTTACTGTTAACAGGCATACATCCTGATTGGCAGGCAAGAGGTGTAAGTGCTATACTAATTACTGAATTACAGAAAGTAATGATGGAGCACGGAGTTACAGATGTAGAGACTACAGGTATCATAGAGACTAATGAAAAGGCTATTAGCCACTGGAAGAACTATGACCACATTCAGCACAAACGTAAAAGGTGCTTTATAAAAGAGTTTTAGTCTCAGGTAATACTTCTGAAAACAGTATACCTTAACGCAACTTCTGCAACAAGGCAAATAATTGCTAATAAAGCAAAAGGGAAGAACAGCTCTGCATAGTGCTTATAGCTGCTGACCTCAATCTTAGTTTTCTCTAGCTGGTCTATTTCATCATATACAGACTTTAAAGACTTATTATCAGTAGCCCTGTAATAATTACCACCTGTTTCTTTTGCTATTTTTTTCAGCAATGGCTCATCAATCTGCACAGGCATCATCTGCTTTTGTGTACCAAATGCTGTTTGTACCGGATATGGTGCCTGTCCTTTACTACCAATACCTATTGTATATACCCTTACCTTGTAACGCTTAGCTATTTCAAGGGCTGTGCTTGGGTCTATCAGCCCAGTATTGTTAACTCCATCAGTCAACAATATCAGCACTCTGCTTTTTGCCTTAGAAGCTCTCAACCTGTCTACACCTGTTGCTAATCCCATACCTATAGCTGTACCATCTATTAGTACGCCGCTTTTAATTTGGCTAAGCTGCTCTTTAAGTACATTATGATCTATAGTAATAGGTACCTGGGTAAAACTCTCACCTGAAAATATTACGAGCCCTAAACGATCAGTTGGTCTGCTATTCACAAACTCTTCAGCTACTTTTTTAGCAGCCTCTATCCTGTTAGGCTTCAGATCTTCTGCCAACATACTACCAGACACATCAATAGACAGCACAATATCAATACCCTCGCTATCAATAGACTCTGATACACTGCTTGATTGTGGGCGTGCCAACGCAATGATCAAAAAGATCAATGCTAATATTCTCAACCAAAACATGGAGGGGCGTAGTCTTACTTTCCATGTAGGCTTCACTTCTGCAATTCCTGATATGGTTGTTAACCTTATAGAAGGATTATCCTTTTTCTTATTGCGGTAGTGCCACCATATCATAACAGGTATGATGAGTAGCAACCCAAAATAAAACGGGTGTAAAAAACTGATATGTTCCCAGTCCATTAATGCTTTCATGAGTTTTTATCAGTGTTTTGTATATCCGCAGGTTTAGTTCCTTTCACAAACTGCTTTGCATACTCCATAGCGTCTGTATGCTCTTGTGGCAGAGGCTTGGCTTTTGCAAACTTAGCCATATCTGCAGTTTGTAATATCATGCTGAGTTGCTCATTGTAGCGTTGCATGTCCTTATGTCGCCTAACTACAACAAGTAATTCATCAGAGGTTAGCTCCATTGCTGGTGTTCTGAACCGCTCTTCTATATAAACCCTTATGATGTCTGTCAGTTCAGTATAGTATTGCTTAACATGGTCTTGCTGCCATAGTTCTTGTTGCTCAAGCTCATTCAATAGCCTGATCGCTTTCTGATAAGGTGTTTCTTGAGGCTTTTTAGGCTGTACAGTCGGAGCCTTCAACCCTTTATTCTTTCTGAAATAGTATACGAGGAATACAATAAGTGCTATCGCTACTATCGCGCCCACTACATACCATATATAATCCAGCCAAGAGGTTTCCACAGTCATTATCTCAGCTATTGGCTTGAATGGCTGAGTAGTGTCTACTGGAATAGTTTGTACAAGTATCTCAAGACTATCTGTACCTATTTTATATGGGTCACCTGTTTTAGGTACTGATGTGAACGTAAATGAAGGTATTTGGAACATGCCGGAGTCCCAACCTGTTACGAGTAACCTTTGCTTATAAGTGGTTATATTATTTTGGCTAACCGTATCTATTTTACCTTTTTCTACTACTTCAAGACTATTGAAGGTGTCAGGTATATTAGCCCATATCAAACGTTCATTTGCATCAGGCTTTGCTTCTATGAATAGTCTTACCTGATCTCCGATAACAATCTGTTTTGCATCAACCTTTGCAGATATTTCAGGTTGTGCGTATGATGTTGTTATTACTGCTGAGAATAACAATATCATGTAGGTTACCTTATATGTCAAGCTTTTCTTGTTCATATATTAACGTGCCTTAAAGAAACCCTGCAAGGCTTTTACGTAGTCTTCGTTAGTACGTATGCTTAGTAGTTGGGAACCACTTTTTCTAAATGATTGAATTGAATATTTTTTATGCTGGTCAAATCTATGCATGTAATTTACTCTCACACTTTTATCACTGGTATCCAACCACGCTGTTTGCTTTGTTTCAGCATCCATTACCTGTATCAGTCCTGCATCAGGTAGCTCCCTATCATGCTTATCATACACTTGTATACCTACAAGGTCATGTCTGCGGGCTGCTAGCTGTAATGGCTTTTCATACGGTTCGCTAATAAAGTCACTAATCAAAAAAGTAATGGCTTTACGTTTTTGTACTTGGTTTAAGTATTCTAATGCCGGAGCTATATTAGTACCACCTTTCTGGTTAGGCTCAATAGTTATTAACTCTCTAATGATACGTAATATATGAGAGCGACCTTTCTTTGGAGGTATAAATTTCTCTACTTTATCGCTAAAGAAGATCACACCTACTTTATCATTATTTGTAGCAGCAGAAAATGATAATACAGCACTTATCTCTGTAATTAATTCGCGCTTAACCTTTTCTTGTGTACCAAATAAAGAGCTCCCACTCACATCTATCAGCAACATCATGATCAGCTCACGCTCCTCTTCAAACACTTTTACATAAGGGGTACGTAGCCTCGCCGTTACATTCCAGTCAATGGTTTTTACATCATCACCATGCTGATACTCGCGCACTTCACTAAAGGACATTCCCCTACCTTTGAAGGCAGAATGATACTCCCCCGCGAAGATGTGGTTACTTAGGCCTTTGGTTTTTATCTCAATACGCCTGACCCTTTTCAATATTTCTGATGTAGTCAGCATTAGATTTTACAAGAAACAAAAGTAACAGTTAGCTGATTTAATAAATAAGTAGAAATCCTAAAATTTTTGTGAAAAATAAACATTTGCTTAACTATATGTCCTTAGTTTTGTTACTAGAACTCAAAATAATCAGTTATGAAGCAATTAAGTTATATTTTATTAGGAACTAGTTTATTATTTACAGCATGTGGAGAAAACAACGATAGCGAGGAAAAAGTTGAAGAAACTGTAATTGCACCTGCACCATTGAAGCTTACAGAAGCTAGCAGCTCACCAGATTTTAACGATGCTAAACTCTCTTTGGGCGAAGTAACAACTACTCCAGACGGAGATAAGTCAAAAGTCACTTTCAACTTTAAAGTTGAGAACTATGAGTTGATGAACCAAACCAGCGATGCTAACACAAAAATGTGTGCAAACTCTGATAAAGGTCAGCACATTCACTTCATTTTAGATAATGAGCCTTATGCAGCTCTTTATGAGCCAAAGCACGAGATCAGCCTTGAAAAGGGTAGTGAACACTACCTTTTAGCATTCTTATCACGTTCTTATCACGAATCCGTTAAAAGTGAAGGTGCATCTTTTGTTTATCACTTTAAGGTAGATGAAAACGGTAATATCAAAAAACTGGATGACCCTAAAGAGCCTTTATTATTCTACAGCAGACCAAAAGGGAAGTATGTGGGCATAAAAGAAACAGACAAACTGCTATTAGACTTCTTTGTATGGAATACTGAGATAGGAGAAGATGGTAACCATGTATTAGCGCACATTAAAGGCAATGGTGTAGATACTACAATGAACATCAATAAATGGCAAGCTTATTTCTTGCATAATATGCCTATGGGTACCCCTAGCATTACACTTACACTCGTTGATAAAGATGGCAATGAAGTAGAAGGACCAATGAGTAAGGTTACCAGAGAGTTTACTCTTGCAGCTGAGGAGCCTATAACTACTGAGTAATAAATAATATTTTCCACAAGAAGTCACTCTCAAAAGGAGTGACTTCTTTATTTTAGCAAAATGCTCCAACTATCATTTACAGAAGGTATAATCGAAGCAGGCTGTGACGAAGCGGGTAGAGGCTGCCTGGCAGGACCTGTATTTGCTGCAGCTGTTATTCTTCCGGAAAACTTTTCCTGTGCAGACTTAAATGATAGCAAACAGATCAAAGAAGAGGGCAGAAACACTCTCAGAACTCTCATTGAAGAGCAAGCATTAGCATGGTCGGTAGCCATGTGTACCCATGAAGAGATCGATGAGATAAATATCCTCAAGGCATCTTTTAAAGCTATGCACACAGCCATAGACAACCTCAAAATAAAACCTGAACTGCTGTTAATAGATGGCAACAGGTTTCCTGCCTACTTAGGCATACCCCATGAGTGTATTGTAAAAGGTGATGGTAAGTTCATGTCTATAGCTGCAGCAAGTATATTAGCAAAAACCCATAGAGATGAGTACATGCTTAACTTGCATAAAAAATACCCACACTATAAGTGGGATAAAAACAAAGGTTATGGAACGATAGCACATCGAAAACAAATGATGCAACACGGCACATCACCCTATCATAGAAAGACCTTTAAATGGAAGCCTGTGTAACTAAGATATCGGAAATGATATATCAAAAATAGCACCATTAGGCTGATTGTCCTTTACTGATATCTTCCCTTTATGTTGCCTGACAATCTTTGCTGTTAAGTATAAACCTAAACCAGTACCTTTTGATTTTCTGGTCTCTTCACTACCAATTCTGTAGAACTTATTGAAGATTTTTGCTTTTTCCTCTTCAGGTATACCCTGCCCCAGATCAGCCACCTGTAGTGATATATAGTTATTACGTTCTTCCATCGTTACCATAACAGGCTTATCTTTAGGTGTGTACTTAATAGCATTTTCCAACAGGTTATTTACTGCCATCTGTATCAATACTCTATCCCCGGTCAAGTTATATTCAGGCAAGGTATCAGCAGATATTCTATTAGGGTATCTGTGGTCATAATCTTTCAGGCTATCTTCTACAAGCTCTGTAAAGCTGAATGACTCCCGTGAACGCTTATATTGCCCGCCTTCCATTTGAGAAGCCAAGAGCATGTTATTACACAGATCATTAAGTCTGTTAGCCTCCTTCACACATCTATCTACCAGCAGTTCTTTTTTATCCTTATCTAGATTATGTCTTTCCAATGTTTGCAGGTTCAGCTTCATAGCTGCTATAGGAGACTTAAGCTCATGTGTAACAGACAGCATAAAATTATTTTGCTGTTTAGACAACCTGATACTTCTTCTAAAAGACGAGTAAACCACGAACGCACCTATCAGTATTACCAGCAGAAAAGTTCCTCCTTCACCTAAGTACTGTTTGGTTCGTGAGCTTCTTTTATCCTTGATTGATGCCAGCTTAGTGTTATATGCTATCGGGTTCTGAGCACTGTCTATCTCTGAACTGAGACACTGGTATTCCAAATCGTATATAGTCTGGCTTTTTTGCTCAAGACTTATACCCCAAAACAATATTGCTGAGATAACATATAAGAATAACAGGATGTGGACTGTAGTAAATAAACGCATAAGATTATACTATGAATAGCATAAAATTAAGGTTTTGCTTTCTTCTCTATTCTTAAACCTACTTGTAACACTTCAGGCAGTGGATCCATCCTCATATTTTGAGACAGTCTAATCTCCCAAATACCCTCTTTACGTAGCATAACAGTATCACCATCGTGAGAGATAGGCATTCTCTGCTCCCATATCTCACCCATACCTCTACCCAGCCATTTACCGTTAGGCTCGGCAAGAGGTACTTCTAGCCTTGTTCTTTCAAAAATAGTATCACCCGGCTTTTTTGTATCTACTATCAACCAAATGTTAGAATATGGGTAGGCTTCTGTATGTCTGAAAAGAAATTGAAGATTGTACAGTGAATTAGTATCTGTAATGTTGAACTTATAAGTCAGCTCATTATCATAGTACCAATCATTTTTAGGAATAGTATATTCCTTTTGATAGTATGGAGATGACAAGCAACCACTTATCAAAAAAGCAATAGATATACTTATAATAGTCAGCCTTATGTAGCTAATCATTTTCACTGTTCAATATCTTAATTATAGAATATTCAGTACTTGTTCTTTTGCTTTCTCCAGCTCATCTTTCATGTTGATGACGATTTGTTGGATGCCTGCATCGTTCGCTTTAGCTCCAAGTGTGTTGATCTCTCTGCCTACCTCCTGCATTATAAAACCAAGTTTTTTCCCTTTCGCTATATCATCTGTAGCCATACACTCGTGGAAATAAAGACAGTGTTGTTTCAACCTTGTTTTCTCTTCACTAAAATCCATTCTCTCTAAGTAATATATAGTCTCTTGTTCGAAGCGGTTAGCATCAACTTTATCTTTCCCAACCATTTCGTTTAAAGACTGATTGATACGCGTACGTACTTTCTCTGCTCTGGCTGCTTCTAGCGGCTGTATATCCTCAAGTAGCTTTTCAATGTTGGTTATTCTGCTTACGAGATCCTTGTGCAGAGCATCCCCTTCATTCTTACGATGAGCCATCAATAAGTTTGCAGCCTCTTCAACCGTTTTCTTTACTTCCATCCACTCACTCTCGGGTAGCATATCCTGCTCTATGGCAACCACCTCAGGCATACGCATGATAGTAGACAACACATTATCCTTTTCAAGACCAAGCTGTTCAGCAATTTGCTGCATACTACTATAATAGTATGTAGCCAACTCCGTGTTCACCGTCATCGGTTTACTTGCTCCATCTTGCTTTACAGTAACCGTAAGGTCTAAAGTTCCCCTCATCAGTATACTACTAAGCATATTTCTAATATCCAGTTCATATGAACGCAGGATCGGCGGCAGCTTTGTTGATACATCGAACTGTTTCCCGTTCAACGACTTCAATTCTACTACAACTTGTTTCTTATTTACATGTGCTTCCGCCCGGCCAAACCCGGTCATTGAATAGAGCATACTTCAGTTAACTTTAAAACAAAGAAAGAATAAACAATCCGCATTTTAAAAGGATTGTATTACAAGTGCAAAATATTCTATAAATCCATCTTAAAATAAGTCACTCATTGCACTAAGGGACTATATTTAACTAAATTTGCCCGAATTAGTACTAAACTTCCGTTAATGCGCCTGACGCTTGTCATTTTATTCATAACGCTTGCCTTACCTATATGGGCTCAACAACCTTCTCGTGCTGAGCTGGAAAAGCAAAGGATGCAAATATTGGAGACCATTAAGCAGACAGAAGAACAGCTGGCTAGTACTAAGAAAAACACCAAGGTGACTATGGGTCAGCTAAGGGCTATCCAAAGTAAACTTGCAGTAAGGCAAAAACTAATAGGGAATATCAATCAGGAGATCGGGCAAATTGGAAGTAGTATTTCAAGGTCTAACAATGAGATCGAACGTTTAAAAGGCAACCTAAAAACACTACAAGCCAGATACGCACAATCAGTACGTTATGCATATAAAAGCAGAAGCTCCTACGATATGCTAGCTTTTCTGTTTTCCGCAGATGACTTTAATGAAGCTGTACGCAGATTGAAATACTTAAAGAGGTATCGCGACTACAGAAAAGATCAGGCAGACCAGATAAGAAAAACTCAGACCAAACTAGAAGCAGAGATCAGTAGCCTCAATACGGAAAAGGTTAAAAAAGATATTCTCCTGCAAGCTGAAGAACAGCAAAAAGAGGCAATAGTAGCCGAAAAGCAGGAAACTGACTACATGATCAATGAACTGAAAGGTCGTGAAAAAGAGTTGATGGCTAACATCAATAAAAAACGTAGAGATGCAAAGCGCCTTGAAGATGCCGTTCAGAAGATCATTGAGCGCGAGCTAGAGATTGCCAGAAAGAAAGCAGAAGAAGAACGTAAAAGAAGAGAGGCTGAGGAGAAGAAAAGAAAAGAGGAAGAAGCAAGACTTAAAGCCTTGGCAGAAGCCAGAGAAAAAAATGACAGAGGTGCTGGTGGCATTCAAATAGGTCCTGAAACGTATAAGGAACAGCCTAAGAAAGAGACAAAAGTTGTGGTAAAAGAGCCTGAGCCTGAACCAGAACCAACAAGACCTAAAACTCCGGTTAGTAAATATAACTACGAGATGACTCCTGAGGCCAATGCTCTATCAAACAATTTTGAGAGCAACAAAGGTCGCCTGCCATATCCTGTAGAGAAAGGGTTTATATCGATAGGCTTTGGTCGATACAACCACCCGATAGCAGAAAAAGTTGTCATGGATAATCCGGGAGTGGATATTCAAACATACCCTGGGGCTCCAGCGAGGGCTGTATTTGATGGCTCAGTAACCAGTACTATTAACATACCGGGACAAGGTTTCACCGTGATCATCAGCCATGGTGTATTCTTCACGGTATACACTCAATTACAATCTGTATCGGTACAGAAAGGACAAAAGGTTTCAACTAAACAAAATATTGGCCGTGTAAGAGCTAATGATGATGGTGAGGGTATTATCGGCTTTCAGGTATGGCAGGGTAATGTAAAAACAGACCCTGCTGTATGGTTAGCACGCTAGTCAGTTAATATATCACCGGTCATTTCTTTAGGTATTGGCAACTCCATGATCTTGAGTATAGACGGAGCTATATCACCTAGCTTACCATTCTTGACACCGCCTTTATAAGTATTAGATATTACAAATAAAGGTACTGGATTAAGTGTGTGAGCTGTATTAGGTGAACCATCAGCATTTACCAAAAAGTCAGAGTTACCATGATCTGCTGTGAGAAATATCGTGTAGCCATTTTCTAATGCTACCGGAACTATTTGCGATACACAATCATCAACAGTTTCTACAGCTTTAGTTGCAGCTTTCCATACGCCTGTATGGCCAACCATATCAGCATTAGCAAAGTTCAGACAGATAAAATCAGCTGTTTCCTGTTTTATTTGAGGCAAAATAGCTTCAGTTATTTCATAAGCACTCATTTCAGGCTTAAGGTCATAAGTAGCAACGTCTTTTGGTGAAGCTGCCATAATTCTTAGCTCTCCATCAAACTCTTGCTCTCTACCTCCAGAAAAGAAAAACGTAACATGCGGATATTTCTCAGTTTCTGCTATACGTATCTGCTTTTTACCATGATTAGCTAAAACCTCTCCTAACGTATTAGTCAAATTGTCATTATTGAATATGACATCAACCCCTTTGAAGGTTTTGTCATACTCTGTCATAGTTACATAGTGAAGAGGTAGGTGCTTCATGTCCTGTTCAGGAAAATCTTGCTGTGTTAACGCTTCAGTTATCTCTCTACACCTATCCGTTCTAAAATTGAAGCACACGACTACATCGTTCTCCTTAATGATAGCAAGTGGGTTACCCTCAGCGTCTGTCATAACTATCGGATGAATAAATTCATCTGTAACTCCTTTATCATAAGATGCCTGAATAGCATCTATCGCATTAGTAGCATGTACACCTACGCCACTTGTCAAAGCATCATAAGCTACTTTCACACGCTCCCACCTTTTATCTCTATCCATGGCATAGTATCTACCACAGATACTCGCCAGCTTAGCTCCTGTAACATCTAGATGAGCACTAAGGTCTTTTAAATAACCTAACCCTCCTTTCGGGTCTGTATCTCTACCATCAGTAAGTGCATGCACTGCCACATTGGCGACACCACTTTGTTGTGCTATAGTACATAAAGCTTTTAGGTGTTCTATATGAGAGTGTACCCCACCATCACTTACCAACCCTATGAAGTGCAATGTACTACCAGTAGTATTTGCCTGTTTCATAGCACTTGTCAGTGTCTCATTTTTAGCCAGTTCACCTTCTCTTATAGCAATATTTATTCTTTGTAACTCTTGGTAGACTATTCTTCCGGCCCCGATATTAAGGTGACCTACTTCAGAATTACCCATTTGACCATCTGGCAGACCAACTGCTTCTCCACAAGTGATCAACTCTGCATTTGGGTATTTATCATATAATGAATCAACAAATGGGGTTTTGGCATGTTTTATAACATCCGATGTTGGAACTTTTCCATGTCCCCAACCATCCATTATAATTAGCATTACTTTTTCTGACATGGCGCGAAAATACTACTAAACATAACGATTCACATATTTTAACCGACAATTTATACATAGTGCTTTTTATTATCTATGAATAATAGAAAAATACACATATGTATAATCCTAATAAAATGGGCTATTTATGATATATTTTACTTAAATTGCCAATAGTTAGTTAAAGTAACACAGGTTTGGCAAGTTTTTTGCAGTGTTATTTTACGCTTAATGGCTAGAGGAGATTGCCGATGAAGAAAATTTACAAATCGATATTGATTACCATAATAAGTTTGCTTTCTATGTCAGTAACCAATGAGGTTATGGCGCAGGAGCCGCTACAAGAAGTGGTACAATATATAAGAGGTGGTAACGTAACAGGTATGGCCAAGTACCTGGATAAGTTTGTTGTTATTACTATTAATAACAACCAGGCATCTTATAGTTCTTCTCAGGCTGAGATCGTCCTTAAAGATTTCTTCAATAAAAATGTAGTTAAGTCATTTGAAGTGGCACAAGGTGGCAACTCGGGCACTACTGCTCAATATGCAATAGGAGACTTACAAACATCTTCAGGTTTATACCAATTATATGTCGTCATAAAAATGCACAATAACATTTTCATGATACGAGAATTAAGATTTGAAAAGATTGAAAAAGCCGCTCAATAAAGTGGCTTTTTTTATGCCTACTATAAAATAACCTTTACTTAATATAGACCACTACACATTGACATAATTCACGAGATAGATTTATAGGTTATGTAGAAGTAACGTTTTTCGTGAAACAATCTATTCAAATATTATTAATAACGATTTTATCGTCAGCACTTTTGTCCTGCAACAAGAACACTGCAAATAGTCCTGGTAATACTAAAAAACCTAACACTCCAATAGATGAGCCTAAATATGTTACCAGAGGCTTACGTCTGTTTTATTATGATGGGTTTAGTGGTAAAAATATAGTTGGTATTGGCACAGAACACAGATACGATCCCAACAATATAGAAATACAATACTCTACTAACGGTATAAATTACTATAATAATGCGAATGCTGGGCCGGCAGCAGAAGACACTGCTGTATTCTTAATATTCCCTTACTTATATGAATTAGTTAACCCAAGCCAAACCATCCACGACATATATTTTACACTTTACTATCCCATACAACTAGATAGTAATACGCATGATACCTTAAGAATATTCAAACAAGACAGGGATTCTATCAGGTTTTTCTATAATAACTCCTTACTGAAGACAATACCTGCTGAAGTTGAAGCATATCAACAGCTAAACATAGCCAAGTAAATATTTAAATACACAAGTGGGGTATATGATACATCATATACCCCACTTGATTTTCTATACAATTATAAATTGATCTGCTTCCCTTTAGGGTACTTAGCCGTAAAGCCTACTTTCACCTCTTTGGTCTCATTTGGCGCGAGTTGTAGTTTCCAAGTAACAGCACCCGTAGTTTCATTATAGGTAGCACCGTCATATATCTTGTCATCTATCTCAATATCCTTATCGTTACTTATAGGCAACTGATCCATAAGTACAAGATCTACAGTTTTATTTCTGGTATTACGCACTGTTATTTTATAGACAAAAGTCTCTTTTACATTGCTACCAATAGTTCTTACACTGCGTAGCTCTTTATCACGCTCTCTGCGTATCACCACTTTCTTATCTCTACCGAGAGATAAGTTCATAGTATCTTTCACATTACGCATATCTATATAGCCCTGTCCTACATACGTGCCCTCATAAAAAATATTAGTTGGTGCAGGTAATAGGTTCAGGTCTTCCCAATCTGTCACTTGTGCTTGTAAGAAAGCATCACAATCCAGTTTAGGGACTGCAAAATATCTGTATGTAGCCGGCAGCTTATATTCTTTTATAGATACATTGTGTTGCTTACCATCACTTGGTATCGTATATGTAAGATCTATATCAAATACTGTATTAACTCCACTATTATTTACGTGAACGTAGTTATCAATAGAAGCCTCTTCTCTCATTTCATCAGCACTCGCAACCTGCGCACCATCTACTATATAATCTTTTGTACTTCTCTTGGCACTACCTAAACCATTATTATATACTTGGTTACTGTATGCATAAGGCCTGGGAGTATAAAATGACAAATACCATGGATTAAGGTTAGGTGCTTGAGCTCCCTGATAAGGGTTACCTGTAGAAAGGCTTAATTTTATCTTATCCCAGCTTACTCCACTATTTTGATAAACATGTGCTTTATAGAATAAATTAACAGGACTGCTAATGTCGTCAACCCTAAGATCATAACTTGGCGACCAACCTGCATTTGGCACTACATAAGATAATGTAACTTTTGTGTTGGTAGCTTTTGCTGAATAGAACTTCACAAGTAACTGTCCACCTGGCTGAAACCCTTTTCTTTTTTCTTCTTGTAGTTGTTGCCTTAATTTTTTCAGGTCATCATCCATATCCTTCACTCTAACAAGAAGTTTGTCTTTTTCATCGAGCAACTTTCCGAGACGACCTTTCACTAAGTCAAGCATCTTGGTTAACTCCTCTACAGACAAGCCAGATTGTTCTCCAGCAACCTTCTTATTTTGAGACAGTATATTAACCTGTTCATTTACCACCGTTAGTTCGTTATTTACATTACTCCTTTTACCTTCCAACTGATCTATGCTATCTTTTATCTCCTGTGCACGTGGCGAAAGATTATCATTCTCCAAATAGTTATTTTGAAAAACAGCAGACTGCACTACAACATCTTTACCCGCCCCGATACTTAAGCTTTGTTGGTTTACATTACCCGCCACATTGGTAAAGAGTATTTCAGTCTCACCACTTGTCAAACTAATATTAGTACTGGAAAAAAGCTCTGCTCCGTTTAAGAAGACTGTGGCTTCATTTATATCTACTTTTTGTCTTTTCTGTGCGTTAGAGGCAATAGCTACAAGCAACATGCAGCATACCATAAGAAGTTTCTTAAATAGCATATTTTGGTTTTTGATATTAGGGTGCAGCTACAGGAAAGTTTCCACAAAATGATTTCAGAAAAAAATGTTAACGTACAATTCTGATCTTAGCGTAGTTCAGCATGATCTTCTTTGTACCGTGTCCATCTTTGAACTCGATTGATGCTATTCTATTGTTAGCACCACCTTCTAAACTCTTAATAGTACCAAACCCAAACTTGAGGTGTTCTACCTGCATACCTTCCTCCATTTCCATAGGATTGTCTGCTACAAAGTTGGTTGTAGGAGTATGCGAACTTGGCTTAGGTTTATTGATCTTATCTGCTAGCTTTTTCAAAGATGTACCTCTTTCAAAAGACCTGCCAACAGTATTACCGAATGAGCCTAACGAACCTGTTCCTTTATTACTCAATCCTGTAAATGTTCTGTCAAGGTGAGCTTCGGGGAGTTCATCTATAAAACGACTTGGTTCGTTTTGCACCAGCTGACCAAAACGATAACGACTGGTAGCATAAGTTACCCATACTTTTTGTTTGGCTCTTGTTACAGCCACATAGAATAATCTACGTTCCTCTTCCAGATCTTCTCTGTCATAAAGACTCATAGAACTAGGGAAAAGGTTTTCTTCCAGACCTACTACAAACACACAAGGGAACTCCAGACCTTTCGCAGCATGTACTGTCATTAGCTTTACAGTATCCTGCTCTTCTTCATCTTCGTTATCAGCATCTGTAAGTAGTGTTATTTGTTGTAGATAGCTTCCCAGTGATTTATCTCTAAGTTCACCCTCTTCATCAGGTGTTTCTGTAAACTCTTTTATAGAGTTTAATAATTCCTGAACGTTCTCATACCTTGCCAGCCCCTCTACTGACTTGTCATTATATAGCTCTTGCACAAGCTTAGTATGCTTACCTACAGCAAACGCTACATCATAAGCATTGTTCTTCTCAAGCATGGCTTGAAAGCTTCTGATCATCACTACAAACTCTTCTATCTTAGATGCTGCTGCACCTTTTAAGCCTGCATGAGTAGGATATTGTAATGCTTCCCAAAGAGTGATGTTATTTTCATTAGCAAAGACGATCAATCTTTCGATACTTGTCTTACCTATCCCTCTTATCGGGTAGTTAATGATCCTCTTTATATTCTCTTCATCCTGAGTATTAACTACAGTTCTCAAATAAGCCAGATAATCTTTGATCTCCTTACGTTGGTAGAAAGAAACACCTCCATATAGCTTGCAAGGGATATTCATTCTACGAAGGCTTTCCTCAAAAGAACGGCTCTGTGCATTAGTACGATAGAGTATAGCAAAGTCATTGTTGTTAAAATGATCTCTTAGCTTTAGTTCTGTTATCGCATCAGCTACAAAACGGCCTTCGTCATTATCTGTAAGCGTACGAACTAATATTATTTTATCGCCTTCGTTGTTATCAGTCCATAGCGCTTTAGGTATCTGATTTCTGTTATTAGCAATAACGTTATTAGCAACGTTCAAGATTGACTGTGTACTACGGTAGTTCTGCTCCAGCTTCACTACCTTTACGTCATTATAGTCGTCTTGAAACTGTAAGATATTCTGTACTGTTGCCCCACGGAACGAATAGATACTCTGCGCATCATCGCCTACCACACAAATATTCTCGTGTACTGCACCTAGCATCTTAATTATTTGGTACTGTGCCAGGTTTGTATCCTGATACTCATCTATAAGTACGAACTTAAACTTGTGTTGATATTTTGCTAACACTTCCGGAAAGTGGGTAAGCAAAACAAACATTTTAATTAGTAGGTCGTCAAAATCCATAGCACCATTCTTAAAGCACTGCTTCGCATACCTGTCATATATCTGTCCTATATATGGCCTTCCGCTTCGTGCATCTTCTTGCTGTATACTACCATCCTGCATATATGTAGCAGGATCTACCAAGCTATTTTTAGCAGCAGATATTCTATTGTATACGTAAGCAGGCTTATAATGCTTTTCATCTAGGTTCATTCCTTTCACTATACCCTTGATAACGTTCTTAGCATCATCAGTATCGTATATAGTAAAGTTGTTAGGATAACCTAGCTTGTGTGCTTCTGCCCTGAGAATACGTGCAAATACAGAGTGGAAAGTACCTATATAGAGATTGCGGGCTTCATTATTACCCAGTATCTTTTCTACGCGCTCTTTCATTTCAGCAGCTGCTTTATTGGTAAAGGTTAGTGCCAAAATATTAAATGAGTCTACACCCAGGTTCATTAAATGGGCGATACGTGTAGTTAATACTTTTGTTTTACCACTACCGGCACCCGCTACTATCATTAGAGGTCCCTCTATATGTTCTACTGCTTCACGCTGTTGTTCGTTCAGTCCCTCAAGGTATTTATGCATGTCTGCAAATCTACAGCATTGACACTCAAAAATCAGGCATGTGAATTACTCTGTTAAAGAAATTAAAAATCATTACATATTCTTAGCATAAATTCACTACAGGGTTAAATTTGCATTTGTCCTTTTAGATATATGTTACGCTTTCAGGAAATATCACACTTATTCGCACTGGTAATTGTACCATTACTCATTGTACTATTTATAGCAATGGTATACTGGCGCAATAGAAAGATGAAGGTATTGGGAGATGAGCGTCTTGTAGAACGTCAGCTACTTGGTTTCATAAAAGGCCGTAATACCACAAAGTTTGTTTTACTTACCATCGCCTTAGCTACCATCATTATCGGATGGGCTAATCTGCAAATGGGTGCCAAGACTGAGAAAGTACAGCGTAAGGGTGTAGATGTAATTGTTGCTCTTGATGTTAGTAAAAGTATGCTAGCTCGGGACATTCAGCCAAACAGGCTTACACGTGCTAAACAGCTTGTGCAGAGCATGCTCGACAGAATGGGTAATGATAGAGTAGGACTCATTGTTTTTGCGGGAAGGTCATACCTACAAGTACCACTAACAATAGACTACAGCGCACTTAAAATGATGCTACAAAATGTAGAGCCTGATCTGGTACCTACGCAAGGTACTGTCATTAGCGATGCAGTAGACCTGGCTGTGACATCATTTTCTCAAAAAGAAAAAAAGTATAAATCTCTCGTAATCATATCAGACGGTGAGGACCATGATGAGAATGCAATACAGAAAGTACGAGATGCAGCTGAAGATGGGGTCATTGTACATACAGTAGGTATAGGTTCCCCTCAGGGTACTACCATTTTTGACCCCGAAACAAAATCTATAAAACTAGACGATAACGGCAACCCTGTTATCAGCAGGCTAAATGAAGAAGAATTAAGTTCTATAGCCAGTGCAGGCAGAGGCACATATACTTTGCTTAGAAATACCAACGATGTTGCAGAAAAGCTAGTGGATGAAATAGATGGTATGGAACAAAAAAGCTTAGGTGCAGTTGTCTTCACTGATTACGCCAGCTACTTCCAGTATTTTCTTATCATAGGCTTTGTATTACTACTGATAGAGTGGCTGATACCATCCAGTAAAACAAAAACAGAAACGGCATGAGGCATTTGAGATGGATAGGGACAGTGATATTATGTTTTGTATTTGTTGGCGCAATAGCTCAACCTAAAAAAGAAGTACGTAAAGGGAACGACTTATACAATCAGCAGAAGTATAAAGAAGCCGCAGAGTCGTACCAAAAAGCGCTACTAAAGCAACCTAACTACACCCCGGGACTTTTCAACCTTGGCAACGCTCAGTACAAACAAAAAGATTACGAAACTTCGCGCAAACTAATGCAAGGTGTTGCTAAAACAACAGATAAAAAAGAGCAGCAAGCCGCAGCCAATTATAACATTGGCAACTCTTACTTAGAAGAGAACAAATACAAAGAAGCAATTGAGTCTTATAAAGAAGCTCTCCGTAAAAACCCGGAAGACGAACAAGCTAAATACAACTTGTCTTACGCTTTACAAAAGATGAAAAATCAACAAGGTGGAAGTGACAACAAGAAGAATAAAGACAAAAAAGATCAGGATAAAAAAGACGAAAACCAAAAAGATAAAAACAAAGAAAACGACGAACAGAACAAAGACAAAAACGACCAGCAAAATAAACAAGATCAGAACAAAGACAAACAAGAAGAACAACGCCCACAACCTCAGCCTAGCAAGCTTTCCGAGCAACAAGCAGAACAACTATTAAATGCTCTACAACAAGAAGAAAAGAAACTGCAAGACAAAATGAAGAAGGGTAAGGCTACAAGAATTCGTGTTGAAAAAGATTGGTAATAGTCTTCATAAAAGTAGTGTGATTTCGAACCTGCACCTTACGCTTGTCAACAACTTATCAACATTCAAAAATCAGTTAAGAAAAAAAACTTCTAATTATTTTTTTTAGTAGCGATTTTTATTTTTAATATTGTACTAGGATTGTGCTTACTAACCCATCCTAATAGTCCGGCGGTAATAAAAAACTAGCCGGACTTTTCTTTTATAATAATACTTACATTTACTTATCATGGGTTTTGAGTATATAGTTTTTCACAAACCATTTCAGGTGCTTACACAATTCACTAGCGACGGTGATAAGAGTACTTTATCAGACTACTTAAAAAATATATCGAAAGACATTTACCCTGTCGGTCGATTAGATTACGATAGTGAAGGCATACTAATTCTTACTAACGATAAAGCACTCACACATGAACTAACCGATCCGAAGTTTGCACATAAAAAAACTTATTGGGTTCAAGTAGATGGTGATATCACAGATGATGCAATCAAACAGTTGAGAAAAGGAGTTACCATAAGTGTAAACGGAAAGAAACATACTACTCTTCCCGCTGCTGTATCAAAGTTTACTACTCCACCAGATGTACATGATCGCAACCCACCAATAAGATATAGAGCCAACATCCCTACTTCATGGATATCTCTTACTATTACAGAAGGAAAGAACAGGCAAGTAAGGAAGATGACAGCAGCCGTTGGCTTCCCTACTCTTAGATTGATCAGATTTAGTGTAGATAAAGTAGATATAGAAGGATTAAAACCAGGAGAATTTGTACACTTTGATGAGCGTATAAAAAATCACCTCATTGTAAAGAATTAATCATACCTACTACTATTTTAGATACATTATAATGTATCTTAGGTATCTATGTAGTAAATTTGCAGCCTGATATGCTAATATGACCATTTGCATATCAGCAATATAGTAGCAACCAGGTAATAACTACAAGCTATTAAATATCTTGTTTTTTACCTACCCCCATTAACAATCGCAACAAATTACTGTTATTAGGTATGCTTTAAAGGGTATATCCATCAGTATGATTACTTTTGTAGCGTTAATATTATTTAATACATATGTTTAATTTGATTTTATTCGGTCCTCCGGGTAGTGGAAAAGGTACTCAGTCACAGAATATCGTGGATACTTACAATCTGAACCATATATCAACAGGTGACCTTTTAAGAGAAGAAGTTAGCAACGAGACTCCACTAGGAGTAGAGGCTAAAAAGTTTATGGATCAGGGAATGTTAGTACCTGACGAGGTGGTTATCGGTATGATCAGCAGTAAAATAGATGAGAACCCTGATGCCAGAGGTTTCATCTTCGATGGCTTCCCTCGCACATCAGCTCAGGCAGAGGCATTAGACAAACTGCTAGAATTTAAACACACTGCAATTGACCTGATGTTATCATTACAAGTACCAGAAGAGGAACTTGTAAAGCGCTTGGTGCTTAGAGGTAAAACTTCTGGCAGAAGTGATGACAATAAAGAGGTGATAACTAAACGTATAAAAGAATATCACAGCAAAACAGCACCTGTTGCAGATCACTACAATGAGCAAGACAAGCTGGTGAACCTGAAAGGTGATGGTGATATTGAATCAACATTCAAGCTGATCGCAAAAGAGATAGATCAATTCTTGCAACCCGCATAGTGGAAAAAGGCAACTTTGTAGATTATATCCGTGTTTTTTGTCGGTCGGGTAAGGGTGGTGCCGGTAGCGCACACTTTGCACGCACGAAATACAACCCCAAGGCTGGTCCTGATGGTGGGGATGGTGGTCGTGGCGGTCATATTATACTGCGTGGCAACACACAGTTATGGACACTACTACACCTAAGATACCATAAGAACATTCTTGCTGAAAATGGTGAGAATGGCATGAAGAATAACATGACCGGACATGAGGGTAAGGATATTGTGATTGAAGTACCTCTGGGTACAGTTGCCAGAGATGAAGAAACGGGTGAAGTAGAAGTTGAGATACTGGAAGATGGTCAGGAAGGAATATGGCTAAAGGGTGGTCGTGGTGGTTTAGGAAATAAGAACTTTGCTACTGCTACCAATCAGGCTCCCGAGTATGCACAACCGGGAGAGTTAGGCATAGAAGGCTGGAAACTTCTGGAACTAAAAATATTAGCAGATGTTGGTTTAGTTGGCTTCCCAAATGCCGGCAAATCAACACTGCTTTCTTCAATTAGTGCCGCTAAACCCAAAATTGCTAATTACGCATTTACTACACTTACTCCGCAATTAGGAATGGTGCCTTATCGCGATGAGCGATCTTTCTGTGTAGCAGACTTACCCGGCATCATAGAAGGCGCCGCAGAGGGTAAAGGATTAGGACATAGGTTCCTCCGCCATATAGAGCGTAATGCTGCACTATTATTCTTAATACCTGCAGATAGTGAAGATCACGGAAAGGAGTATGAGATACTCCTGAATGAATTGGAACAGTTCAACCCCGAACTACTGCACAAACAAAGAATACTTGCTATAAGTAAGAGCGATATGCTCGATCAGGAGCTTAAGGATGCCATTTCTAAAGAATTACCTAAAGACATCCCGCACCTGTTTATTTCCTCAGTAGCTAACCAAGGGTTAACAGAGTTAAAGGACACCCTTTGGGATGCACTCACTCATGAAACTGAGTAAATTAATATTTAATCTAAATTAGCGTTGGTCAAAATCTATTACTACCCTATCTGTTTTAGGGTGTGACTGGCAGGTAAGCACAAAGCCATTTTTCACCTCATCAGGCTCTAGGGCATAGTTAACCTCCATGTCTACTTCGCCTTCTGTCACCTTCGCACGGCAAGTACAACATACTCCACCTTTACATGCAAATGGAAGATCTGCACCTTGCTTCAACGCAGCATCTAAAATGCTGTCGCCATTATATGCAAGGTCCATTTCAAAAGTAGTACCATCAAGAGTAATACTTACTTTACTCATCTTACCATCATCTTCAGCATGTTCTTTCACCCATTTCTCATGAGAGCGCTTAGGCTGATCAGGAGAAGTGAATAGCTCCATATGTACGTGGTGGGCATCCATACCTAAGTCAATTAGTTGTTGACGCACATCCAATATCATTTGCTCAGGGCCACATATAAATGCTTCATCAACAGTAGATACATCTATAAGAGCATCACACATTTCTGTGCATTTCTCTTTTGTAATTCTTCCATTAAAGAGAGCTACATCCATAGACTCTCGACTAAGCACATGATATACACGCAAACGCTGCATGTATTTATTTTTAAGTGCTTCTATCGTTTCTTTAAAAATTATAGTATTACGGTTTCTGTTACCATATACTAAAGTAAAACGAGCATGCTCATCTTCTTCCAGCACAGCCTTCATAATACTCATAACTGGTGTAATACCGCTACCAGCTACAAAGGCTAAATAATGCTTGTGAGTAACCTCTTGTTTCTTTCTTGAAAAGTTACCCATAGGAGGCATCACCTCAAGCACGTCACCCTTCTTAAGCTCCTCATTAGCATAAGTAGAGAACTTACCTTGTTCCACTTTTTTAATAGCAACTCTTAACTCGCAATCCGATGGACCAGAGCAAATAGAATAAGAACGTCTTATCTCCGCTTCACCATCGCCTCTGCGAAAAGTAAGATACTGCCCCGGTATAAATTTAAAATCCTCACTTAGCTGCTCAGGCACTTCTAGTGCTACTGATACGCAATCATTTGTTTCAGGACGAACATCTACTACCTTAAGTGGATGAAATTTTAAAGCCATCTTCTCGTTTACTTATTTATTTGAATCTACAAAAGTGGCGCAAAGGTACGAAAAAAGGAAGCTCATATAATATTTATGCAATATCTAACTTCTTATCCAACTCATCCTTAGCTACCAAAGTGAATATTTTTTTACAGTCAGCGGTGTATTCCGGCTGTGTACAAGCGAATAACTCATCAATTAAACCCTGTTGATTTTCTTTATGTTGTATAGCTGATGTGTTTCTCGATAATCGCTTTGCCATATTAACCAAAAGTTTTTCCGATCTTTTTGCTGTTGCCTCGCTGGACTCATGTTTTAATTGCTCAATGACTTCGTCTAACACATTCTTTTCTTCACCTGATGGCAAAGAAGACGGGACACCTTGCACTACATATGTATTCTTCCCAAACGGTGATATATCAAAACCCAACCTTGCCAGATCAGGCAACACTTCACCTAACAGAATTGCGTCCTGTGGAGGTAATTCGTAAGATAGAGGAAATAATATTTGCTGAGAAGGTGCATCACCATCATTCCACTGGTCCAGCAATCGCTCATACCATATTCTCTCCTGAGCTCTTCTTATGTGTATCACCATCAAGCCAGACTTAACTGTGGTAACCAGCATACTGCCTTGTACCAGTAGTATGTTATGTACATTCTCGCTAACTGGTGTTTTTGTTGCATGTAACTGTAATGACTCTCTTGAAGAATCTGAAACAGGCTCAGATTTTTCTTCCACCTGCTCGTTAGCTATTGTATAAAGGTCTTTCCACTTCTTCAGACTGTCGCTCTTTTCCACAAAGTGTGCTTGTCCTTTTTGAGAGAAAGTATTACTTAAATAACCTTTTTGGGTCTTCTCTCTGGTATCATCGGTAGTAGGCAACTGCACCGATGATAGTTTTTGTATTTCAGGGTTAAGTGTAAAATCCAGAGAAGGAGCTATATTATACTTAGCTAGCGCATGCTTTACTGCAGCACTGAGGTATGCATACATTAATCTATCGTCTTCAAACTTCACCTCTTGCTTTGTGGGATGTACATTCACATCCACCCGCGCTGGGTCTACTTCTAAAAACAATACATAAAAAGGGAAAGACTCCTTTTCTATAAGCCCTTCATATGCATTCACCACTGCATGATGCAGGTAGGGACTTTTAATGAACCTGTTATTGATGAAAAAGAATTGATTACCTCTCGTCCTTGTAGCAGCTTCAGGCTTACCAATAAAACCTGTGATATTCAGTAGATCAGTTTGTTCTTCTACTGGTACCAAATTTTTAGCATATGAGTTTCCAAGCAGGTCAACCACACGAGTCTTCATGTTGCCAGCACTTAAGTGAAACTGCTCTGTACCATTATGAAATAACCTGAAAGCTATTTTAGGGTATGCTAACGCTACTCTGGTAAACTCATCTACAATATGCCTGAACTCGGTTGTGTTGCTTTTTAAGAAATGTCTTCTTGCAGGTACATTGAAAAATAAATTCTTGACGCTGATACTGGTGCCAGGCGGGTTAGCACAAGGTTCTTGTGACTTCACCTCTGTTCCTTCTACCACTATCTTACTGCCTACCTCTGCATCTGTTTGCATGGTCTTCATCTCTACTTGAGCTACGGCTGCAATTGACGCCATAGCCTCTCCGCGAAAACCCATTGTACGGATAGAAAAGAGATCATTTATATCCTTGATCTTAGATGTGGCATGACGCTCAAAACACATTCTTGCATCTGTAGGGCTCATACCGCTACCATTATCCACTACCTGTATCAATTCCTTACCCGCATCTTTGATAATAAGCTGTATCTCCGTTGCACCGGCATCTACCGAATTCTCTAACATCTCCTTCACGGCAGATGAAGGGCGCTGTATCACCTCTCCGGCTGCTATCTGGTTAGCTATATGATCTGACAATAAATGTATTATGTCCCGCACGTTCTCTTTCTATTTGGGGTAAAGTTATAACTATGCTCGTAAACTGGTATTTAATAAATCCACATACAAGTAAAATAAAACGCGCTTCATGCCTTGCAAAACAATGATTTATATTTGTTGTTATGATTGCCTATATGCAAAAGACAGTACTGGTTACTATTTTATCGATATTAGTTGTTTCAGCTACACATGCTCAGACAAAAAGCCAAAGCGCTCTTAAAAAACAATATTGGGTAGATAGTGTGTATAATCAGCTGACCCTCGAAGAACAAATAGGTCAGCTCTTTATGGTAGCTGCCTATTCAGGAGGTAAAAATTATAACGAGCCTGAGATCACCAAAATGGTTACTTCTAATCAGGTAGGCGGTCTCATTTTTATGCAGGGTACGCCCGAAGCACAGGCAAAACAAACAAATAAGTATCAACGTACTTCCAAAGTACCTCTATTAATAGGTATGGATGCAGAATGGGGGCTCGGAATGAGACTTACAGGAGTAAGAGACTTACCGAGGCAAATGATGATAGGTGCAACCAGAGACAGTAACCTTGCCTACAGACTTGGTACTGCTGTAGCCTACCAATGTAACAGGATGGGAGTACACATCAACTTTGCACCCGTAGTTGACGTAAACAACAACCCCAGAAACCCAATTATCAATGCTCGCTCTTTTGGTGAGGATAAAGAGTGGGTAGCTAAGATGGGTATCGCCTACATGCGTGGCATGCAGGATAATGGGGTGATGGCTTGTGCTAAACACTTCCCGGGTCATGGCGATACAGAAACTGATTCTCACAAAGATCTACCTACCATCAATAAAACAATGGAGCAACTAGAGGCTCTTGAGCTCTATCCATTTAAAAAAATGATAGATGCAGGAGTACAAAGCATGATGGTTGCCCACTTAGATGTACCAGCTCTTGAAAAAGAAGAGCACATACCTACTACTTTATCCAATAACACGATTACAGGACTACTAAAAAACAAGCTTGGCTTTCGTGGCCTGATATTTACCGATGCATTGAATATGAAGGGTGTTGCTAAATACTTTCAACCTGGCGATGTAGATTATCGCGCTTTTATTGCGGGTAATGATGTTTTACTTTTTTCACAAGATGTGCCTGTAGCAATTGATAAGATCAAAGCAGCAATCACAGGAGATGAGGTATCACGTAAAGAAGTAGAAGTACGCGTAAAGAAAATATTAGCTGCTAAGTATGACGCTGGCTTGGCCAACTTTCAGGATATAGAAGAGAATAATGCTACATCTGATCTTAATAAATACACTGAAGACATTAAGTATCAAATGGCTGAAGCTGCTATCACTTTTGTGAGAGATAGAAACGGGTTGGTAAATAACCTTGTAAGAAAAAATAAACGTGTCGGGTATATCGGTGTAAATGCTAGTAGCAGTACAGATCTATTAAAGGAATTAAAACAAGACATTCCTAACATTAAAGCGCATTGGTTACCGAAAGGGAGTAGCTCATCAGCCGCTGCAGTGTCAGCATCAAATAATTATGACATCACTATTGTAGCTGTTCACAGCCTTAGCTTTTACCCTTCAGGTGGCGATTATGGCTTGAATAAAGCTCAAATGTCTTTTCTGAGACAAATACAGAGTAAAAAGAATGTGGTGTTGGTCTTGTTAGGAAACCCGTATTTGCTACAAAACTTTTGCAACTTCGGAACTGTATTTGTTAGCTATGAAGATACTGAGCCTGTAGAAAGCATCATGGCTGATATACTAATGGGTATAATGCCTGCAAAAGGTACACTACCTGTTAATCCTTGTAACGGCATGAAGATGGAAGCTACACCTAAGATGATGGCGGAGCAACCTAAAAAACCTACAGAATCGAATATTGTTGACAAGCTAACTCCTGTATTTTACTTAGAAGATGCAGGTGTAGTAAATACTGCTGCTCTTGATAAGATGAACATCTTTTTAGAGCGTAGTGTAGTGGACGGTGTTTTCCCGGGTTGTCAGGTAATTGCTGCTAAGAATGGAAAGGTATTTTATAACAGAGCTTTCGGCTATTATGACGCATATAAAACGATCAAGGTAGACACAAATACACTATACGATGTTGCATCACTTACTAAAGTTTTAGCAACAACACTTGCAGTAATGCGCTTGTATGAAAACGGACAGATCAACCTCGATAAAACACTGGGTGATTATCTACCATGGGTTAAGGGCACAGACAAAGACAAACTTCGCTTAAAAGACCTGTTACTACATCAGGCAGGTTTAAAAAGCTGGATACCTTTCTATAGAGAAACTGTAGATGATACATCATACCCTAACCAAAGTATCTACCGTAATAAGAGCGATGCAACTTTCAATATACCTGTAGCTAAAGATCTATACATGCGCAGAGATTATAAAGACTCTGTATGGAAAACAATACTGACTACACCTCTTGAGAACAGAGGAAGATATGTATATAGTGATCTGGACTTTTACTTCCTGGCTGCTGTGGTAGAGAGAGTAACAGGAAAGACGCTCGACAATTATGTAGACGAACAATTTTATAAACCAATGGGGCTAAGCAAAATAACTTACAACCCACTAAGCAAGTTCAGTAAAAACATCATAGCCCCTACTGAAAAAGATTTCTATTTCCGCCAGCAAGTGGTACACGGATATGTACATGATCAGGGCGCTGCAATGTTTGGTGGTGTGGCTGGTCATGCAGGACTCTTCTCAAATGCGTACGATGTAGCTGCAATATTCCAGATGCTATTACAAGGTGGTGTATATAACGGTAAGAAGTTCTTTGAGAAATCAACAATTGGTTACTTCACTGCATACAATTCTCGCTTAAGCCGCAGAGGTCTTGGTTTTGACAAACCTGATGCAGATGTTTCAGATGCCGGTCCTGCTGGCAATAGAGTTAGTGGATACGCGTTCGGTCATCAGGGCTTTACAGGCACATGTGCATGGGCTGACCCTGAGACTGGTATCGTATTCGTATTACTATCTAACCGTGTCAATCCGAGTGCAGAGAACAGGTTGATCAACAGACAAAGTACACGTACTGTTGCTCAAGATTACATTTATGAGTCACTGGGTATACCTGTTAATAAAAACCGCCCTGATGTGAAGCGTAAGCAGTTATCCAATACTCAGTAAAAGACATTTCACCCTTTTTCTACCCCATTTTTAAAGAGCATATTGTTATATGCTCTTTTTTTTAACATTTATAATATATCTCAATAGATAAAATATACCCATATTTGTCACGTTATTGTAACGTAAACGAAGCACAGCCCCATGTATACTCGCATCATAATCCTAATTAGCCTTATTACTCTGTCTGTAACAAATGCTTTTGCACAACCTTATACAATAAAAGGTAATGTTACAGACACTGTTACAAATAGTCCTCTGCATTATGCAAGTATTACTATACTTCATGCAGAGGATTCTGTTTTAGAGGCCTTCACACGTACAAGAGAGGATGGAACCTTTCAACTACAAGTATCAGGAAAAGGGCAATACATCATTATGAGTGTGTTCCCGGGGTTTGCAGAATATGTAGACAAGATTGATATTAATGACAATAAAGATATAGGCTTGGTACCTATGACATCCAAGACACACCTTTTGCAAGAGTTTGTATATACTGATCAATATGCCGCTATCAAAGTAAAGGGCGATACTGTCGAGTATATAGCGGATAGCTTTAAGGTAAAAGATAATGCTACAGTAGAGTCGCTTCTTAAAAAGCTGCCGGGCTTGCAGGTAGATAAAGATGGTAACATACAAGCGCATGGCCAGAAAGTAGAGAAGCTACTGGTAGATGGTGAAGAGTTTTTCACAGATGACCCTGCTGTTGTATCTAAAAGCTTACAAGCAAAAGCTGTAGATAAGGTTCAAGTATTTGACAAGAAGAGTGACGAGGCCGAATTCACAGGTATAGATGATGGACAAACAACAAGAACAGTAAACCTGCAACTGAAAGATAATATGAAGCGTGGCTACTTTGGTAAGGTAGTAGCCGCAGGAGGTAAAGGTGAGGTACAAAACTACTTTGAGAATCAAGCAATGTTCAATGCCTTCAAAGGCAAAAGAAAACTTTCAGCTTTTGGCATAGTAGCTAATACCGGTAAAATAGGACTTGGATGGGACGAAAGAGACAGATTCGGCGGGGGTAACAATACTAGTGTCAATGACGATGGTAGTGTGACCACATACTACTCTAGTGATGATGAACTTTTTGATAGCTGGGATGGGCAGTATAATGGTCGTGGATACCCTAAAGCATGGACAGGCGGGTTACACTACTCCAACAAATGGAATGAAGATAAGCATCACCTGGGAGGTAACTATCGCTATGCTAAGCAAAATATTGAGTCTATAAACAATACACTGACGCAATACATTCTACCAAACTCTGAATACTTTCAGGATATACAACAAGATGAATTTAAGACAGGGCAAAGACATAAAGTAGATGGATTGTATGAATATAAACTAGACAGTTTATCAGATATTAAATTCAATGCATCTGGAGACTATACTAATTCTCAAAACAGATCTAATTATGCACAAAGCTCTTTTGAAGCAGATGGTGACACACTGAATACCATAGACAGACAAGTAAGAAATGAAGCCACTAAAAAAAGGTTTGATGGTAGTTTACTTTATCGTAAAAAGTTCAATAAGAAAAGAAGGACGCTAACAACAAGTTTGTCAGGACAATATGTTGAATCTGACGCAACAGGGTTCACCTTATCAAACATCAGAAGTAGTCTGGGTGATAGTACAATCGATCAGCAAAAGAAAAACATGAATGAATCATTAACGCTTAATGGCTACGCTAACTATACTGAGCCACTTAGTGATGTTATGGCTATTAGTGTGAATTATAGACTTAATGTAAACAACAGCACTGCAAACAGAAACACATTCAATAAAGGAATAGCACCTCCTACAGAAGGTCAAGATGCATACACTGAACTAGATTCCACTTTTAGTAATAACTATGCTTATAACATTGTAACACACACAGGTGGAACAACACTAAGTTTCGATTACAAAGATCTGGACTTTTCTTTCGGTGGTGCGGTAGGTAATACAAACTTCCATCAGCTGGACTTAATGGCTGATACAACATTTGACTATAACGTGATCAACTTCTTCCCAAGAGCTACACTACGTTATAAGATCAGCAAACAAACTAATGTGAGGTTCAATTATGATGGTAGTACAAACCAACCTACTATACAACAGATACAACCATTGAGAGACAATACAGACCCTTCTAATATCGCCATAGGTAATGCAGGGCTTACACAAGAGTTCAGACACTCTTTCCGTGCAAACTTACATGACTATAAGGTACTTAGTGGCAGATGGATATGGATGAGTGTTAACTACAGCCTAACTGACGATGCCATCACAAGATCTGAGACCATCGATACTAGTACAGGTCTAAGAACTTACCAATATGAAAATACAGACGGCAACTACAGTGCAGGTAGCTACTTCGGTATTGGTAAGCGAATCGTCAAGCTAAATATGAGAGTCGGTGGCGGTGGTAGCTTTCGCTTATCACGAGTAAATACAATAGTGAACAATGTTAAGAACACCAGTAACTTTAACTCCTATTCAGGCAGATTCAACATAGGATACGATACTAAGGATGAGAAGTTTGAAGTAAGCTTCAATAGCAACTTCACTTACAATGACAACTCTTCTAGCATAAGTACACAGGCTACCAGCTACTGGACAACAGAACAAGGTTTTGAATTTGAATACGAACTTCCATGGAAGTTGGAAATAGGGTCAGATATCAACTGGTTCATCAGACAGCGTACGGAAGTTTTTGATAGAAATAATAATGTATTGAAGTGGAATGCACACCTCTCTAAAAAGTTCCTGAAGAACGAAGAACTAGAGCTGCGAGCTTCAGTATTTGATATACTCAATCAGAATTTAGGGTTTAACAGATTTGCTGCTAACAACTATATTACTGAGAATAGCTATAACACAATTCGTCGCTATGGTATGATATCCCTGATATGGAACTTCACAAAAATGGGAGCAGGCGGCGAACCTGAGCAAGACGTAACAGACTTTATTAACTAATCCGGACCTATGAAATACTTACTCTTTATAACAATAGCTTTATTAGCCACTCACAGTACCCTACTCGCACAGCATACAATAGAGGGTAAAATAGAATACGAGCGCAGTACCAATCTGCACAGGACGATAGACTATATGGATGCTGACCAGAAGGAATGGATTGAGAAGTTTCGCTCGAAGATACCTAAGTATAAAAAACAGTACTACGATCTTACATTCAACACAAAACAAAGTTTATACGAGCCAGGCAGAGAGGCAGAGCAAACGTTCAACATGTGGTTCACACAAACTCCTGCAAGTGAGAATGTAGTATATACAGACTTTACAACTGGCAGAGTAACCGCACAAAAGCAAGTGTATGAAGAAAAGTTTCTTGTACAGGACACCATGCGTAAACTTAAGTGGACTGTAAAAGATGAGATACGTACTATAGCTAATTACAAATGCCGCAAAGCTGTAGCTGTAATGTTCGACTCAGTGTACGTAGTCGCTTTCTATTCAGAAGATATACCTGCAAGTGGCGGCCCTGAAATGTTCAGCGGTCTACCGGGTATGGTCTTAGAAGTTGCCATTCCTCGTTTGCATACTACATGGATAGCTACTAACGTAGATATTACTCCACCTACAGAGAAAGACTTTACAGTACCTAAGAAGGGTAAAGAAGTTACTCAGGAAGAAATGGGTAAGAAGATCAACACTAGTCTTGAAAGATGGGGTAGCTATGCAGACCGTGCTGTTTGGTGGTCCTTATTGTAGCTTCCTGAACAATAAGCTATACCTTTATATCTATGAAGCTAAAGGTCATAATAACAGGTACCACAGGTATGGTAGGCAAAGGTGTATTACTAGAATGTTTAGACCATCCCGATGTATCAGAAGTGCTAGTTATCAATCGTAGCTCTATTGACATAAAGCACCAAAAGCTTAAGGAGATCCTCCATGAAGACTTCTTCGACCTGACTCCTATAAAAGGGCAACTGCAAGATTATAATGCGTGCTTTTTTTGCCTTGGAGTATCTGCCAAAGGTATGAGCGAAGAAGAGTATCATCATGTGACTTACGACCTGACTATCAACTTTGCAGAAGCTGTTATCAATCCTGAAATGACCTTTACCTATGTATCAGGCGAAGGAACAGATAGCACTGAAAAAGGACGTATGATGTGGGCCAGAGTAAAAGGCAAGACAGAGAATAAGTTGCTGAGTATGCCATTTAAAGCAGCATACATGTTCCGCCCGGGAGCTATACTTCCTATGCGCGGTGTTAAATCAAAAACATCTTGGTATAATGCACTTTACGTCGTTTTAAGACCATTGTTCCCTTTGATAAAAAAGCTACATTCCGTAACAGACTCTGTCAAAGTAGGCAAAGCCATGATAGAAGTAGCTTTGCATGGCAGCAGCAAGAAGCACATAGACAACAAGGACATTAATCAGCTTGCTGAAAAGTTACAGTAAGATGCTGCTACTTCATAGCATCGTATTCTTTTTGCATGGCCAGCATCTTATCTCGTAGGCGTGCTGCCTCCATAAAGTCAAGCTCTTTTGCAGCTTTCTCCATTTGCTTTTTAGTTTTGGCTATGGCCTTTTCGAGCTGTGCTGCAGTTTTGTATTCTACATCTTCTTCAGCAGCTACAGGTTTTAATTCATCATGCACTGCATATTCACTATCCTCGTCATAACCTTTGATCTCTAATACTGACGTTTGTTTGAATACTTCATCCGTACTTTTCTTGATGGTCATCGGAGTAATGTTATGCTCCTCGTTATACTTCACCTGCTTCTCCCTTCTACGGTCTGTCTCATCCATAGTACGCTGCATACTTTCCGTAATACGGTCTGCATAAAATATTACTAAACCATCTACATTACGCGCTGCACGTCCCGCCATCTGGGTAAGCGAACGTTCATTTCTCAAAAAGCCTTCTTTGTCAGCATCAAGTATAGCCATTAACGAAACCTCAGGTAGATCCAAACCTTCTCTTAAAAGGTTTACACCAACCAGCACATCAATTTTACCAAGTCTCAGATCTCTTAGGATCTCTACCCTCTCTAAAGTATCTACCTCACTATGTATGTATTTCGAATTGACGTCTATTCGTTTCAAATATTGATCTAGCTCCTCAGCCATTCGTTTAGTAAGTGTAGTCACCAGTACTCTATCACCTTTTTTTATCCGTTTATCTATCTCATCCAGCAAGTCATCTATTTGGTTGGCACTAGGTCTTACTTCAATAGGAGGATCTAGTAAACCTGTCGGTCTAACAACTTGCTCTGTCACTACACCTTGGGTGCGGTGAAGTTCATAATCACCAGGAGTAGCACTTACAAATATTACCTGATTGAGCAGGCTTTCAAACTCATGAAAGTTTAACGGACGGTTATCTAGCGCGCTTGGTAAGCGGAAACCGAAATCTACCAGATTTAACTTTCTGCTTCTATCTCCACCATACATCCCACTCACTTGCGGTATAGTCACGTGGCTCTCGTCTATTACCATTAAGAAATCATCTGGAAAATAGTCGAGCAAACAGAATGGTCTTGTACCTGGCTCTCGCCTATCAAGAAAACGAGAATAATTCTCAATACCATTACAAAATCCCAGCTCTTGTATCATCTCCAGATCATAACTCACTCTTTCCTTTATACGTTGAGCTTCCAGAGGTTTATTGATTGTTTTAAAATAGTCGTGCTGTGCGGTCATCTCATCCTGTATCTCATGAATGATCTGGCCCATCATATCCTTTGGTGCTAAATAAAGGTTTGCAGGAAAGATGGCAGCATTCTCCATAGTACCGATCCGCTTCCCGGTATCCGGCTCAAAGCTTTCAATCTCCTCGACCTCATCACCAAAGAAAGTAATTCGATAACCATAATCTACATAAGGTAGATTGATATCTACTGTATCTCCTTTGACCCTGAAAGTGCCTCTGGTAAAGTCTCCCTGGCTACGCATGTATTGCGCACTCACCAAATGGTGTAGAAAACCGTTTCTACCCACATTATCTCCCACCTTAAACCTAATGATACCATTGGCATATTCAGTTGGGTTACCCATACCATATATGCAGGATACAGAGGCTACAACTATTATATCTCTCCTACCGGTGAGCAAATTGCTGGTAGCACGTAACCTTAGTTTGTCCAGCTCTTCATTAATGGACAGATCTTTTTCTATATAAGTGTCACTCGTAGGTATATAAGCTTCAGGTTGATAATAATCGTAGTAGCTCACAAAGTACTCTACTGCATTATCAGGGAAAAACTGCCTTAGCTCACCATACAGCTGTGCTACCAACGTCTTATTATGTGTAAGTACAAGGGTAGGCCTTTGCACTTCTTGTATCACATTGGCCATAGTGAATGTCTTACCACTACCTGTTACACCAAGTAAGGTTTGAAACTGCTCTCCATCATTTACTCCTGCTACAAGATCTTTTATAGCATTAGGCTGATCACCGGCAGGCGGATATGGACGATTTATCTTGAACATGCTTATACAAAGTTCGTTAAAAAGATACTCTTTTAAGCGTTGCTGATTATCTTAATGGTCTAACCAACTATCATGTATCATAAAGAAAGTATTCTCTGCCTCATGTTTGCCATGGCAGAAGCCGACGGAAAAATGAGTAATGATGAACTCATTACTATTGTTACCATGAAAAATATCTTTAAAAATTATTCCGAGCAGAATATCATACAACTCTATAAAGAGTATCAAACCCGTTTCGCAGATAAAACATTTACAGACATAGTTATTACTATGGTAAAACACATCCCTTCAGAGCTACACATGGGTACATTATCCCTTTTAGCAGATGTAGCAGTTACTGACTTTGATGTGGATATACAAGAGAGTACATTGTTTAGTATAGTAGCTAATACTATGAGAGTGTCAGATACTGCACTTAAAACTATTCTCATCTCTTCATTATCAAAACGCTTACTCCTTGAAGTAGGAGAACAACATTGAAGTTTTCAATATAATTAATGTATAAACATTAGTTATCGTTACATAATCATATATAAAACAGAATACTCTAATTTTATATAATGATGAGCAGACGTAAATTCATAAAAGGTTCGGCTATAGTTGGGGCATCAGTTGCGGTGCCAAGTTTATTGTTAGGTCAATCAGGTATGTACTCTTCCAAGAACAACAGGAAGATCCATCGTATACTGAACTCAGACCGTGTAAATGTAGGAACGCTACCGGTGATGCGTGCTTTCGCAGGCAATCATTTAGATCATGTATCTCCTTTCGTATTGTTTGACGAATTTGGTCCGGTAGATATTGTGCCCGGTCAGGATGCTTTGCGTGTAGACGCTCACCCACATGCAGGTGTAATACCTACTACATACTTCTTGTCAGGTAGTGGTCATCATAAGGATAGTTTGAATTATGATTTTCAAATTGGTACAGGTGAGTTTATGATGTTCAGTTCAGGTAGAGGAGCTATTCACATGGAAGAGTCTGGTCATAAATTAAAGAACGAGGGTGGTAACTTACACGGGTTTCAAATATGGCTGAATATGCCTGCACAACATAAATATGATGACCCTACAACTACTGTTTTCAGGGATAAGCATATGCCAACTATTGTGAATGAAAAATATACTGCTCGTGTCGTGTTGGGAGAACTGGCGGGTTTCAAGTCAGAAGTAAAAACTTATACGCCTACATTCTACTACTACATCAAACTAAATAAACAAACACGCCTCGACATACCTGTTGATGCTACACACAATGCTTTCATATATCACGTTAGCGGGCAGGTAGAGTTAGAAGATCAACATGAGCTTAAGCCTAATCAACTAGCTCTTTACAAAAGAGGTGGTGATAACATTAATCTATACAGCGAAGAAGGCGCCGAAGTTTTCGTGATGGGTGGTCAACCTCTGAACGAACCTGTGTTTGCATACGGACCATTCGTCATGAATAATGAAGATCAAATACGCCGTGCCTATATGGACTACCAATCCGGTCGTATGGGTGACCCTACAGAAGTAAATAAGTAACGCTTACTACACATAAGCCTACGCTTGTTAGATGAACTTATACGTTCATCTAATGTCGTATACACGGCATCTTCTCTATACATACCTTTATTACTCCTACCTTTTTATTTAATGAACCGCTCATTAACATTGCCTTATTATGTCACCAAAAACCGATTTATATAATGAAGACCAATTTCCTAGTTCAAAACCTTTTGACCATGTTCTGGTATCGTAATATCCGAACATACACCTTGTTCCTAACATGTACCCTATTAGCAAGTTTTAACAGCAAAGCATTAGTAACTGTACAAGAGCTCGAAAGTAGCTATAAAGGCTACAGTATAGAGCAAGTACCTGGTATGGATGAGTTTGTTGTAGCAGGCACATTCTATGTAGACGGGCTGAATCAACAGTATACCGGCTATCACTTTATGCATCTTGATGCAAATGGAAATGCTTTGATATCTAACTATGTTTTTCCTGATCCAATGGGGCTGCCACAAGCAGATTGGGAGATGCGTGTGGTAGACATTGTAGTGCAAGATGCTAACAACTATTGGATAGTAATGTCTGTACGTGAAAACAACCCTACTGTCAGAGATTACATTTTTGCTGAGAAGGTGGACATCTCTATAGGAGGAGCGCCTGGTGCAGCACCTAATCAGATAACGGTAAGCAACTTTGGTTCTGGAAGCTATGAAAATGCTTACCCTACTCACTCTATCTACAAAGATGACTACTTATACATCTGCGGTTACCTTTCAGATCAAAGGTCATCGCCATCTATACCTACTAACGTATCTGCTGGTAAAAAAGGTATGATCAGCCGCACATATGTAGGTACGGGAGCAGGGCTACCTGATGAGATAGTTGCCTGGGATACTCCGCTTCCTCCTTCAGGTGCAGCATTCGATTATGATATGGCTTTAAAAATGCAGCATACGGACGTAGATATATACTTAACAGGAACGGGTAACTCTAACGTGCAGCTTAACTCTCAAGCGGGGGCTATTATTATGCATTTTGATATGCCTAACTTAAATACAATGGCAGGACCTAACCTGGTATATGACAACCTGATCACACCGCCTGCAGTATCTAATGGGATATACGGTATAGATCTCTTCCTTAAAAATGATGACATCTTTGTACTGTGTAACAAGTTTGAGAACAACGCAGTACAACAATGGGGAGTATTGCGTGTAGATGCATTCACGCTTCAAGCACACCCTACATTTCCGAGCTATTTTGAAACAGGAGAAACACCACCAGGCACAGATTGGGCCAAACAGTTCTTGCCTGATCCTAACCAACTACCATCCGGTTATGCAGCACTAGCAGTTGTAGGAGAAAAGCAAGGTGAATATGGTTCATGCCCGACACCTTCACCATACAATCCGCCAATGCCGACCAATGTAAACCCTTTTATCTCTACTTATGAGTTTTGGTGGAACAATACACCAGGATTTAATCAAGGTATCAACTTCAACTTCTTAGGTCAAGTCATTCACGCATCAGATCTGGGTACATCTAATGTAAATCTGGACTACTTAATGAACACACCTACAGCTGGTACTACAGACCTGGAAGACTTTAGCAGGTTAAACACATTCGCACACAGGTTTTCATTAAACCCTGGTGATGATGAGATAGTATTGATAACACCTTTACGCAATAACAACCTGTACCCGCAGCAACTAAATACAAAGTTCATGAGACTTAATGGAACAGGCAATGAGTTAGACTGTGCAAATGAGTGGGGATGTCTTTATGATTTCAGTGCTAAAACTTTAGAAAATGTGTTGTATAACCCAGATCCGCCAATACCAACTACCCAGCCACAAATAGGCTTATTAAAAAGAAGGGTGATCAACGTCTATTACGACGATTGTCAAAACGGTGTGTTTAAACCAACTAGTGTAGAGAACACAATAGTTGACAACACTATAACCATATTCCCTAACCCTGCATCTACAGAGCTGAATATAGACTTTGATAATGCTAAGGGTACATACAGCTTTACACTTACTGATATTACCGGCAAGATAGTATTAAATAATTCTGGCAATATTCAAGCCAGCACTTTATCTATACAACTACCTCAACTTAGCTCAGGCATGTATATAGCAACAGTTGAAACATCCGGCAACACACATACAGAAAAAATAAATATTCAATAATTCTAAACGATAAGCACCTTCACAAAAGGCAGCCTATGGCTGCCTTTTGTTGTATGAAACAGCTACTTGCTCTAACCATACCATCATTTCAACGAATAGCAGAGCTTTATGATATTACATATCACTATTTTTAAGGTGTAAAGGGATAGATATAAAAGTTATCTAAAACCTACCTGAACACCTTTTACTTGAAGCAGCCACAAGGCTGCTTTTTTTATACTATTTCCCCAGTTAAAACTGTACTTTTGCAACTCAATCATTAATAAATCATAATACTGCACCTATGCAGGAAGCAACATTAGAACAAGCCCAGCAACTGGGACTACTGGAAGAAGAATTTGAACAAATAAAGCAGATACTTGGTCGTACGCCTAACTTTAATGAGGTGGCTATGTACTCTGTAATGTGGAGTGAGCACTGTAGCTATAAGAACTCTATAAGCTTACTTAAAACCTTACCGAGAGATGGAGAGAAGCTACTGGTAAAAGCTGGTGAAGAGAACGCAGGTCTTGTAGATATAGGCGATGGCTTGGGCTGTGTATTCAAAATAGAAAGTCACAACCACCCTTCTGCTATTGAGCCGTTTCAAGGTGCGGCTACAGGTGTTGGTGGTATCCACCGTGATATATTCACTATGGGTGCTCGCCCTATTGCTGCATTGAACTCTTTACGCTTTGGCAGGCTGGATAACCCTAAAACTAAATGGTTGCTTAAAGGTGTTGTAAAAGGCATTGGTCACTACGGCAACTGTTTTGGTGTACCTACAGTGGGTGGTGAGATATACTTTGAAAGCTGCTATCAAACTAACCCATTGGTAAATGCGATGAGTGTAGGTGTTGTAGATGCAAAAGCAACAGTATCAGCTACTTCATATGGTGCGGGCAATAGTGTGTTCATTGTAGGTGCTGCAACTGGTAAAGATGGTATCGGCGGTGCATCATTTGCATCAGCAGATATTACAGAGGATAGTGCTAACGATCTTCCTGCAGTACAAGTAGGAGATCCTTTTGAAGAAAAGAAATTATTAGAAGCTTGTCTTGAAGTGATTCCAACAGGAGCTTTAATAGGCATGCAGGATATGGGGGCAGCAGGTATTACTTGCTCATGTAGTGAGATGAGTGCTAAAGGTGAGCATGGTATGATCATACATCTTGATAAAGTACCAACTCGTCAGGATAATATGCTGCCTTGGGAAATGCTCTTGAGTGAAAGCCAGGAGCGTATGCTGATAGTTGTGAAGAAAGGTCGTGAGCAGGAAGTATTAGACATATTCCAAAAATGGGATATTCACTGTGAGCAGATAGGTGAAGTAACTGAAGATAAGAACCTTAAGTATTACATGAATGATGAGCTTGTAGCAGATGTACCTGCAGAAAGCTTAGTGCTTGGCGGCGGAGCTCCCGTATATACTCGCGAGTCTGCAGAGCCTAAGTATTTTGAAAATATCAAATCATTCAATCCTGATAGCATACCTGTCCCGGAAGATCTAAAGACCACAGCTAAAGAACTGATACAGTTACCCACCATAGCATCTAAACGTTGGGTATACGATCAGTATGATAGCATGGTAGGTACGGGTAATACGCATACCAATGAGCCAAGTAGTGCTCCTGTCGTAAGGGTACACGGCAGTCCTAAAGGGCTAGCAGTAACTACTGACTGTAATAGTCGCTATGTATTTGCAGACCCACTTAAAGGTGGTATGATGGCGGTAAGTGAAGCAGCTAGGAATATCGTATGTAGCGCTGGTGAACCTGTGGCTATTACCAACTGTCTGAACTTTGGTAACCCTTACAACCCTGAGGTGTATTATCAGTTCGAGAATGCTATTAAAGGTATGGGCGTAGCTTGTGAAAAGCTAAGCACTCCTGTTACAGGTGGTAACGTTAGCTTCTACAACCAAAGTAGCGATGATGGTCCTGTATACCCTACACCTACAATAGGTATGGTGGGCGTACTGGATAGCCTTGACCAGAAGATGACCATGTATTTTAAAAATGATGGCGACCTGATCTATGTAATAGGTGAGAATAAAGATGATATCAACTCTTCTGAATATGTACACAAACTTTGCAAAGTAGAATATAGCCCTGCTCCATACTTCGATATGGAGGTAGAGTATGAGCTGCAAAAACGTGTATTAAAGGTAGCACGTGGTAAAGAAGTGAATAGTGCTCATGATGTTGCAGAAGGAGGATTATTTGTTACACTTGTAGAAGCTTGTTTTAAAAACAATATGGGATTTGAGGTTAATACCGATCCGAATATCCGTAAGGATGCATGGTTATTTGGGGAAGCCCAATGCCGTGTCGTAGTAGGTGTTACTCATGCTCAGAAACAAGATTTCGAAGCAGCTATGCAAGGTCACCCATTCATGCAGATAGGTACAGTTAAAGGTGATGGCAATATCACTATTGACAATGAGAATTGGGGACACATAAGCGAATGGAAAGAATCTTACGATACAGCAATTGAAAAGCTGGTTGAAGGTAAATAGTAAAATAAATCATTAAAAAAGGGAGCTCGCATGAACTCCCTTTTTTAATGCCCTAATATCTTGCAGCAGCTGTATAAGGGTCTACTGTCACTTCGAACCTTTTACTTGTGGCTGGTTCTAGAGTATTAATATCATATACCTGATAAAAACCGTTACGTCCGTCGCATGGTGAGCTATGATGTGGTGGCGGACCATTTTTATCCTCATTCCTACTAAAGATGTACACCAGTCCCTTACTATCATCTAAAGCTATACCATGAGGCTGAAAAAATTTACCTCTGATTACCTTTACTACTTCATAAGTATTGTAGTTGATAACATATACTGAACCTACCTCCAACTTACTGACCGTGTCATTCATGCAGGTTACAAATAGGTATGGCTGTGTCTTCGATATAGCAAACTCCTGAGGATTCTCCCCTACTTGTACCGTAGCTACTCGCTCATGAATATTCGAACTCATAACCACAACTTCGTTGGTATTAGTACAACTCACAAAATACCTGCTTCCATCATTACTTATGATCAACCTGTAAGGGTCAGGAGTAATTGCTGATGTTTCATTTGTAATTGGTTTACCATCCAAGCTATGTGTAGTGTAACTCCCATCTTCTTTGATGTGGTAAATAGCATTACCAAACTGTGAGCTTGCGATAAAGCCGCTTTCATTATCTGCAACAAACCCTGCAATAAAACGAATAGAAGACCCAAGGTTCTGAGATATGGTCATTGTTTCTGTATTGACCATCAATAGCTCATGAGTATACCAGTTGCATGCGATCAAAGTAGTACCGTCATTATTTATTTGTATGGCTTTTTGAAATGCTCTTGGTACCGTAAGCTCAGCTACGACACTATCTGCTCTTGTGTCGATTTTTTGAATGAGATTAGCGTTCCAAAAACTCACATATGCATAATTACCATCAGGAGATATAACAATGTTATTAGGATTTTCGGTGTCATATGTTTTACCTACCTGTATATACCGCATAATAACATTTCTCTCTGCATCTATTACGCCTACCAAGTCACAACCATATTGCACCATATATATTTTTTGCTTGTTAGCAGTATTTGTAGCAAAAGGTATATTTCCACTTTTATCAGGCGCTCCGCTGGCTATCCAACTTTTTAGAGACAGATACTCTTCTTCACTAAGCGGAGGTTGATTATATGGCATCAAGGGAATTGCCGTAGTACCTAAGTCTGGATTATTATTCACAAAGTAAAGAAGAGAGCTATTTTCAGGAGCGTATGGTACTACTACTGCTCCGTTACTACTTCCGTCAAACAAATTATTCCATGTATCTAACCTTAAGCCACCTGCACCTGTATAGCTGGCTTCGTTATGACATCCTGCAGTAGCACATTTGTCTACAAGTATACGTTCAATAGCTTCGGGGTAAAGACTTTCAGCAGCACTATTAGTAGGGTTTAAGGTGGTTTTATGTTTACAAGCACTAACCCATAAACTAAAACTGCATAGTAAAAATATGTAAGGTGCTTTTTTCAAATCGCTTTTATCCTTCGTATGCTACTTGAGCATATCCTACCTCTCCTTCCATAGGTGGGTTTAGTTTACGAATGACTATTTTAAATTTTTCAGCTTCTGAGAACTTAGCTTTTAGCTGTTTGTATATATCCTCAATTATATCCTCTAAGTAAGTATGCGCTGTATTGAACACGTTAGATACCACCTGCCTGATAAGTGTATAGTCAACAAACGGTGGATGTTCAATATTCATAACGGGTACGAAAACATCTACATCTACTTCAAACTTGTTTTCCAATATCTGCTCTTGCTGATAGGCACCTTTTGTTGCACTTATTTTTATATCGTGTAATGAAATAGTTAGCATACCTAAAAGTACACATATCTACTTGAACCTGCTGTCTAAAGAATACGGATATCTTGTTACCTCATGTCTTCTTTGCTCTTTTGGCTCCAATGTGTTTAGGTCAAATATTTGGTAATAACCATTCCTACCACCACAACCTGAAACATGGTGAGGTGCAGGTCCATCCGAATCATCATTTATACTGGCAACGCAAAAAGTCTCATTCCTATCATCTACAGCTATGCCATGTGGTTGTGCAAATGCACCATCTATTCGTTTTACTATTTCCAAAGTATTGTAGTTAATCACGTAGACAGAGCCTCTATACAAATTGGACAACTGGGACTGATCCTCTTGACAGGTGACAAATATGTAAGGCTTTACTTTAGATACCGCCAGTTCTTTCGGAACACTTCCCACAGGTATTGCTTTAAGTAAACTATCACCTAACCGATCCATTACTCTTACTTCACTTGTATTTTCACAGGTCAAAAAATACTTAGAATAGTCGGGTGTCATCATTACCTCATGCGGGTTCGGGGTACTTGTGGCATTATTTTCGGATGTGGCTATCGGTGGGTTTTCATCAATTGAAAGGCGCTCAACCTGTCCACTCACTGGTACCTTAAATACAGTATTTCCATATTGCCCAGTCACATAAAACGTATCAAATGTCGGATTGAATGCTATACCATGAGGATTATTTAAAATGGCTATAGCCCTTATGATAGTCATATCATCAGTATTGATCAAAGTAAGTCTACCTGAACCCGATAGTTGAGATGTGATGAGCGTTTTCCCATCCGGAGAAACTTGCACTACATTATGGTCCAAACCACCACCTACAGGTGTTAAATCTACTTCGCCTACTATCTTATCCGTCGCTACATCTATTTTTTGTATAAGCGTACCATTAATAAAACATACATAAGCATACTTCCCTTCGTTATCAAACTTTACAAAGTGCGGAGACTCCCCTATACTCTCGCTCCCTCCTATACTAATATACCTCATGGTCAGTCCTGTGGCTCCATCTATTACACCTATCAGATCACAACCTTGTTGAGTTAGATAAAACTTTTGTCTGCCGTCTGCATTACTACCGAAGGGTATATTACCATTTTTATCAGGGGCACCCTCTACTATCCATTGCTTTATCTTGTCATATTCTTCTTTAGTAAGCTCATCACCATTCACAGGCATAGTAGGCAATACGTATATCGGATCATGTTTCCCTTCCTGTGCTCCTTCTGATTGTGGTGGATTTATAAAATATAATAATGAACTATTATCAGGTGCGTAGGGTACTATTACAGAACCATTACTACTACCTTCAAACATATATTGCCAATCGTCTAAACGCAAGTTTCCGGCACCTGTATAGCTAGCTTCATTATGACAGCCTGCTACAGCACATTTAGAAGTAATGATCTTTGCTATTTCCAAAGGATACTGTGTTGAAGCTGGATCGATACCACTACTACCTCCACTCGTAGTGTGGCTGGGATCATGTTTACAAGAAAATAAAGTGGCTCCTGTTAATAACAAACATGCATATACTTTGATCCATTTCTTCGCGTTAATACTCATACTTTAAAAATAATGTATTTTATGTTTATGGGGTATTAATATATGACAGTCAATGCTTTACAATAGTTTGTATTTATATGCGTTTTTTTCATGAGTAGTGCATTCAAGACACTATCTTGCAGCTTCTTCATGAGGGCAGTTATCTTATCCCATATATTCATTTTTTTACTTTCTGTTATTGCTTCAGCTCAGCAAGACAGCACTATGATGCTGCAACTAAATGAAGTAAAAGCCTCAAAAGTTTTATTGCGTCAAATAACGATAGAAGGAAATAAAAAGACGCGCCGTTCTATTATTCTCAGAGAAATGAATATAGAAGAAGGAGATTCTCTATACTTAAAGGAGCTGGCTGATATAAAAGAACTCAACAGAAAAAGAGTATTCAACCTCTCTATTTTCAATGATGTGCAGATCTTTACAGATACTGTTAGTAATGAGATAATAGACTGGAGAATTGTAGTGAAGGAACAATGGTACCTGATACCTGAATTTACATTCAAGCTGGCAGACAGGAACTTTAATGTATGGTGGGTAGAACAAAATGCAGATATTAGGCGCGCCAATATTGGCGTGCGCCTCCGTAACCGAAATTTTCGTGGTAATCTTGAAGAGGTCAGTGCAGTCGCGCAAATAGGATATACTCAAAAATTTGGGCTGGAATATATGCGCCCTTATGTAGATAAAGAGCAGAAACACGGGTTTGGAGTAAAGTTTTTCTTATCAAGAAATGAAGAATGGTACTACGGTACTGATAGTAACAAATGGGAATTTGCCAGCACACAAGGCAGCTATATCACCAATAGTTTTGAGATAGCCGGCGCTTACATATTTCGCCCTGCATATGCCAGCAGGCATTTATTTGAGCTCAGATATATGTCTCAAAATGTCAATGATACTTTCCTGCTTTTAAATAATGACTATTTCCTGAACGGCAGCACACAACAAAAATATGCAGAACTCCTATACCGCTACGACCTCAACCTTGTAGATAATTGGAACTACCCTATGGAAGGGTTTAAGACAATATTCACTTCTGTATTAAGAGTAGGTATTCAGGGTTTCAATTTTCAAAATTACTACCAGGCAGAAATCGGATACTTCAAAAAGCTAGGTAAGAAGTTCTATAGCTCACACATTTTACGAGGTCGGATATCTTACCCTGAAAAACAGCCCTACACTCATGTATATGCTATGGGTAGGGGTAGTGAGTACCTCCGCGGATATGAGTATTATGTAATAGACGGCTCTCACTATGGGATTCTACGTACTAACCTCAAGTATGAGTTAGTAAATACCAAGATCAGAAAAATACCTATCCGCTACATTTCCACCATAATTGTCAGACTATACCCTAAAATATTCGCAGATGTAGGGTATGCCAGGAATCCATTCCTGGGTAACAGTTTCCTAAACAACAGGCCACTATATTCCGGGGGCTTTGGCTTAGACATTGTATCTATATATGACTTTAAGTTGCGGGTAGAGTATACATGGAATCATTTGGGTGAAAAAGGTCTATTTTTGCACATCAACAATAGTGAGTAGCTTTACTCCATATACTTCAATATGCTGGTAGCTTTATACAATCGTACATTCGAGGAGCAGAACATACCTAAGATACAACGCATCATACAACTACTTGAAGATCATGATCTTCAGCTGGTATTCCATAAAGAGTTTTATGAGCGTATTGAGTCCTACATCACACTCAAAACAACGCCTAAACTATATACTGGCAGCCATGACCTGCCTAAACATACAGATATGTTGTTTAGCCTTGGAGGTGATGGCACTTTGCTGGATACTGTTACGGTAGTTGGCAACACTAATATTCCTATAATTGGTATCAATCTTGGTAGATTAGGCTTTTTAGCGGCAATCCCTGAGGAAGAGGTAGAAGCTGCAATATCATCATTAGTAAGGGGCTCTTATACGGTAGAGCAAAGAGCTTTGTTACATCTTGATGCAAGTATTCCCATGTTCGATGGAGCGCCATTTGCACTCAACGAATTTAGCATCAATAGGAAAGACTCTTCTTCCATGATCAAGATACACACCTATCTGAATGGTGAATTTCTGAATACTTATTGGGCTGACGGATTGATAGTCGCCACTCCAACAGGTTCTACAGGATATTCTCTAAGCTGTGGTGGACCCGTAGTATTTCCACAGACTTCCAGCTTTGTCATCACACCGGTTGCCTCTCACAATCTGAATACACGCTCTATCGTAGTACCGGATGACACTGTAATATCTTTTGAAGTGGAAGGCCGGGCAGAACAATTCCTGTGCACGTTGGATTCTCGTACAGAGTCTATCGGTAGTAATGTACAGTTGGCGGTTAAGAGGGAAAGCTTCACCATATCTCTTGTGCGACCAGACGAACACAACTTCTTGAAGACCATACGTCAAAAACTATACTGGGGTATCGACAGCAGAAATTAGTAGTTTTTCAATTCCTGCAATAAAACCCTATTTTTATGGTTATACCAGATAATAACTATGCGCAAGCTGTTTTATATATTAATGTTAATTGCCGTTAGTTCTGCTACGGTAAAAGCACAAACATTTTTCACTGCTACGGAGTATGGAGCTTCTGTAGGTGGCTCTCAATACTTTGGAGACCTGAATGATAATTACGGTTTTCAAACCATCAATCCTTCAGTAGGTGCATTCACTCGTATTCACATTAATCCATTTATAGCTGTTCGCATAGGTGCTGCTTATACAAAAGTGGGCTACGATGATAGATTCTCGAGCAACGAGTTTAACAAAACACGTAACCTCAACTTTAAGAGCGACATTATAGAAGCTGCAGTTTTTACAGAGTTTAACTTCTTTAGATTCTACACAGGTGAGTTGAATAGCCGCTTTACCCCATACCTCGTAGGTGGTTTTGGCTTATTTTACTACAACCCATATACAGACTACTTCGGGCGCAAATACTACTTACGCGACCTGGGCACAGAAGGACAGTACATAGGTTATGGAGACAGAGGGTATAGCAACTTTAGCTTTTGCTTCCCGGTAGGTGCAGGTATCAAATACTGGATAGCTCCTGGTGTAAACTTTGGCGTGGAGATAGCTAACAGACTTACACTTACTGACTATATGGATGATGTAAGCACAACCTATGTAGGTGCTGATAACTTCCCCGGCACACCTGGATTTGAAAATGCTGCACGTGCACTACAAGATCGCTCTACAGAAGTAACCAATACTCCGTTAGGACGAGTGGGCAAACAAAGAGGAAACTCTAATACAAAAGATCAATACTTAATGTTTATGGTCAACTTATCTTTCCAATTGAAGACCTACCGTTGCCCTGAGTTCCTTAAACAGGGCTTCCTTTACTAATAGTTAAGGTTTACATTTATCCACCCTTTGTCAAAATGGGCATTGTAGGTTTCGTAAAACTTAATTGCTGGTTCGTTCCAGTCTAACACTTGCCACATCATACCTGAGAAACCTTTTTCTTTGGCGATGACGTTTAGCTCATCAAGCAGCTTTTTGCCTATTCCCTTACCTCTGTAATCTTTTGTTACTATCAGATCTTCCAGATACATACGCTGACCTTTCCATGTAGAATAGCGGATGTAGTAAAGTGCAAAACCTACTATCATACCATCTACTTCGGCAACTATAGCCCACCATACAGGTTGCTCTCCAAAACCACTGTCCTCAAAGTGTTCCAAAGATACAGTCACTGCTTCAGGTTCACGTTCATATGCTGCAAGCTCTTGTATCAACTCCATTAATCTGGGACAGTCTTGTCGAACAGCTGCACGTATTTTTGTGTTATTCATTCAGAATAGTTTACAATACTTCTGGTTATATTACGTTTAGTTGCAAAACTTGCGTTAAAAGAACCATAGGTAAGTATTAGAAATGTACTTTTAGCGTATTAATATAACACACCAAACCGATTACTCGAAAAAATAGCAACATGAGCAACATCCAGGGCGAAATATTATGGGTAGATGATGAGATTGAATCATTGAAGTCGCAGATACTTTTTTTACAAACAAAAGGATATGAGGTGACTGCCCTTACCAATGGATATGATGCATTGGAAATGCTGAAAGAGAAGTCTGTAGATGTGATACTGCTAGACGAAAGTATGCCCGGCATGACAGGCCTGGAAACACTACCTAAGATAAAAGAGCTACGCCCATCAGTACCTGTGATAATGGTTACTAAAAATGAGGCGGAAAATATTATGGACGAGGCAATAGGTTCTCAAATAACTGACTACCTCATAAAGCCGGTCAACCCAAATCAGGTATGGCTTTCTCTAAAGAAAATAATGGATGGTAAGCGTCTGGTATCAGAACGTACTACTACTGCATATCAACAAGAGTTTCGTAATCTGTTCATGGCACTAAGCTCAAGCCCTGACCATGAAGAGTGGAAAGAACTTTATAAAAAGCTGATCTATTGGGAGCTGGAAATGAGCCGTAGTGATAGTGCTGAAATGATGGAGGTATTAAATAGCCAAAAGTCTGAAGCCAACACAGAATTCTTCAAGTTTGTGAATAAGAACTATGAAAGCTGGATAAAAGAAGATGATGCTCCGCTACTGTCTCATCAGGTGTTCAAGAATAAGATTGCACCTCATATCAGTAAGGATAAGCCTACTTTCTTGATAGTAATCGATAACCTAAGATACGACCAGTGGAAAGTACTGGAGCCTATTATGAACAATAACTTCTCTGTAAAAGAAGAAGACATGTTCTATAGCATATTACCTACCGCAACTCAGTATGCTCGTAATGCTCTCTTTGCAGGTATGTTACCAATGGATATTGAGAAAAAGTTCCCTAACGAGTGGAAAAATGACGAAGATGAAGGAGGAAAGAATCTTTATGAGGAAACATTCCTGAATTATCAGTTATCGCAATTAGGCTTAGGAGACTTGAAGTCGAAATACATTAAGATAACCAATAACGAAAATGGTAAGCATTTTGAAGATGACATTCATAACTATCTTAACAACGACCTTACAGTTGTCGTGTACAACTTTGTAGATATGCTATCTCATGCTCGTACAGAGATGGAAGTATTAAAGGAGTTGGCTAGTGATGAAGCTTCTTACAGGTCACTGACTGTAAGCTGGTTTGAGCACTCTCCACTATATCGTGCGCTAAAGAAAATAGCCGATAAGGACATACAAGTAATAGTTACTACAGACCATGGCACAATGCGTGTAAGAACTCCGAGCAAATGTGTTGGTGACAGACGTACTACTACTAACCTAAGATATAAGCATGGGCGTAACTTACAGTATGTAGATAAAGATGTTTTGGCATTCCGCAAACCTAATGATGCAGGCTTGCCACAACCCAACATTAGCTCTACCTTTATCTTTGCAAAAGAAGATGTGTTTCTTTGCTACCCTAACAACTACAATCACTATGTAAATTATTATCGTGATACATTTCAGCACGGTGGTATATCTTTAGAAGAAATGTTAGTGCCGGTAGTAAGACTGGAGAGTAAAAAATAAACAGTGATATCCAAACATCTTACAAAGACAGAAAGACTAATTGAGCTTACATCGTTAACCTTATTAGCAGTATTGCTGATCAGTAGCATTATCGTTTATTTCATGCTGCCTGATGTAGTACCCATGATGCTGGATAAAGAAGGCAATCCTGCTCTTGAAGAAAGCAAGAGCATTGTCTTTCAGTTTCCCGTCATAGGAGTTATAGTACACATAGCCCTAACGATTCTGATACACTATCTGGTAAAATACAGAGACCCCGACAGACCTGACGCTGCCGGCAGACCACAACACACTACTACAGTACACATTATCAGACTAGTAAAGGTTTTATTGCATGCTGGGCTAATTGTTAGCATCTTGGAGATACTCAAGAATGCTAATGTCGGTGTCAGCTCTGTTACCATCACTGTATTTATAGTAGAGTTGGTGCTTGTGGCAGCTGCATTCAGCTTTGTCATCAAACAGGTAATTGATATGTATAAGCGCTAATAGCGCTCTTTTCACAAAAATTTACATTGCCCTAACTAAATAGCTCTGTATAAATCAGTAAACTTGTAGTATACATTTTTTGTTTTCAAAAATATGGAACCACTACAAGAGCATAATGAGCCTGTGCAATCAGAGCCTATAACCGAAGAAATAACTTCTACCGATAAGATACACCAGCTGGTAGATCAGATGGAGAAAGTCATACGCGGTAAACGTATGCAGGTAGAGCATGTTATCACTTGCCTGATAGCAGGTGGTCACATCCTTATGGAAGATAATCCGGGTACAGGTAAAACTGTATTAGCACGTACTCTGGCCAGATGTATCAGTAATAATGATGCTGATGGTCAGGTGATATTCAAAAGAATACAGTTTACACCCGACTTGCTGCCTATGGACTTAATAGGTACTTATATTTTTGATGATAACACTAAAGAGTTTGTATTCAAAAAAGGACCGCTATTCTGTAATGTATTGCTTGCAGATGAGATCAACCGTGCTTCTCCTAAAGTGCAAAGTGCATTGTTGGAGGCCATGGCAGAGCAACAAATTACTGCTGGTGATACAACACTGAAGTTGGAAAGTATGTTCTTCACCATAGCTACACAGAATCCTGTAGAAATGGAAGGTACTTATCCACTACCTGCAGCACAACTAGACCGTTTCTTTATGAAAATATACTTCGGTTATGTAGATGAAGAGGCTGAGCTGGATATATACAGAAATTACAACACTATTGCCTCCAACTTGAATGATCTGGAGCAGGTGCTGACCATGGCAGATATATTACAACTTCGCAAAGAAGCTGATGAGGTATTTGTACATGAAGAGATCATAAAAAGTGTGAGTAACATAGTACGCGCTACACGCGAGCATCAGGATATTACACTAGGCTGCTCTCCGCGTAGTGGTATTGCATTCTTAAAATGTCTCCGTGCATACGCACTGGTACGTGGCAGAACATTTGTAATAGAAGATGATGTAAAAGATATAGCACGTGAAGTGCTGGAACACAGACTACTTTACCGTAATAAAGAAGGTAGACAGAATGCGATCAATAGCATTATCAATAAAGAGGCAGAACGTCTTGCAAGACTTAAGCTATATGCTTAAGACCATTATTAATTACCATACATGATGATTATCCGCAAACATTGGTTGATAATTATCCTGCTAGTTCTGCAGGCTGGCAACGCTATGGCACAGTCGGAGCCTGTACAAAGCCCGAAAGCAGCAAAACGGTATGAGATCAATGCCAAGCGTACAGGAACCAGCATGTACAGTGATGATGCGCTCCCTAGATCCAGAGAGTTTAAAAGGATAGATAGCACCTACTACGTAGGATGGATGTATGAAGGTGTTTACAAATACCAGCACGCCGCAGACTATCTAGGTTTTAAAAATGCATCGGGCCCGTTGGAGACTGCGTTACGTCTGATGGAAAAGGACTTCAAGACAGAGTTACGTACACGTAGTTCTGATCTGGCTACATACTACCCGGTATATTTCTATCATTATGAGTATACAAGAATAGCCTTCTACCTGATGATGTGCTACAACAACATGGAAGAACCAATGCAAACATGGTCGCTATTACAACGCGTGAAAAAATGGAACTTCCAGAGTGATTACTTCAATATGGATGTGTACAACCATATGGCATGGACCATCCACAGGCACAGATACTATACCAGTGAAAAGTATCCTTTCTTAAAAAACTCCATTGAAGAGAATGAGCGACTAGCTAATAAATATCTGGACTCTCAATTAAGACGGGTGTCAATCAACAAGAGGTTGAATAGAACTATATTTCGCCCCGGATATGAGACGCAGGAAAAGCTGTCTGTATATCACTACAAATCTATACTGTATAGTTACTGGCTGAAGGTAGACTCTGCTGCTTATTACTATAATAAGATGAAGAACAGCAATATCTTCCCTCACAATAACTATGCAACTTTCAGATCTATATGTGGCGACTTTAGAGAAGCAGAAAGCGAGTATGAAGAAGCACAAGAGCAGGATGCAGGCGACAAGCGACTGAAAGAGTGGGCATACTATACTAATACGATTGACATTTATAAAGGTGCTCCTGCAAATGGGATCGAGCTCATGAAAAACATGATCAAGACCTATGGCAGTACTCCGGGCTTTGGCTGGTATAACATTGCACTTGCCCGCTCCCAATACTACAATGGTGATATTACTCAATCTGAACGGTATGTAGAAAAAGCAGCTGAATTTAAAGAGCTACATATAGGTACTACGCTTAGTCAATCGCACTACGATTTCAGTACACAAATGCTGAAACTCTTGAATGTAAATGCAAGAGTAGAGCAACAAAAATTTGAGAATAAGAACTGGTGGTACAATCCTAGAGTACTAGGTCGTATGGCTAAAATGCTTGGAGATAAATATTCTCAGCAATTCCTCATCATCAACCAGTTTGCACAAAACCCCGAGAGAGATAGGGTTATTTACAAACTATTTTCTACAGAAAGCACAGTAAGCTGGGATGAAGTATGGCAACTCATAAGCGACTTCAGCACTCAGTATTTCATTACACGTTTTGAAAAAGAGGTACAAACAGACGAACGTAGGTATATCCGTAAGTACTTCAAATACTTCATCGCTCGCCTTAAAATAAAAATGGACGACCACGATGAGGCCCGCATTCTATTGAATGAGATACTCAACGATCCTGATATAGACGTAGAGTACGAGAAATTGTTTCTGGCAAGAGTTTATGAAGCTCAAGCTATGTGCACAAAGGAAAGAGATGATAACGCAGCATATGCAGACTGGATGAACAGAATGTATGCTGTATATCCACAGTTGATACCTTTTAGCGGATTGCAAATGAATATGAACCTTCAGGTAACGGGTAATGCACCTGAGGTAATAGAGCGTCTGAAAGATTTTAATATCAACTGGACATCTAATGCCGCAGCCCCTACAGCTTATATCTCATTTACAGAAGGTAAAGAGCAAAAGCAGATCACTTATTGGGTGAACGATGCTAACGGCAATATCATTGTAGCACAACAACGCTTCGGGTACGACAATACTGAAAGAGCAGGGTTACAGCTAGCTTACAGACTCTTTGATGTAGGTAATACTAATATCGAAGACACGAAAGTTAACACAGAATCATTGTAAAAAAAGCTACTAAACAGTAGCTTTATACATTGTGTTATAGTCTATACCAATAGCTTGAATACTATGCAGGTAATATCATTATACAATTTGAAAGGCGGAGTAGGGAAAACATCATCATGTGTCAATCTGGCCTACATGGCTTCAAAAGACGGATACAATACCCTCATTTGGGATCTTGACCCTCAAGGGGCTGCCACCTTTTACTTCAAGTCTACGCCAAAGCATAAAAACGCTACTAAAAAGCTGGTGCAGCATGATATAGACCTGCAAGATGTTATAAAAGCTACTAGCTACTTCAGCCTGGACATAATACCAGCAGACGTTTCTTCAGGTAAGTCAGATATCATACTTGACGAAGTAAAAAAGTCTAAAAAACAGATAAAGAACCTACTCAAGCAAGTATCTGGCGAATACGACTTTGTATTTATTGATTGTCCTCCTGCATTTTCGCTGCTTGCAGATAATATTTTCAATGCATCGGACTATATACTGATGCCGGTGATACCTACTACACTTTCTACCCGTACCTATACAATGGTAAAGGAATACTTTGAAAAGAATAAAGTGCCGTTAGAAAAAATGATGTGCTTTTTTACCATGGCAGACCTTCGCAAGAATATGCACAAAGAGGTAATGGGGGAACTGTATAAAGATCAGCGTTTCTTTGAGTATTATATACCTAACCTCTCTAAAGTAGAGAAAATGGGGCTGGAGCTGGCACCATTGGAAGTTTTTGCTCCAAGTAGCTATGCTAACACTTGCTATCGCGCGCTTTGGAATGAGATAAAAGAGGGTATTGTAGAATAATAAGCCACTTAAAACTTCAACAAATGCAAATCTTTGCTATTTAAGCATAGACTAACTTTATAATTCTTACTATATAAGGCATTTTCGCTTTGCAAATACACCCTATCCCGCTACATTTGCATATTCTTAATTTTCAAGGTTAATTATGGATCTATTTTCAATGCAGGATCGTGAGTTTATCGGTCGCCATATCGGGCCAAATGAGCACGAAACGAAACAAATGTTAGAGACTATCGGTATTTCCGATATGGACGAATTGATAGCACGTACCGTACCGGAAGCTATCCGTATGAACAGGCCTTTACGTCTGTCTGAATCAATGAGCGAAGCCGCTTTTTTGAATCAACTGAAAGAAACTTCTTTACAGAATAAGTTATATAAAACATACATCGGTCAGGGTTATTATGATACGCATACACCCAACGTGATATTGCGTAACGTATTTGAAAACCCGGGATGGTACACTTCGTACACTCCGTACCAAGCCGAAATATCTCAGGGACGTTTAGAAAGCCTTCTGAACTATCAGACTATGGTGAGCGACTTAACAGGCTTACCACTTGCAAATGCATCTTTATTGGATGAAGGTACTGCCGCTGCAGAAGCTATGTCTATGTTCTTCAGTGCGCTCAACAAGAAGCCTGATAACCCGGACAGACCAAAATTCTTTGTTGATCAGGAGACTTTCCCCCAAACAAAAGATATCGTAGTTACCCGTGCTACTCCACTAGGCATAGAAGTAGTATTTGGTGATTACAATACTGCTGAGATTGATGAAACTTACTTTGGTGCTTTAGTTCAATATCCTAATGATAAAGGTGTAGCTGCAGATTACAGAGCTTTTATTGAAAAAGTACATAGTGCAGGCGCATATGTAGCTATGGCTACAGACTTATTGGCGCTAACACTACTTACACCTCCGGGTGAGTTGGGTGCTGATGTAGCCGTAGGTAGCGCACAACGCTTTGGCGTTCCATTAGGTTTTGGTGGTCCTCACGCTGCATTTATTTCTTGTAATGATGACTTTAAGCGTCAGATACCTGGTCGTATCATTGGTGTTAGTGTAGATGCTCAGGGCAACCGTGCACTACGTATGGCATTACAAACGCGTGAGCAACATATCAAACGCGAGCGTGCTACTTCGAATATATGTACAGCTCAGGCACTACTGGCTAATATGGCCGCTATGTACGCTGTATATCACGGACCTGATGGTCTTAAAAATATAGCTAAGCGTATATCTGTACTTACCAGTACTATGGCTGAAGAGTTACAGGCTGCAGGATATACACTAGTTTCTCAGAACTTCTTTGATACTGTTACGGTACAGGTACCACAAGGTAATGTAATCAGAGCAAGAGCTGAAAAAGCGAATATCAACTTCAGATACTACCCTGATAATAAACATGTAGGTATATCACTTGATGAAACAACTACTATATCTGATATAGCAGATATCATCAACGTATTTATGAACAATGAGAATGCCGTAACAGTAGATGTTCATCATGATCTTGCCTTAACTAATATACCAACGAGCTTAACTCGTACTTCTGAGTATTTAACTCATCCTGTATTCAATAGCTATCATAGTGAAACACTGATGATGCGCTACCTGAAAATGTTAGAGAATAAAGATCTGGCTCTGAATACAAGTATGATCTCTTTGGGATCATGTACCATGAAGCTGAATGCTGCAGCTCAGATGATACCGCTTAGCTGGTCACATTGGAGCAAAATGCACCCATTTGCACCAAAGGATCAAGCTCAGGGTTATCTACGAATGGTAAAAGAACTATCTGACCAATTGTGTGAGATAACAGGCTTTGACGGATGTAGCCTGCAACCAAATAGTGGTGCACAAGGTGAATATGCAGGCCTGCTTACTATACGTGGCTATCACGAAAGCAGAGGCGACCATAATCGTAACGTGATGTTGATACCTATATCGGCTCACGGTACTAACCCTGCATCTGCTGTTATGGTAGGCTACAAAGTAGTTGTAGTTAAAGCATTAGAGAATGGTTACATTGACCTTGATGACCTTAAAGCAAAAGCTGAGCAACATGCGGAGAACCTCGCTGGTATCATGGTAACTTACCCTTCTACATATGGTGTGTACGAGGAAACTATAAAAGACATTACGAATATTGTACACCAGCATGGAGGACAGGTATATATGGATGGTGCCAATATGAACGCCCAGGTAGGGCTTACAGCTCCTGGTCTTATTGGTGCTGATGTGTGTCACCTCAACTTACATAAAACATTTGCTATACCTCACGGTGGTGGCGGACCTGGAATGGGACCAATATGTGTTCGTGAACATCTTATACCATTCTTACCAGGTCATGTAATGGACAATGACAAGCAGCCTGCACATGCAGTATCTGCAGCTCCTTTTGGGTCAGCAAGTATCTTATTGATATCATATGCATACATTCGCTTACTAGGTGCTAAAGGCCTGAAAGACAGTAGTGAGTTTGCTATTCTTAACGCTAACTATATGCGTGCAAGATTGAAAGATCAGTACGACATACTATATACAGGTAGTCGTGGTACTTGTGCTCACGAGTTCATCGTAGACCTTCGTCCTTTCAAAAAGACAGCAGGCATTGAAGCAGAAGATGTAGCAAAACGTCTTATGGACTATGGCTTCCACGCTCCTACAATGAGCTTCCCTGTACCGGGCACTATTATGATAGAGCCAACAGAAAGTGAAGATAAAGGAGAGCTAGATCGTTTTTGCGATGCTATGTTGAGCATTCGTGAAGAGATACGTGCAATCGAAGATGGTAAATCTGACCAAGCAGATAACCCATTGAAAAATGCACCTCATACGCAAACGGTAGTTGTTTCCAGCGACTGGGCTCGTAGCTATACTCGCGAGGAAGCTGCTTATCCGCTACAGTGGGTTAGAGATAATAAATTCTGGCCAAGTGTTGCCAGAGTAAATAATACTCACGGAGATAGAAACCTAATATGTACATGTGAGCCTATTACTTCTTATATGGAGGAAGAAGCATAATACTTTATATTATCTATTATTTAAAAAGCCCTCGTTAATATAACGAGGGCTTTTATTTTTAGCTTCATATAATTAATATTGCGGCTCTTTATAACTTATAAACATCTAAAATGAAATTATTACAGACCATTCTAGGTCTCCTTCTTTTTTGCTCAATAGCATACAGTAACGATAAAGTCATTAGTGAACCTATTGATGTCCCTCTAACTGGCTGGAATAAAGTACTGCAACTATCAAACGGCAACACAATACTTTTTCATTTTGAAGCGAGGAAAGCTATAGTAACAAAGATGTTCAATACCGAACATAAAGAAATATCTTCTCACAGATATTTAGGTAAGCATATAGCTATGCCTGCACTAGAAAGGTCTGAAATTCACGGGATATATCAGATTGGTCAAGAGGCCGTAGTATTTATATCTCAGGATATCAATAACAGAAATACTTTAGTACGCTTATGCTTTAATATAGAGACGGGAAAGATCAATTCAGAAGAGATAGTTATTAAATCCGAAAGCTTCAAAAAGAGCTTAACTTTTAGCCTAAAGAAAAACAATATTACCGGAGGATATATAGTATTCTGCATGATCGACTTAGAGGCAAACTTTAAGGAAACCCTGCACCTTAAATCATTTGATGCAAATCATAACTTAACTAAAGACAACACTATTGAGTTTGAAAATGATAAATATGACTATATAAACCACATCAGCACTTGCATTGATGACGATGGATCCATAATTGTATCCTTCATAGCTCAAAAGATCATTAACTATCCCGATGTAATGGAAAACAGTATAGTATTGTCTTTCCTACCGTCTGACACCTCTAAACCTTCTTATATAATAACCAACTTATCATCAGAGTATCGACCATACTATGCACAATACACGTATAACAAACACGGAAGAAAAATAAATTACTTTTTATTAAATGCACTTAACGGGTATATTAAAAATGGACTACAAAAAATCCCAACAGTTGTTTATTCTTCTACTTTTCTCAGATATAACATAGAGAACTTCAGCGACATGAAATATCACACATTTAATCATGAATTAGCTAAAACCCATATGAAGAGTTCTGATGATTCAAACGCAACTATTCGTCCTGTACCTATCAATATTACCACTACCAAATTTGGAATAAGTACTATTTTATCCGAAGACAATATTCCTAATGTACTAATTGAAGGAAAAGTTTCACCTTACACCTATGTAGGCAACATATATGTTACTCAGGTTAATGATCAAGGTAAAGAGTTGTGGAGTACAACCATTCCTAAAAGACAATTTCTCTACAATAAGCTAAGTACATACAGTCTACACAGCAGAGGCACCTTAAAACATCTCTTTAGATACAACGATCCTGAACAAGAGTGGAATAACCAGTTTGCATCATTCCACTCAGTGAGTACAGGCAATCATAATAGATACATTATTTATAATGATATAGCCGATAGTTTAGGCAGTAAAACAGATTCTGTTTTTTCTTTTTCGAAGACTAATGCTATATGTTACAGAATTGGCAGACGGAGAGAATTACATAAAGAATATCTTTTTGATAACGACAAAAAAGATGAAAGCTATGCTTGCTTACTGGAAAGTAGTGATTACAATTCAGAATCTGATACCTATGCAACTTTACTAATGCATAGAAAAGATGAGGAATATACCTTAAGACTAGGTTGGCGTAAAATGGATGAGATCCAATAAAAAACTTAAATGCTACAAAAAGAAAGCCCCTTGATTAGTCAAGGGGCTTTCTTTTTAAATAACTATACTAAATTAGTCCAGATCAGTCTTTATAACTGTAAGCTGTACTACTTCTACGAATCTATTGTTAGGAAATACGGAACATACTTCACCCGAACCATCTGAATCAAACTTCACTTTCACTTTATAGCCATTATGCCTGTAGGCTGATGGTAAGTTCGAAGGACGAACGGTACGATTCTCTCCGTTGATCTCAAGTAAATATCCGCAACCACCGGCAGCTATATCACCTGTATCTACCACTGTAGCTTGGGTTAAGTCTCGGTCTCGATTACATGATACGGCAACCAAAGCCATCAATACAGCAACGAATAAATATTTACGCATGTTAGGATTGTTTCTTTCTTGTAAAATCAGCTATGAAAATACTAAAAAGTTTTAAAGACGCAATCTATGCGGTAAACTTATAACCTATCCCCCTTACTGAATGAAAGTGTTTTGGGTTACGGCTATCCTCTTCAAAGTACTTCCTGAAATTCAGGATAAAATTATCTATAGTACGCGTGGTAGGATATACGTTGTACCCCCATACTATCTGTAAGATGTGTTCCCTTGATACAACCTCTCCCTCGTGCTCTACCAGCAGCTTAAGCAATGCTGTCTCTTTCTTACTCAACTCGTGCTTATCACCTTTATAGTCTATGCACTCATGTGCAGCAAAATCTACCTGACAATCATCAAACTTGTAAACATTTGGTACAGAATGAGGATCGTGTATCTTTTTGTTCTTAACGATCAATTTCTCGACTCTGAGCATCAATTCTTCAAGATTGAACGGCTTGGTCAAATAATCATCACCACCTTTTTTTAAACCTTCTACTTTATCAGCGCTGGTATTTCGTGCAGAAAGGAACATAATAGGTACATCATTATGTTGCATACGTATAGTCTCACATACGGTTAGCCCATCCATATCAGGCAACATGATATCTAATATGATCAGATCGAAATATTCGTTTTTTACTACTTTAAGAACATCAGGACCATTATCTACAGTGGTTACTTCATAGTCCTCCAGTTCTAGGTTTAGTTTTAAGGCTTCTCTGAGGCTTTCCTCATCCTCAACCACCAAAATGCTTGCTTTAGTTTCTTTACGTACCATATATTATTCTGGGTTTAGCTTTCAAACATAAATTTAATGACAATTCGTATCTATCACTAACTCAACAATCAAAAATGTGAATTACATGACAATTCTATTTTTTTCATTAACTACGGATTTTTTTTTAAAAGAGATTGTTCAAATGATTTTTTTATTTACCTTTGCCGTCCCTAATGCGGGTGTGGTGAAATTGGTAGACACGCTAGACTTAGGATCTAGTGCTTCGCGGCATGGGGGTTCGAGTCCCTCCACCCGCACCATAATCAGATAAAATAGCCGATCTTGTATCGGCTTTTTTTAAACTTAAAAATTAGCAATAATGGCTACTGTAACACGTGAGAATATTGGCACGTTACACGATAAAGTAACGGTGAAGTTGAGTAAAGATGATTATTATCCTTCTTTCGAAAGCTCTCTGAAGAAGTATGCAAAGACCATGAATGTACCGGGCTTCAGAAAAGGTATGGTGCCTGCAGGAATGGTGCGTAAGATGTATGGTCAGTCTATCTTCAGCGATGAGGTATTGCGTGCAGCAGGTACACAAATGGAAGAGTACCTGAAAAATGAAAAGCTTCAAATTTTTGCACAGCCTATGGCTATGGCTGATAACGGTCCTCTTAAGCTGGATATGAACAGCCCTGAAGACGTAGACCTTTCTTTTGAGATTGGCCTTAAGCCTGAATTTGAAATAGAGGCTTTAAAAAACAAAACTGAACTTACTCGCTATAAAGTAAACGTTTCTGACAAAGTAATGGATGACGAGATCGTTCGTTTACAGCGTCGTTTCGGTAAATCTGAGCCTCAGGATAGCGTAACCAATAAAGAAGATATCATATACTCAAAATTTGAGCTATGTGATAAAGATGGGAACCTTGTAGAAGGTGCTGATGTGATTGAAGATACTGAGCTTATGGATAAGCTTCCTGCTAAAATTCAGGAAATGATCATGGGCAAAGCTCCTGAAGATAGCATCATCATACAACCTAAAGAGGTATGTACTGAAGAAGAGCTACCGGTATTCCTTAAAGACTCTTTAAAACTTGGTGAAGAAGCTGCTGAGAACTATTATAAAATGACCATTACTAAGATTGGTCTTCTGGTACCTCACGAGCTAAATGAGGAGCTTTATAATCAGGTATTCCAGAATGCTGAGATTAAAGATGAGGCTGCTTTCCGTGAGATGCTTCAGGCTGAGTTAAGCAAAGAGTACGACCGCATGTCTCGCGAGCGTTTACAAAATGAGATGTATGAAGTACTGGTACACAATACACAGCTTGATCTTCCTACAGACTTCCTGAAACGTTGGTTGAAAGAAGGTGGTGAAAAACCAAAATCTGAGCAAGAAGTACAACAAGAGTTTCCAAACTTTGACCATCAGCTACGTTGGACATTGATATCTGACAAGCTTATTGCTGATAACGATATTAATGTAGATCGTGAAGAAGTTATGGCTGATATCAAAGAAAGAGTATTAGCTTACTTCGGTATGCAAGGCGGTGCTGCAGATATTGAAGACACTCCTTGGATGGACGACTATATGGCTAAAGTAGCTAAGGATGAGAAGACAATGGACGAAACATATCGTCGTTTATTATTCGACAAGCTATTCACTTATCTGGAAACTCAATTTAAAGTAACTGATAAAGAAATAGATGAAGAAGAGTTCTTCAAGCTACAAAATCCACATGATGCACACCATCATCACTAGTAGCACAATATAATTTAGATATTAACGTTGAATAGGACCTGCATGGCAGGTCCTATTTCTTTTAGCATACTTATATCTTTATCAATGAAGTTTGTACTGTATAGCTGCACTACTATCTTATTATTGACTACTATCCTTACCTCTTGTACAAAAGAGAAAGCCAGCAACCTTGGTTTAGGTGCTACTGAAGAAATAAGCAGCAATATAAGAGTTCGCTTCGGAGAAGATCCTTATAACCTTGATAAGAAACTTGCATTTATAGGTAAAACTGAAAAAAATTATCCGTGTAGTAACTATATAATAGGGTATAACTTAACGACCGAACAAAATACTATTAAGATCTCTTTTATAAATATTAACAAGCCTGGTATATGCGCTACAGCATTTGGTCCGGCAACATGTTCTATACCTGTCGAAAACATATCTGACGGCGACTACAAGGTTCAGTTCATAGTTGATGGAGCTATGTACGAATACAATATACGTATCCAAAATGGTAGCTACAGCGTTCTATCGCAGCCACTATCTTCAGGAGTTATATTCGAGTAACCTTCTTTAACTATTTATTCCCTCTATATCAATATTTGAGGTAATTGTCTGCTTTCAGTTAGATTTGATATATGATTAAAGAAATAGTTGTAGGTATAGTTCTATTAGCTATTGTTGTATTCATCTACTACTTACAATATAGACGCAATAAAAAACTCAAAGCATATAAGCTGCCTCAAGGCACTTCCTTTATACTATTCAACTACGTTCCTTTCTATAGGGAGCTGAGTATCGACAAGAGAAAAGTATTTGAGGAACGTATGCGCGACTTTCTGGCAAGAACACGTATCACAGGAGTGGAAGATGTTCAGGTACATAATGTAGACTTAGTCTTTATAGCTGCCAGTGCTATTATACCAGTCTTTTCTTTCCCTAAATGGAGGTATAGCAACCTTAGTGAGATACTTGTCTATAGCGGTACTTTCAACAAGAATTTTGAATTGGAAGGTGCTAATATAAATGTGTTAGGCATGGTGGGTGATGGTACGCTCAACAGACATATGATACTATCTCAGCCTGCATTAAGAGCAGGGTTCTTGCATCCTGATTCTGCTCATAATACCGCTATACATGAGTTTGTACACCTTATAGATAAAGCAGACGGTGCTATTAATGGCATACCAGACTATTTACTCAATAAAGCTCGTAAGCAATCGTGGATCAATCAAATGCGCACTAATATTCAGGATATACGCTCCGGTTTTTCTGATATTAATCCCTATGCAGGTACTAACGAAGCTGAGTTCTTCGCCGTAGTTTCTGAATACTTCTTTAATCAACCTACGCACTTAGAACTATATCATCCTGAGCTTTATAGCATACTCAAGGAGATGTATCAGCCTAATGCAGCTTAGTTATATTTCACATACTTGAATACAGTCTTTCTTACTGTATCATCTATTGTACCCTCTATATATGCTTCTATAGTTTTGTCAGAGGTTAGAGTGTAGCTGATTCTTTGTGGAAAATCATGTTCGGCATTCTCAAATAAGATTGAGGTATCTGTCACAGACACCTCTGTAAATGCTACAGGCTGTCCGTCGTTCTGATTACTAACGATTGGTATATACAGCAGTCTACCCTCCCGCAACACTATTTTTATCTCTTCTGTATATAGCATTCTGCCGGTAGTGTCGCGTACCATAGCCATACCAAAGTAGGAGGTATCATCTGCCTTATACCACTTTTCTTCAATATCACTATCACCTTCACGTAACACCCAGATACCTTCTATCCAGTTCACTTTATTCACCTTACTATAGTCTGCCTGACAGCCTGCAAGCATAGCTGTTAAAACGAGTAGTTGTATATATCTCATGTTTATACTCTTGCGCGCCAAGGAAGATCTTCAACACCATTTTTATGTGCTATATATCTGGCTAGTACGAATAAGAAATCTGAAAGCCTGTTCAGGTATTGCAATATCAATTCCGGCACCACCTCACCTTCTTGCTGCATAGCCACACATATGCGTTCTGCTCTGCGACATACACAACGGGCCACATGTGCCGTTGAAGAAGCTATATGACCACCAGGTAGTATGAAAGACCGCATTTCAGGTAGCTCTTCATTCATTTCATCTATTTTCTGCTCCAGCCATATTACATCTGCCTCATGTACATCTGGCAAGGCCATTTTTACACTTTTTTCAGGTGCTGTTGCTAACACTGACCCGATAGTGAACAATCTATCTTGTATCTCATGTAGCCATTCACTCACACGTACATCGCTGGCACTGTCACTTATCATACCCAAATATGAATTCAGCTCGTCTACCGTACCATAACTTTCTATACGGATATGACTTTTTGATACACGTACACCACCTATAAGGCTGGTACTACCTTTATCTCCTGTCTTTGTATATATCTTAAATGCCATTATTCTTAATTAGTTGTTTACAGGCGTAGCAGCAGCTTTTCGCTCATCAGTCTCAACTACACCATCTCTTATTCTTACAATTCTATTAGTAAAGTTTGCAATATCTTCTTCGTGAGTTACCAGCATTACAGTATTTCCCTGCTCATGTATCTTACTGAACAGGTCCATTATCTCAACAGATGTTTTTGTATCCAGGTTACCTGTAGGCTCATCCGCGAGTATTATAGATGGGTTATTGATCAATGCTCTGGCTACTGCTACCCTTTGACTCTGCCCACCGGACAACTCATTAGGTTTATGCCCTACACGATCACCTAGCCCAACCTTTTCCAATATAGCAATAGCTCGCTCCTCTCTTTCTTTTTTTGGTACGCCCGCATATATCAGCGGTAGCGCTACATTCTCCCAAGCTGTTAAACGCGGCAACAAGTTAAATTGTTGAAAGACAAAACCTATCTCTACATTTCTAACATCTGCCAGCTCATCATCAGTCATCTTACTCACATCCTTGTTATTCAACACATACTGACCTTTTGTGAGTGTATCCAAACAACCAATAATATTCATCAAGGTGGACTTACCAGAACCTGATGGCCCCATCAAGGAGATATACTCATTATTGCTGACAGAAAGGTCAATACCTTTTAAAACAGGGAGTTCCTGCTTTCCCAGATAGTAACTTTTATGAATATCCTTAAGGCTAATGACTTCTTTCATAGATAATTGCTCAATTCGTGCAGGTTTCCAAAAATACAGATAATTTTATGCTTCGCTTGAGATATTGAATGTATGATTTGTTTTCCGAACTGTAAGATTAACATAGGACTTTATATTACCAACCGCCGTGCAGATGGGTATCATGACTTAGAAACAGTTTTCTACCCTGTAAAGCACATCCACGATGCATTAGAAGTATTAAAAAATGATACTGGCAATACTCAGCTGATACTGAATGGGGATGATATAGCAGGCAATATGGAGCAAAACCTGGTTTGGAAAGCATATCTACTATTAAAAGATAAATTTCCTGCCCAAATACCTGACTTGAATATACATCTTCTTAAATCTATTCCGACAGGTGCGGGACTAGGTGGTGGCTCTGCAGATGGAGCATTCATGCTGAACTTGCTAAATGACTACTGCAAGCTGGGACTAAGAAGTAAGGTGCTGGCAGAGCTGGCTCTTGAACTAGGTAGCGATTGTCCATTCTTCATATACAATACACCTCAGTTTGCTACAGGCAGAGGCGAGCAGATGCAGCCTATGTCTATGCTGGATTTATCAGACTATACAATTCAAGTTATTTGCCCAGAAGTACACATATCTACAGCAGAGGCTTTTAGCATGATCACTCCACGCTCACCCATGTTCGACTTACGAAAATTACCAGAACTACCATTAGGTAAGTGGAAGGACAATATTCATAACGATTTTGAAGACCCTATTTTTATGACACACCCCTCATTAGGAGACATCAAACGTCAACTATACAATCAGGATGCCGTATACGCTTCTATGAGCGGTAGTGGCAGTGCTATCTACGGTATTTTCGAGAAAGGCAAGCAGGCTGAGATTCGGTCTGAATTAAACTTTAAAGAATACATCAACTAATACAGGCTGATCACTTCCAGATACTTGTTTCTGGAGATTGCTCCCGGATTGATACCTGAGTCGCCTTCCGGTATGGGCACACCCAACTTATTGTAATATTCTATCCAATAGGGCATATAGTCATCGCTATCCGGCTCTTTAAAGGTCATTACATTCAAAGGAAAGAATGCTGTGCTGTCGTTAGCTGCCTTAAAACATTCATAAACCAACTCTGAGCAGTAGTATTTATTATCTCCCAACTTAAACTCCTCATCATAGGGCAGGCCAATAAAGCCTTTGGATACCTCTGCACTTTCTTTCGCTAACTGTTGATATTGAGTTTGAAGTCTCCCGATTACTACTTTTGGCTGTCCGTTCTTAGTCTTCACCCTATTCAAAAAAGTATCTATAGGTACGGCCTGCACACTGCCATATGCTTCCACTACTTGCAGCTCACCATTAACTTGGGCTACTATCCCGCAATGAGAAAAATCTTTACCATCTACTCCCTCTGTCACGCTTTCTATCGCATCGCAAGCGGCACCACAGTCCAGATCTTGAAACAGAATATCTCCTACTTGCATTTCAGGAGTTGTCTGTTCAGCACCTCGCTCTTTGCAGCCAACAGTTGCAACTAACAGTATGAAGATTAAATAGCGCATAATAACACGAAAATAGCCGCTGTAAGTTACAGCGGCTATATCAATATGATAAAACTAAGTTTATTTTACTTCTGCTACTAGCTTTTTGAAAGACTCAGGCTCATTCATAGCTAAGTCAGCTAATACTTTACGGTTAAGGTTGATACCTTTCGCGCTAAGTTTACCCATGAACTGTGAGTAGCTCATATCTTCTTCGCGACAAGCCGCGTTGATACGAGTGATCCAAAGTGCACGGTAGTCACGCTTCTTAAGCTTACGACCGATGAATCTGTAAGTGTGCCCTTTCTCTACGATGTTTTTGGCAACGGTATATACATTCTTACGCTTGCCATAGTAGCCTTTGGCTTGCTTCAGTATCTTCTTTCTTCTTGCGTGCGATGCTACCGCATTAACGGAACGTGGCATAACTTATATTTTCTAATACTTTAATTAATTGAATTAACGTAGACCTAGCATACGCTTAACAAATGGCTCCTGTGATGGATGCACATATGCTGCTTGGCGTAAGTGACGCTTACGTTTTTTAGATTTTTTTGTCAATAAGTGGCTTTTGTAAGCCTTATATCTACGAATCTTCCCGCTTGCTGTAAGCTTGAACGTCTTTTTAGCGCGAGAATGAGTCTTCACCTTTGGCATGTTCTCAATTTTGGGATGGCAAAGGTAACACAAATAATAAATCAAGCAAAAATTATTCACATCTATTTCAGATAAAAATTCAAAAGATTGGAATATATCTGAAACGCCTCACGCATTGCAAAGATAACTCATTAGTTTTCACCGATATTCTGTATTATTTTTATCATTCAGAAAGTTTTAAGAAGCAATGCCATTACTAAGATTCAGAGCATATTGGGAAGATGACGATCAGGTTTACAGAGATATTGAGATAAAACCAACTCAATCATTTCTGGACTTACACAAAGCTATTATTCAAGCCTATGAGTTTGATGGTAAGCATACTGCGTCTTTTTGGGAAAGCAACGAGAAGTGGGAAAGAGGCATGGAATTGAACTCTGAGGTTCTGGTAAATAAAAAGGGTGCTCCGGCGCTATCTATGTCGCGCACACCTGTATCTGCCCTTACATCTACACCTGACCATAAGTTCTTATACGAATACGACCCTAAAAAACAGTGGTCTTTCAAAGTAGAGCTTATCGGCATTACAAATGAAGAAGACAGTCGCCAGACATACCCGCACGTGTTTCGCAAAGAAGGGGTCGGGCCTGCACAGTATGGTGTCAAAGGCGTAAATCTAGACAAGCTACTCGAGGTGGAAGAAAAGTATGACCTGGGAGATGATGCAGAAGGCTTTACCAGCGAAGGCGGAGATGATATGGTAGAGGAGTAAGGCTAAAAGCCAGACTATTTTGAATACCAAAGCACATACAGTATTCGTTATCGCAGGACCTACAGCCGTAGGTAAAACTGCTATAGCCATACAGTTAGCACAACACCTCAATACATCCATAATATCAGCAGACAGTCGACAGTGCTATAAAGAAATGAGCATTGGCACAGCCAAACCATCTACTGAAGATCTGGCCGCAGCGCAGCACTATTTCATTAATAGTCACAGCATTGCAGATCATATTACTGCCGCAGACTATGAGGAGCTGGCTCTTGATTATCTGAAGCAAATATTTCATCATAATGACTATGCTGTTGTTTGTGGTGGCACAGGTTTATACATCAAGGCCTTATGCGAGGGGATAGATGATATGCCCGAGGTAAACAAAACCATAAAAGAAGAGATAAAGCTCAACTATGAGCAGCATGGTACTACTTGGTTGCAAAATGCTATCCAAAAGGAAGATCCCCTTTTCTACAATTCAGGAGAAATACAAAACCCTATCAGGCTTATAAGAGCATTATCATTTATACGCTCTACAGGAAAGAGTATCACAACCTTTCAAACCGGGAAAAAGAAAGAACGTCAATTCCGTATCATCAAAGTAGCTTTAGACTTACCTCGTGAGCTACTTTACGAGCGCATCAATAAGAGAGTAGATATTATGATGCAAGAAGGGCTATTGGACGAAGTAAAAAGACTATACCCCTACAAAGAATTGAAAAACCTACACACCGTAGGCTACAGTGAACTATTTGACTATCTGGATAATAAATACACGCTAGAAGAAGCTGTAGACAAGATCAAGCAACACTCACGCAACTATGCAAAGCGCCAGCTTACATGGTTTAGGAAAGACGAGGAGTACAACTGGTTACGAGCTGACGATAAAGAAGTGTTACAAAAAATACTTGCCTTAAAATAAAACGGTCGCGCCTCAGGCGCGACCATTATCTATATCTTATTAGCAGTTATTAGTTTGCTTTTTCAGCTTCTGCTTTATCTCCTTTGTGGCAATCTTTCTTTGCACCTTTCTTGCAGCACTCTTTCTTAGCGCCCTTCTTGCAACAATCTTTCTTTCCTTTGTCGCCATCACCAGCCATAGTAACACCTGTGATCATTAGCGCGCATAATAACAATGATAATTTTTTCATGCTTTCTTTTTTAATTAGTATTAGTAATTGAACTACTAAAATTATGGTAATTCAGCCAAAACTGTAACACCACCTTTAGTAATATCACCAATTTTAACATTTATCGGCGTTCCTACGGGGAAAAATACATCTACCCTAGAACCGAAGCGAATAAAACCAAATTCTTCAGACTGCTCCACAGCATCCCCCTCTTTAACATAGTAAGCTATACGTCTTGCCATAGCACCTGCTATCTGGCGTATCAGTAATTCCTGACGGTCGCCACCTATTACGTAAGAGGTACGCTCATTAAGTGTAGATGATTTTGGGTGCCATGCTACCAAATACTTGCCAGGGTGGTATTTAAAATACTTCACCACACCGCTAATAGGGTTTCTGTTCTGATGCACATTTAGCGGAGACATGAATATAGAAACCTGTATACGCTTATCCTTAAAGTACTCAGGCTCATACACTTCTCCTATTACCACAACCTTACCATCTGCAGGAGCTATAACCAGATCATCACCTTTCACCCAGTCTCTGCTAGGCACGCGGAAAAACCACAATACCCAAAACCAAAGTAAGAAAAAGATAAACTGGATAGAATAGTGCAACCAGCCTATATGGCCTAAGAATTTACGACTGATAAGAAATACTACTGCCCATAGCACAGTAGCAACTATTATGTGTATATAACCTTCGCGATGGATTGACATGCGGCAAAATTAGTTCTAAAAAATGGTGAGTGGCAAATTTTCCATAAACATATATGCATAAGTGTATGCAAATGGTATGGCCACTATTATTGAGTCAAATCTGTCAAGTGCCCCTCCATGTCCCGGCATCAGTTTGCCTGAGTCCTTCACACCTGCCATACGTTTCAGCTTCGATTGTAGCAGATCTCCGGCTGTACCCGCAACCGACGCACATAGTGCAAGCACCATCCAGTCTATCATCTCATAATGCGGTGTATACATACTCCACACTGCAGCACCTACTATTGTTAAGATAGCTCCACCCAATGTACCTTCCCATGTTTTTTTAGGAGATATTTCAGAAAATGGCGTCTTACCAATAAACGAGCCTACCAAATATGCCATAGTATCGTTCATCCATATCATAAGTACCAAAGCCAACGGTATGAGTATAGACTGCATTCTTAAACTAAAGAATAACACTATCGGCAATACAACATACACCAAGCCTGCAACAGCTGAAATGCCTGCATACCAAGCGTTCTTTTTATTGTAAGTAGTAAGTATAATTAGTAGTATCGGGAAGAATGCTAGTATAGGTGAAAATGCTTTGCCTAACAATACCGGCGATTGCATCAGTAACCATACTAATCCTAATATCTGGGCAAACCATGGTACCCACTTAGGCCAGTAGGCATTAGGCTGTATCTTCTTAACCAGTCCGAAATACTCTTTCAGGCAAAGCACTTGTATTATGGCTATCAACATCAGAAATGCTGACTCATGCCACAGTAGCCCTGTCATCATTATCAGGCAGAAAATGATAGCGCTACCCAGTCTTGTAAAAAATGTCGGCCAGTGCAATGCCATTTAGTAACTATTATCGTTTTGCTCGTTCTCTTTTTCTATCAGCTCTTCGTGATTAAAATCACTGGTCCATGTAGGTGGCAGCGGTGTTCTGTCTCTCCACAACATATACATAGCACCTGCAAATAGTAATGTACCTCCTATGAATAACCCCCACGGTATATCATTACTATTCATGAACGCTTCTACATCTTCATTACCTCTACCCACATATGATATGATCACCTGAGTACTATTCACCACAAGATGTGCAAATATGCTGAGTAGCAATGAGCCTGTAAGGTAATATACATAGCCCAGTATCATACCTGCTATCATAAGCGAGATAAACCCTACCACATTACCATGCATAGTGGCAAAGAATACCGAGGATAAAATGATCGGCCAGAATATACTACCCACCATCTTCTTAGCAGCAAACTTCATCATTACGCCTCTGAATAATAGTTCCTCTCCTATCGCAGGAATAATACCAAAAACTACCAAACCTGTTATTAGTTCTGCAGGTGTTTGCATATTTAGATAAGCTTTCTGCTTAGTTGCGAAGTCTGCTTTTGATAGCTCTAAGCTTTCAGATAACGGTATCATATCAAACAAAGACGCAATACCCGACATCATTGGTATAGCACCTAAAGCCAGTAATAATACCCATAGCCACTGTACTGGCTTCTTAGCAGATGTAAGGTTAAGATACTCCAGCGGACGAGGATGTGTAGCATATGCAAATAGCGCCACCGATATAGTGAACATACCTATATGCGCCAATCCCTGAAAGGTATAGAAGGCTATTCTACTTTTTGCGGGGCTATCAAATCGTATGTTTTGTATGTCCTCAATATTCACACCTGTTAGGATAGGAGTGAGATAAGTAGCCAGAAATGCGAAGAAAGCCAGACAGACGAAAAACAACAACACAAATTGCACTAGTTGCAAAAACCACGGAAACTCTCGCCAATACTTGTTAAACATAATTAAATATTACCCGCAAAGGTAATAGTGTAAGATTACTTTGGCGCAATTATTGACAGATATATAACAATTGCTGAAATCGTCAACAATTAAAGACTTTTGACGTTTCGTATAGGCAACACATGATTTTTAACTATTTTTGAATGATTACTCCGACTTTTTGATGATGAAAGAAATTGCTGCAGGGCCTTTATTGGCTCAAATAGACACACCGGAAGACCTGAAGAAGTTCAAGAAAGAAGAGCTGCAACAAATTTGTACTGAGTTGCGACAATTCATTATTGACTGCGTCAGTGTTCATGGTGGTCACTTCGGTGCCAGCCTTGGCGTTGTAGAGCTTACTACAGCTCTGCATTATGTATTCAATACACCATACGATCAGCTGGTTTGGGATGTGGGGCATCAGGCATACGGGCATAAAATACTTACAGGTCGGAGAAAAGTATTTCATACCAATCGTAAATACAACGGACTAAGCGGTTTCCCTAAGCGTACAGAAAGCGAATATGACACCTTCGGAGTAGGTCACTCATCCACTTCCATATCTGCTGCTTTGGGCATGGCTATAGCTTCTAAATACAAAGGCGAAACTGACCGTCAGCATGTAGCCGTAATAGGTGATGGCGCTATGACAGCAGGCTTACCGTTTGAAGCACTGAACCACGCAGGGGTGAGCAACAGTAATGTATTGGTTATCCTGAATGATAACAACATGTCTATTGACCCTAACGTGGGTGCACTTAAAGAGTATTTAACAGACATTACTACTTCACATACTTATAATAAACTAAGAGATGACGTATGGAAGCTGTTGGGAAAGTTGCCATATGGCGATTATCAGCGTGATGTAGTTTCTAAGCTACAAGCTAGCGTAAAAGGCATGCTTTCCAGAACAAGTAACCTGTTCGAAGCATTAGGCTTGCGCTACTTTGGTCCCATTGACGGGCACAACGTGCTTAAAGTAGTTGAGGTACTGGAACATCTGAAAGATATACCTGGCCCTAAACTGTTACACATCAAAACAGTGAAGGGTAAAGGCTACGACCTTGCCGAGAAAGACCAAACACTTTGGCATGCTCCCGGTACTTTCGATAAGATAACCGGTAAGATCAACAAGAAGGTGTTCGAAACACCGCAGGCTCCTAAGTATCAGGATGTATTTGGTCATACCATTATCGAACTGGCTAAGAAAAATGATAAGATCATGGGTATCACTCCGGCAATGCCATCGGGATGCTCATTAAAATATATGATGGCAGAAATGCCTGACCGTGCTTTTGACGTAGGTATAGCCGAGCAGCACGCCGTTACTGTAAGTGCAGGGCTAGCTACACAGGGCATGCGACCGTTCTGTAACATTTACAGTTCTTTCATGCAGCGTGGTTATGATATGGTGGTACACGATGTGGCTATCCAGAAACTTCCTGTAATTTTCTGCCTTGACCGTGCAGGTCTTGTAGGTGATGACGGCCCAACACACCACGGTGCATACGATATTGCTTACATGCGTTGTATACCAAATATGGTAGTAAGTGCTCCGATGAATGAAGCGGAGTTACGCAACCTGATGTATACAGCCCAGCTGGATAAAACGGAACATCCTTTCGTTATACGCTACCCTCGTGGGCAGGGTGTAATGCCTGAATGGCGTACTGAGATGAAAGAGATTAAGATAGGTACAGGTCGTAAGATAAAAGACGGTGAAGATGTGGCTATCCTCAGCTTCGGACATCCGGGTAACTTTGCTGTAGATGCAGCTAAAGAATTGAAAACCGAAGGTTTGAACCCGGCAATATATGATATGCGCTTTGCCAAGCCTTTAGATGAGGCTATGCTTCATGAAATAGCTCAAAAATTCAATAAGATACTTACTGTTGAAGATGGCACCATTGTTGGCGGCTTCGGTAGTGCTGTATTAGAATTCTTTGCTGCTAACAATTACACTCCTGAAGTAAAAATGCTGGGCATCCCTGACCGTATAGTAGAACATGGCAAGCCGGCAGAACTACAACATGAATGTGGTTTTGATGCTGAAGGAATTGCTAAAGCAGTACGTGAACTGATCAGTACTAGTGTGAAGGAGCTGGTTTAAGTTAAGCTAAATTAAATAGCATTTTTCCCTTGTAGTTAGATTTACTTCTCAAGAAACTTGTCTGCCAATTACTTATATGAAGCCTAACCATAGAAGCACATTTAATAAGTTCAATAATTTTCTAAGAAATAAAATTCATTGGCTAGTAATAGTAGCAATTTTAAGTCTGATATTATCCCCCATAATTTTTACTCAAAACTGGACTAATATATCTTTTAATAAAACCGGCCAAATTGGCGATACTATTGGAGGGATAACCGCACCTGTAATAGGCTTGATAAGTATTTTATTACTATATCTAGCGTTCATAGAACAGAGTATTGCAACTGAAAAACAAAATGAAGCAATAATAGCCCAGAACGACGCTATTGAATTGCAAAGAGAAATGTTTGTAAAAGAACGAGATTACGACATTGTTACTAACTCTATTAATGAAATAAAAAACAGTGTGAATTTACTACGACTTGAAATAAAAATTACTGAAAATATCGATGCTATATATGGCACTGAGGCATTAATGACATTTTTTACAGTTATTAGAGACAATCAGCCATTCGTAGTAAATATTAAGAATAATAGCTTCATTACCTTTATAGCTAATTTGAATGGTATTTTCCATTCGGCAACTAACACCCTCCTTAAAATTGAAGCTTCGAGCATTGACAAGAATGATAAGAGGTTATTCTTTAACTCATTAGTTTATTATGGAGGTTTATTAGTTACTGCAACAGACATTGATAAATACCTGTCTGAAAAACCCTTTCTTGATAAGAACCCTAGTATGAACGAAATGTTGGTTAGCCTTTCTAAAAAGTCCCATGAATTAAATAAACTTTTAGCAAATATTGAAAGAAATATCAGCTGACCACATTGTTATTATTAAGCCATGTCACAGGCATAGTAAAACAAGGCTTAATAATAATTGTATGCTTTTTATTTTGGTACCCTTACATTTTTAAACTCTCCGTTGGTAATAGTTACAGATTTGGACTTGATAAAGCTACTATTGCTATTATCATAATCGTGTAACGTACCTGAGAATTTACCTGATACTTTTCTGGTACTTGCATCGTAGGCTGTTACTTCAAAGTTTCCTGTTTCTGCCATATACATATCCCCGTTACTACCATCAGAGAAGTAGTATATCCTTGCATTACCTACTTTTCTCACATCGGTTACATTATATGCACCTGTAGTAGTGCCAAAAATATCTAAAGAGAGTTGAGCTGTGCCTTCTTCATATTTCACGAATAGTTGAGTATCTGCCAGTTGATAACCACCTGCTTGTTTAGATATGTCTTTGCCGTCCATTGTAAAACAGATAAACCCGTCAGGACAACCATTAGCAGTACTATCTATAGGATCAACAGGTGTTGGATCTGTATTATTCTTATTGCATGCTATTAGCGTAACGGCGGCAATTAATATTAATGCTATTCTTTTCATTACTTCTATATTTTAATACAAAAGTATACACAGGTGCGCCTTGTGGTAATAACCCTCACCACTCATTTTAATATACCCACCAGCACTGATAAAGATCATTGAAGCTCCAGCTTGTAAATGAACTCCTCTATCTCTTTGCCTCTTCCGTTGGCAAAGCCCGTTTCTGTGCCTGTCTTTACAAACCCATTCTTTTCCAATACTTTTTGCGAGCCTGCATTATCGTATGCTACACGTCCATAAAGTATTTTCTTGTCTGTAGTTTCTAAAAACATTTGCAGCCCTTTTGTAGCTATACCTTTACCCCATTGTGGTCTATCTATCCAATAAGAGACATTGGTCTCATCTCCGAGGTCAAAATGTATCACACTACCGACTATTACATCATCTACCCATATGGTTTGCATATAACAATCATCACGGTTAACAATCCCTGTCCACTTTTTCATGTAGGCTTCTTTATCACTGGGATTTTCAGAGTTGAACGCAGCTATATAGTTAGCTTCTTCATCGGCTTGAAAAAGGAATAGTTGTTCCAGATCTTCAACGGTGGTTTTTTGTAGCCTCAGGTTCATATATAACTATATTGAAATTGAAATTACTTTATAATTTCTATAACCACGTTACCTGCTTTCAGGTCTTTATCTACATACCTGTGTGCATCTGCTGTCAGTGCTAACGGGTAACGCCTGTCTATTACAGGCTGCAATACTCCCTGTTCCGCCAAATCTGTCAGATACTCCATATCTTCTTTAGTATAGTTAGCTACCCCGGTTATTACTCGCTTACCGTCTTTCAGGCTTTTTCTCATAGCTGCAATTATTCTTGATAGCTCAAGGTTAGCAGCAAGATAGCGGCCATTAGGCTTCAGTGTCTTGATGCATTTTGACAGTTTCTCTTTACAAACAATATCAAATATCACGTCGTATGCATCGGGTAATGTGGTGAAGTCTGTTTTTGTATAGTCTATTACTCTGTCTACACCCAGCTCGCGCAGCATGTCTAGCTTAAAAGTACTATCTACTGCTGTTACATAAGCTCCATAGTGCTTTGCCAACTGTACTGCATAAGTACCTATACTGCCTCCTGCTCCTACTATCAATACATGCTCCCCTTTCCTGATCTCTGCTTTTCTTAAAAAGTATAATGCATTAAGCCCGCCCGTAGGTATGGTAGCCGCTTCTGCGAAGCTCATGCTAGTTGGCTTTTTAGCAATTGCATGTTGTTCAGGAAGGCATATATATTCTGCATGGGCCCCTAACTTCATGTCTGTTGGAGCTACTACTTCATCTCCTACCTTGAAGGATGTTACATCTTTCCCTACAGCAGTGACAACGCCTGATAGTTCTTGCCCAAGTATCTTATGCTTAGGACCAAACACACCAAACATTATACGCGTAGGCAGCCATATTAATGGTGGCATGCGAAAAGCCCTCATCTCACAATCACCCATTGTGACAGTTGATGCATGTATCTTGATGAGTAGCTCATCATCTTTAGGTTGAGGATCCGGCACTTCTAAAAGCTCCAAAACATCAGGAGATCCGTACTTACGGTAAAATATAGCTTGCATTATTTCCCTTACAATTAAACGATATCAAACATATTGAGCAACTGGCCTTACTATCCTACAAATATTTGAAAGTTTATGTTAAATATGGCATTTATTTAACGTGAAAATAGAAGGTATACTGCTAAAAGGATTATCTGCAAGGGATTCTGAAATGAAACTAGATGGAGGGAGGAGTAAAAATTATCGCATAAAAAATGCCCCACTGAGTAGCAGGGCACTAATATTTAAAACAAGATTTTTATTTCCTCTTCATCACCTTCTCTACAGCAGTTATTACATTGCTTTTACCCAATCCGTATTTCTTCAATAGCTCTTCAGGCTTACCACTCTCACCAAAGGTATCATTAACGGCAACATACTCATGAGGAGCTGGTAGCTTACGGCTCAGTACTTGTGCCACTGCATCACCAAGACCGCCATTACGTTGATGTTCTTCTGCTGTTACAACGCAGCCTGTCTTTTTCACAGAGTTAATAATAGCTTCCTCGTCAAGAGGTTTTATGGTATGCATGTTGATCAGTTCTACAGACACCCCTTTTTCTGCAAGTTCTTTTGCAGCTTCTACAGCAGTCCAAACTAGGTGACCACATGCAATGATGGTTACATCAGTACCTTCTGCCATCACTTGTGCCTTACCTATCTCAAAATTCTGATCTTCATTTGTAAATATCGGCCATCCCGGACGACCAAAGCGTAAGTATACAGGTCCTTCATACTCGGCAACAGCCATAGTAGCCAGTTTGGTTTGTGTATAATCACAAGGTACTATTACGGTCATGCCCGGTAGCATTTTCATCATACCTATATCTTCAAGCACCTGATGCGTAGCACCATCTTCACCCAAAGTAAGACCTGCGTGCGATGCACATATCTTTACATTCTTACCGCTATATGCTATAGACTGGCGTATCTGATCGTATACACGAGATGTAGAGAAGTTGGCAAACGTAGTGGTAAATGGTATTTTACCTCCTATCGTCAAACCTGCAGCCACACCCATCATATTAGCTTCGGCAATACCTACCTGTATAAAGCGATCCGGGAATTCTTTCATGAACCCGCCAAGCTTAAGAGAGCCTGCAAGATCCGCAGTTAGTGCAACAATATTCGGGTTCTTTCTTGCAGCTTCTAATATGCCGTCACCAAAGCCCGAACGAGTGTCTTTCTTACCAGTTTGTTGTATATCCTGTAGCATTATTAAGTTTGAAAGCACAAAAGTAAACAATCATATGTTTTATTTGGTACGGTTGTACCCCCAGTCTTTCAACCAGCCTGTTATTTTTTCCTTATAATCTCCCTGAATGATGATCAGACCATCTTTCACACTACCACCTGTACCACATTTGGTCTTTATCTGCTTACCCAGATCTTTAAGATCATCATCTGTACCTACAAAGCCTTCTACCAGTGTAACTACCTTGCCCGCACGCTGTTTGGTATCCAACTTGACCTTCAACTTCTGTTGATCTGCAGGTAACGTATCCTCATTATCCTGCTGCTCCTCAAAATCATCAAAGTAGTCCTGATTAGTAGAATAAACTAAACCATCGCTTCGTCCTTTATTTTTCTTACCCATTTCTCTGTACTGGTATTTTATTTTTCTTCCTTATGCCGAAGTTAACAAAGTATACACCTGTGAACAATAATATGGTTGCTACTATTTTAGGCAACGTAATATCTTCATCCATAAATATTATCGAAATTACTCCTGCAAAAAACGGTTGTGAATAGATGTATGCACCTGCAACAGATGGGCTCAGGTGCTTTAAGGCATATATATTCCATAAGTAAGCCAAAAAGGTAACACCCACTACCGTAAAAATAACAGCTGCCCAGTCTGCCGCTTGAAAGAGTTGCCAGTCTGTACTTACAAAGTCTTTCCAGCCAAAAGGTAGTACAAACATGAATCCAAATAAGAATACCCACCTCATAACAATTACCGGTCTATAGCGTTGCATCAAAGGTTTTATTATTACCAGATATATAGCATAGCTTATAGCATTTAAGAATACCAAAAAGTCCCCCCATGCCGTATTCTTACCCAATGTAGTAATCTCCTTTCCTGCACTCATGAGTATAAATGCACCACACACTCCCAATGTCAGACCTATTATTTTATTCCACCCGACACGCTCTTTAAGTACAATCATCGCAATAAAAGTGATCATTATTGGCGTGGTCATCATGATGAGAGAGGCATGTATAGGCATAGTGTTATTGAGCCCCAGGAAGAATAACATTTGGTTGGTAGCCACACCAAACAAACCACCTAATATTAAAACGCCAAAATCTTTCCTGGCTATTTTTGCTCTGTACTTTTTCCCTAGTAAATAGGTCATCCAAAAGAGCATCATCACAACACTTACCCTGATAAATATGAACCCTAGCGGCTGTATCAGCCGTGGCATTACGAGTTTGGCAACTGTATATCCCGCACCAAAAAACAAGTTAGCACCCAGTAGTGCCAGATGTCCTTTTGTTGTATTATTCACGATCGCAAAAGTAAACTGTAAGAGATATTATATGCTGCTTATAGCATTCTATTTAGCCAATTGGTAATAACTTCTTTATATAGCGTAAATACTTCATCAGCAACATCCGCATTCTTAAACGGGAAAGTATTACTTTCTTGCAAACATTGCTTTAAACGAAAATTTGCCTGAGCCTGTTTGATAAAACACCCTTTTTCATATAATTGTTGAGCCAGATATTCCTGCTCCGTTTGCCCGGGCGTTGGTATCAGTACAGCTTTCTTTTTTAGCTTAACCAGATCCATTATTGTAGAATACCCACTACGGCAAATAACCATAGAGGCTCCTGCCAATATACTATCCAGCTTACCTGCAGCCACTATAGAATGATATTGAACATTTTCAGGGATATTAGCTCTTTCTGCATCAGGAGAACCTTCTACAAACACTACATTACCGCCATAACCTGAAAGTTGCTCCCAAATAATATCAGACAGCATAGAGCGTTGCGGCTCAGGGCCGGATAGCAATACCAATAGGTACTGATCTTTATTATTAGATGTTGCTTTTAGCTGAGATAGTAAACCCAAATATTTTACATGTTCACTTTGTGGTGTTTGAGATAGCTTACCTGCCAAGTTGGTATTAGGCTCATCTACTATCCAACACTCATTAAAGGAGCTCAGGTAGTTTTCATGCAGCTTTTTTACTTGATCATCAATAAAGTCGCCTAAACCACTTAATACTCTTAGCTGATGTGTCATAATTGAGCATGGTATCAAAGAACTATATAAGCCATACCTATTATCTGATATTACAGCATCTATGTTATACCCTTCAATGGCTTGCTGCAACCATTGGTGCTCTTTCTTGATGGTACTTATCAGCTTTGGCAACTGCTTCAGTATAGATACCATAAAGAAACTTCTAGCCTTTGAATATGTAACATTATAGCCATCCAAATGAATTGAAGTAAGCTCCGGAAATGTTTGTTTTATATAAGCCCGCTGACGTTCATTACCTGCAAATATTACTTTATGACCGGCAGCTGACAAATACGCTATGATTGGAACACAGCGGGTTGTATGTCCCAGCCCCCAATCTAACGGGGCAACTAGTATGTTCTTTGAACTATTGATGATTACAATTGCTTAACTTTACAAAAGTAGACATCATAGCATGAAACGAAACAAATTATTAGTTTATACGTTAATACTGATGGTCGCTGCCCTAACTTTTGAGAGTTGTGCGGCGTCTAAAGATTGTGGGTGTGGTTCTGACATAAACAGAGCATACAAAACACCTAAGAGATATCACTAATGCTTAAACTTTTTGAAGATGCTGGGACGGAATAAAAAAATATGGACTCACTACGATAACAATATTTCCGCTGTTGATATTGATTCTGCAGACTTTACATCTTCATATATAAAATATACCATCAAGAACGGCAACCACTTTTCCAAATTTGAAGTACTGGACCTGCAGACCTATAAGCGCATACACAAGCCTAAGCTGGTACAACAGGCTTTTCGCGAACGTCTTCAGGTACCTTTTGTCTTTGCTACGTGTAAAAATTAAGGTGCATACCGCCTAATAATTCAAAGATTCTCAAAACTGCTTTCTTTCTAATTTTCATAGTATAATTACTATGAAAAGCAGATTTCATATATTAGATTTACTTACTGCTTTATGTTTGAGCTATTTAAACTTAATATCTAGTCATTTTTTTTGACGATATTAGTCCTGTAGTTGTAACATAGAGTTACTTCATAATATGCCTTAATGAAAGAATCAAAGATGACAGACTTGAAAAATAATGAGCAGGGACATTCTGGTCTTTCGCGCAGAAGATTTTTAGGCTATGCTGGTGGTATAGCCGGCGCAGCTCTATTATTTGATGCTTGTAGAAAAGAAGACGATCCAATTATAAGTGACAATGTCATTGATCTTGGAACAAACGATAATGGGTTACTTAATCTGATGTTTGTAATGGAGCAAATTGAAGCTGCATTCTACCAGCAGATATTAGATACTCCTTTTGATGGTTTCTCTCCTTTCGATGATAAATATTACACTGCTATAGCTCGTCAAGAGTTGGCTCACAGAGAATTTTTAAGAAATTACCTTAAAAATACTGGTCCGGTAGTCACAGTAGATTTCAGCACTATCGACTTTAATAGCGAAAGTAGTGTGCTGGAAAATGCTGAGATATTTGAAGAGCTGGTTACCAGTACTTATAACGAGCTTGGTAGACTGTTTGTAGCAACTGAACATGTATTGATCGTTGCAAAAATAGCATCTGTAGAGGCTAGACACGCTGCAAGTATTGCAAACAGGAGAAACGAAGGTGCATTCTTTGGTCCGGTAGACGTTATCGGTACTGAGCCTGGCACTTTGCCTAGTAATGCAATATCCATCATCAACCGCTTCCTATCAACAAAAGTATCTGGAGACAACTTACCTAACAAGTAAACTACAAACAATGAACTTAAGTAATATCATAAAATATTTTGAGTCGGATACAGTAGAGCAGGACTTTAGTCAGGTTCAGGACAGACGATATATGCTCAGAGGCTTTGCTTCTAAGGTAGCTGTTGCATCTGTTCCTTTTGTAGCGGCTAGTTTAATGAGCAAAAAAGCTCACGCTCAAGGCAAGCAGTCAATTATTGCTGTTTTAAACTTCTTACTAAAGCCCCATTACATAGCTCAACAGATGTATGATTTTGTTGTCAACAACAATGATGACAGCTATTTTCCTGGCAACTTTAAAGAGAACTTTAATAAGGTTATCAACTATAACAAAGAGCAGATAAAAGTACTGGAAGGCATCATCGGAGACCTTGGTGGTACCGTTGAGTTTATTGATTCTGCTAATATTGACCTTACTGCAGGTGCAGGTAATAATAGAGGACCTTTAGCCGGTAAGTATGACGACTTTGAGGTCTTCCTGATTTTAGCACACATGTTATCAGATGCTACAGTTAGAATATATAAAGATCAGGTAACTGAAGTATTATCTGATAATGAATCTGTTCGTGCTATTATGAACATACACTCAGTTAAAGCTAGAGAAGCCAGCTTCTTTAGATACTGGAGAAGATTTTGGTATGCCACTGATATAGAGGCTTGGGTAACTGGTACTAACTCTAATAGTACAATTCCATTTGTACAAAATGCCTACAACGGTGAAGGTGTGATCATACAAAATAATATTACTATAACTAACATTAATGGTTATGGAATATCTGAAGAGACTGCAACTCAGGCTTTTGATGAACCTTTTGACAGACCATTAGCCGAAAGTTTTATAAATAGCTTCTTGAATATTGAAGACTAAGCTTATAATAAAGTAAACAAAAGCGGCCTACAGGGTCGCTTTTTTTATGATATGGGGTCTACATCAAAACTAATTTGTACCCCTGTCAAGCCCTTGGTAGCATTGATGTTACTAGCTTCGTTCTTTATCACCTGCTTAGTCTCATCAATTACTTTCTTTAGCTTAGGACACTTCACCCACACTTCTTGTACGTACTGATTACGCACTCTGGATACAAGTGCTTGTACCGGCCCCTGTACCCCTATACCATCAACTGACTGCAATGCTTGAGCCATAGCTCCACCTGCAGTAACAGCCTTATGCTCATCTCTGTGCTTAAACGTAAGCTTGATAAATCTGGTATACGGAGGATATGCAAACTGCTCTCTGTATTTTATCTCATGTTCGTAGAAAGCACGCACATCATGTTCTATTACCCATCGCAATACAGGATGCTGAAGATTATATGACTGGATCATCACTTTACCTTTACCATCCATACGGCCTGCTCTACCACTTACTTGCTCCATTAGCTGGAAGGCTCTTTCATTTACTCTAAAATCAGGAAAGTTGAGTAAACTGTCAGCACTAAGAATACCCACTAGCTCTATAGGTGCAAAGTCTAGACCTTTTACTACCATCTGTGTACCTACCAGTATATCTATCTTTCTTTGCTCTAGTTTTTGAAACAATTCTGAAAAGCTGGTTTTACCACGCATGCTGTCCACATCCATCCTGCCTACTTTAGCATCAGGAAATAGTTGTGATACTTCTTCCTCTATCTTTTCAGTACCGAAAGTTTTGCTTTGTAGCCTGTTGCTACCACAAGAAGGACAGGTTTGTACTACGGCAGACTTCAGTCCGCAATAATGACAATGAAGCTTATCAGTACTTTTATGATAGGTAAGAGATACGGCACAGTTCTTACAATGAGGTACCCAGCCACACATTGTACATACCTGAAAAGGTGCATACCCACGTCTGTTCTGAAATAAGATGACTTGTTTTTGCTTATCTAAGGCAGCAGATATAGCCCGATAGAGTTCAGGTGTAATCATACTGATGCCCTGTTTCCTCATCTGCTCTAATGACTTTGCATTCACCACCTCAATAGCAGGCATTTTTACTCCCTGATACCTTTCAGCCAGCTTCACATAGCCATACTTGTTTTGATAAGCGTTATATAAACTTTCTACAGATGGTGTAGCTGAACCTAATATTGTTTTACAATTGTGTACTGTTGCTAGGTATATAGCAGCATCTCTGGCATGAAAGCGCGGTGCGGGATCTTTCTGCTTATAAGATATATCGTGCTCTTCATCTACAATAATAACACCCAACTGATTATATGGCAACCATAGTGCAGAGCGTGGTCCAGCAACTACTTTGTACTTCTCCTGTCTTACTTTCTCCCATATCTCTACTCGCTCATTATTGCTAAAGCGAGAGTGATATACACCTAATTCATCTCCAAAATAACTGTATAGTCTGTTTACTAACTGTGTGGTCAAAGCTATTTCTGGCAATAATAAAAGTGCTTGCTTCCCTTGTACTATACACTCCTTTATTTGCTTGATATAAAGCATAGTCTTACCACTACCTGTCACACCTTCCATCAGCACAACATTATGCTTGGTCAGGCTTTCTGCCATATTATCATACGCCTCTTGCTGTGCAGGGGTAAACTGTAGTTTGGCTTGCTTACTATCATTGGTAAGTGCTATCCTGTCTACTGCTACATCGTATATTTTAAATATGCCCTTATCTGCTAAAGCTTTCACTTGTGCCGCTGTTGCATGAGCACGTTCAATAAGTTGCTGTTGGCGTACGCCACCATACTTTTTAGAGAGCTCCATATATGCCATGAGCAAGCTGAGCTGTTTGGGGGCTCTTTGTAGCTCGTCAAATAGTTTGTGGAGCTGTTCCTCACCTCGATGATCATTAGATAGTTCTACTACCTTCTCTTTTTTGGGTTTATAGGCAGTTTCTAACTCATCATGAATGATCACAACTTCATTCTCTAAAAGCTCATTCAACACCTCAGAAAAATACCTGGCGCCTGTAAGTGCTCTCATTTCTGATATAGTCAGTTCGTTTCTGAGTTCCAATGCTTCCACTGCAGGGTAGGCCTTGTCACTCCATTCATATACCACATCATCGTCCACCGGCGCCCATTGGAGCCTGGTCTCACCTGTTAATTTCAAGTGTGCAGGTAGTGCAGCCTGCATTACCTCTCCGGGAGCAGCCATGTAATATGCGCCTACCCAGTCCCAAAAAGTTAGTTGAGTTGCATTAACAATTGGCTCTTCATCTACAATACTCTTTATGGGCTTTACCTGATATAGCTCAGGACTGTTGTTATGCAGACCTTTAACTATGCCTGAATACAACTTATTTTTACCCAAAGCTACTTCAACGCGCATACCTACCTGTATATCCTCTTGCATTTCTACAGGTATACCATACGTAAGAACTTTAGGCAAGTTGAGTGGCAGTATTATATCGGCGAATGAATATGTAGTGTCTGATAAACCCTCAGGCATAGTCCTGCAAATTACAAAAAGCAGCAAAGCTGTAATGCATGTATCAGTGAAAATAAATGCACTATTAGATGCGGTTATTACTTTCTTCGTACCTTTGCAGACTAATCAGTACCTATTTTATGTCGAAACAAAACGAAAAAAGATGTTCTTTTTGCGATCGTGTGGAGAGTGAGGTGTCGATATTATTTACCGGTATAAAGGGTAATATATGTGATGCCTGTACCGAGAATGCGCACCACCTACTCCAAGAGACCAATGGTGATAAGAAGCCTAAAAAGGACAGCAAAGACATACTCAAAAAACACAAAGTCTATAAACCACGTGAGATAAAAGAGTTTTTAGACCAGTATGTAATAGGGCAGGATTCTGCTAAAAAAGTAATATCTGTAGCTATATACAATCACTACAAAAGGCTATTACAGCCAAAAGAAGATGATGTAGAGATCGAGAAGTCTAACATTATGATGGTGGGCGAAACAGGTACAGGTAAGACTTTACTGGCAAAATCTATTGCTCGCTTACTCCAAGTTCCTTTTGCAATTGTTGATGCCACTGTATTCACTGAAGCAGGATATGTAGGTGAAGATGTAGAAAGTATATTATCACGCCTGCTACAAAGCTGCGACTATGATGTATCTGCAGCAGAGCACGGCATTGTATATATAGATGAGATAGATAAAGTGGGTCGCAAAAGCGACAATCCGTCTATTACCAGAGATGTAAGTGGTGAAGGTGTGCAGCAAGCCATGCTGAAGCTACTTGAAGGATCTGATATCTTAGTACCACCTCAGGGCGGACGTAAGCACCCGGAGCAGAAGATGGTAAAGATTAACACTCAAAATATTCTGTTCATTTGTGGTGGTGCATTTGAAGGTATAGATAAAATGATCGCTCGCAGAGTACAAACTTCTGCTATCGGTTACAATGCTATAAAAGCTACAAAAGAGCTAGACAGAAGCAACTTGTTGCAATATGTAAATGCACAGGATCTTCGCACATTTGGGTTAATACCGGAACTACTAGGCCGTATTCCTATAGTTACTTACTTAAATCCGCTTGATCCTGACGCGTTGAAGCGCATCCTTACAGAGCCTAAGAATGCTCTTATAAAACAGTATAAAAAACTGTTTGAATATGAGAATATCAAGCTACATGTAGAGGACGATGCTCTGGATTATATGGTGAGTAAAGCCATTGAGTACAAGCTGGGTGGTCGTGGCTTGAGAGCTATCTGCGAGATGATACTTACAGATGCTATGTTCGACCTTCCTTCTCAGGATAAAAAAGAGTTCACGCTAACGCTTGACTACGCTAAGCAAATGCTGGAACATTCAAAACTTGATTATTTAAAAGCCGCATAATTTAAATAACAATGCAAGATCTTATAGAGAAATTAAAACAAGAAGCTCAACTAACTGAAGAGCAAGCACTAAAATCAGTAGAAGTTCTTAAGAACTTCATCATGGAGAAAGTTCCTCCTATGATGCATCCGATGATCGAGAACTTCCTTGCTGAAAATAAAGACAATGACAGTGATGATCCGCTTGGAGATATGATGAAAAACTTCGGTGGACAATAACAAATAAAAAAGAGCAGTACTTACTGCTCTTTTTTATTTATCTAAATTTCTCTTATTCGCTCCCATCTTTGAAAGGTAAAGCTGTAGGCATGTCTTTCATCAGCATCATGATCTTCCTTCCATGCCAGCTTCCAGTGGCTATGATCTACATGCGGGAAATATGCGTGAGCATCATTTATTTCTGTATGTACTCTTGTAATATAAATTCTATCTAACTCTGCTATTGTTTGCTCGTATATCTTAGCTCCACCTATTATAAACCCTTCTTCCGCACCTTCCTGTTTCAACCTTTCGATACCTTTTTCAATAGAATCATACAGCAAGACTCCCTCAGGAAGCTCAAGGTCTTTATTTGAAGAAATAACGATGTTTAATCGATTCACCAGTGGTTTACCTAGTGACTCAAAAGTTTTTCTACCCATGAGTACAGGCTTACCAACAGTAGTTCTTTTAAAGAACTTCAGATCTTCGGGCAAACGCCATGGCAGATCATTGTCTTTACCAATGGCATTGTTCTCAGACATAGCCACTATTGCAGAGAGTATCATAATAGACTTTTTATTTAAACAGCAACAGGTGCTTTTATATGCGGATGAGCTTCGTAGCCGACAAGTTCAAAATCATCATACTTGAAGCCGAATATATCTTTCACATCAGGGTTTATCTTCATAGTAGGTAGCTTTAGCGGCTGTCGCGTTAACTGCAATTTAGCTTGCTCTACATGATTGCTATAAAGGTGCACATCGCCAAAAGTATGCACAAAGTCTCCCAACTTCAAGTCACATACTTGGGCCATCATCATAGTTAGCAATGCATATGATGCTATGTTGAATGGTACACCTAGAAACACATCTGCACTACGCTGGTATAATTGACAGCTTAACTTGCCATCAGCTACATAAAACTGGAACAATGCATGGCAAGGACTTAATGCCATCTTTGGCAGGTCAGCAACATTCCAGGCATTCACAATTATTCTTCTACTATCAGGATTATTCTTTAGCAAGTCTACAGCCTGAGCTATTTGATCATAAGTATTACCATCCGCGCCTGACCAACTACGCCATTGATGACCATAGACTGGACCCAAGTCTCCATTTTCATCAGCCCACTCATCCCATATACGCACACCATTATCTTTTAAGTACTTGATGTTTGTATCACCATCTAAGAACCATAGCAGCTCATGTATGATCGATTTTAAATGAAGCTTCTTAGTAGTTAACATAGGGAAACCTTCTTCAAGGTTAAACCTCATCTGATAACCAAAGCAACTAATAGTACCTGTACCGGTACGGTCACTTTTCTCTGTACCGTTATCTAATATATGTTGTAGTAGATCTAAGTATGCTTGCATTGTAATTGTTTTGTATGATCAATTAATCAGCAATAAGCTCAAACACAAAGTTAAGTATTAGTAACTTTTGAGAGGTCTTGAGTATCACGTTTTAGAAATACTTTTCCCTAGTTTATGCACATATGCCGGTATCGTAATAATGACAACTGTTATCATTAGCATATATATCGGCAATAGATACCTACACATAAACCAACTCGAATACAACATTGACCCATAAAAAGTCAATGTAAATATCAGGATAATACTCAATGCGATACGACTCGCTCTTTCAAAGCTTTTATACATGCATAAAAACGCAACACTACAAATAGTAAACAATATCAACAGGTATTGATATATCTGTATAATATACTCGTTGATAGTGTTCTTATACACTTGAGTGGCACCTTTAAAATCTGTTTCTTTAAGATTATACCTATTGAGTATAGCTGTATCATTAACAGGCGCTGCATAATAATCTCCCATCTCACCTATGTGTGGTGAGATCAATGTCGCAACATTGGGTTTTATATACCCCTCATAATATGCCAGGGGGTAATGACTTTGTATATAGATACCGTAGTCTGCATAAGTTGGAGCTAAGGTATACCATGATGTATACCAGGCTTCATTGTCATCCATACGCTGCCTTAGCGTATCCATAACTTGCTCTCTTATAATGTTCAGAGGACTTTGCCCTGTCCACAAATAAGCTGAGCCTATAGCTTCCTCTCTATACCCTGTTGAATCCAGAAATTTTTTTATCAAAATGTGAGTCTTTCGGACACCTTCATCACTTATATCATTTGCTTCTATATCTGCATATCGTAGACTGTAAATAGCATTATTAGCATGTGTCCATCCTGAAAAAGGCGAATAAACTGCACTATTAAACCTCTGTATATTTTCGTTCACGTGCCACCTGTGTATTGCAAAGAATGCTACCAATATTAGCACTGTAAATGCAATGTTGTGTTTTATGTTTTTGCTAAAGAGCAATAAGGTGATGATAGTAAAGAAAGGGTAAAACAAACCAATGTGTCTTACCTCAATACAGAGGAACATCAGCGCTATATGAAAAATTAAGAAAATCGGGCTACGATATGCAAAATATAGCAATAAGGTAGATAGCGCGAGAATAGTTAAAGATGAGAAAAGCTGGTCACTAAGGATACTATTTATATGGTACAACGCTACAGGCTCCAGAAGCATCAGCAAGCCTCCTACAGCATACATTACACACCTTATTTTGAATATCTTATGTATTGCAAACAAAAACGTAATAATGGAAATGTAATGTAGAATGAACTGAGCATTTACTACCTGATCTAATGTTGGCGATAGATCATACAGCATACTAAGAAAGTAAGGATAGCCCGACGGTCTTAAACCATAATCTGTATTAAAGGCTGAGCGGATATAATAGTTACTATCCCAAGATATTTGCGGTAGCGGGTAAGCATCTTTAAGCCATGCAAATACATAATAATAAACAATGAAAAGAATTACATTAAGTAATAGTAATATAAAAGTCTTTTTCATTTTTACTTAGAATAAATAGGGTACATACAGATAACACAGCTACAAAGTAATAAATAGCTACCGGTTCTTTTTATACAGTATTCCTGCCTGTGTTCTCATTACCTCTTCATAAGCTTTATCTTTAGCTAGCACCTCTATCACCTGCTCTCTCTCTACCAAACAATATTGTACTTGAGGCAGATTTTCTATAAACGCATCAGCATTCCCCAGTCGTACTACATTTACTTTTGAGTTGTATACCTGTTCGTTATAGATAGTGATATTGTCATTTTTACTATCCATATATAGTGTTGTATTTCCTTTACCCATCATAAATGCAAGTGCTTCACTGCCCGACTTTAGCAAAGCAGATTGTACTAATAGAAATATCACGATTACTCCTGTTGCTGATAGCACCGCAAAATGCGAATAGAAAAAGAGCTTTTTGTCTTTTAAGTAGTAGATATATACTCGTATGTAGAATAAGGCAATGATATATGTAACCGAGCGACTCATAGGGTATAAACTACCAAAAGCATAGTGGCTTACCACTATCAACAAAAGAGACACCGCTATTACAATTACTTCTTTGCTCAGCAGCTTGTTCTTTATAAATATGTATATGACAGGCAACAAGCTTCCCATAAATACCAATCTTATTATTGAAAACCATTTGAGTGATACAAAATCTTGAAGAGACAGGTAAGAGATTATGGATGATAATGTACCATTCACTAAAAGACTTTCTGCACCTATTATGTTTTTATCATACTCATTAATGATCTTGCCGCAGTAGTATATGTATACGAGTGCTACACCAAATATTAATGATATAGCCAACTTCAGGGCTACATCTTTACTTGAGTGATGTATGGTTTTCTTTAACGCGCCTGATAGCTCATAGAAAAGTATTAGTGCAAACATTGCAGCTACCCCGAACATAAAAGAGAATAATGCCAATGATGCCACCGTACCAAACACTACAAATAACAAGTAAGTGGTTACATACCTGTCTTTATGGTATACTTCGAAATAGTAATATGCTGCCACAAAACATGCTATAGCCATAGCATATCCTCTACCTAAAGCAAAAAAGCCTATATATGGCAGTAAGAAAAATATTACAGCCCAAATGTCAATTATTTTAGCTGCTTTATACTCCACTACTTTTATGATGTAGTGTGCATATACAAAAAATGAAATAATAGATAGTAACCTAAAAAAGAAAGGATGATGTGTCCCAAAGACCTTAATTAGTAGCAGGAACCACGTAGAGTTGATAATGTGATTATTAGCGTAATAATATGGGTAATAAGATAACAACTCTTTCAGAGAGTTATCTTTTACTGCCATAAAGGTCCATGCCTCATCATACTCCCAATCACTGAAAATGGCAAGGAAAATTATGATCAACAAAAATGGCACTTGTACTACATGCTGTTTCTTCATGACGTGGTATTACGCAGCGGCTAAAATAGACAATTGAACTCTTTGCAAGACATTATTGATACTTATCCCCAACAATTACCATTTATTTAATATTAATCCTAAGCATATATTCATAATAAATAGCACTACAGCTACATATATTATCTTATAACTATTCATTGCTTATTACCAAATATCAATTGCTATGCCTACTTTTACCGAATATTTTAACGATTAAAGATGAGCAAAACATTATCTATAGTAATACCCGCATATAATGAAGGGGCAACTATACATCTTATCCTGAACAAGGTGAAAGAGGTTGTTTTGATCGACGGTATGCAAAAAGAGGTTATCATTGTCAATGATTGTTCTAAAGACAACACACATGATGCTATCTTAAAATACCAAAGCGAAAACCCTGACCTCCCTATCAGCTATTACAAACATGAGGTTAACCAAGGTAAAGGTGCCGCATTACATACCGGTATCAGCAATGCTAAAGGCGACTATGTACTTATTCAGGATGCTGACCTTGAGTATGATCCGCAAGAATATAACCATCTCTTAAAACCTATAGTTAACGGTTTTGCTGATGTAGTCTACGGCTCTCGCTTCATGGGTGGCAATCCACATAGGATACTCTTTTTCTGGCACTCAATTGGTAATGCTATGCTTACATTCATGTCTAATATGTTCACCAATCTGAACCTAACAGACATGGAGACTTGCTATAAACTATTCAGGACTGATATTATCCAAAATATCAAGCTGGAAGAAAAGCGATTCGGATTTGAGCCTGAAGTTACCGCTAAGATATCTCGTATTCCTAAGATCAGGATATATGAAGTAGGTATCTCTTACTATGGCAGAACTTATGAAGAAGGTAAGAAAATAGGCTGGAAAGATGGGTTTAGAGCCATTTTCTGCATTCTAAAGTATAACTTGTTTAAAAAATAGTCATGCCCGTAATACTACCGGTAAAGGGAGTATCTCCAAAAATTCCTCAAGATTGCTTTGTTGCGGAAAATGCTACTATAGTTGGTGATGTTGAAATGGGTAGTGAATGCAGTGTTTGGTTCAATGCTGTGATTAGAGGTGATGTGAATATCATTAGAATGGGCAACAAGGTAAACGTTCAAGACGGAGCTTGTATACATTGCACCTACGAGAAAACGCAAACTATCCTCGGCAATAATGTTTCCATAGGTCATAATGCAATAGTTCATGGCTGTACAGTACATGATAATGTACTTATAGGTATGGGTGCTATTGTTATGGACAATGTACTGATCGGCGAGAACAGTATAGTTGCAGCTGGTGCTGTAGTACTTGAAAATACACATATACCACCTGGTAGTATATATGCAGGTGTACCTGCCAAAAAGGTAAAAGACATTAGCCCTGAACTACAGAAAGGCGAAGTAGATCGGATAGCCAACAACTATGTGATGTACAGTTCTTGGTTCAAGTAGCCATATGGCATTTTTTTTAATGTATTCTCTTTTTAACTAAAGTATTGCATAATTATTTTTAACGATATACATTTGTTTCATTATAAAAGCATGATCTGTATGAAAAAATTTATCCTTGCTCTTTTAGCAGTTAGTACATTCGCTACTGCTGAAGCTCAAAAAAATACTATTCTTAAGTATGGTAACGCAGGCATTTACAGAAGTCAATCTGATGCCGGTGCCGGAAATGAAAGCAGAACTTTTAACTGGCACATCAACCCGGGTGTTGGTTACCAATTCACCGACCACATCACATTAGGTTTACAAGGTGGTTTTTGGAGTAACTTCGATGAGAACAGAACTTCTCCAAGCGCTAACCAGTGGAACAGAAATGCAATGGAAAATAGAGAGTGGCAGTTAGGTATATTCTATCGTTACACTCACTACTTCGGTAACATATTCTACGTTTTCGGTCAGTTAGACCTTAGCTATGTTTCTGGTCAGGATGTTTCTGAAAATGAAACAAGACAAGTAGATTTCGCTAACAATAGAGTAGCTGAGACAATTATCTACAACTACGATTACTACAATGGTTTCATGGCTTCTTACAGACCAATGATCGGTATGTTCATCCATGACGGCTTCTCTCTTAACTTCGGTTTTGGTGATATCGCTTACCGTACTACATCTTACGATGTTCCTAAATCAACTGGTAACCCAACAATCGATCAAAGCTTCTTCGCTTTCAGATTCGGTCAGCAGTTTAACTTCGGTGCTTCTCTTAACATCAAGTGCCACAAGAAAACTGGTAATGTAAAGCCAGGTGATGATCTTCGTCCTATGATGATGGAAGAAGATGATGACGAATAGTATTTATTCAACACATTATATAAAAGCCCCGCAAATGCGGGGCTTTTTCGTGCTTATACCTCTCAAAAGGCTATTTTCCTAACGCCCCTTTTCGTAACTTTACGGTTCGCATAAGCTATATTCATATAGTTCCATGCATTTTATTTAGAATCAGTATAATATGTCATATACACCAACTAATAAAGTTCGTATAGTAACGGCAGCATCCCTCTTTGATGGGCACGATGCAGCTATTAATATCATGCGTCGTGTGATGCAGAGCAGTGGTGCCGAAGTGATACACTTAGGTCACGATCGTAGTGTGCAGGAAATTGTAGACTGTGCCATACAGGAAGATGCTAATGCAATAGCTATTACATCATACCAAGGCGGGCATGTAGAGTATTTTAAATACATGTACGACCTGCTGAAAGAAAAAGGCTGCGGACATATAAAGATATTTGGTGGCGGCGGCGGTGTAATACTGCCAGAAGAAATAAAAGAGCTTCATGACTATGGTATTACACGCATATATTCTCCTGATGACGGCCGCGAATTAGGCCTACAGGGTATGATAGATGACCTGATCAAGCAAAGTGACTATCCTACCGGCAATCAGCTGAATGGAGAAGTAGGTCACTTGAAAGATAAAAACCCAAAGGCTATAGCAAGACTTATTTCTGCTGCAGAAAACTATCATGACCTACCGGAAACTCAGGCGCTGCTTAAAAAAGTAGAAGAGGATGCTAAGACTTCTAAGACACCGATACTAGGGATTACAGGTACAGGTGGCGCAGGAAAGAGTTCTTTAGTAGATGAGTTAGTTCGTCGTTTTTTAATTGATTTTGAAGACAAGAATATAGGCATCATATCTGTTGACCCGTCAAAACGTAAAACAGGTGGTGCACTACTGGGCGACCGTATACGCATGAATGCTATCCGTAATGATAGGGTTTACATGCGTAGTATGGCCACCAGGCAGAGCAACCTAGCTGTATCAAAATATATAGTAGATGCTGTAAATATCTTAAAAGCTGCTAAGTATGATCTTATCATACTGGAGACTTCAGGTATCGGCCAGAGTGATACACAGATCACAGACCATTGCGACCTAAGCATGTATGTAATGACACCTGAATATGGTGCTGCTACACAGTTGGAGAAGATAGACATGCTCGACTTTGCTGATATTGTAGTTATCAACAAGTTTGATAAGAGAGGAGCGATTGATGCATTACGTGATGTAAAAAAGCAGTATCAGCGCAACCATCAGCTATTCGATAAGAAAGTTGATGATATGCCTATATATGGTACTATTGCATCTCAGTTTAACGATCCTGGTACTAATACGATGTATAAATCGCTGATGGACCTGGTGGCTGAAAGAACAGGCGCTGATCTTAAATCTACTTTCGAGATCAGCAATGAGATGAGCGAGAAGATCTACATCATCCCGCCAAATCGTACGCGCTACCTAAGCGAAATATCTGAAAACAATCGCAAATACGACCAGTGGGCAAAAGACCAATCAGATATCGCGCAAAAACTATTCGGCCTGAAGAAGACAATGGACACATTAGAGAAGAGCGGTGTAGAAGATAAGGACAGGCTGATAAAAACACTACAAGAAGTATATAGTAAAACAGAAATGGATCTCGACCCGAGAAACAAGATATTGTTGGATACATGGGAAGAGAAGAAACATAAATATACCGATGAGGTATACACCTTCAAGGTGCGTAACAAAGAGCTGAAGATAAAGACACATACTGAGTCTTTATCACACACTCAAGTACCAAAGGTAGCTGTACCTAAGTTTGAAGCATGGGGCGAAATATTATTCTGGGCACTAAGTGAGAACTTCCCTGGAGAATTCCCTTATGCTGCAGGTATCTATCCTTTCAAACGTGAGGGAGAAGACCCGACAAGGATGTTTGCCGGAGAAGGTGGACCAGAGCGTACTAACAAGCGTTTCCACTATGTGTCTTTAGACATGCCGGCTAAGCGCCTGAGTACAGCTTTTGATAGTGTTACGCTATATGGGCAAGATCCTGAACACAGGCCAGACATCTATGGTAAAATAGGTAACTCGGGCGTGAGCGTATGTTGCCTTGACGATGCTAAAAAACTCTACAGTGGCTTTAACCTGGCAGATCCTAAGACCTCTGTTTCTATGACCATTAATGGTCCTGCACCTACTATTACAGCATTCTTTATGAACGCTGCAATAGATCAACAGTGTGAAATTTATATCAAAGAAAATGGTCTGGAAGAAGAAGTAAATAAAAAGATAGATGCTATATATGCAGATAAAGGCATTGAGCGCCCTGTTTATAATGCTTCTACTTTTAGTAAGATAGATAAAGGTGAATTACCTGCCGGTAACGATGGTTTAGGACTAATGCTATTAGGCGTGACAGGTGACCAGGTATTACCAGCTGATGTATACCAAAAGATCAAAGAAGATACCCTGAGGTCTGTAAGAGGTACAGTGCAGGCAGATATTCTTAAAGAAGATCAGGCACAGAATACTTGTATCTTCTCTACTGAGTTCTCTCTGAGAGTGATGGGAGATGTACAACAATACTTTATCGATAAGGGTGTACGTAATTTCTACTCTGTATCTATTAGTGGTTACCATATAGCAGAAGCAGGTGCCAACCCGATCTCCCAGCTCGCATTTACACTAAGTAATGGCTTCACATTTGTAGAGTATTACCTGAGCCGTGGTATGCATATAGATGAGTTTGCACCAAACTTATCGTTCTTCTTCAGTAATGGTATCGACCCTGAATACAGCGTTATAGGTCGTGTTGCACGTAGAATATGGTCTAAGGCCATGAAGCATAAGTATGGAGGTAATGAGCGCTCTCAAATGCTGAAGTACCATATTCAAACTTCTGGTCGCTCACTGCACGCTCAGGAAATTGATTTTAATGACATTCGTACTACGCTACAGGCATTGTACGCCATATATGATAACTGTAACTCACTGCATACAAATGCTTACGATGAAGCTATTACGACACCTACTGAAGAAAGCGTACGTCGTGCAATGGCTATACAGCTTATCATTAATAAAGAGCTTGGATTAGCTAAGAATGAAAATCCACTTCAGGGCTCATTCATTATAGAAGAGCTTACCGATCTTGTAGAAGAAGCTGTACTTACAGAGTTTGATCGTATTACTGAACGTGGCGGTGTATTAGGCGCTATGGAAACTATGTACCAACGTGGAAAGATTCAAGAAGAAAGTCTTTACTACGAAACACTTAAGCACACAGGAGAGTTTCCGATAATAGGTGTAAATACATTCCTAAGTAGTAAAGGGTCACCTACAGTAATTCCTGGTGAGGTTATTCGCTCTACTACAGAAGAAAAAGAATTCCAGATAGCTACAGTAAAAAATCTTTGGAAGCGCAGCGGAGATAAAGGTGAGGAACAACTACAGAAGCTACAGCAAACTGCCATCAACAATGAGAATATATTTGAGGCGTTGATGGAAACTGTTAAGTACTGCTCACTTGGTCAGATAACAAAAGCGCTGTTTGACGTAGGCGGCCAGTACAGAAGGAATATGTAATTAGTACTTTTTGATATAGAACCCCTGTGTTTTACATAAAACACAGGGGTTCTTCTTTTATATTTAGCTTACTTCTTCGTTAGCTTTCTTGATATCTTTTGTGTTGCGTATGAGGCCTACACCTGAAAAGAAAAACAGTGCACCCAGTACACCAAAAATGATCATACTTTTAATATTACCACCTTGTGAAAATTCTACCGCAGTATATATCAAACCTCCTATGCCTAATAGTGTAAGTAAAACACCGAATATTCTCTTTTCCATATTAGTTTAATCTTGATGTTGTTATACCTATTACAACAGTCGAGCATCAAAAATGTTAATATGAAAATTTAAACGATATTATTAGAAGCAGCTTATCAGTTTGAATAGCAGGATATTAGACTATTTCTTTAAGCCTATTTTTTCTTCTATTAAGTATTGGTTCCTATCTGATGCAGAGCGCGAAATGAGCTCAGCCAGAAAACCTGCAAGAAAGAATTGAGTACCTAATATCATTGTAGTTAGCGCAACATAGAAGGTTACTTTATTGGTCAAACCATAATTAGCACCGATTATAAACCTCTCCACACCTAACCAAGTAACTATTACAAAACCAATAATAAACATAAGCATACCCAGCGAACCAAAAAGGTGCATAGGTTTCTTACTAAACTTACTGATGAATTGTACAGATAGCAGATCTAAAAAACCATTGATAAAGCGCTCAAGACCGAACTTAGAAACACCGTACTTTCTGGGTCTGTGTTGCACTACCTTTTCGCCTATATGTCTGAAGCCAGCAGCCTTTGCCAAAACAGGGATAAAGCGGTGCATTTCACCATATACTTCTATGCTCTTTACTACATTCCTACGATAAGCTTTTAAACCACAGTTCATGTCATGTAGTTTAATACCGGATATCCATCTGTTTACTCCATTGTACAATTTAGATGGTAGGTTTTTTGTCAGGGCATTATCGTAACGTACTTTTTTCCAGCCACTCACCAAATCAAACCCATCTACAGTAACCATGCGATACATTTCAGGAACTTCATCAGGACTATCCTGCAGGTCTGCATCCATGGTAAAAACTACATTACCTTTTGCAGCTTTAAAACCTTCGTTCAATGCAGCACTTTTACCATAATTTCTTTGGAACTTGATAGCCTTAATATGTGGGTTGCTAGTACATAGCTCTTCTATTACATCCCAACTATTGTCGGTACTTCCATCATCTACCATGATCACCTCATAAGTATAGCCGTGTTCTCCGCACATACGCTCGATCCACTCCGCAAGTTCTGGCAGTGACTCATCTTCGTTATATAAGGGTATGACTATACTAATGTCTATCTGCATGGGAGGCAAAAATACGGTTATTTACTATGAAGGTTGACCTTGTTGCTGAACAGGGTTCTTTTTAGCTATAGCAGCACCTATAAGTGAAAATATAGCACCGAAAAACATTGTTCCAAATACAGCTCCACCAATCAAAAATGGCAAGTAGAACTTTTTGGTCATACTTACAGCAGCATCTATCTGCTCATCAGTCATTCCGGGTTGCTCATTCATTTGATCGATAGCCATTTGTATTGACCTCTCCTTCATATCAGGGAATACTACATAGACAGATAGTAAAGACCACACTATAAGTAACAAGGCTATTATAGCACAAGCTTTAAAACCACTGCTAAATGCTTGACCGAAAGTAATATTTGCTCCATTTGCTTTAGAGAAAGCATTGGCGTTTAGTATAATACCAATAAGGAATGGGATATAGCTTACCCAACTTGCCCACTTAGTAGTGTATGCAACATTAGTAATATGCATTATAACACCTACTATTATCATAGCCAAAGCTGTAAGCAGCCCGTAAGTTTTATGTGTTTGTACCATGCTTAATGAGTTATATGTGAGTGGTTATTGTTTATTATACCTATTACCTTGCCCGGTAATTCTTTTCCAATAAAAGGGTTGTTCTTAGATGCTGATCTCATATCAGATACTGTAGTACCTCCCTTACTTGTAAATAAAGATAATATTGCCTGGTTACCTTTTGCTATAGTAGCTGAAGACAGCCCAAACAACGCTCTTGGTTTGTTAGCTAGGGCATCAACTATTCTTTCAAGCTCTACTTTATCCGACACACCTTCGTTTGTGATGTAATATGCAAGCTCCTGTACATTCATACCGTAAGCTGCATATTCAAATTCTTTGGTCTTAGCATCCCACTCATGCGGACGATGATGTGATGCGATACAATCTATCGTACCATCTTTCAGACCTTTTATCAAAGCTTGTCTGTCTTTTTCGCTACGTAGTGGCGGTGAGACCTTGAACATACTATCATAACTGGATAGTGACTGGTCTGTTAAAGCAAGATGATATGGTGTAACAGAGCAAGATATATTCAGCTTTTCCTTCTTTGCCTTGCGTATCATATCTACACCTTCTGCTGTAGACACACCTGTGATGTGCAACTTTGAATCAGTATATCGTAGTAACTGTATATCTCTATATATGATTATAGTCTCAGACTCTTTGGGAATGCCTGGCATACCCAAGTGTGTAGACATTTCACCCTCGTGCATCAACCCTCCTGAGGCTATTGAGCTATCTTCAGGAACCTGTATCAGCGTTCCATCAAAAGCCTTTACATACTCTAATGCTTTCAACATAAGGTTAGCGTTCTGCACCGGTTTCCAGCCATCTGTAAAAGCTAATGCACCATGTGCCTGCATATCCATCATCTCTGCGAGGGCTTCGCCTTTTATATCCTTTGAGATACTACCCAGAGGATGAACGTTCACCACATTACCAGTAGCTTTATTCAGTACATATTCTATGACCGACTTTGTACTTACGGTAGGGTCTGTATTCGGCACAAGGCAGACATCAGTGAATCCCCCCGCAGCTGCAGCTTGTAAACCTGTTTTTATAGTTTCTTTCTGCTCATAACCCGGCTCTCTATAGTCAGCAAGTACATCTACCCAGCCCTGACTAACGTGTAAAGGACCTTCCCCTTTCTCACAGGTATATACCACCTTCTTATCTATCTCGATACTACTATCATGAGACTTTTTAGCAGCAGCACCTATCTTGGTGATGACACCATCTTTAATAGTAATATCAACTAACTTATTATGAAACTCAGACGATATGTCTGATACCTTAGCCTGTCGGATGTGCACTTGCATATATGGCTATTGCGTAGCTGCGGTTGGTTTGCGAAGACTGTTTGCCAAAACCCATGTTTCGGCAGCCAGCATTATCAGAGCTAAAATAACACAAACTTTCCAAAGCGGGAAACCATCCCAACCTGTTGTGTTAGATGCACTTGTAATATCGTCTGCATCTATTATCTGCATATCTACATTTTGCCACCTGCTTTTCAGGTTGCTCATGTCTGCCATACTAAGGTCAGACTCTGCCCTGTCCAGATTAACCGCAATAGTCGTAGTATCTGTATTGTCTGCTACAAGGGGGTAATACCCTGCAGAAGTAACCACATCATCTACATACACATTAAGCCCTATACCTTGCGTACGCTGCGATGGTATAGCATCTCTGTTACCATCTATAATGCGTATCATATTACGCTCATTGGCTTGCTGCAATGACAAGTAAGCAGGCTGGTTGCTACCTAGCGTTAGTGCATATGCATTACCTCCGTTTGTCTGTATGGCCATCTGATACAAAAAGGGTGCAAAGAAGTAACTGGAAGCAAAGTTACCGGCCTGTGGCTCTATACCTGTAGACAATATATACAGGTCTCCCAAATTAGGCGAGTAATGAGCAAAAAGCGGGTCACCATTTCTGAAGCTAAGCACAGACTGTTGATTAGCTGGTAGACCTGCGTTAATATTATAATGCCAGTTAGCTGTTGGCAATTGAATATTGTCGGGTACACTCTCGAATAGGTTGCTTATCAGATCGCTGCCACGCTGTATAGAAACCGCTGCCTCTGTACCTGTATCCAGTGCGCTGAAAGATATATCGCCCAGCTCTTTTATTCCTTCGTTCAAAGCATTAGTATTGCTTGTCTTACCGGGGAAGATGCATATGGTCTGTCCACGCTGTTGTGCCTGAGCTAATCGCTTACCCAAGCTGCTGCTAATACGTGTGCAGTTGTTGAGTATTACCAAGCTATACTCCGACCAATCTTCAGGTGGTGTATTGATATTAGCATTATTCAGCCTGAAACCATTGTAAGCTCTGAATGCTGCCTGAATGTATGGACTGAGGTTACCCTCATTCAATACCAGTACCGACAAGTTGGGCGCACTACGAGCGGTAAGCCTGAAGGTATCGTCAAAGCGGACAGATGCATCGTTGAGCGTGAGTAATACTTCTTGCCATGCTGCATCGTTCACCCTGAAGCTGAGTGTATCACTACGTTCTGTACCTTCCTCAAAGCTAAGTGTGGCAGCACTTTTTACCTGACCATTTACTGATAGGTTGAGTACAGGAGCTTCTTTAGGCTGATCACCATATACCTTAGTACGCACTACCAGTTGGTTGCCGACACCTGCCTCTAATACAGGAGAGGTAAGATATGCAGTATCTATATACACATTAGGCACTTCATCTCCTACAAGTGGTACCGCCATAAAGCGTACATGCTCTGTAAGTGCCTCGTCAGGTACGGATGATACTGCCGACTGCTGAAAGTCTGAATAGTAGTACAGGTCTGCATCTGCTACGGCCTCAGACTGCATGATGTTCTTCAGCGATGACAATACCTGCTCAGCTGTTTTGGGTCTGGCAGATAGCTCGATATTAGCCAATGCCAATAATACTTTATCTGCAGGCATAGGCCTGTAGCTAACTGGCTTATCATTGGTGAGCAGTACAAACTTAGTACCCGGTGTTGCTGCCTTTACCTGACGGCGTGCTGTGTGCTTAGCGATATCCAGTACGCGCTGCTGCCCCTTCTTTAAAGACATGCTGCCAGAGTTGTCTATATAGATAGCCTGTAGCCGCTTGCCTGTTGTTTGCTGATCTTTATTGATAAAGAACGGCTGTGCAAAAGCCAGTATCAGGAAAGTGAGGAACAATAGCCTCAATGCCAGCAGCCACTTATAGCGCAGTTGCGAAGACTTTTGTGAGCGCAGCTGTATATTCTTCAAAAAGCGGGTATGCGGAAAGTATACCGTCTTGTACCTGCGCAGATTGAACAGGTGAATGATGACGGGTATAGCTAACGCCACACCTGCAATGAGGAATAAGGGATAAATAAAGCTCACAGTTCAAATATAAGTTTAATGTATTGAATAGCAGGCAGTAAGATTAGCTAATGATTTCTTAAGATTGACACCTGCGGTAAATTGTTGCATTTTGTTGTGAGATCGCGATTTTTTCTTTTTGCAACAACTTTCCAAAAATACAGACTGATAGCGGCCTGTTTATCCCTGTTCAAAGAGCATTTTATCATAACAAATATACGCATTTTTATTCATACAGATAGCTGATAGGATTTTGTATTTTGCAACTGCATGAGCAACATCATCACTGTAGAGGAAAGCATATTTGTAGCACAACCACCTGAGGTGGTGTACGACTTTACGCAGGACTACAACAAGCGCCCCTTGTGGGATAGCCTGATAAAAGAGGCGACTGTAGTAGAGACTACTCCCCACCGTGTAGTGACCACCGTAGCTAAAGACGGCTCTACCATGACGCTGCGTTACCAGCAGGAAGACCGACCGCATAAGACCAGCCTTGCCATGACGGATGTAGTATCTCAAATGATGGAGAGCGGCGGTGAGGTATCCTGGGAGTATGAGGAACAGAATGGCGGCACCTTATGGACGCAGGTAAATAAGATAGTACTGAAAGATGCCATGTGGGCAAAGCTGATGCTACCTGTAGCTACCAAGTATTTTAAAGACAAGACCATACAAGCCATGCAAAAGGCGAAGGAGATGATGGAAGGGTGATAGGGTGTTTTTACCCTTTTTTTTACACCCATCAAATATTTATATTTACTATCACAACTATTCGCAAATGTCTAAGAAAGCTACCTCCCAAAAAAAATCCAATAATGGTACTACACAAAATCAAAATGCAAAAACTAAAAAGAAATATATTTCACAAAGTGAAGTACCTGGACTGAGTATTGAAAAAGCATTAGAAATCCCTAGAGCTATTATTGAAAATTATGCTGGTGAACCTGCTAGCCCTCTTAAAGTTGCTCAAGCACTAGGTGTAACTCCAAGTTCTGGCACTTTTCGTTATCTATGTGGAACTGCAATTGCCTATGGATTGACTAATGGAGGGGCTTACGCTGACCTTATTGCTGTTGAACCCTTAGCTAAAAGAATATTAAAGCCTACAAAGGAAGGAGATGATTCGCTAGCCAAGATTGAGGCATTTCTTAAACCAAGAATAACTGGTGAATTTTTTAAGAAGTATAATGGTTCTCAAATCCCGAAGGATAATATAGCAAAAAATGTTTTAGAGGAAATGGGAGTACCATCAAACAAACTTGATGAGATTTTCTCTATGATGCTAGAAGTTGGAGAAGGTTTAGGCTTGATAATAGACATCAAAGGAAAAAAATTTATAGAATTACAGGTTGATGTAAAAGATCTCCCGCAAAAAGACAATGAAATAGACGATAATGGAGATGATATAATAGGTATTGAAGATGAAAGTGCTCCTCCTCCTGAAGTAGGAGCTATTAAAATCTCAAAAGATGTTCGGGAGGAAAAACAAACCGATGCTAGACACAAAAGAGTTTTTATTACTCACGGAAAAAACACCAAATTTATTGAGCCAATAAAAAAACTTCTTTCTTTTGGAGAGATGGATGCTATTGTTTCTGTTGAAAAAACGTCCATTTCACAACCTGTGCCAGACAAAGTAATGAATGACATGAGGTCTTGTGGCGCTGCGATCATACATGTTGAAGATGAAAAAACCTTAATAGATACAGAAGCTAAACATCATACAGTAATTAATTCCAATGTTTTAATAGAGATAGGTGCAGCGATGGCCTTATTTGGCAGGAGGTTTATCTTACTTGTTAAAGATGGGGTACAGCTTCCTTCTAACCTGCAAGGACTGTTTGAAGTAAGATATAATGGTACTGAGCTTGACGGGAATGCTACTATAAAGTTACTTGAAGCAATTAACGATATAAAAAATCAAGAACTTCCGAACTAAATTTTTTTGTATAAAATAATTAGAGTTAGCTTATCTACACATCACAAAAAACTTTAACACCACCCTACCAACCCCGCTGCAAATATTCCTGTCGAATAATATTCATCCTAAAACAACCTTATGAACAAGCTACTCGTACTACTATTGGCTGCATTACCGCTATGCGGCACAGCACAGGAGGTTCAATCTCCTAAAGTAAGACCATCAAAAGCACCCAACCACAGATATGAGCTCAGTGCTACGGGAGGCATCGCCTTCACCTCAGACGGAGAACTGCTGAACGGGATGTACATCGGCGACTTCAACACCGTAAGCCTGTACCGAAACTTCGGCAGAATGCAACTGGGCGCAGGTGTAGATTTTGACATAATAGGTGGTGACCCTCTATTATTGATACCACATGCCATACTTAACAGAACGCTACAGATGAACAAGGTATGCCTCTATGCGGGTGTGTCGGCAGGCTATGCTAATATCTTTACCATACAACGGTTTGCATCGTTTTACAAGAACAGAATGAGCAAAGGCTATATGGCAGGAGCACAGGCCGGCATCGTTTACGATCTGGGCAAGCACTTCTCCCTAACTGCTGAAACCTGTGTACGCTATGTAGAGGCATGGAACAAAGTAAAGAACTACAGCGTCATTAATAATGAATACAAATTTGATGGTAGTTATACACCGGAGCATACTCAGGAGCTGTACTTTCCGTCGAAGATCGGCTTCAGGTGGAGGTTTTAAAAACTTCCAACATCAATCCTAAAAGGTAACACCATTGTGTTGTCTTTTTTATTAACCGTCAGCTATATACTTTACTTTTGCGCGAAAGCTAACTTAACTATCAATGAAGCATTTATTATTTGCAGTATTGCTCTTATCATCATTCTCTACTGCTGCACATACTAACTTCGGTCGTTTCTCCTCGCCAGAAGAACCTGTGTTTGAAATAAGCCTGCTTGCGGGCAGAGCTTTTGACCTCAAAAATGATTTCGTAATGAAGAACGACCCTGTGGCAACAGTATACTTTCCGCAGGTAAGAGCTTATGTAAACTTTAGAGGATGGCAGCTGGGTGCAGGGTATGATATGGAAGTATTCAATACCATACCTAAGACGGAGAGCAAAACCACTTATAAAACTCCCCATATAGTATTCAACAAAATTCAGAATGGAAACTGGTTCTCATATTATGCAGGCGTCAATGTGGGGTATACAACATACGAGGGCGAGTACTCAACAACGTCTTACCTGAATATAACTACAGATAGAGATGTAAAAGGCAACGGTATTGACTATGGGGTACAAGGCGGTATCATTGTAAAAGTATATGACTTTATATCAGTAAACGGTGAGATAGCAGTGAAAACGCGTCATGTCATCTACGATGAGGCGATAGATATTTATGTAGTTAACTCTCCTACCAAGCGATCATATATACGCTCAGATGAATATTCATATTCTCAAGACGACTTTTACCTGCCTTTCAGAATAGGGTTGAGGTTCAGATTTTAGTAAAATAGTAAAACCTAAACCTTACTTAGGATATCTGCTTATGGCCTACTGTATAGCTCTACTGAAAAGTCTTTGAGCTTGCCTATAAAGTGTCCGTTATCTCTATTGAGCTGTATAGATAGTTCGCCCGTTTTAAAGTTGTCAGGTACACGCATATGCATTTCGTAATTGTTCCATTGTCTTGGCCTGCCAAGTGGTGAGTATAATCTTATTGAAGATACTTTTGACGTATCGTTATAGTGCAACATGGTCTGTAGCCTGCCACCCCAAAAACCATCGTATGGGTCTATAGTTGCTTTTATCACCAACCATGCTTCTGCACCCTTAGGTTTATTTATATCTGTCGTAAAGATTGTCTTTGAGCCATGGTGGGGGAATTGAATATCAAGTGTACTGTCTATACTTGCAATCGTTACACTTTTATAGCCGCTTTTATTGCTCAATAGCTCTTTTGTATCCATCAGGCTCACTTCTGCGGACGTGGGCGAAGGGTTTAAATAAATAGCACCATAATAGCGCCAATTCATATCTCTATGGTGGAGTATACCTGCATTATATTGTTGCAGTTGAAAAAAGTTAACGACTACCAGATATATCGCTACAGTGTAGAACAACCACCTGATTTTTTTCTCTTTGATATGATGAATGAATGAACCAATTGCCAGTGCAAATACTGGGTAGCTTTGTACTAATGCTCTTGTACTATAAGCCCCTCCATACTGCCAGTCTCTCCAGGATATAATGATGTAGATATTCAATAAACAAAACCATAATACTGATTTTTTAAAATTTCGTCCTTTCATTAAGAACATACCTGCTACAAACAATATAGTTACAGGTGTATATATGAACCATCCTTTTTCAGGACCGAATAACACTCTGAAATGTGGTGTAAGAAAATCCCATGCACTACCTACATCATATATCCAGCTTCCCGTTACTGATTTCCAGTACAATAATTGAGGTAATATGCCTAACAGCCCTCCCAGAGCAGCATATACTATATGAGACCTGTTTCTTTTTACCAGCTGCCATTTATTCTTTGCCATCTCTTTTGTAGTGGTATCCCAAAAAAGAGGAATAAACAACATGATCGCTTCTGTAGGGCGGCAAATAGTAGCCAAGCCAATTATATAACCTATTGCTATTGCCCAAAAGACAGAAGGATTTTTATGCCACCTAATAGTTGCAAGAAGTATCAGTGCGTAAAGAGGAAAAATATATACATGACTCATTGCTGAGTCTATAGCTACATATTGCATAAAGTTTGTAGCTAGTGCTACAAGTAATAAGACAGTTGTAACAACAAAATCATCAAAAAAATAGCCTAGTACTATTCGTAACACAATAAGCCCTAAAAAGGCATAGAACAGTGCCGCCAAAACCATAGCATATTGATAAGGGGCTGAATAGCCGTCTTGTAAATATCCTAACCCGGGTGCTGCATAATGCGCTAATAGAAAAAACGGCAATTGCATCATAGAGACACCACCCAAATACTTAAATACTCTATTATTATTATTCCTACATTTTTGTGCCTGGTAAAAGTCGCCTGCTGACAAAGAGTACTTTTCCTCCATTTTGGATAGCCAATCAAGCTTCTTGTGCTCTTTATATATTATAAAAGCCGGTGCATAGGAGTAATACCCAAGAGCATCCCAGGTAGTTACTTTCAAATCTTCACGCTGGTCAGGTAGATGCTGAAAACGGTATATAGCAGCAATTGATATGATAAGTATACAAGCTATTAAAGAAGCTTTTATTTTCATGAGTAACAAAATAAGAAAGCCCGGCAATAGATTACACACCACTTTCTTTTTCTTTACTTTTGCAGCCATATAATTATTGTACATGCTTACTGCCAACGAGATACGCCAACAGTTTTTAGATTTTTTCCGAGAAAAAGGACATACCATAGTGCCGTCTGCACCGATAGTGGTGAAGAACGACCCTACGCTGATGTTCATCAATGCGGGTATGAACCAGTTTAAAGACTACTTTTTGGGCAATCAGCAGTCGCCTAATCCGCGTGTGGCAGATACTCAGAAATGTTTGCGTGTGAGTGGTAAGCATAACGATCTGGAAGAGGTGGGTGTAGATACTTACCACCACACCATGTTTGAGATGCTGGGTAATTGGAGCTTTGGCGACTACTTTAAGGAAGAAGCCATAGCATGGAGCTGGGAGCTACTGACAGAGATATACAAAATAGATAAAGACAAGCTGTACGTTACCGTATTTGAAGGAGATAAGACCGACAACCTGCCTAAAGATCAGGAAGCATTTGACTACTGGAAAAAATGGATACCAGAAGACAGGATCCTATACGGTAATAAGAAAGACAACTTCTGGGAGATGGGCGATATTGGTCCATGCGGCCCGTGTAGTGAGATACATATAGACTGCCGTAGCGACGAAGAGCGTGCACAGGTAGATGGCAAAACACTGGTGAATGCAGACCACCCTCAGGTGATAGAGATTTGGAACAACGTATTCATGGAGTTTAACCGTCAGAAAGACGGCAGCCTGAAACACCTGCCTGCCAAGCATGTAGATACAGGTATGGGTCTTGAAAGATTGGTGCGTGTATTGCAAGGCAAGCAAAGCAACTACGATACCGATCTGTTTACCAATACTATTGGCGAGCTGGAAAAGATCACTAAAAAGAAATACAACAATACTGATAGTAAAGAGGATGTAGCCTTCCGCGTAATAGCAGATCATATACGTGCTATTGCCTTTACCATAGCCGATGGTCAGCTACCATCAAGCAACGGAGCAGGCTATGTGATACGCCGCATCTTACGAAGGGCGGTGCGTTACTATTACTCTTACTTAGACTATAAGCAACCATTACTGAATCAGCTACTGCCACAACTGGCAAAACAGTTTCACGGCGTATTCCCAGAGTTGCACAATCAGCTGGAGCTGGTGACCAAAGTAGTGAAAGAGGAAGAAGATGCTTTTTTGAAAACGCTGGACAAGGGACTGAAGAAAGTAGATGAGATAACTGCCGAAGGAAGTAGTAAAACTATCTCAGGTGCAGTAGCATTTGAGTTGAATGATACTTACGGTTTCCCGATAGACCTGACACAACTGATAGCAAAAGAAAGAGGCTATGATGTAGACCTGAAAGGTTTTGAAGCAGAGCTACAACAACAAAAAGACCGTAGCCGTGCTGCAACAGCATTAGATACAGAAGACTGGGTAATACTGAATGACAGCAGCGCTGTACAGTTTGTAGGCTACGACAGTCTTGAAGCAAAAGCACAGGTGCTACGCTACCGCAAGGTAAAAGCCAAAAAGAAAGAACTATACCAACTGGTATTGGACAAAACACCTTTCTACGCAGAAAGTGGCGGACAGGTAGGTGATAAAGGAACACTTACACTTGGTACAGATACCATCAGCATATTTGATACTAAGAAAGAGAATGACCTGATCATTCACTTTACAGATAAGATACCTGCCAGCCTTGAGGGTGAGGTGCACGCTCAGGTGAACCAAAGCAGAAGACGAGATACAGAAATACACCACAGTGCTACCCACCTGTTACACGCAGCACTCAGAAAAGTACTGGGCGAGCATGTGGCACAAAAAGGCTCATTAGTAAATGAGGAGCATCTGCGTTTCGACTTTTCTCACTTTGCTAAAGTAACTGACGACGAAATAGCACAGATAGAAAAACTGGTGAACGAGAAGATACGTGAGAACCATCCGGTAGTGATCAAAGAGATGGCTAAAGATGAAGCTGTAAACATGGGTGCTATGGCATTGTTTGGTGAGAAGTATGGCGATAAAGTGCGTGTAGTGATCATTGACCCTGAATATTCTATTGAGCTTTGTGGTGGTACGCATGTAGGTGCTACCGGTCAGCTGGGAATGTTTAAGATAAAACATGAGAGTGCAGTAGCTGCCGGTGTACGCCGTATAGAAGCAGTAAGCGGTACAGCAGCAGAAGCATACATTAATGATAATCTGAACTTACTACACCAGCTTAAAGAAGCATTGAAAAATGCAAAAGATCCGCTAAAAGCTGTTGAAAAGCTACAAGAAGAGAAAGCTGCTCTCGAAAAACACGCTGAACGTCTTGAGGCTCGCCAGCTAGTAGCTATACGCAATGAAGTTTTACAAAAAGATGAGGTAGTAGGCGATATCAACTTTGTAGCTGATATAGTAGAAGTAGGCTCTGCTGATGCTTTAAAGAAACTTTGCTTTGACGTCAAGCATCATGTGAATGACCACGTAGTAGTGCTATGTGCAAACATAGACGGTAAGGCATTTGTAGCTATCGGTGTGGATGAAAAAGTAGTAGCTGCAAAAGAGTTAGATGCCAATACTATCATTAAAAAACACGTAGCTCCGCTTATAAAAGGTGGTGGCGGTGGTCAAAAAACACTGGCTACAGCAGGCGGACAAGATCCAAGCCAACTTCAAGAGGTGATCAATGCTGTAAAAGGAATTTTGTAGCTTCTGATATCCAGCCAATATATAGGTAAGGGGAAGATTGACGTAATAATACGTTATATAACTGTTTATTTACGTTAAATGTGTTATATTTACTATAAATGGATGCACATGAACCTGAAACCTATTGTTACTGTAGCTGTATGTTTTTTCATTTCTGATGCACATGCACAAGAAGTTATCAAACAGGATATTGAAGTATCTGCAAAAGCAAATGTGTACTACCATGAGATTCTGAATAAGGAGTATGTGCGCGGTGGTGCAGGCGAAAAAAATATAACACTTGATGTCAGAGGCATAAGAATAGTAACGTTTGAAAATGCCTCAGGAGAGGTTAGCTGTTTTGGAGATGAAGACAGCACATATTACAATGCAGATGGCGGCAAATATGGTCATAATACCAACGTACTTGAAGTAGGCCCCTTAACAGGTATTGTACATAGAGAAAAAGTGATGTTCTTAACGGGTGTGTTCACCAGCGAAGACTCGAGGCTAGATACACCTTACCCCGCCCTTGATTATACAAAACTGGAAAACGAACCTACTTTTGAACCAACACTCAACCGTGTGTTCTTTATTGGCGATGGTATCAATCATGAAGGTAAAACTCAAGAGTTCTATGTACCCAGAGATGCTGAAGAACTGCACATAGGCTTTGCAGACTGCCTAGAAGGACCACCGAGCAACTATCGGGATAATGAAGGTACCATCAAAATAACAGTAGTGTTACACCCTTATCATAAGGGTAAAAACTAGCATTTCGGGCTTATCCACAGTAATACGGAGAATATCCACAGCGGGAGTGATAATATATGCAAACGACTATCTTTGTTTGCATCTAAATTTTTATCGTAAATGCGTTTTATAGTCACATCTACAGCTTTGTTGAAGAACCTCCAGCAGATAAGCGGGGTTATCAGTGCGAATACTGTTTTGTCAGTTTTAGAAGACTTTCTTTTTGAGCTTAAGGGCAATACGCTTACTCTTACAGCTACTGATCTGGAGACCATGATGCGTGTAGAGATGGACGTAAACGATGCCAACGGAGATGGTCGTATCTGTATCCCTTCAAAAATACTGATGGACTACCTGAAGAACCTTCCTGAGCAACCGATAACTTTCAGCGTTAGCGAGAAAGACCTTTCTATAGAAATGTCCAGCGATGTAGGTAAGTACAAGATAGGTGGTGAGAAGGCTGATGATTTTCCTAAAGAACCGGCACCGGGTGAGACTACCAACTTTACACTATCATCTATGGCTATGATAGAGAGCATCAACAATACACTTTTTGCTGTAAGTAACGATACACTTCGCCCTGCAATGACAGGTGTATACTTCGAAATGGCAAAAGACAGGCTAACCTTCGTATCAACAGATGCACACAGGTTGGTTAAGTTTAGCAGAACAGACATCAGCTGCCCTAAAGAAGAAGGTTTCATCGTGCCTAAAAAGCCATTGCAACAATTACGTGCTACACTACCGTCTGACGATAGTGCTTTGGAAATATCTTACAACAGCAGCCACATGTTTGTAAAGAGCGAAAAGCTAAGCATGAGCTGTAGACTTATAGATGCACGCTTCCCTGATTATAAGGCTGTAGTACCTACAGACAACCCGTATAAGCTAAGCATCAATAGAAATGATTTCATCAGTGCATTGCGCAGGGTGAGCATATTTGCCAATAAGACCACCAATCAGGTTGTATTAGAGATAAATGGTAACTCTGTGACACTAAGTGCACAGGATATAGACTTCTCTTACGAAGGTAAAGAGACACTTACCTGCCAGTATAACGGTGAGGATATGAAAATAGCCTTCAACGCAAAGCTAATGGTAGAGATGCTGGGCAACATGGCTGGCGATGAGATAGAAGTAGACCTAAGCACTCCTACACGCGCGGGTATATTCAAACCTACAGAGAAAGCAGAAAATGAAGATATACTTATGCTATTAATGCCACTTATGGTAGGTGTATAAGAGATTATAAATTCACAATGAAGCATACAATAAAGGCTCGCAATGCGAGCCTTTATTTATTTCTGGAAGATGTAGGTATCTACTTCTTTCTTCGTTATTTTCTTATCTGCAAAAATGATCAGTCGCTCTACTGCATTTTTCAGCTCGCGTATATTACCTGTCCAATTATACTTCTGCAGAGCGTCTAAAGCGGTTTTATCAATATCTTTCTCTGCCTGATTATACTCATTACTCAGTTCGGCAATGAAGTGCTTCACCAGTATAGGAATGTCCGATTTACGCTCGTTGAGCGATGGAACCTTTATCAATATCACACTTAATCGGTGGTATAAATCCAGACGAAACTTTTTCTCTTCCACCTCTTCCATCAGATCTTTATTGGTAGCTGCTATTACCCTTACATCTACTTTAATCTCTTTATCACCACCTACGCGCGTGATCTTACCCTCTTGTAATGCACGCAATACTTTCGCTTGTGCATCCAGGCTCATATCACCTATCTCATCTAGAAATAATGTTCCTCCTTTGGCCTGCTCGAACTTACCAATACGCTGTTTAATAGCAGAAGTAAAAGAGCCCTTTTCATGACCGAAGAGTTCACTCTCTATCAGCTCCGATGGTATAGCAGCGCAGTTCACTTCTATAAGTGGACCTTTAGCACGCTCACTCAACTCATGTATATTACGCGCTACAAGCTCTTTACCCACACCGTTAGCACCTGTTATCAGTACACGTGCATCAGTAGGAGCTACCTTCTGTATGGTATCATGTATCTGCATGAGCTCAGAAGACTCACCTATCATTTTATTGCTGCGAGATATACGCTTACGCAATTGCTTGGTCTCTGTAACCAGAGAGCCCTTGTCCATTGCATTGCGAATGGTAATAAGCAAACGATTAAGGTCAGGTGGCTTAGAAATAAAATCGAATGCACCTTTTTTTACTGCATCTACTGCTGTTTCTATATTCCCATGTCCTGATATCATTACAAAAGGGATATCAGGTTTTAGCTCTTTCACTTTATCCAATACCTCAATGCCATCCATCTTTGGCATTTTGATATCACATAGTATGCAGTCGTAATTATTCTTTTCAATCAGTGCCAGCCCTTCTGCTCCATCACCTGCCTCTTCTACAGTAAAGCCTTCAAAAGAGAGAATATCTTTCAGAGTATTCCTGATAGCTTTTTCATCATCTATTACCAGTATCGTTTGTGCCATGTATGTGTTTAAGAATGATTTGTTGTTTCTATTATCTTTCCTTCTTCATTATAATGGTTCCACTCGCCTATTTTCTTATCCATCTTATAATACCCTTCTGCTTTTATCTTTTCGCTCTCATAGTACTCTTTCCACTCACCTTCTTTTTTGTCATTATGGAAGGAGCCGAACTCACTCATTTTACCTGACTGGTGGTAGCTGGTAGAGGTACCTTCTCTCATACCATTCACGTAAGTGTATTCCACTGCCTTTTTCCCATCAGGATAAAACCATGTAGACTCCCCCGACCTTTTACCATCAACATATTCGGCAAACTCCTGAGGGTAGCCTGTATTATAGTATTTTTTATAAGTACCGTGTCTTACCCCTTCCTTATACATGATCTCTAATGTTACAGGGCCACGATAGAGATATTCTCTGCTTGGGCCATCTAACTTCCCGTCTTTGTAATTCTCCATCTTCTTTACAAAACCTTCTTCTGCAAGCTCTACATAGGCTCCATCCCTCACCCCGTCTTTGTAGGTAGTCATCTTTGCCGGGTAGCGAGCAGGGGAAAATTCTGTCCATACCCCTTCTCTGTCACCTCTGTGTTTATAACCCTCAGTCTGGATGTATCCATTAGCTTTAGTAAACACCTGAATAAAGTCCCAGCCTTTACCTCTGTCTGTAATAACGGTATCCAGCTCCTGTGCAGTTGTAGTCATGCAATAAGTAAGTAACATCATGAAGCACAGTATAGTTTGTTTCATAAGAGTATATTGATTTTAGAGTCCAAAATAGGGATTTCTACAGTATATCGCCATTTACCTCTATTAGTATTAACATTCTTTAAAAATGCTGTACTTATCTTTTTATTAAGTAAATTAGTTTTGTTGCAACTTTATGAATATTAAAGACGTGAAAAAAGAATACTCAAACGGGGATATAACAGTAGTATGGCAGCCCTCTCTCTGCATACATTCAAAGCTGTGCTTTAACGGCTTACCCTCTGTGTTTCAACCCAAGGAAAAACCATGGGTAGACATGAGTGGTGCGAATACAGATGCCATCATGAACCAAGTAAACAAATGTCCGTCGGGTGCGTTATCCTACTACAAAAACGATGAAAAGATGGATAATGCGAATACAGATGCGTCTACAAGAGTGGAGGTAATGAAAAACGGCCCTCTACTAGTTCACGGTAATATTCTTGTAAAAGATAAGCACGGCAATGAGACACAGAAAGAAAAAGTGACTGCTTTTTGCCGTTGTGGATCGTCTTCGAACAAGCCTTATTGCGACGGCACACACAACAAATCAGATTTTAAAGACGAATAAGTATTGTCTCACATAGACATTATTAACTCCTTAAAGCAACGCCTGCAAGAGCCGTTGCCGGGTCATGCTGCACAAAACAAAATGGCAGCAAGAGTGCGAGAGATGCCTCTAGAGATACCTGATGATGCCAGACTCAGTGCAGTATTAGCATTGCTTTTCCCACAAGATGATGAGTTGAACTTACTACTCATTAAAAGAATAGAAGATGGCAAGCCGCATAGCGGGCAGATCAGCTTTCCGGGTGGCAGAAAAGATGATACTGATAAAGATCTTCAGGAGACAGCCCTGCGAGAAACATTTGAGGAAGTAGGTATACCATCGTCTGATATAGAAATGCTGGGAGCTCTCAGTTCGCTATATATCCCTGTAAGCTACTCCAATGTATTCCCCTTTGTAGGCTATGTAGATAGTAAGCCTGAATACACTTTGAGTGTTGACGAGGTACAATACACGCTTGAAGTACCCTTGAAAAAACTATTTGTGCCTCAGAAGAAGATCATTACTCATATCACACCAGCAGCCTTTCGAGATATTACTATAAAGGCTCCTGCCTATGAATGGGATACACAACATTTAATATGGGGTGCCACTGCAATGATGATAGCAGAGCTGGAAGAAGTAATACAACAGATATATTAACCCTCTTTCTTAGGAACAGTACGGAATACTACATCCCACAATACAGAGCTTACACCAAAACCCTTTTGCGGATATTTATAATGATGTAAGTGGTGATTGCGCCACAATGCCTTCAACCATGATGGTGGTGCGAAAGAGTGAATAGCATAGTGCATAGACCCGTACATTAAATATCCGAACAGAAAGCCAGGAAAGAATGCTAAAGCATACCAGCCCATGAGCGCATGCATACCGATGAATATCAGCGATGCCAGCAATAAGCTAGGCAATGGTGGCATGAACAATCTTTCTCTGTCTCTAGGATACTCATGGTGTACACCATGCATAGTATATACAAACTTGCGACCACGCTCATTATCTACAATCATGTGAAATACGTGGCGATGCATCAGGTATTCAAAAAGACTCCAGAACAGGGCACCTCCTATAAATAGTAAAGCTTCTAAACCAACTGCCTGTCCTTTATAAGCAACACCGTAATACAACATGAATATGATCACGGGCATGTAAATACTGTAAATAACATAGGGATGAGTTTTGGTCATCATCTCCATATAGTCATTCTTAAAAAGCCTGGCCTGTCCTTTGTTCTTTATTTTGTCAAATTCCATAGGATATGTAGATGCTTAACAAAAATAGTAAAACTATAATTGCTAGGAAGTTACGTCTTCTTCATCTTCTTTTTCATTTACTAACCAGCTGGCAGGTTTACTTTTCTTCAGGATCTTATCCATCCATAGTAGTAGTGCCGGCTGTAATATCAGATTAGTGACCATTGCTATGAATAAAGTGATAGATGTAAGTAAACCTAATGACTTAGTACCATCAAAGCGCGATAAAATGAATACGCCAAAACCAGCTATCAATATCAACGAAGTATATATGATGCTTAATCCGGTCTCCTGGATGGTCTTATCTACCGTTACAGCAATATTATCATTATTCTTAGAAAGCTCTTGTCTGAAGTTGACCAGGAAACGTATGGTCACATCTACTGTGATACCCAAAGCAACACTGAATACCAGTACAGTAGACGGCTTTAACACAATACCACTCCAGCCCATGATACCTGCTGTAATAAGTAGTGGTATAATATTGATCACAATTGATATCAATAATATCCTCCATGAGCGGAATAAGAATATCATACAGCCGAAGATCATGACGAAAGCCAGCAGTATACTATTCCTCAAACTATTGATGATAAACCTGCTACCCTCCAGGAATACTACACTTACTCCAGTAAAGGTTACGTCATACTTTGATGAATCAAATATTTCAGCAGCTTTTGGTTTGATGCTGTCTAATACCGCAGGTAGTCTTTGTGTACCTACATCCAGTACATTGTAACTTACACGAGCTATTTGTCTGTTGCTATCTACATAAGAACTTACCAACTTGCTGAACATGCTCGTGTCACTACCACCTACATTACCTCTTAAATAAGGTTGTATAAATGCAGCGTCAAACATATTTGGCACTCCATAGTTAGCACTATCACCATTATAGTAGGCTTGTCTCGCAAACTTCACACCTTTTACAAAAGACAGGGAGTGTCCTATTTCAGGGTGTGCTCCCATCACTTTATTCAACTGGTCTATTTTCTGTATGGTAGATAGAGAGGTCGCACCATTTTTTCTCTTGGTATCTACTACAATCTCCAATGGCATAACACCATTGAAGTTCTTCTCGAAGAACTTAAGATCACGATACACCAAGTCATCTGAAGGAAGATCATCTACTATATACCCCACAGCTTTCAGCTGCGCCATACCTATGATAGAGCCTACTACTATCAATGCACTTGCCGCATATATAATAGGGCGGTGACGGAATACCCATTTAGTGAAAAATGATAGTATACGATGGATGAATTTATTTTCCAGATAGTTAGTATGCCTGCCTTTAGGTGGTGGCAACAAACTATAAAGAGCAGGAATAAATATTACTGATATGACGAACAGTGCTATGATGTCAATAGACGCTACTACGCCAAACTGCTTCAGCAAGCTACTCTGTGTAAATGCAAATACACCAAAACCTATGGCAGTGGTCATGTTAGTGAACAGGGTAACAATACCCATCCTGTCTACCATGCGCAGCAATGCCTTTGGCTTATTATGGCACTTCTGATATTCGGTATGATACTTATTAAGAAAGTATATACAGTTAGGTATACCTATGACCACAACCAGTGAAGGAATGAGCCCTACAAGCAGGGTTATTTTATATCCTAATAGGTGTATAGTACCTAATGTCCACACCACACCGATACCTACAATGATCATAGAGGTAAGCACTGCCATTATAGAGCGGAAGAACAACAACAATATAACTGCTGTAAGCGCAAAAGACATAATGAGGAATAACCTCATTTCGTCTTTTATCATGGTCATGACTGTAGCACGGATATATGGTAAGCCTGAATGATGCAGTTGGATATCATTATCCTCACTGAACTTATTGGTGATCTTCACTATCTCGTCAATAACACCTTGACGTTTTTTAGAATTAAGTATCTCTTTGTTGATACTTAACCCCATCAGGTAGGCGTTGGTCTTTTTATTATACAACAATCCATCGTAGAAAGGCAAACTGAAAAATGCTTTCTCCAGGCTATCGGGATTATTGATGCCTATGCTTTCTACCAGCTTTGCTGTCTTCAGCTTGCCGCTGGCTGTATCTTTATAGATGGTAATGGCAGTAGGTACGCTAATGATATTTTCTACTGCTTCTATCTCATTTAGCTCATCAACAAGTGCACTGTAATTTTTATAGAAGTCTTTCTCGAAGAAGTTCTCCTTTTGCAGGCCGATAACCATCAGGTTACCATCCTCACCAAACTTTTGTCTGAAGGCCTGGTACTCTAAATATTTAGGATTGTTTCTTGGAATTGCGTCACCGTACTGGTAACTAAGCTCTGTTTTAGTAGCGTGGTAACCCATAAAGGCTGTAGCAGCCAACAATGTTACCAATAGGAATATCCTGTACTTTATAATGAACGCTGCTACCTTATGCCACATCTAAAAAAGGAATTAATTGTGGGCGCAAAAGTAGTAAATAAAGCCCACTTACCTTTTCCTTAACACATAAGCGCCGTTTTCGTTCAATAACGCCTTCTCTCCGTTGAAAATCACACTGTTAAGGGTGTATATAACACCACATTCAGTGCTTTCTGAGGTAACTACATAGTTGAGCGTATCAACGTTTTGAGCATCCCACATGAGGTACATATCAAAGCATTCTTCATTCTCGCCTGTTACAGGTTGTCTGTCTCCTGTAAAGGTGAACTCATAGCTTTCCAATCCGCCTGCTCCTGTCTGGTTAACTTTTTTGCCTAACTCAACCAGCTCGTTACATGGCTGCTTCACTACCAGGGAGTCGAAGTTATAATTACCCGGCGTAGCTATAGACAATAGATCTCTACCTATAGAATCTGTGATACGGAACTTGGTTTGAATAACAGGGCCCGGTGCTCCAGCAGGACTATTATCACAATTTGGGTCTTTGCTACAAGCACTGAATGTACCCATAGCTATAAGCATTACTAATATGTAAGTAATATTCAATTTCATTACGAGCCGATTATAGTATCTCTAAAAATAGAAAAACGGGTGCATTAATAATAATACTATTTATCCAGTATCATGAATTTGTCTGCATCCTTCAAGAAAGAAAACTGTGCTCTGGCACTGCTTACTTGCTCTTTCTCAATAGTGACGGTGTGAGCTATGGCCTTGTTAGACTCCTGCCATAATAAATTTCCCAATGGGTCAAAGACACTGCTATCTCCACTATGATTGATGCCATTCCCATCTTCACCAACTCTGTTCACTCCTATTACGTAGCTCATATTCTCAATAGCTCTTGCCTGCAGCAATGCTTTCCAGGGCATACTTCTACGCTCAGGCCAATTGGCAACATACAGTAACACATCATATTCTTCACCTTTATTTCTTGACCATACCGGAAAGCGCAGATCATAACATACCTGTAGACATATTTTAAAACCTTTTACACTTACGATAAGTCTTTTATCACCTCCACTATAATGTTCATCTTCTTTTGCATAGCCAAACAGATGGCGCTTATCATAATAACCAAGCTTACCATCAGGCTGCACCCAAAGCATACGATTATAGTAGTTACCGCCTTCTTCTATTATCAGGCTACCTGTCAGTATGCAACCATAGTTCCTGGCAATGTCTTTCATCCATAATACGGATTTACCATCCATGCTCTCTGCAAGCTTTTCGGGTGCCATGCTGAAACCTGTACTGAACATCTCCGGTAGCACTACTACTTCTTTCTTTCCTTGTACAGAACTGATGTACTCTTCGTACTGCAATAAATTTGCAGCTTTATCTTCCCATACAATATCGGGCTGAACCATAGTAACATTCAATTGTTCTGATGACATACAGATTGATTTTATTTTGAATACTTTTGAAAAAATCAGACAGCTAAACATCAAATCTATGAATAAGTTAGTACTTCTATTCATGTTGCTACTCCCCCTGGCAGCATTCAGTAAAGGTAAAAACGACGTAGTAGGAGAATGGAGAGAAGTGAAACGTTTTACCGTTGACAATAAGAACGTAGCCTATAAGGATACGATATTCCTCAAGTTCCTGCCGGGCAATGAATACGTGTGGCAAAAGAAAAATTCTTTTATCTATCGCGGCACTTATAAGTCAGAGAACAATACCATAGATATCGGCATGCGCTACTTTACAGTGCTGGAGCACAAGAAGAATAAAAAGCTGATACTAAAAGATCAGGCAGGTATCTATGAGTTTGAACCCGGTGCCCCTGCCAGCCAAATGGTGGCCGGAAGAGCTCCTGAACAATATAAGCCTGTTACCAGTATCAACCAGATGGTGGGCCAGTGGGATAAATTCAAAGGCACCAGCAGTGGCACGCATAGTAGTATAGACTATACACGTACGGTAAAAAAAGTAGAGATATTCTCTTCTCCTAAAGATGGCAAACTGGGCTATATATACGCGGGCAGAGATGGCGAAAACGCACCTTCCTGGTATGTAGAGAGTTTCTCCAACCAGACCCTATACTGTAACGGTAAGGATAAAAGACAATTCAAAGTATTGAAAGCAGAGAATAATGAACTGATAATAGAAGAAGCGGGATTTACTTACTTCTTAAGAAGGTTCAGATAACAAATACATTATCGTTAAATAAAATAGGCTGCTAAAAAGCAGCCTATTTTATTTTCAGGAAGTAATAATCCTGCATTACTTCTTCTCTTGTATTCGGATTTAGAAATTTAGGTTTAAGCTCACTTATCCTGAAACATTTACCTCGCTTTACCAGCTCGTAATCATAGCCTTTGCGCTGTAGCGCTGTAAGACCTTCATCTTGTGTGAGCACATATTTAGTATCGTCTATAGTAGTACTATCTTTTGAGATAGCAGCATCTGCATAAAAGTGGAACGCGTTCAGCGGATCTACCATTCTGTAGTGTACTATATCCTCTGCGGGAATATCTTTTTGCTCTATATACTCAGCCATTTGGTTGCCCAACTGATAATCCATCAAAGTATAATAGAAGTGGTGTGTCATGATAACATTAGCCACTATCATAGCTGCAGCACTTATCATGATCACTTTTTGTTTTACTGCTGACATGAATATCATACCTATTACCAGTCCTGCACCTGCACCCCATACTAATAGCCAGCCCATATTATCAGGAAACACATAAATGATAGTAAGTAAAGATGCCACAAGTACACCGCCTATCAATACCCATTGCAGGGCACTCAATACCTTGAACAGGCCTTGATACTTCTTCTCTTCAATAAAGGTCTTTAGTATACCTGCCGTCATAATGGCTGCTAACGGGAAGGCTACAAATATGTAATGCGGTAACTGATATTTTGAAGAGCCCACCGCCAGATAGGTAAGGATAAAACCACCTGTGGTCATCCACTCCTGCCCTTTATTCAGCTTGAATTTTTGTTTTACCAGTTGTATACTATTGATAACCAAGCCAGCAATGAATATGAATATCCATGGCAGGAATGACCATAACATATTGAGGAGTAAAAAATCGATACCAGCACCATTATTCCAAGGGCTTTCTCCAGTTATCCTACCAAAGCTCTGCGACCAGTAAAAGAATCTAAGTCCCGAAACATTAGTAAGACCATTTACCGTTTTTTCCGGCTGCATATCAAACTGTTGGTACAGCCCTATGCTCATAGGAAGCAATAAGATGGCCATCACTACCAATGCCAATAAATATTGCCATCTGAAAAATTTACTCCACTCGCGCTTTAACGCCCAATCGCATGCAAAACTGAAGATCGGCACAAATAAAGCTATGGGGCCTTTACTCATCATACCGCATGCAATAGCCGCACTACCTAATAGCAAATAGTATAGTTTTTTGCTTACATCCCACTCTTTCAACAACCATATAGCGATGATCACCCAACTCATCAGTAGCGTATCCGTCCTGATGTCGTTGGTCATGAGGAATAATCCCTGACAAGTACCGAATATCAATGCAGCTACACGTCCTGTATTTTCTCCGTACAACAGCTTCGCCAACCTGTAAGTAGCATATATAGCTAATAGCGCAAATAAGATAGACCCCAGCTTGAAACCAAGATTACCTACGCCGAATAGGTTCATACCTACCGCGCTGGTCCAGAATAGGAATGGCGGTTTATCTAAATAATCGATACCGCGGTCATATAGCTGCAGATAACTACCACTCTCGGCCATCTCTCTGCTGATCTCAGCATATTGCGATGCATCAATATCCATTACACCCACTCGCACGGCAGACAAATGCAGTATTGCCAGTAGAATAAATATCCAGAAAGGTACTTTTGGCATAGTATTGTTTTGCAATCGCAAAAATAGTTGCAATTTTATCGAATGTTGAATTTACGGCACTTTTCATACGATCTGGCCTTCAAATACCCGTTTACAACGCATAAAGGCACCAAAACTACACAACCCATACTAGTAGTAGCACTATCGCTGGGCAGGATGGCAGGCTTTGGTGAGGTAGGCGCTATCTCTTACTACAACGTTACTGTAGAAGATATGGCTGCCAAGTTGGAGGCTAACAGACAAATGATAGAACGTTATTCACTGACCGACCCGGAACGTTTCTGGCATTTCTTACACCATTTAATGCCGGGAGAAAATTTTTTAATAGCGGCTCTCGATATAGCAGGCTGGGATCTATTTGCCAAAATGCGCAGAGCACCTGTATACAAACTTCTGGGGTTGGATTATAATGATGCTCCGCTGACAGACTATACTATCGGGATGGGCACTAAGGAAGAAATGGTCACTAAGCTAAAAGACTTCCCTTGGCCGATATATAAGATAAAAATGGGTAGCCCGGAAGAGATAGATAATATCATAGCGCTACGTGCTGCAACAGATGCCCCATTCAGAGTAGATGCTAATGAAGGCTGGAGCTTTGAGGATGCTAAAAAACTATTGCCTGAACTGAAGAAGCTGAATGTAACACTCATAGAACAACCACTGCACAGAGATGAAGTTGACGCAATGAAAGAGCTCAAAGCAATTGCTGATATACCTCTGTTTGCAGATGAAAGCTGCCAGACGGAAGAAGATATAGATAAATGTGCCGAACAGTTTCATGGTGTGAACATAAAGATGGCTAAGTGCGGTGGCATCACCCCTGCAGTAAGGATGATCAAAAACGCGAAAAAGCTGGGACTACAAACTATGGTAGGTGCTATGTGTGAAACTACCATCGGTTCTGCGGCTATAGCACATGTATCACCCATGCTGGATGTACTGGACGCAGACGGACCTTTACTAATAAAAGAAGATGTGGCTACAGGCCTGAGTTATAAAGACGGTAAAATCATCATCACAGAAGCTCCGGGACTAGGTGTACAGTTCACTGCAAAAAAGTTTGAGAAGGATGCCACTACCTGATATACAACATAACATATCGCTGCTACGCTATAATACTTTTGGTATAGATGTACCTGCTGAACAGTTTATAATTGTATCTAGTGAAGAGCAGCTACATGATATAGCTACTGATAGTACATTACCAGAAGAGAAGCATATTATAGGTGGGGGTAGCAATATATTATTTACACAACCAGTACGTGGTATTGCGCTCTACAATCAACTGAAGGGTATAGAAAAGGTAAAAGAAGATGATGCGCATGTATGGCTACAAGTAGCTAGCGGTGAGGTTTGGCATGAGTTTGTATTATACGCGATAAAAAATAACTGGGCTGGCATAGAAAATTTATCTCTCATACCCGGTACGGTAGGTGCTGCACCTATGCAGAATATTGGTGCTTACGGTGTAGAAGTAAAAGACTGTATAGAAACTGTAACTGCTTTTCATTGGAAAGAGAAAATGTTTGTTACCTACAGTAATAGCGAATGTAAGTTTGGCTACAGAGACAGCATCTTCAAACATGAACTAAAAGGAAAAATTTTTATCAGTAGCGTAGTATTCAAGCTGAATAAGCAACCCGTCTACAATACCCGCTATGGTGCTATACAACAACAGTTGGATAGTGACGGTATTTCTGAACTAAGCATAAAGGCAATATCAGATGCTGTGATAGCCATACGTAGTAGCAAACTACCTAACCCCGGTGTAATAGGTAATGCAGGTAGCTTCTTTAAAAACCCTGCGATACCTAAAGATCAGTATGAGCAACTATTGATAGAACACCCCAATATGCCATCATACCCTGTGGATGAGACCACCGTTAAAGTACCTGCAGGCTGGCTGATAGAGCAGTGTGGTTTTAAAGGATATAAAACCGGTAACACAGGTGTGCATGATAAGCAAGCATTAGTGCTGGTAAATCATGGAGGTGCGAATGGGAAAGAAGTATACGACCTTTCTGAAAAGATACTAACTACTGTACATCAGAAGTTTGGCATATCGCTGGAACGAGAAGTGCAAATTTGGTAGTTATAATTCTTCTCCGTTAGCTAACGGGATGGTGATGTAGAAAGTAGTACCTCTGCCCGGGGTGGTCTCAAAACGGATAGTTCCTTTCCAAAACTCGATGATCTTTTTGGTCATAGCCAGACCCAGACCGGTGCCCGACGATTTGGTCGTAAAATAAGGCTGGAAGATCTTATCAAGCGCATCCACCTCAATACCCTTACCATTATCAGTGAAGGCTACCAATGCTTCATCGCCTTCTTTGGTTACAGTCACAACTACTTCGCCTTCTCTATCTTCAGGAATAGCCTGCACTGCGTTCTCCAGTAGATTATTACATACCCTTAATAGCTGGCTCTTATCTGTATATACTTTCAGATTCTCTTTATAGCCTACATATTTTACATCTATCTCACTTTGGTTGCGATAAAGGTCTACTGTCTTTTCCAGTAAGCTATTAAGGTCAAAAGTTTCAGGACGTGCTTCAGGTATCTTCGCAAAGTTGGAGAATTCAGATGCTATATATGACAGATTCTCTATCTGCTCTATCAATGACTCTGACACTTTCTTTGCCAGCTCATGTACATTATCATAGTTGTTATTCAATGCTTGTTGCAAGTATTGAATGTTCAACTTCATCGGGGTCAACGGGTTCTTTATCTCGTGTGCCACCTGCTGTGCCATCTCTCGCCATGCACCCTCACGCTCAGTTTGTGCCAACATCCGCGCATTCTCCTCTGCCTTCTTTACCATCTTGTTGTACTCGCGTACTAAAAGACCTATCTCGTCATCGTAAGGCCAATCTACAGGCTCGTTCTTCTTCAGACTAAAGTGGCTAAAGCTTTTTATTACAACACTAAAAGAACGTGTTATCCATCTGGTAATAAATACCGTGAGTATACCTGATAGCAAGAATACAAATGCATATAAGTTGATAAGCCCTACTACGATACTTGATATCTGATAATTCAATTCTTTCTCAGAAGAGAAGAAAGGCACATTGATATAACCCAGATTTACACCATTTCTGTTTCTGATAGGTTTGTAGCAAGAGACATAAGACAGTCGACCTATTTTTTCTTCCTGTATCAAAAACTGTCTGCCTCTTTTATGTAGTAAGAAGTAGGCTTCAGGTGGAATGATACGTGCAAACAAAGAGCGATCATAAATACTCTCTTGCGAGGTTACATCCAACACACCACTGGCATGGTAGAGGTTTATATCTATCTTCTGTGAGTTGGATAGTGCAGTGATGAAGTATTTGAACTTAGGCTTGGATACCTCTTTGTTATAAGTAGCTATATCATCAGTAATATCATTATCGCGCATGTACTGTAAGGTAGCACGCTCTACAAGCTGCATCACCAGCTGTTGCTTCTTTCTGCTGTTCTGCTCATACTGTAGTGTGAAGAACATAATGGTAATGATACCTATAATGATAAAAGAGACGAATACGATACCAAGAAATGAAATGTGTATTCTTCTTTTAAGCGTAAAGTTGATGAGCTTTTCTTTTCTGTTTATCCTGATAAAGTATAGCAGGTATATTCTATACAGAATCGTGATGAGTGTACTCAACATCTGTATACCAAAAAGGTAGGAGAACAAAGTAATAGCCTCTAACCATTGCCTATGGTATCTGATGACTATCACACTTTTTTCATCATCCACTTTGAAGTGTAATTCAGATGAACTTTGATATTCAGTAAACTTATAGTCGCCCTCTATATCCTGAGATAAATAAATAGGAAAATTATAATCGCTGGTTTGGGTAATGAGCTTATTATTTACATACACACCCCACGAATATCCTTCTTCATTTCTACTGCCTATTACAGATCCGGGTTGTAGCAACTCCGGGTATACAGTTTTACCTGTAGACTGCTTCACAGCCATATCTATATATACACTACCCAACAGTCTGCCGTTAGTACTATCACCTACGCGTATTGGTATGTTCACCAAATAGTACCTGCCATCTATTGCATTCTTACGATAGTACAGACCATTAGTAAAAGTTGGAAGGCTATTGTCCTGCAGCTGCTTTAGCGTTCTGTAACTGAGTGTATCATTATTATACAAGCTCCTGCCTCGCTCATCAAATATTAGCAAGCGCGACTCATATTTATTCAAATGGCCACTCAGATATATTGCATCAAAACGTTCGTTTAGTGCACCTCTTTTTGCTCGACTAGGTCTTCTTAAATAATCCAGAAGTATAGGGTCTGATTTTACGTTTTCTGTGATGCCCTTTAATGTATACTCTGTGATATTATCTCTCTGCTCTACTACCTGCTCTGCAAAACGCATTCTTGCGTCACGCTCTTTGATAAAATTGAAGTATTGCAATACAGCAGTACAAAAAGCGAATATAAATGCAGACCAAAATATCATCTGCGGGGCAAACAGGTCTCCATCAAGAGCCAGACTTTTTACATCCAGTAGTATGATGAACAACACCAGCCATGCCATCAGAATAAAAGATACATACGTATCTGTAGCAGTATCACTAAGCAATATCATGCCTGCGCCCGTGGCAATGAGTAATAAATACTTTAGCCATTTGTTAGCTACCAGTATTTTCAGCTGAACACTAAAGAGGTATACAACAATAAATGACGCAGCAGTAATAATTGTAATGATGAAAAGACCGATAATGGTATAGGTAGAGACCGTGTAAAAGTGACTTACATCAAATGATATCTTCGAGTCAGCTACAAGACTGCTGATGATATTGATATATGCAAAACAGTAGACAATGAGTACTACACTAAAGCACAATGCTAAAATGAACTTAATGACAGGGCTCATCTTAAGCTCCTGTAAAAAGTCATAAGATGCATTGCGAATGATGAATACTATCAGCCATAAAAACAATAAGGCATTGATAAGCAGCTCTCCAAGTGATGGCAATAAGACACTAGTTGCATATAGCTGAGGTGAAAATATTTCCAGGCTTTTTAGATTAAATGGCAACCCAAATCGGTAAGACAGTACCCTTAATACCAATAGCACTGTTGTAAGGATAAAAAAGCCTGTCCAGAAAGAACGCTTACGGGTATAGTAAATAGTGATGAGCTGAAACCAGAATATAGAGAAGAGTATAGCCAGTATCACTAGCCCCAACATCACATTATCAGGTTGCCATACAGGCAAGTCATTTGCTTTGAATTTAATGTAGCCAACAACCTCTTCATTTGCCGTAGCAATTGGGTAGCTTCCTTTTAAATTCCTCGATGATAGTCTGGAGTTTACAGGTATATATTCCGCAGCTTCAAAGGATGACCATAGATAATTATTCTCAAAAGGATAGGTAGTAGCTATAGGGTATAACACTACAAGGCTCTGTGTACTATCTATAAACTTAAAGCTGTGACATGCTCTTACAAACTTTCCTCTGTCTGTCTGATAAAGCGAAGACTTTCCTTTAGGTACATTTGGCGGGCAATCCGCGAGTATCTTATTATTATTCCAGAATATTATAGTGTCTCCCTTGTAAGCATATATACCATAAGAGAGTGAGGTCAGCTGCTCTACATCTTTGGTGTTGAGGCTATCACTAAAAATTCTTTTGATGAGGCTGGTATCTTCCAGAAGTATTTCTGCCGACTGCTCTTTGTTATGCAGATCATTCTCTATGGTAGCTACCATTCTTTCAGGAGTTACCGAGCGGCTGGCATGGTAATATCGGGCAAAGGATAGCCCCCAGAATATTATGGCCAGTAGCAACCAGCCTCTGTATGGATAGCGTTTAAACACCTATATTATTCCAGTTCTTTTGCATTATTCCATAAGGCATCCATTTCTTCAAGGGTCATATCCAGTAAGGCCTTATTTTGTTCTGCCGCTTTTTCTTCAATGTATTTAAAGCGACGAATGAATTTTTTATTGGTTCTTTCTAAAGCCAGCTCAGGGTCTATCTTAGCAAAACGTGCATAGTTTACCAAAGCAAACAATACATCACCAAACTCTTCTTCTACCTTTTCCTGCACACCACCATCTACAGCTTCGTATAGCTCTTCTATCTCCTCGTCTACTTTTTCTTTCACCTGATCTATAGCATCCCACTCAAAACCTACTTGCTTGGTTTTTTCTTGAAGCCTTATGGCTTTTATCAAAGCAGGTAAAGAGTTAGGCACACCACTTAGTACCGACTTTTTGCCCTCTTTCAGTTTTATCTGTTCCCAATTCTGCTTCACATCTTCTTCACTATTCACCTTCACACTGCTATATATATGAGGGTGTCTGGCTACCAGCTTATTACAAACTGTCTCTATCACATCATCAAAAGTGAACAGTTGCTTTTCTGCGCCTATCCTACTGTAAAATACAATATGCAGCAACAAATCGCCAAGCTCCTCTTTGATGCCTTCCCAATCTTCATCTGTTATAGCGTCTGCCAGTTCGTAGGTTTCTTCTATAGTTTGTTTTCTGAGTGTCTGGATGGTCTGCTTCTTGTCCCAAGGGCATTCTTCCCTTAGTTCATCCATTATCTTCCTTAACCTTTCTATTGATTGCGAGTAGTTTCTTTCCATTAATCTTCTTGCCATTTATAACCATCAACATTCAGGCCACTTAATTGCAGCACCCTCTGTATTACTGTATAGGCCACATCTTCAAATGTTTCTGGATTGCTGTAAAAAGACGGTGTAGCAGGGCAAATAACACCACCTGCCTCGGTAACAGCAGTCATATTCTTTAGCTGTATGAGATTATAAGGCGTTTCTCGTACCACGCATATCAGCTTCCTGCGTTCTTTTAGCATCACATCTGCAGCGCGCGTAATCAGGTCGTTACTAATGCCTGAGGCTATGCGCCCCACAGTACCCATACTACACGGGCATATAATCAATGCCTCATAAGTAGAGCTGCCTGATGCAAACGGAGCCATAAAGTCATTTTTGCCCCATACCTTAAATGGATATTGGCTGTAATCCTCATTATTCAGCTCGTGTTGCCATACCGTATATGCGTTGTCAGACCATACCACACTTACTTCTGTGATCTGATCTTTCAGTAACATCAACTTATCTAATAACACCTTGGCATATACCGAGCCACTGGCTCCTGTAACCGCTACAGCTATCTTCATATATATATATTACACAATTATCACAAGTCTTTAACAAAGCTACATGGAAATAATTGTAAATTCGCCTTAGAGAATATATTGACTATGACGAAAGTAATTACACTAATAACAGCATTATTGTTTTCTGCATCAACAGTTTTTGCAGGAGGAGAAGGTAAAGGAGAGAAGGGCGGCATCAACTGGATGAACTGGGACGAAGTGCAGGTAGCCATGAAAAAAGAGCCTAAAAAAGTATGGGTAGACGTATATACCGACTGGTGTGGCTGGTGTAAAGTAATGGACAAAAAGACCTTCAGCAACCCTGAAGTGATAGAATATATGAACGAGCATTTCTACGCTGTAAAGTTCAATGCAGAGCGTAAAGATGAAATTATGTTCATGGGTAAATCATATGGTTTCTCTCCTGAGCACAATGCCAACTTACTTGCTGCTACACTGATGAATGGTAGAATGTCTTACCCTACTAACATAGTAATGCAGGAAAACTTCCAGGGGCCTTCACCTATACCTGGTTACATTAAAGTTCCGGATATAGAGAGAGTAATGAAATATCTGGTAGAAGGTCACTACAAGACTCAAAAGTTTGAGGAGTATGCAAAGACCTTCAAGCCTGAGTGGAAAGCCGAACAAGGATAATTATCCCTTTTTCTCAATGATATGACGCATGTCCGATTTGTAATACTTACAGATCGACGTGAGTCCGCATTTTTCACACTTTGGTCTGCGAGCTAGGCATGTATACCTACCGTGTAGTATCAACCAGTGGTGTGCTTTGTGTATCAGTTCTTCAGGTATATGCTTTATCAGTTGTTGCTCTGCCTGCAGGGGGTTCTTTGCATTAGTAGTCAATCCTATTCTTGCCGATACGCGGAATACATGTGTATCTACAGCCATGTTAGGCTGATTGTATATTACAGAAGTGATAACATTCGCTGTCTTCCTGCCTACCCCCGGTAGCTTCACCAGCTTATCTACAGAGTCAGGTACTTCACTATTATAATCTTCAACCAGCATTTTAGCCATGCCTAAGAGATGGCGTGTTTTGTTGTTAGCGAAGCTGATGCTACGTACCAGCGGCTCTACATCTTCAAACGTAGCTTCTGCCAACATCTCCGCTGTGGGGTATTGCTCAAATAAAGCAGGAGTAACAATATTTACGCGCTTATCTGTACACTGTGCAGATAATATTACTGCTACCAGTAGCTCATAAGGATTTCTGTAGTTAAGCTCCGTCTCAGCATTCGGAATATTGTCCTTAAACCAATCTATGGCAAATTCGTAGCGCTCTTTTTTCGTCATATAAAAAACCCGTTATCCTTCAAAAATAACGGGTTCCATTTATAAAGTTAAACTAACTACTTCTTCTCTGCTTTTGTATCCAGTTCTAATACTGCAGAGTTCAAGCAATAGCGCTGTCCTGTAGGTTTAGGACCATCGTCAAACCTGTGTCCTAAATGAGACCCGCAACGGGCACACTCCACCTCTTCTCTTACCATACCGTGAGAGCGGTCCATTTTTATCTCAATACTGTTCTCATTTAGCGGTTTGAAAAAGCTTGGCCACCCTGTACCGCTTTCAAACTTTGTATCCGAGCTGAACAACGGATTACCGCAAACAGCGCAGTAGTATATACCGTCATCTTTTGTTTTGTAATACTTACCGCTAAAGGCATACTCTGTGCCTTCTTTACGAGCGATACTATATACTTCTTTCGGAAGTATCTCTTTCCATTCTTCGTCACTCACATTTAGTTTCTTATTGTCAGTACGTGAGTAGTAAGGATTGTTCTTATGGTCCATACCAGATTGTTTTTGTGCATTACTACACTGTGCAAATAGTAATATGCTGCACAGCGATAATATGATTCTTGAATATCTCATGATTAACTCTTTTTAAAACTACAATAATTACGTTTTGTTCAGTCATGAGGATCTCAAATGACTGTTAAACATTCTTAAAGTTCGTAATTATGATTTTAATCATTTTCATAGCATCACAAGCACAATAACTTTGCATACATGACACACCAATACAGTACGGCAGAAGAAGCAGTAGCATTAGTAGAAAGTAACAATAGAGTATTCATACACGGTAGTGCGGCAACACCACTACATCTGGTTAACACGCTCCTGAAACGAGCGGGTGACATCAGCAATGTAGAGTTGGTAGCCATCAGCACCTTTGGAGATATAGAGTGGGATACGCCTGAAGTAAAGAAGAGCTTTTACCTGAACTCATTGTTTGTATCTGCTAATGTACGTGGGTGGGTCAATAGTGCTCATGGAGACTACATACCGGTATTTCTTAGTGAGATACCATACTTGTTCAAGAATGATATTCTGCCATTGGATGTGGCTATAGTACAAGTGTCTCCACCCGATAAACATGGATATTGCACGCTTGGCACTTCTGTAGATGCTGCATGGACAGCTGTAAAAACGGCTAAAAAAGTTATTGCCCAAGTCAACCCCAACATGCCACGCACTCATGGAGATACCCACCTGCATGTAAACGATATTGATGCTATGGTGTGGGAAGAAGCTACACTGCCTGAGGTGGATTATTCTCAAAAAGTAAATGAAGCAGCTTTAAAGATCGGGCAAAATGTGGCAGAACTGATAGAAGATGGTTCTACCCTGCAAATGGGTATCGGCTCAATACCTGATGCAGTGCTAAGGTCGCTTACTAATCATAAACAGCTAGGCATACATACTGAGATGTTCTCTGACGGGGTAATACCATTGGTAGAAAAAGGGGTCATCACTAATGAACTGAAAAAGATACGTCCGGGTAAGATTGTCAGCACCTTTACTATGGGTACGAAAAAGCTGTACAACTTTGTGGATGACAACCCCAATATTACATTTATGGATGTGTCTTATGTTAATGACACCTCCATCATTAGAAAGAACCCGAAAGTAGTAGCTATAAATAGCGCATTGGAGATAGACCTGACTGGGCAGATATGTGCTGACTCTTTAGGCACTTATCAGTTTTCAGGCATCGGCGGACAAATGGATTTTATGCGTGGCGCATCATTATCACCGGGTGGTAAACCTATCATAGCCTTACCTTCTGTAACCAGCAAAGGACTATCAAGAATAACTCCTGCGCTGATGCATGGTGCTGGCGTGGTCACCACGCGCGGACATGTACACTATGTAGTTACCGAATACGGAGTAGTGAACCTGTACGGGAAAAATATGGAGCAGCGTGCTAAAGCTTTGATCAGCATAGCACATCCTGACCATAGGGAAGCTCTTGAAAAAGCGTATTACGAACGTTTTGAAAAAAGAGGCTAGTACTTATATCACTACTACTTCGTGATAGTCTTTCCTGTCCAGATATTTTTGGGCAAGATCTCTTAGCTGCTGCGAGGTAATGTTCTTGTATACCACAAGGTTCTTATCAAAATGGTCTGTGTCTAAACCATAATTGATAAGCGTGCGCCAGCGTTGCAATATTTGGAATGGACCATCCAGATCGCCCAGTAGGTTACCCAGCAGGTAGTTCTTAACCAGCTTTAGTTCTTCTTCATCTGCAAGATCGTTGCAGAGCTTATCCATCTCAAAGTATATCTCTTTGATGGCTGCATCTACCACATCACGTCCTACCTCTGTCTGTACGATTATAGATCCATCATGCTTCATAGCAGACATGCCACTATATATGCCATAGGTGAAGCCTTTATCTTCTCTGATATTAGCCATCAGTCGAGAACCGAAGTAGCCACCAAATAGTGTGTTCAATACTATCATCGGTGCAAAGTCCTCATGTAAGCGGTTGTGAAATAAGCGACCTATTCTTATAGCACCCTGCACACCATTCTCATCATTTGTGATGTGGTGCTTTTTATCAGTATCTGTCAGCAGGTCAAACTTCTTTTGGATAGACTCCGGCTTACTTAGCTCTACCTTACCAAATATCTCATTCAGCCAGCTCACTTCTCTATCGCCTACCTTACCGGCCATGAATACCTTGGCATTAGCAAGATTGAAGTACTTATTATAATGAGCAAGCAACCCTTCCTGTGTGATACCGGATATGGTTGCCTGCTTAGAATATCTGCCGTACGGATGATGCTCACCAAATAGTAAAGCATCTATACGTTGGTTAGAAACAAAGTCGCACTGACGTAAGCTCACCAGCAAACGCTGTATGGTATTTTGTTTGTAAATGTCTATTTCCTGTTGCGGAAAGGTAGCTTCTGTAAGTACCTCTAAAGCAATAGGCAATACATCAGGCAAATGCTTGGTAAGTGTAAATAGTGATACTGTTGTGTTATCATTACCTGCCCTCACACGAAACATAGCACCATAATACTCCAGCGCTTCGTTTATCTCATGTGCTGTACGGTTAGTAGTACCACTTTTTAATAAACCGGCAGTAGCCTGTGCAGCACCTTCATGTTCCTCATACCAGATACCTGCAGGGAAAACCCAGTCTATCTCTACCACATCCTGTACACCGGCATTCAACCAGTATAATGGCATACCATTATCCAGCTGATGCTTGTTTATTGGAGGTAGATGAAAATCAAAGTCTACTGCGTCATATATCTTCGGTGCTGCTGTCCTGTCTATTGCCATGCCTGAAAGTTATGTTACTTATTGTCCTTTACAAAAATTGAGCGTAGTTCACTTGCGTCTTCTGCCTTCATTTTACCACCCAGTACCAGTCTTACTTGTCTGCGACGAAGTGCGCCGTCATACATTGCCTGCTCTTCTTCTGTCTCAGGTTTTACCATAGGCACTTTTCTTGGTCTTCCATTAGGGTCTAATGCCACAAATGTCAGATACGCTTCGTTGGTCAAATACTTGTATTGAGCTGAAAGATCTTCACCCCATACTTTTAAGTACACCTCCATAGAAGTATTGAAAGCACGTACCACTTTCGACTCAATGGTCAATACATTCCCCAGCTTAATAGCATTCTTGAATGACACATTATCAACAGAAGCAGTAACAACAGGACAATTACAGTGTTTTTGTGCAGCTATTGCTGCAGCAATATCCATCCAGTGCATCAGTTTACCGCCCATAAGGTTCCCAAGCGTATTGGTATCGTTGGGCAATACCAGCTCAGACATCATCACGTAGCTCTCTTGTGGAGTTTTCTCTTTCATGTCTTAATTTTTTAAACGCTGCAAAGGTAGGGTGTTTCTACTCAGCATTATATCAATTATTTCCATTGCGTGTTCAATCGCACACCTGCAGTCATCCATCTGCCCGGCATAGGCACTGCTCCTACCTCTTTGTATTGCGCGTCTGTCAGGTTATTAACGTCTATATAGAATAAAAAGTTCTTAACTCTATATCCTATTCTGGCATCTACAACTGTGTAGTCATTACCATTAATTCTGTAGAGATAACGGTAAGCAGCATTCAATTCTATGTTTTTATACCAAATGGTATTCAGCTTTAGTGTAGCCTGATGCTGCAACGCATTGATGGTATATTTTGACTGGTCGCCTGTAGGTGCATCAATAACAGGATTAAGGTATGTATAGTTAGCATTTACCATAACCCTGTGCTGATCTGACATGCCTATCTGTTGACCAAGGTTATACGTTGCCTGCATAGTAATACCCTGGGTATTTATATTCTGGAAGTTTTGCGGCTGCCAAGGGTCTGTGTTCACTACTCTTACCCAATCAATAAAGTCTGTTGCCTGCTTATAGAAATATGCACCCTGTAATATCACATAGCTATCGCTATACTGTACACCTGCTTCTACATAATTGGCGTATTCAGGTTTCAATTGTGCATTACCAATATTTGTCGGCCCCTGATAATAAAGGTCTGTATATGTTGGTAGCCTTTGCCCTGTAGTAGCATTTGCGAATAGCTTCACACTATTTATTATTCGGTAGCTTAAATCTATACCCGGGAACACTTCCCAGTCGTAATCACTATTCTTATTGGCATATATACCCGCACCTGCATTGAACTTCTCAGAGAAGTAGTGTTTGTATTCTGCAAATATGCCCAGGTTATCTCTGTTCCTTTTCCCAAGATTTGTACTATTAATATGCTCTGTTCTGTACTCTACGCCTGCACCTAATGTGCCATTTTTCAGCATCAAAGTACTTTGTACTTCACCTGTCAATACATTGGTCTCGTGTATATTGTGGTATAGAGATGGGTTTTGCCTAACAAAAATATAGTCATCCTTATTGTATCTATAACTCACTCTAGGACTGATGATGAGCTTACTGCTAGGTCTGTAAGAATATTTGATACTACCTATAGCAGTCTCTACTTTTTCTTCTGACTCTGCATCAGCAGGTGCGGCATAATAGGCATTAGCACCAAAGTCGTTATTAATATACCCACCCATAGCTTCAATGCTGTTTTTGTCATTGATGTCTATACGGTTCTGATAATACAATCTGTAAGCACTATATGCTGTATTGTATCTATACCCATTGCCACGGTCATGCGCTACAGATAATAAATGACTGTGCTGTTCTTTGCTGATAGATGCTGCTGCCTGTGCACCCCAACCAAGATAAGTTTCGCCTGTTGCCGTATCCTGCTTAAAGCTGCTACCGCTGTATGCCTGTGCAAACACCTCATTACTTACAGGGGTTTTGGTAACGATATTAATAGCTCCCGCCAAGGCATTTACACCATAAGTTCTGGCTGCTGGTCCTCGCACTACTTCTATATGGTCGACTGCACCAAGAGGTATAGGCAAGTTCATCAAATGGTGACCTGTTTGCGGGTCAGACATTTTCACTCCGTTCACTAATACCAGTACTTGGTCGAACGTACTGCCGTCTATACTTACATCTGCCTGTGTACCTATTGGTCCTCTTTGTCTTAAATCTACCCCAGCTACATAAGCTAGTAACTCATTTACACTTTTGACAGGCAGTGCCTTTATTTGTCTGCTGTCCAGCACCTGTATGTTTCGGTTATGCTTACCGTAAGGTTCTTTTATTCTGTTCTCTTGTATGATCACAGAATCCAGCACATCATTCATACTTTGTGCCGATGTGTTTTGCTGTGATAGCATGGCTACCATACCAAGTATTAAAAACCCTTTTTTACGCATGTATTGTTGATTTTTGGGACGCAAATATAGAGGAGCATCCCTAAAGAGTAGCATAAACTAATCATAATCAAATAGTTAATATCTGATGGCTTGATATATTGGCAGTTATATATTGCTTAAATAAAAAAGGGAGCAGTAGACACTGCTCCCTTTGAATTCATATGATAATATAATTATTACTGTATCACCAGCTTGCTTGCAGCAACTGTAAGTCCATCTTGTTGCACACTTAATATATAGTTGCCAGGTACTAATACAGAAGAAAGGTTTACTTCTGCTTTAGTTTTGTTGCTGTTTATATCTAAGTTGTTATTGGTAATGAGCTTACCTGTAATATCTGTTACCTGATAGCTCCATGCACTTTCATTCGCTTCAGCTACATCAATTGTAAATATGCCATTACCTGGGTTAGGATATACTTTCGCAACAATAGCATTGTTAAGCACTTCACTGACGTTATCAGGGAATGGTAAACGCTGAGAGTGGAAACTTACATCCTCTATTGTTGTATAAGTAGCATTAGAGTAGGTAACGTTTACCAAAGGTAACATTTCATACTCTCTGAAAAAGTTCTTTTGATATACGGTATTGGTATCTCCCTGTGTAACGTCTAAAGAATCTAATATTGCAGGTGGTGCCGGTTGACCACCGATGTAGAGACTGTCTATTAATGATAAAGTAGTCTTAACCTGTAATACGGCACGTACACCTGATGGTTTACCGTCCAGTCTTTTTATTTTCATCAGCCCCCAGCCTACTACCTCACTAGTTGATGTTGTAATAGTTTTACGCTGAGCAGGTGTATTTGCAAAAAGAGGTATACTAGGAATTTTGATTGTTAAGTTTACAGTACTATTCGAAGTCGCATTCCATTTAGTACCAATTGTAGCAGGGTAAGGCAGTTGTACTTGCGGAGCAGAATAAACTACATCTTGTGCTTCGATGATTATACTATCTGATGTATTACCGGTTTGGGCAAATAACGAAAAAGCTTGTCTTGTAAGACGCTCACCGTATATTTTTATACCGCTGGTATCAATACCAAATGCTATGTCTGACTCGTATGATATACCGGGAGCCACATCAACATAACCCTTATTACCAAACTTGGCATTAGCTTCAGGGAAGCCAGTAAGGTTATAAAAAACTGAGTTGTACTGATACGTACCAATCTGTACAACGCTCAGATCCCATAAATGATTTTGTGCATCAGGTATTGTCGGTACTGATGATGGTACAGTACCATATACTATATCCGTTCCTACAGGATTTTTTGGGCCATTAGCGTAGGTAAATACGTAGGCTGATTGCCCAAATGCATTTGAACTCAATGCAAGTAGGCATAGAGAGGTTAATAGGCTTTTCATAAGATTAGTTTAGTTAGGTGTAAATTAAAGATTTTCTATCATATAACACGACACCTTATTTACTAAGGTGCATGCTACGTTCTTTATAAAGTGTGCGGAACCATGGGTCGCGCAGATCTTTAATAAACCTGATCGCCTCACCGGTACTCTTCATCTCTGGTCCTAATTCCTTATTTACTCTCGGGAATTTGTTGAAGCTAAACACCGGCTCTTTCACTGCATACCCATCCAGCTTATTCACCATTTCAAAGTCTTTAAGTTTTTTCTCTCCAAGCATCACTTTAGTAGCAATGTTCAGATAAGGTACACCGTAAGCTTTTGCAATGAACGGAGTAGTACGGCTTGCGCGAGGGTTAGCCTCAATAACATATACCTTACCGTCTTTGATGGCAAACTGTATATTGATCAAACCTTTGACACCAAGCCTTAATGCTATTTTCTTAGCATAGTCTACCATTTCATTCACTTCTAGCTGACCCAGGTTGAATGCTGGCAGTACAGCGTGGCTATCACCACTATGTATACCCGCAGGCTCAATGTGCTCCATGATACCCATGATGTGCACCTCTTCACCATCACATATAGCATCTACCTCTGCTTCCTGACAACGATCTAAGAAGTGGTCGATAAGTATCTTATTACCAGGTAGGTGTTTCAATAGACTTAGTACCCCACTTTCCAACTCCTCATCGTTAATAACGATCCTCATACGCTGACCACCTAATACATATGATGGTCTCACAAGTACAGGGTAACCGACCTCTTTGGCTACTTCAAGAGCTTCATCTGTTGTATATGCTGTACCGTATTTAGGGTAAGGTATATTCATATCTTTCAACAGATCACTAAAGCGTCCTCTGTCTTCAGCAATATCCATGCTGTCGAATGATGTACCTATTATTTTAATTCCGTTCTCGTGTAGTCTTTGTGCCAGCTTCAATGCTGTCTGACCTCCTAACTGTACGATAACACCTTCTGGCTTCTCATGCTCGATGATCTCCCACAGGTGCTCCCAGTATACAGGCTCGAAGTATAGTTTATCTGCTATATCAAAGTCTGTAGATACCGTCTCAGGGTTACAGTTCACCATGATAGCCTCATAACCACATTCTTTAGCAGCCAGTAACCCATGTGTACAACAGTAATCGAACTCAATACCCTGACCGATACGGTTAGGACCTGAACCAAGAACTACTATCTTCTTTTTATCAGTTACTATACTTTCATTGAATAGTAGATTGCCTTCTGTTTCATCAGACATAGCCGATGTCTCGAAGCTACTGTAGTAGTATGGAGTTTTTGCTTCAAACTCGGCACTACAGGTATCCACCATTTTATATACGCGCTTGATATTCAGCGACTTTCTCTTGTTGTATACCTCTTCTGCTGTGCAGTCTTTTACAAGTAGTGCTATCTGCTCATCACTAAAGCCCATTTGCTTAGCATCGCGTAGTAGATCTACAGGTAGATTATCAAGGTGTTTATATTCCTTGATCTTGTTTTCCATCTTCACAATGTCTTGTATCTGATACAAGAACCAACGATCTATTTGAGTTACCTCTCTGATGGTCTTGATAGATACACCTGCAGAAAGGGCTTCTTTTAATTTGAATATTCTATCCCAGGTCGGGCGCTTGATATATTCCAGTAGTTCTTCTACTCTTAGCTTGGCGCTACTTACTGAGCTCAGACCGATAGCGTTATTCTCCAAACTCTGACATGCTTTCTGTAAAGCCTCAGGGAATGTACGTCCGATAGACATCACCTCACCTACAGACTTCATCTGAAGTCCAAGTGTATCGTCTGCACCTTTGAACTTATCAAAGTTCCAACGCGGCATTTTAACTATCACATAGTCAAGTGCCGGCTCAAAGTATGCTGATGTTGTTTTAGTGATCTGGTTTTCCAGCTCGTCCAATGTATATCCTATTGCCAGTTTAGCAGCTATTTTAGCGATTGGATATCCTGTAGCCTTCGAGGCAAGTGCTGATGAACGGCTCACACGCGGGTTGATCTCAATTGCTATCAACTCTTCTGTCTCAGGGTTTAGCGAGAACTGGATGTTACATCCACCTGCAAAGTTCCCTAAGTCACGCATGATCTTGATAGCAGTATTACGCATCAGCTGCATTGCTGTGTCGCTTAGCGTCATAGCAGGTGCTACCGTGATACTATCTCCCGTATGGATGCCCATCGGGTCAAGGTTCTCTACAGAACAAATGATGGCTACATTGTCTTTACTATCGCGTAATAGCTCCAACTCAAACTCTTTCCAACCAAGTACTGCTTTTTCAACAAGTACCTCGTGTATCGGAGAAGATTTTAAACCATGTTCCAAAGCAGCGTCCAGGCTTTCCTTATCCTTCACAAAACCACCACCTGAACCACCAAGTGTATATGATGGACGGATAACGATTGGTAATCCTATCTCCTGAGCAAACTCTTTACCCTCTAGTAGTGAGTTAGCTGTTTTTGCAGGAGCCACAGGTATACCTATATTGATCATCCACTGGCGGAATAACTCTCTATCCTCAGCTTTATCTATCGCGTTGATATCAACACCAATAAGTTTAATATTATACTGCTTCCAGATACCCAGATCATCCACATCTTTTGCAAGATTCAGTGCTGTCTGGCCACCCATTGTAGGTAGTACAGCATCTATATCAGGATTTTCCTGTAGTATCTCTTCGATGCTTTCTACCGTTAATGGCTTTAGGTAAACCTTATCTGCCATTATTGGGTCTGTCATTATAGTTGCAGGGTTAGAGTTGACTAGTATTACTTTTAGTCCCTCTTCTCTTAAGCTGCGTGCAGCCTGAGAACCTGAATAGTCGAATTCACAAGCCTGACCGATAACTATCGGGCCTGATCCTATAATGAGTACTGTCTTAATTGAATTATCGCGCGGCATTTATAAAAATATATAAAGTTGAAACAGGATGTTCGGCGCGCTGAGCAGATACAAAAATCGGGCTCAACGCCCGAGGTGCAAAGGTAAAACAAAAAAGCTTTTTTGCCATACTTTATTAAATAAAAACACCCCGTAAATATTACGGGGTGAACTTGCGTATAGAGTGTATAAGAAAATTAGCTGCTGATCTTACCCATTTTCACTATCTGTCCGTCACCTTTTAGCTCATATAATAATGTTCCACCTTCTACCATACAGATAAGCATATCGTCCAATACTATTACATCGTAGTAGGTATCATCATATATTCTTTGCTTTAGCTTGGGGTAATAGTTATCAGTAATGTCATAGATACTCATGCCTGCAGAACCATTACATATATATAATGTATTGCGAGACATGCCCAAACCCCATGGACTCTCCTGATTCACCACGTTACGCTCTTTAGGTTGCAGTACATTTTTTACATCATATACATACAGTGCGTTCAGTGTACCCCCACAGTTACTACCACCACGTACCGTAACATACGCCACACTATCATTAGCTATTACAGGGTCGCAAGCACGTACGTGAGATGCCTGACCTAGCTTATCAGGGTTGGCAGCATCTGATATAGAATAGATGTACATGGCATTTTGAGAACCTATGAACAGCTTGTCCTTGTAGCTGTAGATGGTCTCAATATCTTCTCCAAGTGCCTTACTGCTCGTCAGCTTAGGCGAAGCAGGGTTTGCAAGTGAGTAGGCATATAGCACCCTATCATCTACCACGTACAAGTGGTTTTGCGCTATAGTAAAACGTGCTAATGAACCGCCTTGACCTGTAGTACCACTCTGATCAGGAGCGCTGGTAGGGGTTCCGTTATCTTCTTTATTACATGCTGTAAAAGAAATAGCTGCAATTAATGCGATCGATATATAATTGATAAATTTCATGACTTTTCTTTTTTAAGGTTTTTAGTTTCTTCTGCAAATAGGTTTATAAAGCTTCTTTTGCTCCCAGCCCACTACTGTTCCTTTCGATGCATCTACACACTCGAAGTAGCCTACAGAAGGTGGCAAAGCAGGATCAACAAGATGGAATACGCCAGACACTCGGTCTACTAGCTGAGCATTATTGATGTCTGTAATATCCACTACAACCAGGTCATTCACATTATTGGTGTATAGGTTGTTATTCATGATAGACATCTCTTGTGCACCCGTCACCTGAATGAACCTTAACTTAGTAGGATTATTACCATCAGTGATGTCGATCACATGTATCCCTTTACCAACCTCTACCTGATAAAGGCGATTGTCTTTTACATATATCTTACCACCATTATCTATCTCTCTCGGCTCCAGAGATTTTATGGTATTGGCGACACCGTCCTCAGCATATACAGGAGCCCAGCCATCTACTTCATCAGGGGCAGGTCCGGGACCTGGTTCAGGAGTGTTACCGAAATCAATACAAGAGGCAAAGAACAGCATCATCGGCAGCATTGCCAGCAGGAAACTTTTGTTAGGTTTTTTCATAACATTCAAAGGGTTTTAATGAAGTATAAAATTCAATGTATTGAGATAAATCAAAATCTGTGCAAGAAATGAAAAACATATACTTGTTAATAATTTCTTAACATTAAAGATAAGCCATGCCCTATTATTTATTTATTTCAAAATAGAGGTTGAAAGTCCTACTTTTGCGTATAATTTTGTGTATTTTTTGAGCTAAATAGCTCATAACAAAGCAATTTTGACGATTACCTTTTATTAATAACATTTAATATACATCCCTGATAATGGGTTTATTCAGCTTTCTGACACAAGAGATTGCCATTGATCTTGGCACGGCAAATACACTTGTAATACATAATGACCAGGTAGTAGTAGATGAACCATCTATCGTTGCTATCGACAGAGTAACGAATAAGATCGTTGCCGTTGGTAAAAAGGCAATGATGATGCACGAGAAGACGCATGAGAACCTGAAGACGATACGCCCGCTAAGGGATGGTGTGATAGCAGACTTTAACGCAGCAGAAGGTATGTTGCGCGAAATGATCAAGCTGGTAACCCCGAAGAAAAGACTTTTTCCTCCTAGCTGGAGAATGGTAATATGTATTCCTTCCAGCATTACAGAAGTAGAAAAACGTGCCGTAAGAGACTCTGCTGAGCAGGCTGGAGCTAAAGAGGTATACATGATACATGAGCCTATGGCTGCTGCACTTGGTATAGGTATTGATGTGGAAGAACCTACAGGTAATATGATCATCGATATAGGTGGTGGTACTACAGGTATATCAGTTATAGCACTTGCAGGTATCGTATGCGATCAGTCTATACGTATAGCGGGTGATGAATTTACTGCTGACATTATGGAGGCTATGCGTCGCTATCACAGTTTGATGATAGGTGAGCGTACTGCTGAACAAATTAAGATACACGTAGGTTCTGCTCTTAAAGAGTTGGATACCCCTCCTGATGAAATAGCTGTAAACGGACGTGACCTTGTAACAGGTATCCCGAAGCAGATCATGGTGTCTTACCAGGAAGTTGCTGAAGCTTTAGATAAATCGATCTTCAAAATAGAAGAGGCGATACTTAAAGCACTGGAAAGTACACCGCCGGAACTTGCATCTGATATCTACCGTCGTGGCTTGTACCTGACAGGTGGTGGTGCATTACTTCGCGGACTGGATAAGCGTATCTCTCAAAAGATAAAATTACCGGTACACGTTGCAGATGATCCGCTACGTGCAGTGGTAAGAGGTACAGGCATGGCACTGAAGAACATTGTCAGAATGCCATTTCTAATGAAATAAACAGGGGAATTAGTACCTTGTTACGTGTAGTTGCCAAAGTAACTTTTACCTAACACTAAAGAGTAATAGCCGGGTGCGCAATTTCATACTGTTCATACGCCGATTTTCTAACCTGATACTATTTCTGTTGTTGGAAGTATTCTGCATAGTGCTCATAGCGCGCACTAATACCATGCAGGGTAACGATGTTATGAGCTCTGCCAACGTATTACTTGCAGGTATGTATCAGCGTAAGGATAATATGGTATACTACTTCGGGCTAAAAGAAATGAACGATAGCCTCATCAGCGAGAACAAATACTTGAGAAAACAACTGGCACTGTATAATAGTGTAGACACATTTGTAGACTCTAACGTTCAGCAAACTATATACGAGCCTGACACAAACATTGTAAAGCAGTATGCTAACTATGTATATCGCTCTGCTAAAGTCATCAACAACTCTATAGCATCTGTCAACAACTACATCACAATCAATAGGGGAGAGAAGGATGGCATTAAGAAAAACATGGCGGTGATATCAGGTAATGGTGCTGTGGGTAAGATCGTACATACTTCTGCTAACTTCTCCAGCGCAATATCTATACTTAGTAAAAAGCAAAAAGTAAGTGCTAAGCTGAAAGACGGTACTGTGGGTTATGTGATATGGAATACCACCAATCCGCAAGAGCTACAGATGAAGGATATACCGCAGCAGATAAAAGTAAGCGTAGGCGATTCTGTATTCACAACAGAGTACTCCTTCTTCCCTGCCAATGTACTTGTAGGTGTGGTAACCAAGAAAGACTTAATAGAGAGCACTAAGTTGCAGCTATTATACTTAAGACCTGTTACTAACTTCAGGAACTTAAAATATGTATACATTGTAGAGAATACAATGTCTGAGGAACAACAAAAACTGGAAGCAGCAAACCAAGAGTAATGAGTATATACTTAAGAAATCTATTTCGCTTTTGTATACTGATATTGATTCAGGTGCTCATACTGAATAATATTACGCTGCAGTGGTGGTCGCAACCCACAGGCTTCCCCGTTTTCATTCCTTATATCTACCCTTTATTTATTTTACTGCTACCATTTGAAACGCCTGTAGCTATAGTGCTATTTGCAGGCTTGTTGTGCGGACTAACAGTAGACTCATTCATGAACACAGCAGGTATGCATGCCTTTGCAATGGTTATGATATCCTATTTCAGGATCAATGTGCTGAATGCATTATTACCTAAGAATATTGTAGAGTACAAAGGGGAAACACCATCTGTAAAGAATATGGGGTGGGTACCTTTTATTGTATATGCAGCCTTCTTAATTGTGATGCACCACGCTGTATTCTTTACTATAGAGCTTTGGAGCTTATCTAATATAGGCTACCTGCTATTGAAGATACTGGCATCTAGTATGACATCTATTATGTTCGTAGTAGCTTATGTGTTGCTTTTTACTCGCCAGTCGGGTGGAGAGAGGTCGCAGAGAGTATTCTAATTCACGCACTTCATCAGGCTATCGTATAAGTTCTTAGCCGACGTATCCCAGTCAAATTTCTTAACCTGTTCAGGAGCTTTAGATATCAGTTTGGCTCTAAGCGCTTCGTCTTTATATAACATCTCCATTTTTGCAGCGATGTCTTCAGGCTCATTAGGGTTACATAATAGACCTGTTTCACCTGCTACTTCAGGCATAGATGAGGTATCACTAACAATCGATGGCACATTACATTGCAATGCTTCCAATATAGGAATACCGAAACCTTCAAATAAAGAGGCATATACCATTACATATGCAGCGCCTACTACCTTACTCAGCTCATCTACATTCATGTAGCCTACCCACTTCACATCTTCTTTGAATGGCATCTCTTCTTTCATTTCGAGTACCTCTTCGTACTTCCATGCGAAGCGGCCAACTATCACCAGCTTCATATCGCTACGTTGCATTTTTTTGAATGCAACAAATGCTTTGAGCAGGTTGAGAATATTCTTCCTTGGGTGTAGAGCACCTGCAAAAACGAAATACTCGCAACCATCTGCATACTTTTTCTTTACCTCTTCACGTTCATCCCAACTCAGCGGCTTGTACTCATCATGCGCACCATTATATACTATATCTATCTTATCCTTATCTATTCCATATTTTTCATGGATATCATTCTTTGAATAAGTAGATACGGTAACCAGCCTGTCAGCCTTCTCAGCAAAACGTGGCGTAAAGTGCTTCCAGTAAAAACGATGGCTCGGTATAAAATGCTCAGGGTAGTGCTCAAATGCCAGATCGTGTATAACGAGGCAAGTAGGTACTTTAGTAGTTAGCGAACAAAAGCCGTCAGGAGATAAGAATACATCTACCTTATGCTTTTTAAGTGCCATAGGCAGCATAAAGTCGAACCATATTTTAAATAAAATAGGATGACGTGCCTGTGGTGCTACTACTACAGGAGTAACATTCTTCGCAAAAACAAATGACTCATCATAGGGTCTGTCAAAGAAAAACACAAACTCATGTTCAGGATGATTGCGCACCATTCTTTCCAATGTTTGGTAGGTAAACCATCCAATTCCTTCTAACTTTCCCTTTAATAAAAGACGAGTATTTACTCCTATTCGCATACTAATGGCGACAAAAATATAATTTTACCCCTTACAGCCAACGAAATAGTACTATATGCGGCGATTTTTTGTAAAAAATCTGGCTTTTGTCATCATTGTTAACCTATTAGTAAAACCTATCTGGGTCTTGCTGATAGACAGAAATGTGCAAAATACCGTCGGTCATGCCAATTATGGTACTTATCAGGCATTATTCAACCTGGGAGTTATATTTAATATTATCCTCGACTTCGGGCTTACTTTTTACAATACGCGCATCATTTCCGGAGACCCTAAGAGATTAAAGGATATGTTCCCTGCTATGTTATCTGCGAGGCTGGTACTCATTGGATTATATACTGTTGTGGTAGGAATAGCAGGTCTTGCTCTTGGCTACGGCAGGTGGGAGTTGATATTATTAGCAGGCATACTGATGATACATGCCTTTAGCTCGCTGATGCAATTTTTCAGAAGTAATGTATCAGCCCTGCATAAGTTCAAAGCCGATGCCCTGCTATCTATAGCAGACCGGCTATTAATGATCATTATCTGTGGCTTCCTGCTGTATTACCCTGCTACACAAGAGCATTTTATTATAGAGTGGTTTATACTGGCACAGATCATTTGCTATGGTATTGCATTGATCATAGGGTTCTTCGTATTACGCTATATAGCTAAGATGCCTCTAGTGCTTTCATTCCGCTTTGCAGATGTTAGCAAGATCATCAAACATAGTATTCCTTATGCCACATTAGTATTCATGATGGCTGTACATACTCGTGCAGATACGGTACTGATAGAACGTATCAGTGGCGTGGAGAGTAAAGACTTTGCAGGTATTTACGCTTCTGCCTACAGGCTACTTGATATAGGTAATATGTTCGGGATACTATTCGCAGGCATGTTGCTACCTATGTTTGGCAGAATGCTGGCTAACAACAATAATATACAGCCTATAGTAAAGCTCTCTGTCAACCTGCTGTTACCTATGTCTTTTATGGCTACAGGGGTAGCTATATTTTATGGTACTGAGATCATGGAGTTGCTATATGTTGACGCAAACGACTACAGCGGACAGGTTTTTGCCTGGCTAATGGCATGCTTCCCCGCCTACAGTATCATGTATATCTATTCTACATTACTTACTGCTAACAATAACCTTATACTTTTAAATAAAATCGCGCTTGTTGGTATTATCATCAACCTGACGCTCAACTTTATACTTATACCTAAATATCAAGCTCTGGGTGCAGCACAGGTTGCATTTATCACTCAAGGCACTTTAGCTGTATGCTATATCATATTCTCCAAGCAAAAGCTTACCCTTCCTTATAACAAAAAATGGCTGGCAGCTCATGTAATATTCATAGGCAGTGTATTGCTCATAGGTTGGGCCTCTACACTACTGCCTTTTAGCTGGAGCTTACAGTTGTCAGCGTTTGTAATAGTATTGCTGGTGCTAATATTTATATTGAAATTTATTTCTGTAGATGCAGTGCGCTCATTTATGGAGAAATCCAAAAACAGCTAAGAGTTCGGTAGCTCTTTAGCCTCTTCTTTCACGATAAATACTGCATTTTCATTAGGCTCTATTTTACTGCCAAGGCTCAAAGCATATACTTTCGTAAACTCTGCACCAAAGTATAGTATAGTAGCTGTATAATATACCCACGACAATAAAATAACTACTGATGCAGCCGCACCGTAAGTATTATCCATCTCCGATGAACTGATATATAGTCCAATAAGGTACTTACCCAACATGAATAGTAACCCTGTAAAGGCTGCGCCTGTCATTGCATCTTTCCACTTTATCTTGGCGTCGGGCAATACCTTGTAGATGGTAGCAAAAAGGAAGGTTATGATAACAAACATGATGAGCATGTTAATGATCTTGAATATAAGTACATAGTCCTCTTTAAAATTCTCGAATAATGTGTCTGTCATTAGGTCGGTCAATGAACTCACCAATAAGGACACTATCAGGAGAAACGCAATACCGATGACCATCGAAAAAGAGAGTAATCTGTTTTTGATATACTTCAACCATCCTCGCTCAGGCTTTGCTTTTATAGACCATATATAGTTTATAGAATCCTGTATATCTGCAAACACCGTAGTAGCACCAAATATCAATATAGCCAGACCTATAATACTAAATCTACCTGCATTTCTATCTCGCAGGTTTTCTATAACATCTATGATCTGATCTGCTGCATTTTGGCCAACAATGTCTTTTAGCTGCCAATACACTTTCCAAAGCACATCATTTGTCTCAAAAAACACACCTGCCACCGATACTATGACCAGCATAAGTGGCCCCAGCGAGAACACAGTGTAGTAAGCCAGAGAGCCACTAAGCTTGAGTACATTATCTGCCGCAAATTCAGTAGCAGTTTTTTTAAGTAGATTGAAGTATGTTTTTATCATGGCTAATAGTGTTTAACCAAAAATGTGTCGGTTTAATACCGACACATTTATATATACTTTTTGCTTTGATTATTATTTAGTTGCTAAACCACCATCATTCGGCGGATTTTCTACACTAGTATCAAGGTAGTTGATGTTACGCACTCTATTAGCTTGAACACCATCGTTAGACATTACCTCTTTACCTTCATAAACATCACCAGGCATATCGTATGATACTGCGAATCTTGGATTCTCTTTCGCACTACTAGTAACATACACTACTTCAGTTACCTCGCACTTAGGCTTGATAGGCTCTGCTTGCTTTGTTGTGGTTTTTGCTACTGTAGCCTGTGATGATGACATCTGCTTATTATTCGCATGCTTTTCTGCATGTGTACATATTTCATATTTACCATCCTTTTTACATACGGGATAGTTTTTATCATACTTACTCGACTGAGCGCTAGCATCAGGCTGCATGAACGCAATACCTGCTAATGCTAACATTGCTATTTTAAATTTCATAATATTCTGGTTTAATCTGTTAATCAAATGTTCTTCTGTTTATATAACATGTGGCGATAAGAATAGTTTTTAAAAGAAACGTTAAAGCCCTTAACGTGTCTCTTGCCTTATTTCATCTTTTTGGTGACCTGCACTATTATTTATAGTCTGTGATTTTTTTCTCATTGGCTCATTTACATTAGCATCTGGGTTTGCACGCTTCGTATCTCTTGTAGAAGAGCATGCTACTGTACCTAACATTGCTGTAAATAAGAATATTGTCATTAAGTTTTTCATAACGTTTTAGTTTTTATATACCTATATATTCGTAATTGATTGGTGATGGATGATATATTGTATATTTTTGTAACAAAATAATTACGAAAATGTTGAAGACAGGAAATACTGTAGTGAGTATATACACGGAAATGACGCCTAATCCCGAGACGATGAAGTTTGTTGCAAACAAACTGCTTTACCCGGGTAAAAGCATTGATTTTCCTGATGAAGCAAGTGCAACACCATCTGCTTTAGCAAAGGAACTTTTTGCTTTTCCTTTCATTAAAGGTGTTTTCATTGCCAGCAACTTTGTAACCCTAACAAAGAATGCTGAAACGCAATGGGAAGATGTTATTCCTACTGTACGTGAATTTTTGAAGCAATATCTTGAAGAGGGTAAAGAGGTTATCAATGAAGACCTGGTAGTTGAGAAAAAAGCAGATAATACTATTAATGCTGACGATAGCGATGTTGTAAAACGCATTAAAGAGTTATTGGAGAACTACGTAAAACCTGCAGTAGAGATGGACGGCGGCGCTATCGGCTTCAAAGGATATGATAACGGCGTAGTAACCCTAATGATGCAAGGTTCATGTTCTGGTTGTCCTTCATCAATGATCACATTGAAGTCTGGTATTGAGGGGATGATGAAGAGAATGATACCTGAAGTAAAGGAAGTGGTAGCCGAAGCTGAATAATTCGAATTTTACATATATAATTTAATATTAAAGCAGCCTAATAGGCTGCTTTTGTTTTGGATGTATTCCTAAAGTGCTATTTTTGGGACCATTGACACTGAAAAGATGAACGATAAAAATAATTATGTAGCCATTATGGCCGGCGGTATCGGCAGCAGGTTCTGGCCTGTAAGCCGTACAAAGTACCCTAAACAATTTATTGACCTTTTAGGTACCGGAAAATCGCTGATACAGTGGACCTATCAAAGATTTGAGAAAATTGTTCCCAAAGAGAATATATACTTCATAACTAATGAGTCATATATAGAAACACTACAGGAGCAAATACCTGAGATCAACCCCGAGAACATAATAAGTGAGCCTTCTCGTAAAAACACAAGTCCTTGTGCAGCTTACTTTGCGCATAAAATAGTTGCTCAAAACCCTGATGCGAATATCATCATGTCTCCTGCAGATCACCTGATAATGGATGAGGATGCATTTAAGCAAACCGCCATGGACGCTTTAAAGTTTGTGTCTGAGCACGATGCATTACTTACCTTGGGTATTAAGCCGACAAGACCTGATACTGGCTATGGCTATATCCAATACGATATGGAGAATGAGCTGAATAAGGTCTATCGTGTAAAAACATTTACTGAAAAACCTTCTTTAGAGCTGGCGCGTACGTTCATTAAAAGTGGTGACTTCCTTTGGAACTCAGGCATTTTCGTATGGAATGTAAAAACCATTATGACCGCGCTTGAAAAACATCAGCCTGAGCTTAACGAAGTATTCCTCCAAGCTAAAGATGTATATAATACTCCTGATGAGCATGACGTTATTAGTCAACTATATGCTCAGTGTACCAACATATCGATCGATTATGGTATCATGGAAAAAGCTAAGAACGTATATGTAATACCTTCTTACTTTGGCTGGTCCGATCTGGGTACATGGGAGTCTGCCTATGAGAATTCTAAAAAAGATTATCTCGGTAATGCTGCATATGGTAAAAATGTGATGATCATTGATGCCAGTGAATGCATGGTAAAAGCTCCTGATAATAAGTTGGTGGTACTACAAGGTCTTGAAGAATTTGTAGTAATAGATACCGATGATGTACTGCTCATATGTGAGCGTAATCGTGAACAACAAATAAAGGAATACGTAGCCGAAGTAAAACGTAACAAAGGCGATAAGTTCTTATAATGCACTTACCTCAAAAACATTCAGCTAAAGGAAATACGATATTTACGGTCATGAGTGCATTAGCTCATGAACATAATGCCATAAACCTGTCACAGGGTTTTCCTGATTTTCCTATTGATGAATCGTTAGGTAATTATCTTTCTGAAGGCTCTAAAGCAGGTTTCAACCAGTATGCTCCTATGCCGGGACTACCCATGCTTACCGAAGCTGTAAGTAAAGATATTCAGGATAGGTATGGTGTGACAGTAGACGCTAAAACAGAGATAACAATTACCCCGGGAGCTACTTACGGGATATACACTGCATTTACATCTATTCTTGAGCAAGGTGATGAAGTAATAGTATTAGAGCCTGCCTACGATAGCTATATACCTAACATCGAGACCAACGGTGCCAAAGTTGTGCCTGTGTCTCTGACTGCACCTACATATAATGTAGACTGGAATAAGGTAAAAGATGCTATCACAACTAAGACCAAAGCTATAATCATTAATACCCCACATAACCCTACTGGTGCTACATGGTCAGAAGAGGACTGGAATACACTAGCAGATATAGTTCGTGATACAGATATTTTCATCTTGTCTGACGAGGTATATGAGCAGCTGATATTTGATGCTAAAAAACACTACAGTGTATTACAGCACAAAGAGTTAAGGCAACGCAGTTTTGCTATATTCTCTTTTGGAAAAGTGTATCATAACACTGGCTGGAAGATGGGATACTGCATAGCACCCTCGGAAATGACTAATGCTTTTAGAAGGATACATCAGTTTTTATGCTTTTCTGTAAACACACCGGCTCAGTATGCTCTTGGCAAATATTTATCTCAACCTGACAGACCTGATGTAAGCAGCGTGATGCAGCAAAAACGGGATCACTTTCTCAATTTGCTAAAGGATACTCCTTTCACCATTCATCAACCTGCAGGCGGTAGCTATTTCCAAACAGCTAGCTATGAGCAGATCAATGATATGCCCGATACTGAGTTCACCCAATGGCTCACGAAGGAGTATGGAGTAGCTACTATCCCGGTAAGTGCATTTTATAGCAATAAACGTGATGATAAGATCATCAGATTTTGCTTTGCAAAAAAAGAAGATACGCTGCAGGCCGCTGTGGCTCAGCTTACTAAACTGTAGCGCTTATATACCTTAACAAACCCTTCCTATCATGCAGCATAATATAACAAGAACTGTTACGCTCATATTTGTAGCTCTTCTGCTGTATACTTTACTGTACATTAATTGGTTCTTATTTAGTAATACCTCTGCAGAAATTGTTACAGAAGTATGTAAGCAATTATATCTACCGCACCTAACAGAAGAGTATCAAAATAATAGTAACACGATTAGACTGATCAATATGGTGAGGGGATTAGTATTACTAATTGACCTGATACTATTATTTAGAATATACTCTGCTCTTGTGAATAAGAATTATTTGCTTGGTAGTAGCGTTCACAGGGCATTTGATAGTATTGGATACTCTCTTCTAGAAAACTATGAACACATTAAAACTCAAGATCGCATTATCAGGCTTGGGCTATTAACCATCCTTAGTTTACAGTTCATTTCGTTTTCATACCTGATTATATATAGCCCGTACAGTTATGATGAAGTACATACTTATACCCACTTTTCAGGAATAGGTATCTTCTCTTCGATGGCTTATTATCCATTACCCAACAATCATATATTACACAATGTATGTTCTGTATTTTTTCTAAGCCTACCCATTGGTAGGTTAGTTGCCATAAGGTTGATCAGCTTCTTAGCCAGCTTTGTATCTACTTTCTACTTCTATAAAATGGCAAGTAAAATTGTAACCCCTAAAGCATCAATACTTGCCACGGCTCTATTTTCTTTCTCTTATCCATTTGTTCTTTATAGCAATCAGGCTAGAGGCTACAGCCTGATCATACTATTTGCTGTCTTGTGTTGTTATGCTTACCTCTGTATCATTAACGAAACGAATAAATTGAAGTATATAATACTCTACAGCCTATCTAGCATACTAGGCTTTTATGCTATACCTTCTTTTCTATACTTCTTCGTAGTCATCAACGCTTTAATGTTGCTAACTACATTAATTCCTTTCAACAGAAAAAGAATAGTTCAATTTATAACAGCCAATCTAGTAATTGCAGTAATTACTTTTTTACTATACCTGCCTATCATACAAAGAAACTCATGGGAAGCTCTCTCACAGCACAGTGGCTTACCTCCAGGGGAGACAAGAGGTATCAGTGAACTCATAAAGGCACACCTATACGCTTTAAGAGATTACATAGCAGGTACTAATGCTGTTGGTTTTGACTGGATATATTTATTACTGGGTATAGTTGCGGTAAGCATCATTAGAAAGAATAAAACCTCACGATACACCGGCCTGATGATAATGGCATTAATATTATCTCCTGTGGTTATCATCAATATACACCAGACCGTACCCTTCACACGTACCTGGTCTTATTTGATCATACCTATATGTCTAGCTATTGCAATAGTATTTGATTTAATTGGCTCAGGGGTTTCGTATTTATTGAAGAGTAAAAGAACCGTTATCCTAAACAGCATTTTCAACTTACTGGTGATAGCTGGCAGTATTAGTATGCTATACCGATATGATAAAAAGCATAAAGTAGACTATGAGATAGACTACGTTGTCAACAACTATACAAATATGCTCGAAGGTAAGATTAAGTCTATGACCACTTACTCTAACACTTATGGATCTGGAGATATGGCATTTTACTTATCTGAAGGTTTTGCTTTTAAAAATATGGTGATGACGAGTGATCAACAGCTCAACTTCAGACCTATAAATACCATTTCAGAGCAGCCGCTATGTGACTTTATAGTGTTGGATAAAAAACTTTCAACTCAGCAAAACGGTCTTGACTTATACCAAAAAGTGAACTATGAAAATGATTACTTTATTCTATACATCCGTAAAGACCTTTAGACTTTACAAGTAATCATAGCTTAGTTTGATGATTAATGCTATGGCTATTATGATGAAGAATAACCTTATAAAACCACTACCTCTTTTTATAGCCACATGCGTGCCTGCGTAGTTGCCTAGCATATTACACAATGCTACGGGTAATGCTATAGACCATACCACAAAGCCCTTTGCGATAAAGAATATTAGCGCCCCTATATTAGCTGTTACATTGATCACCTTTGCATGTGCAGATGCATGCAAAAAATCATGCCCGTATAAAAAGATAAATGCAAATACCAGAAAGCTACCCGTACCCGGCCCTATCAACCCTTCATACAAACCAAGTACGCCACCTATTATTATAGCATATACGTACACTTTATAGCCTGTTATATCCTTTGGCTTGGCATGTAAACCCAACTCTTTTTTAACCATAGTATATACCAGCACTACTACCAATACACCAATTATAAATGGCATGAATTGCTCTTTATGTATATAGCTTACCAGCAATGCTCCGCAGAATGACGCCAGTAATGCTGCAACAATACCTGGAGCCAGGTGCTTCCAATCTATGCTCACCTTCTTTATATATCGTACTGCTGCCACAGAGGTACCCGAAAAGGAGGCTGTTTTATTAGTAGCTAATGTTTGTACAAGACTAAGCTGAGGCTGTAAGATAAACAGAGCAGGCAGCTGTATCAAACCACCACCGCCAACTACCGCATCTACAAAGCCGGCTATAAAAGCGAGTATGCAAAGTAAGATTAGAGACAACATAAAAAAGCCACCCTCAAAAAGGATGGCTAAATGTATTAAAATAAAATTGCCTGTCTATTAATAAGTGATCACCTGTTCTTCAATTGTTTCCGGCAACTCCCTGAATTCGTACTGCTGGTTACGGAGTTGTGGTTCAAAGCCAGCCTGCTTGATAGCCTCCTGAATACCTTTGTAAGTAAAACGGTGTGGTGCACCTGCTGCACTCACAACATTCTCCTCAATCATTATAGAACCAAAATCGTTTGCACCTGCATGTAAACATAACTGAGCTACTTCTTTACCAACTGTCAGCCAAGAGGCTTGTATGTTCTTGATGTTAGGCAGCATAATACGGCTTAGAGCTATCATCCTTATATACTCTTCAGCAGTGGTCAGATTCTTAGTACCGCGAATGCGTTTAAGTAAAGTATCTACATCCTGGAATGTCCACGGAATGAAAGCAATAAAACCTTTTGCCTCTTCAGGCTTCTTAGCCTGCACCTCTCTTATTTTTACCAGGTGCTCAAAACGCTCTTCAATCGTCTCCACATGGCCAAACATCATCGTAGCGCTTGTAGTTAAACCTACGTTATGCGCATCGTGCATGATGTCTAACCATTCCTGCGCGCCACACTTACCTTTAGATATCAGTCTGCGTACTCTATCGTTAAGTATCTCTGCACCAGGACCCGGCATACTATCCATACCCGATTCTTTTAATGCAGTCAACGCTTCATGCGGCGTTACTCCCGACACCTTACAGATATGTGCTATTTCGGGTGGTCCTAATGCATGAAGTTTCAGGCTAGGAAACATCTCCTTTAGTTGACGAAATAAATCTGTATAATATTCCAGCCCTAGCTCAGGGTGGTGTCCTCCTTGTAGTAGAAGCTGCTCACCACCGTACTTAAAAGTTTCTTCTATTTTTTCTTTGTAAGTAGCTATATCTGTAACATAAGATTCAGGATGGCCCGGTATGCGGTAGAAGTTGCAAAATTTACAATTGGCAATACATACGTTAGTGGTGTTCATGTTCCTATCAATGATCCACGTAACCTTATTATGAGGTACCTGCTTTTTACGTAGCTCATTTGCTACATACATCAACTCTGTTAAAGGAGCATGCTCAAACAAATGCACACCCTCTTCTATACTCAAAAACTCAAATGCCAACGCACGACTATATATCTCAGATAACTTCATCACTAAATTTTACTATGCTACAAAATTAAACTAAAAAGCTTTGTACTATATATAAATATCCGATTGTTGTATATCTCAACTTGATGCTAATTTTTTTGCCAAATATGCATTCTGACTGCATTTTCCCTATTTTTACACCTCATGAGCACGCATATACTGACATTATTTGGCGAAGAGATAGTACCTGAGCAATTGGATGCTGTGGGTAAAAAGAAGAGTGCTCCGAAAAAAAAGAAAGAGCCTAAGCAAAAAAGCGAGCCTAAAGAAGAGCAAGTAGAAGAACCTACTCCTGTTGCTGAAGACCCTTTGAAAGACTGGACAGGTGAAAAGAAATATTATACCATTGGTGAGGTAGCCAAGCTATTTAATGTACGCACTTCTAACATCAGGTATTGGACAAAAGAGTTTAGTCTGAGAGTACGTACCACGCGTAAGGGAGACAGACTATTTACTCCTGAGAACATTAAAGAGATACGCACGATCTACCATCTGGTAAAACACAGAGGCTTTACCATAAACGGAGCAAAGACCAAGCTTAAAGAGAGTAAAAAGCTCTCGGTAGAGAGCATCGAGCTTAAAGACTCCCTGCTGCAACTACGTAACAAGCTGGTAGAACTGAAGAACAGCATTAAGTAATGAAATACTTATTATCTGCTTTATTCCTATTATTAGTTATGCAATCAAACGCACAATCGTATAAGAAGTATACTGATGATGACATCAAACATGTCATTTATCAAGGCAAGATAACATTTGACCAGTTAGATGCAGAGACCACGTTTGACTGGTGGACCGCAGGTAAAGAATCTTACCAGCCTGATGCTGATGCAATAGCTTTTCTCAAAGAACATTTAAAGGATTATACTATCGTAACTGTGCTTGGTACATGGTGTCCTGACTCTCATGATATGGTACCTGAAGTATACAGAGTTTTGGAAGAGGCTGACTATCCGATAGATTACCATCTGATGTTTGCTGTAGATCTTCAAAAGAAAGGTCTTCACGGAGAGGAAAATAAATATAAGATACAGAGTGTCCCAACAGTTATTCTTTACAAGAATGGTAAAGAGGTGGGGCGCATTGTAGAAACTGTAGCTACATCTGTAGAAGCAGACATAATGGAAATCATCAATAGTACTCGCTAGATAGCTGCTTCGCTCATCTCAACACATTTCTTTACTTTTACACCCTTAGTTATTCAATATGGTGTTACCTGATCATATATCAATAGATGCATTAGCGGACTATTTAAATAGCGATATTCAGCTATCTGATGATGCTATACAACGCATACAAAAAAATCGCACTTATTTAGAACAGATAATCAGTAAAGGCGAAACCTATTACGGTATCAATACCGGGTTTGGTTCTTTGTGTGATGTACGCATCAGTGATGATCAGCTGGCACAGCTACAGGAGAACCTTGTATGTTCTCATGCCTGTGGCATGGGCGATGAAGTACCTGAAGAAGTAGTTCGCCTGATGGTGCTATTGAAAGCACACGCTCTTAGCATCGGGTATAGCGGTGTACGGACAGAGATAGTACAGCGCCTAGTAGATTTTTATAATCTGGGTATTACTCCTGTTATATATCAACTGGGATCTTTAGGTGCCAGTGGCGACCTTGCTCCTCTTGCTCATATGAGCTTGCCTATATTCGGTAGAGGCATGGTAAGGTATAAAGGCGAACTAAAAGCCAGTGAAGAGGTATTGAAAGAAGTTAACCTCGAGCCTATACCATTATCAGCAAAAGAAGGGCTCGCACTGTTGAATGGCACTCAGTTTATGAGTAGTTATGGTAGCTGGTCAGTATCTACGGCTAAAAGACTTTCTGCATGGGCAGATGTTATAGGTGCTTTATCTGCAGATGCTTTCAATGCTAAGAACTCACCTTATCAGCACCCGATACACAGAGTGCGTCCGCATGAAGGACAAACACTTACTGCTAAAAGGATATTAGAGCTACTTGATGGTAGCGAAATGCAGCAGCAAGATAAACCTCAAGTGCAAGACCCATATTCATTCCGATGCATACCTCAGGTGCATGGTGCTACAAAAGATGTCATCAAATCCGTAGCATCAGTAGTAGAGGTGGAGATCAACTCTGTAACAGACAACCCTATAGTGTTTCATGATGAGGATGAGATCATCAGCGGAGGAAACTTCCACGGGCAACCAATTGCACTACAGCTAGACTTTTTGGCAATAGCCATGTCTGAGCTTGCTAATATATCTGAAAGAAGAACTTACTTACTCATAAGCGGGCAGCGAGGCTTGCCGCCTTTCCTTGCACCAAAGGCAGGGCTGAACAGTGGCTTCATGATAGCGCAATATACAGCAGCAGCTATCGTCAGCCAGAACAAACAGCTGTGTACGCCTGCATCTATTGATAGTATTGTGAGCAGTAATGGCCAGGAAGATCATGTGAGCATGGGTGCTAATGCGGCAACAAAGCTGCATAAGCTGATACTGAATGTACAACGTGTATTGGCTATAGAGCTACTGACAGCTGCGCAAGCAATTGAGCTGAAAAGACCCGCTAAAACATCTGCTAAACTGGAAAAACTATTAGCTGAATTCAGGAAACAAATATCTCCAATGGATACTGACAGGCTATTGCATGATGATATGGTGGCAGCAGAAAAGTTCTTACAGCAGCACCCTGATACTATTTTATAAGCTTATAGTTCCTGTAACTCATATTGATGCCGAGGTTATTCTCTGCAACACGCTTCAGTCGCTCTTTTAGCGGTGTTCTGTTGAATGATATATCGTAATCAAAGCTCCAGTTGCTGGCAGCTATACGCTCTTTCATTACCTCCGGGTGCGTGCCCTCAAACTTTTTCACCGCATCTATATGTGTTGCATAGTCAAACGCTTCTGCTTTTACTACATTCTTTTCCACCCAGTCATCATCATGCCATAGCTTATGAAATATCTCCTGCTTGCGCTGCATAGCACGAGGGTCTTTCACCCATCCATAATGATATACATAAGCATCTAATAGCTTTACATTCAGCTTTTCATTGTCTCCTTTTCTGAAACCCTGCGCGTCCTGATAAGAGTAAATACTTTTGTCGTTTCTAACTATCCTTATCTCGTATGGATACCATCTGGATGAAGTACCCACATAATCATAAGAACCGTAAAAGTGTAAGTATTTAAATAATAGCCCGTCTATGTTTTTATCATCTTTCCAGCGCTTCATACCTGCTAATATGGTATCATGATATTGCTCGTGTATGATCTCATCACCCTGTATGTAAAAACACCAATCTGCATCCGCTCCTACTGCTTGAAACGCCTTGTTGGTCTCTTCGGCTAATACTCTGCCGCCTGTACGCAGACTATCGTCCCACACAGTTTCTATGACCTTTATCTTATCGGGATCAATACTTTTTATGAGATTTAAGGTGTCGTCTTCAGACTTACCTACTGCTATTACAAAATCATCGCACATGGGTAGTATAGACTTAAGCGCCTCTACTATCGGGTAATCGTATGTAATAGCATTCCTGATGAATGTAAAGCCTGTCACCTTCATGTGCTGCAAAATAAACAAAGCTTTGCCTACTTCATCAATATATTCTTCAGCCTTTTTATCTGCTTGACATTTTCTTTTTGATAGATACTGCTTAATATATCTTCCTGTTCTTTTGTAGTAACGTGAAAGTTAAGCGCAGCCATCTTTTTATTCTTAGGTATGTATTGCAGTGTGATATATTCCAACTTACCTTCCATATACTCAGCTATAAAGTCCTTCGTATATCCTTGACCGTAAGACTGAAAAGGCTCCCACTTATTCTGTATCACAAATAGCGGGTCTGATACCATCTCACCTAGTGTGTTCATCTTAGTTGGTGCAAATACTTCATGTTCTCTGGTATCTCTCACTTGTAATACTACTACTTTGCTGGTATTCTCTTTAAGCCACTCGCGCATGGTATGTATATACCTGTTTACCAGCTCTATACCAAAATTGTCTCTTAAGCCTGCATCCATAATATTCATCTGTGGTTCACTAGGTAGTTTTACCACTGGCAGTATATAGGGGAATGTTGCGGTCATGCGTAGTGCAGTAGGTAGCCTTAAATTATAAGGATTCTGATCTTTGAAGAACCTTACGAAATCAACCCCATCTATTACTGGGTACTTAGCATTATTCACATCATACTCCGATTGTGTTAAGTGCCCTGTAGGTTGTGCGCACATCATCAATCTTCTGCCATCATTCACAATGGTTCCATTCACTATAAGCGCAGGTATCTTTCCTTTCATCTCCTTCTGCTTATAATCTCCCAGCTTTTTATCCAGTATGCCATGCGTATTTCTGATCAGCTCTTGCTCCATCGCATAGCCTCTGTCTTTAGTATAAGAATAGCCCGCCAGCGATATTTTATTGAATGGAGATATCAGATCAACACTAGCCAGTGAGAACACTATGGAGTTGAGCAAGTCTTTACCGGTATTGCTTTGGTATTCTTCTTTATACGGGTCTTGTATTGTACCGTCCTGATAAGCGTCGTGTATACTTCTCCAATATGCTGCCCCCATCATTCCACCTGATGCACCGGTGATCATCACCGAGTTATCAAACACTTTCCCATTGGATATACTATCTGTATACTGCAATGCTCTAAACGACCAATAAGCAGCTCTGGACCCGCCACCACTTACAGCTACCAAGACTAATACAGGTTTCTCACCATTGCTATTAGCCATAGCTTTTTGCTTCCAATGCTCTAGTCGTTCTATTTCCTGCTGCTTATCTGCTTCGTAAACTTTCTTGGTGAATATCTTTCTTAAGGCAAAATAATCGTATTCAGGTACTTTAGATTTTTCCGTATTGTAATCCATACCATAAGCACGGCTACGTAGATCTACCACTCGCTCTTTCACCAATACTGAGAATAAAAAGATAAAGATGATCCACCCCAATATCTCCCAGCTGCGCAAAAAATACTTTACCGAACCTACCAAGCCCATTACAACTGCAAACAGTAATAAGAAGCTGGCTGCTGCGGGCACTCTCAAGCTAGGCTGATCTGTAAATAGACCCAGTAGCAGCAATAGTAGTATAGCAAATATGGTAGCTGTAGTGGCATTACGACTATGTTTACGTAGTACTGTATTCAGTAACCTTGGGTGATAACTATCTACTTCCGAGAACTTTTTTATTCTTAAGCCCCCTGTCAAAAAGCTCTCAGCTTTGATAAGGTCTATCTCATAATCCAAACTATCGTATGGGATAAAATCTTTTATTCGAGAGGTATTAGTGATGCGTGATAATACTACCTTCAGCATATCTCTGCCTACCCTAAAGAAGTAAGCAAAAGATATAAGTATGATAACTGTAAAGCCCAGATAGAAGCCTAACTGATATAGGATAACATCTGTTGTCTTTGCACTTTCGTTAACTAACTGAAATCTAACACTGGCAATAGTATAGAAGATGAGAAAGGTTAGAGGGATGATAGAGTTATTCAGACAGTACTTGATAAACGCAAACCTGATAGCGCCAATAAAAGGTATCCTGCTATTGTTGATGATAAACGTAGTAATGTGCCAAGCCATAACAAACACGGCCATAGCACCACCTAGCAACAGCATACTCATGAAGCTGGTCTTACCCAAATATTCTGGTGAGAGAAATAGTGTAGATGCTCCAAATGCAGCTGCAAAATCTCCGGTGATGGTTAGGACAAGAATGATCCAGAATACCAAGAACAGCTGATACTTACGAAAATGTAGTAATAGCAGCTGCACAGGTAAAAACCTGAAAACACTCCTTAAAAACTCACGCATTTATCTTGTTTACGTTTTATCTATAATTTACTAAAAATAAACCGTATAAATGTCAGATAAATATCTTGTTTTACAATAACATATTAGTAAGTGAGCGGCTTTCTGCTTCTGATGAGATAAGCACATACCACCATTGCCATTAGTAAGAACATCGCCACTAGTTGGTGTAGTTCTGCAAGTAACTCGTAAGTGCCGAATTTACCAAACTCTATCTTAGGCGCGCTGATCACAGTTACAATACCGAGTATTACCTGTAGCCAAACCAATATAAATGGCCATGTGGCTGTCTTCTTTAATATTTGAGTTCTGTTTCTCCTGTCAGCTTTTAGTGCTGCCCCAAACCAGAACATAACCATAGTAAACAGGATATAGGCAAGCCCTCTGTGCATGAAATGCACATTTATCGGATGATTGATAAAGCTCTGTATCATGAGCCTGTCCGGTATCATACTACCATTTATATCAGGCCAAGTAGGGGCGCTCATTGCAGCTTTAAGCCCTGCCATAAATGCTCCATATATCAACTGTATACATAATACCACAATTATAGCACTGGTAAAACGCTTTAGCCGAGGGTCAATAGTTATCCTATGCACAGGTACTAATAACTTCAAGGCAAACCATAATGTATAACACAGTAACCCTAATGCTGCCATAAAGTGTAGTGCCAGCTTTATATGGTTTACGTACAGCTCTGTGTCATTCAGCCCACTGGCTACCATTATCCAACCTATAAGACCTTGTGCTGCCCCTAATACAAATAACATGATCAGCGGAAGCACCATGTCCTGATCAAAATATCTTTTTACTAAAAAGTAAATGAACCCGATAGCGAACACAACGCCAAGCAACCTTGCCCATAAGCGATGGAACCACTCCCAAAAGAATATGAACTGAAAATCTCCCAGCTCAAAATGGCTATTCAAGTATTTGTATTGTGCTATCTGTTTGTACTGAGTAAAAGCCTCATTCCACTCCTGCTCACTCATTGGGGGTAGGGCTCCCATTATTGGCTTCCATTCTGTTATGGATAACCCCGAGCCAGTTAGTCTGGTAACACCACCCAGCAAAACTTGTATGATGATCATCAGCACACCTGCTAATAACCAGTATGCAACCGCCTTTCTTTTTTTACTATCCTGCACGTTCTGCTACTTTTTTGCCTTGCAAAAATACTCCATCAAGCTTAAACTATCAGGATATATCTCACTGTCGGCTGTATACCTTGATTATTCTACTATTGTAGCTACAGTATATTAAAGTGTTTATCTTATATGTTTTATCAGAATATATAACTTTGCATAATTTTTTTATTATTTCATTATTAAGGTGTTGTATTTTAACATGTTATTTTATATTTTGACCTTGATACGTTATATATGTAAATTTCAACAGTTGTATTAATTTTATATATTCCTGTTGACTTTGATTAATTACAGGTGATTCGCTCACAACAGCGTAACTATTAATTTGAACTCATTACAAACATAAATATTATGAGAAAAGCCGACGTTGTAAATAGCATTGCTGAAAAAACAGGCATACCAAAAGTAGATATACTGGTAGCTTTAGAAGCCTTCTTCAAAGAGGTAAAGACCTCTCTTATAGAAGGTGAGCCTGTTTACGTACGCGGCTTCGGTAGCTTTATTTTGAAGAAACGCGCTGCTAAAATTGGTAGAAATATCAAGAAGAATGTAGCCGTAGAAATTCCAGAGCATTACATACCTGCATTCAAACCTGCAAAGGAGTTTGTACATGCTGTAAAGACATCAACACATAGTATGGTTGAAAGTGATGGTGATGATGAAAAAGGAGATTCATAAGCTCCTACGCTCTCCGTCCAGTATTTCTTACCTTTGCGCAAATTAATTTGCATTGCGTAAAAGTCATTATATAACAATATTAGTTGCGGTAGTAGTTATTGCCGGACTTTATTGGGGTGCTAATACTGTGCCTCCGAAGAAAGATACTCCTGCTACACCGGCTGCCGCAGCTGCGGGAAGAGCCACAACAGCATCGATCGCATCTACAGACTCATTGTTGGATGCTGCTGATAAAGCAGTGCCGGAGCACGCTGCTACAGACATTGCTACGTTGAAGCAAAAGCTAGGCAATGCTGCTAGTGATGAGCAGAAGGCTGACATCAATAAGCAAATAGCGGAGCAGTGGCATGAGCACAAACAATTTGCCGCAGCAGGATATTATTATAATGAATATGCAAAATTGGATAATTCAGAAAAAAGCCTGAACTTTGCAGGCCGTTATAATTTAGACCTGTTACACAATGCACAATCAGCAGAGGTTCAGGCATGGGCAGCTCAAAACGCCATCAACAATTTTGAGCAGTCTTTAAAACTAAATCCTGATAACGACACCGTGAAGATGGCATTGGCCTCTAGCTATATTGATGGTACGGCTCAACCAATGCAGGGTATACAGCTATTATTAGGCATTACAAGAGAAAAACCTGATAATGTACCCGCAAACCTGATGCTTGGGCAACTTTCAGTTCGTTCAGGACAGCACGAAAAAGCGATAGACAGGTTTGAGAAAGTACTGGCTGTAGAACCAAATAATACAGAAGCCCTTTATTTCTTAGCAGAAGTGTATAAGAATACAGGCAACAAAGAAAAAGCTATTGAGCTGTTGGAAAAATGTAAAGCGATCATTAATAATCCGCAGTTCTCTAAAGATATTGACGATTACATAAATTCATTTAAATAACTAAAATTTTTTAATATGCCTTGTGGTAAGAAAAGGAAAAGACATAAAATAGCTACGCATAAGCGTAAAAAACGTCTTAGAAAGAACCGTCATAAGAAGAAGAAATAGGTATTTTATTACTGTGACCGGTACGGTCTTCAGTGATCACACAACTTCTTGAATAGCAACCTTATAACTGTTATAATTCATTGTTATAATAGTTATAAGGTTTTGTGGTTAATCCCCAACCCTTACGGGCCTATTCCTCGTGCACATACTGTGCCTTATACCTATGTGAGTATTGAGCCGTACAAATGACGGAATATGAACAAAGAACTTATTATTAATTCATCCGGCGATGGTGTTGAAATAGCATTGTTGGAAGATAAAAAGCTTGTTGAGCTCCACTTTGAAAAGGAGCATAGCAAGTTCGCCGTAGGCGACCTTTACCTGGGTAAGGTAAAGAGACTGATGCCCGGCCTTAACGCCGCTTTTGTAGATGTCGGGTACGAACGTGATGCCTTTCTGCATTACACCGATCTTAGTCCTTACTTCCGTTCTCTATTAAAATTTTCAAAACTGTCTCTTAATGGCAGCACACCTTGGGGTAAAGATTTTGGGAAATTTGAGAACGAACCTGAGATACTAAAATCAGGAAAAATAACTGAAGTAGCCAACCACAAACCCGAGATACTGGTACAAGTACTTAAAGAACCTATATCTAATAAAGGTCCTCGTTTAAGTTGCGAAATATCACTACCGGGAAGATTTGTGGTAATGACTCCTTTTAACGATGTAGTAGCTATATCTCGTAAAATACGCTCTGCAGATGAACGTAAAAGGTTGCAACGCATTGTTGAAGCTATCAAGCCAAAGAACTTTGGAATTATCGTACGTACAGCTGCTGAAGGTAAAAATACTGCTGAGCTGCACAACGATGTTATAGAGCTTACTAAGATGTGGCAAAATATTCAGGATAATCTGAATAATGCTAAGCCACCATTATTGATACAGGGTGAGCAGGATAAAACAACATCAATCCTGCGTGATCTGCTTAGTGAAAGCTTCCAGAAGATTGTAGTTAACGATAAACAACTGCATAACGAAGCCAAAGACTACATTTCCAGAATAGCACCTGAACAAGAAAGCATCATCAGCTATCATAATGGTGGCACATCTGTATTCGACCAGTTTGGTGTTACTAAGCAGGTAAAAGCTTCATTTGGTAAGACTGTTAACCTAAATAGTGGTGCATATCTTATTATAGAACATACTGAGGCACTACACGTCATAGATGTAAATAGTGGTACTCGCAGTGCTGAAATGGGGCAGGAGCAGAATGCTTTGGTTACCAATATGGAAGCTGCTGAGGAAATAGCACGCCAATTACGCTTGCGTGACCTGGGTGGTATCATCATTGTCGACTTTATAGACATGAAGCTACCTAACAACAAGAAGCAGGTACTCCAAGCTATGGAAGCTGCTATGGGTAATGACCGTGCAAGACATACCATACTACCTATTTCAAAGTTTGGTTTGTTACAGATCACCCGCCAGCGCTTGAAGCCTGAATTGAACATAACTACTGCAGAAGCATGCCCAACTTGTAAAGGCACGGGTAAGATAGGTCCTTCAATACTCATTGCTGATGATATTGAAAAAGATCTGGATTACTTGGTGAATCAGGGACATCGCCAATTAGCACTACATGTTCACCCAATATTAAGTGCATACCTTACTAAGGGTACCATCCTGAAAAGCTCTATCCGCAAAAAATGGAATAAACGCTTCCATGTCAATCTTAAGGTCATAGCAGATAGTAATGCTCCGCTTACAGAGTATAACTTCTATGATACTAAGACTGATGACCTCATAAAATTATAACACTAAAAACGGGAGCCAAATGGCTCCCGTTTTAGGATAAACTCACTATCCGATTCTACAAAATCAAATAGAGAATTTATTACACTGTACGAAATTGTCTTAGTTGATGTTTACACCTGTAACTACAGCAGTTTCTTTGATGTAAGCAAAACGCTTACCGCTGGTAGTATTTAGCTCATAAGTGAATGGCACTACTTCTAAATATGCTGTATTGTCAGAAACATTTGCCAAACCGCTTAATTCAGAAGCAGGTATAGTACCCTTAGCAGGTGCAGGGTTAGCACCAAATGCTTTGATGATTGTTTTACTCTGTGTAACTAATACCACATATACTGAATCTGCGCCAGACACTTTAGATCCTAGATCTACTTCAAGATCGCTAGACTTGCTCACCGTAGAAGGTAATATACCGCTATATTCAGGGAATGCGCCTGCATGAGTATAGTTAATGCTTGGTATGCCGCTACCACCAGCTACTTTCCAATCAACGTTTCCGCTTAGATTTAGTGTAGATGGTGTCATGCCTTGAGTAGCTGTAACGTTGTAGCTGTTATTGGTTTCTTTTTTCAGATCGTTGCTGTTTATAGAAACTGCGCCTGCATCTACAAGATTACCATTACCATTGTTGTTATCGTAGAATGATGCCACACCTATTTGAGTTTCTACATTCACTGGCGTACCTAATTGTGGCACTACATAAGAGTACTGCATTTTCACAGCAATCAATGCACCCCACATACCATCACCTGTGCTTGGTGTTACAGGCGTAGGACCTGACGTACTTGGAGTAGTAGGGGTCGTAGGATTTGTGGGGTTTGTAGGATTAGTAGTTGTGTTGTTTTTATCACATGATGTAACACTTACCATTAGTGCCACAGCAGGGATTAATAATTGGAGGAGCTTTTTCATTTTCAATAGATTTTTGTGTTAATAATGAATTTATCCGTTCACCCACAAAAGTATATTGAGGCATACCCCTGTTATATACACGCAGCATGGTATTTTATACTACGTGGTAGCACTTAGTTGTAATTATAATAAGCAGAAGGGAACTTTTAGATAAGTTTCTCTTCCATAGCATACTTTATCAGTCCTACTATGGTCTTGTTATTCGTTTTGCGAAGCATATTTTTCCGGTGAGTTTCTACGGTACGCTCACTTATAAAGAGCTTTTCTGCTATCTCAGCATTGCTGTTCTCATCTGCTACCAGTTTTAATATTTCCAGCTCTCTACCTGTCAATTTTGGCTTTTCAGGTTCTTGTAGCTTTTTCTGCTGCTGCATGACTAGTGTAGTTATCTTCTCAGACACCTCAGATGAAAAATACATTTTCCCATTATGTACCTGACGAATAGCATCTATCAGCTCCTGATCGTTTACATTCTTTAATAGATAACCAGATACGCCTGCTTCTATCATTTCCATTATATGCACTGCATCGTCGTACATGGAAAGTGTAATGACTTGTATAGAGGGGTTGAGCTCTTTTATTTTCTGAGTAAGCTCCGGGCCTTTCATACCCGGCATGTTTATATCTACCAGAGCAAGATCTGGCTTAACCTTGTTCAGTTCATCCAGCAGATGTTCACCATTCTCGTAAGTAGCAGCTACATTGATATCAGACTGCTTTGCCAGCATAGCCTTAAGACCATCCAGCAATATATGGTGATCATCAGCAATGACAATTTTTATAGCGCTCATTTAGTCAGGGGGTAATGAGAGTTAAATATAATAATTAACAATGCATATATCAATTGGTTGAACTAAAATTGAAAATTATGCAGGGGTAGAAACTGACTTCATCATTCTTTCCAACAGTTGGTGCACATTACTCATAGACTTAATATTGGCTACCTTCAGCAGGAAGTTCTTACCTACTTGTTTAAGGCTGGCATTATTTATATCTCGTTGGATAAAGTTCATGATCTGGTTGAACGTATCAGACTCGAAATAAGGAGAGTCAGGATCATTAATAAAGTAAAGGCGCAGTTGCTCACTCTTAAGTATCAACTTCTCAAAACCAAGCTCTTTAGCCATCCATCTACATCTGATAGTAGTTAACAACTCGTGCACTTGTGGTGGTATAGGTCCAAACCTATCCTTCAGTTCTTCTTCAAACATCTGCAACTCTTCCTCTTCTTCAAGGTCATCCAACTGTGTATATAATGATAGCCTTTCTGTAATACTATCTATATATGTTTCAGGTATGAGTATCTCCAGGTCTGTATCTATATTACAATCAGCCACAAAGTCTTTCTTACGCTCCAGCTCTTCTGCAAATACATCTTTAAAGTCTGTTCTCTTAAGTTCGCGTATAGCTTCATTCAGAATCTTCTGATACATCTCAAAACCTATCTCTGCTATGAAGCCGCTTTGCTCACCACCTAGCAAGTTACCTGCACCACGTATGTCCAAGTCTCTCATGGCTATCTGGAAACCACTTCCCAACTCGTTGAACTGCTCTAATGTTTCTAAGCGCTTTCTACTATCGTTTGGCAGGGTACTCTTAGGTGGTGCTACCAGATAGCAAAATGCTTTCTTATTACTTCTACCTACACGTCCTCTCAGTTGGTGAAGATCACTTAAACCAAACTGGTGTGCATTATTAATGATAATGGTATTTGCATTAGGTATATCCACCCCACTCTCGACGATATTAGTACAGCATAGTACATCATACTTATGTCCTATAAAGTCCATAAGAGCCTCCTCAAGCTTACGACCATCTAGCTGACCATGCGCCATGCCAATTTCCAGATCAGGGCACAGGTTCTTCAGCAAGCCTGCCATCTCAGGAAGGCTTTGCACTCTATTGTGTATGAAGTAGACCTGACCACCGCGCTCTGTTTCATAATATATAGCATCGCGAATAGCATACTCGTCAAATACCAGCACCTCTGTATGCACAGGCTGCCTGTTCGGTGGCGGCGTATTGATGATACTCAAGTCACGAGCATTCATTAGAGAGAACTGCAATGTTCTTGGTATTGGCGTAGCGGTAAGTGTTAAGGTGTCAACATTAGCTTTTAGCTCACGCAGCTTTTCTTTTGCCGCAACCCCAAACTTCTGCTCTTCATCTATTATTAAAAGACCTAGGTCTTTAAACTTCACTTTCTTACCCAGTATAGCGTGCGTACCGATGATGATATCTATCTCACCCGCTTCCAGCTTTTTGAGTGTTTCTGTTTTCTCTTTTGCTGTTTTAAAGCGGTTTATGAAATCTATGTTGCAAGGAAAATCTGCAAGCCTTTCTTTAAAAGTCTGATAGTGCTGAAATGCAAGTATGGTAGTAGGCACGAGTATCGCAGCCTGCTTACTATCAGCTACTGTTTTAAAGGCTGCACGTATAGCCACCTCTGTTTTACCAAAACCCACATCCCCACAAACCAACCTATCCATCGGTCCTTCTGCTTCCATGTCTCGTTTTACGTCAGCAGTAGCTTTGCTCTGGTCAGGAGTATCTTCATAAAAGAAAGATGCTTCTAATTCTGTTTGTAAATAGCTATCAGGTGCATGAGCAAAACCTTGTGATGCTTTACGTTTTGCATATAGCTTGATGAGGTCTGTAGCTATATCTTTTACCTGCTTCTTAGTTTTATTCTTTAGTTTCTGCCAAGCCTCACTACCTAGCTTATTTACTTTAGGCTGCGTACCTTCCTTACCTGTATACTTACTTATTTTATGCAGGGAGTTGATGTTCACATATAGGACATCATTATCACGATAGATGATACGTACAGCTTCCTGCATATTACCATTCACTTCTATCTTTTGCAAGCCGCTGTAGACACCTACTCCATGATCTATATGTGTTACATAGTCACCAGGTTGCAACTCTTTCAAAGCACGCATGGTTAGTGCTTTACCCTTCGTGTAAGCTTGCTTTACCTTATACTTATGATAGCGTTGGAATATCTGGTGATCTGTATAGCATAATATCTTCTTTTCATGATCGATAAAGCCATTACTGATAGCCTTTGGTATAGGCACAAAGTTTATTTGTGCGTCCAGATCTTCAAATATGCTTCTTAACCTTTCTGTCTGCCTAGGGTTTTCTGCAAATATGTATGCTACGTATTGTTCACTAATACGTTTTTGAAGGTCTTTTATAAGTAGGTCAAATTGCCTGTTAAATACTGGTTGCTCGTCTGTAGCAAAAGGTATTGTATCTGCAGGATCATCGCCCGTAATTTTATGTAGCGAGTTGTTATACCATTCAATAAGGTGCCTCTGCTGCAATCGTTCTGTCCATGCCTCTACAGTCTCAAAGTCTTCTTTTGTGAGCTTAGTCAGCCATGCTTCTTCATGGTCTACTGCTACATCATTCACTTCAATTACTTCAGGCAGATCCTCTTCATGCTTCTGTATCCTTGATAGCATGAAGTCAAAATCCTTTGCCCAGATCACCGTATTCTCAGGTAGGTACTCCAGAAGAGATATCTTTTCCTGAGACTCAAACTCTGTTTCTATATTCGGTAAGATGGATACCTGTAATAGTTTCCTTTCTGAAAGCTGTGTTTCAGGATTGAAGATACGGATGCTGTCTACCTCATTACCAAATAGCTCTATACGATACGGGTGCTCATTACCAAATGAGTAGATATCAAGAATGCCACCACGTATAGCAAACTGACCGGGCTCATATACAAAGTCCTCTTTTTTAAAGCCAAGACCAACGAACTGTTTTAATAGCTCATCTACATTAAGGTTTTCACTCACCTTTATGCTGATCATATTTCCTGACAACGTTTTGGGGTTTACCACCTTTTCAAACATTGCTTCAGGGTAAGTTACCAGAACTTTCCGTTTGGTATCCGGCTTGCTGAACTTTGTCAAAGCCTCAGTACGTAGCATCACATGGCTACTATTAAGGTCATTGAAGCTACCTGTCTTTTTAAACGAATCCGGGAAATAGCATATATCTAAAGCACCCGTCAGATTCTCAAGATCATTATGAAAATATGCCGCCTCTTCCTTATCGTTTAGAATAAATACATGATTAGCATCACTAAGTTGCCAAACAGCTGTTGCAATAAAGTTTACTGAAGACCCTCGCAGATTGCTAAGAGCAGCTCTTAGCTTCGGTTCAGACAATGAGATGCCACCCGCAATCTGTTTTATGCGGATATCATTTTGGTACATCTCTTGCAACACCTGCAAATTCATCGGGCTGCAAAAATAAGGTAATCAGTGAGACCACCTCGCTTTTTGAAAAAGAATTTATTGTTTCTTTTCAGGTTTTTTAGCGTATATCTCTACCCAGGTATATAAAAATTCTGCTTTATCTACCAGTGTATAGGCTGTATCCAGATGTGCTCTTTTGTAGTCTTCAATGTGTGGGTCTCCATGCGCACTGGCCACAGCAAAAGTATCTACATCATATTTAGACGAACTCTTTGACAATATAGAATCTACAATTGCTTCTTTATCCCCCGAAAGTAGCTCACCTTCGTAACCAAGTTTCTTCAAATAATAGTTCTGATGCCACCCGGTCATTTCATTAAGGATTGGCATACTCTTAGATTTATTTAATATATACTCCGTCATCTCGCGGAACTGTTCTTTTTTTGGCTTTTCGTAAAACTCTTTTACATACACAATATCAAAAAACGCAAGGAAAAGGAATACCCCGAGTATAGTATATCTGATAAATTCATTTTTTATCAGATAGAAACCATAAGCTATACCTAAAAATAAGCCCGGTAGTACTACTACTGTATATCTGGAAACCATCATAGGCACTACAACTATCGATCTTACATACATGACGATGTAAGTGATTACAACACTGATGAAAATGAAGATGAAGCTTAGTAATAAAGGGCTCTTTTTGATCTCGGTGAACTTACCTTTCTGTGCAAAAACATTGACACAATATATAATCAAAGTGATGTTTATAAACGGCATCAAATAGTTTGAAGAGCCAATATATTCCAGCAAATAGTAGTAGTAAAAGTCTTGAGATGGCTTTTGTATCCAAAAGGATTCAATATTGGACATCTCTTTTAAATAAGGGAACCAAGGCACATAAACTATCAGTATTATTAACTCTACTATGAAAAACGATTTGAAGAACTTTAGCTTATTATCTTTCTCAGCTGCCCATAGAATGATGAATAATATTAGCTGACAGAATATAATCAATAGGCTGAAATAGTGACTATATAGCAATAATACTGTGGAGAGTATATACCATATAGCATCAGCCCGTCTTAAGTACTTAGCAAATCTTAGAAAATATGTAAAAGAGAGAATAGTAAAGAACCATAAAAATATATACCCTCTTGCTTCTTGAGCATAGTAGATATTGAAGTAATTAAGACAAGTAATTGCAGCTGCTATTAAACCAAGACGTTCGTTTAACACTTCTTTCCCGAGCTTATACATTGCCCAAACACACCCTACACCTGCTAATGCCGGTGCTATTCTCGCTACATATTCGTTATGTCCGAACAGGCTGAACATGATACGTTCTACAATAAAGAATATTGGAGGATGCTGGTCACAGCACATTAAACTATTAAATAACTCGCTCCAAGGAAGACTCGGGTCAGCTTCATTCATCGTATGTAGCTCATCCAGCCACAGGCTTTCGAACTGTAAATAATTAAATCTGAGAACAACAGCAACTATAAGTATTACAGTTAGGATCAAATAGTTAACATACTTGTTTTGCACCTGTAACATTCCTTCTATTTTATGATATTATATATTTCAACCTTCATTTTGTTATGACTTTGATGCATAAGATTCAGCAAGAGCAGACCTGTTACAAAAAAGCCTAAACATATAGTTGCGAGTATGACCAAACTAATAGTAAGTGTACTGAACCAACCCAGAATTGCTGTACCTGCTACAAACTTTTGGTATAACACATTAACAAACATGATCAATATCACTACAGACAATAAGACAAACATCTTTAAGAATATCATCAACAAATCTTCTGCAAACTCTATGAAGGAACGGAATGCATGAAAAAGTAGTCCCTGTAACCCCATCTTGGACTTTCCATCTATACGCTTGCTCCTGTCATATGTTATACTGGTCTTTTTGGCTTTTTGCTTTAGTAAGTAAGCAGGGAAGTGTATAAAAGAAGTATTAGCTACACGCTCTACGATTACTTTGCTGATCATACTGTAGTTACCATAGTCCATTTTCTTATTAGTAACCAGCTTAAACAGCATTTTATACAGATAGTAAAAGAACCTGAATTTGAGACTTTCGTTACGCTTGCCTCTTTTTACCTCTACAATATCATAGTCCTTCTTTTGTACTATGTGAGGTATTGCTTCCGGATCATCCTCTCCATCTGAATCCATGACGATAACATGATCAAAACCTTGAGCTTGTGCGTATAACAACCCTTGAAAGATAACCGCCTGATGACCTGAATTATATAACAGGCCTAACACTTTAAGCGTAACATTCGATGACCTGAACGTATAATTTTTTATAATGTCTAGAGAATTATCTGTAGAGCAGTCATCTACAATAACTACTACAAATTGTTCACTTATGCTTCCTAATACTTCATCAAGCTTTTGTAAAAAATGACCAATAGATTCACTTTCGTTGAAGCAAGGAGCAATAATACCGATTGTACTGGGTGTCAGGTCTGCCATAGTAGATTAGCCACACTAAATTACTCTTTCTTATATAATATTCAACTTAGTCTATTATCAGACCGTAGCTATCCTTTTTTGTTTTGTGTAGCTATAGCTTCTACAAACCATAGATATTCATCAACAAATTTGCTAAGGTTCTTCTTTAATATATCATCTTGCGGAGTGCCGTCTTCATCCAAAGAGTCAGCCAAGTGTGGAACTAATACCTTATATGGCATTGGGAAGGCATTGATAGCAAGGATAAGCTCTTGCATTTTATGAGAAGCATTAACACCACCAAGTCTACCTCCTGACGCAGCGCAGATACCTATTGGCTTTTTGCTCCACTCTTTCGTAAAGTAGTCTACCGCATTTTTAAATGCTCCGCTATAGCTACCATTATATTCGGGTGAAACAAATACAATACCATCAGCATTCTTTAGCGCATTACTAATAGTGACCAAGTTCTCAGGAGGGTTATCCAAATACATCAAACGCTTCTCCATGACAGGTAGGTTGTAATCTTTGATGTCAATAAAAGTAACATCAACCTTACCCGAATCTTTCAAAGCCTTTTGTACTGCTCTTGCAGCTCTTATACTCAGACGACCTTCTCTTATTGCACCGTACAGAATAGTAATTTTATACATAAGGTTGTAACTTGATGGTTATTGTATAACGAAGTTATCTTTAAATAGTTGCTATGAAAAAGCTCTTACCGTTTGTTTGCTCCATACTACTGCTCACCGCTTGTGACAATACCTGGGACAGTGATGCCCGCGATATGTTTCATCAGGCATGTATGAAAACAGCCCTGGAAAACAATATGACAGACGACCAGGCCACCAGCATGTGCGATTGCCGTCTTGAAAAAATCATGGAGAAGCACCCTAATTTTGCTGAAGCCATGGACAACATCGAAGAGATCATCAATGATCCTGACCTGAAGGATTGTAAGTAACCCTTACATGAACTTCTTACCTTCTGCTGCATACTTACGTAGCAGAGTACTTGCTCTGTAACGGTCTTCGTGGTACTCGTTGTATAAGCCATCTAGGATATTGAGTACCTTATCTGCTCCCCACTTATCGCACCAGGCCAGTAAGCCTTTAGGATAGTTTACCCCTTTGGTCATGGCAAGGTCCAGATCTTCTGCTGATGCTATGTTGAGGTGTAGTGCATCTACCGCCTCGTTGATGAGCATAGCTACTATACGCTCTACAATCTTGTTGCCGATTGTTGTGTTTTTATCTGCTTCGGGTTGTGCAACACCTTCGGCATAGTTATAGAACCCTCTGCCTGTTTTGCGACCCAGCCAGCCAGCTTCTACCAAACGCTTTTGAGAGAATGACGGCTTGTAGCGCGGATCGTAGAAGAAGGACTGAAACACCGTCTCAGTAACTACATAGTTGACATCATGGCCGATGTAGTCTGTAAGGGTGAATGGGCCCATGCGGAAACCACCCAATTCTTTCATAGCCCAGTCGATAGTGGCCATGTCGGCAATACCTTCTTCCATGATGCGGATGGCTTCTCCGTAGAACGGACGTGCCACACGGTTAACAATGAAGCCCGGCGTATCCTTAGCTATTACAGGTACTTTCTTCCAGCTCTTCATCAGTTCTTTACAATCTGCCACGGCAGCCTCATCGCTTTGTACGGCAGGCACTACCTCTACCAATGCCATTAGCGGTGCGGGGTTGAAGAAGTGCAGACCCAATACGCGCTCAGGCTTATCACATGCTGCAGCTATTGAGGTAACGGATAAAGAAGATGTGTTGGTAGCGAGGATGCAATCATCACTTACCAGATTCTCCACTTCGTTAAATACTTTTTTCTTGATGTCCAGATTTTCTATGATAGCTTCTATCACCAGACCGCAGGGTTGCAATACATCCAACTGCTCGGCATAGGTAACACGTGCCAGTATATCATCGGCACTGCTGATCTTACCTTTTTCTACCAGCCTGTTGAGTATCTTCTTCAGCTGCTGGTGCGATTTGTTCAGCGCCTCTGCATTGCTATCGTATATCACCACGTTGTGACCCGCCTGTGCTGCCACTTGTGCTATACCACTACCCATGGCGCCTGCGCCTATTACTCCTACGGTTGTATCTGTTGAAAATCTTGCCATAATGCTGCGAAAATAACTTTTTTACTGCGCTATACATATTACCATGTATCAACTATCTGTTATCGACAGCATTCAGCGCTATTCTACCAGTTCATCTTTGCGAGCAAAAGCAGGATGCAACTGTGGCAAAGTGGTGTGGAACAATACATCGTGCAGGCGGGTGTGCAGAATAGATGCAGGCAATGCTTTTTCTGTAGTGGCTACTTCCTGCTCTTGGGGTGCGGGTTGCGGTGTGACTTGTGTGGTGTGTACTACATTGATATTCCTGTCACTAGTATAATGCCCTGCCAGCTTGCTATCCAGATCTATGGCTTTGAGCATCTGGTTGACCGTGGGCTTTACCAGCTGGGTACAGGTGTTGCAATCTTTACCCTTGTAGTTCTGCTCTACATAGATATCGCCCTCTGCAATACGGGCTAATAATTCGCGCTTGCGCTGTACCGTGAGTAGTTGTGTTTTCAGCTCTTGCTGCAACTGCTGCTCTACTTCATTGCGTATGCGGTTGGTGACCTCTGCTATGGCTGCTGCCACTTCAGGGTGTTGCAGTAGCCTGTTGGCGGCAGACTCTACCGTACGGTAAGAGGAGCTATCGCAATCGTAAGCTTTTTTGTAGGCGATCATCTTATCGCCAATGCGCAGGTACTCGGTTACAAATTGTTGTTGACGTGTATTCATGGTACAGGAAATTTTGTGTCTGCAGCATGGTGGGAATGGTGCTGTACAGACCTGTTATTTATAATAACAAATATACGCTATTTAATTGAAATCTATTTTTTACCGAACTTTCTAAATGCTTGAATGGTTTGGTATACCATGTACGATATAAATATTCTACCGACATAATCTATTATTCGTGCTAATGGAGTAACCTTATCTTCTTCTATAAAGGATGGCTGTTTACGTATGGGGTTTAGAAACTCAAAGGAGTGAGAAAAAAGCAACCAAAATTGCTCCATATCATCTCCAAACCTATATCCAATAGCCCAACAATAAGCACTAAAGAACAACCATACCATAGCCATAGTCATTCCAGTAGCTAAAAGCCAGTTGGTACCATAATAATTAGACCATCTATTGAGAAACAAATTGAAACGCTCTACATTTCTATTTTTAATTTCTTTATTCTCTCTCAATAACTGTCTATACACTTCCATTTCCTGAGCTCTCATCTCCAATGCCCTCACTGTATCACCCTGATTCTCGTATACTTTTTTAAATTGCCCTAATGCAAGTCTCCTTTGCTCATTACTATCTTTAACGTTCTTATTAATATCTTTAGCATGAGGTAACTTCGTATCAGCTAAAAAAACTTCAAGCATCTTTGAATTTTTGAATATAAAACTTTCAAAATCCGACAAATCACATCCGATAAATTGTGTATCACCTAAATCAGAGTTTATAATACATATATCTGACTTTATTTTAAGATAAACGAGTGTTTTTATAATCAAAAATTTATATACAGCACTGTAGGGAAACAAATAATTTTCTGTTGCTGTACTATTTAATATTTTAAAAATATACTTATGCCTTAATGCTTTTATATCATTAAACACTATCCTCCCTTTGTTATTTAATGTATTGAATTCTAATGATTTAATATCTGTTTCAGATATTTGTAAGTTCGTATCGTTTGCTATTACTGATTGGTTTAATACTAATTTGTTTACTATAGACCTTATACTATTCTTATGAAAAGATTTAATTACTACATTATTAAAATTATCCATCAGGAAATGAAGAACGGTAATATCACAGGAGCTTATATTGAGGTTTTTAGACTTTTCTTTGAACGAATAAAAATATACAGACAAGAAATTACAACTCTTTAGTTGAACATCTTCAATAATTGCTTTATCAACAATAAGGGTTTTTATCTTTGCGTCAAGAATGCGCAGTATGTCAACTTTTACTCCATTTATATCTATAGTTTCAACGAAAGAGTTATAAATACTATTTTCTTTGAATCTACCTCCTCTTATTTCATATCTTATTATTTCTGAATCGCTAATGCGAATATCATCTATTCTTGATTTATTCATGATGATGTACTCAAAATCAGACACTCTTAGATTAATTATATAGAGGTTAGAATTATCAATTCTAATCTTCTTTAAATCACTTAGATCAGTTCTAAGAGCTCCTAGTGAAGAATATTCAATTGACATATATCTGATAGTAGAATTAGAAAGGATTATATTGTCTATTGTAGTACTTTCTATCTGGAAACTATCAATCACAGTATTCTCTATATCTATAAATATTCCGCTGGTATTGTTTATAAGAAAACTGTCTATAGTAATATTTTTCAATTCTAACTTGGGTAAGACTCTCTCATTCTCGATATTGACATCATCAATTATAAAGTTGTCAAATACTACATATTGCTCACCCCAATAATTTCTCTGATAATACTCCTCATAACACTCTACGCCTTTATAATCACCTCTCCAAATCTTAATAAACTCTTTTGCTGATATCTTTTTGCGCTGGGGTTGCTCTTGCGGTGCTTGGTTCATGCGTGTTTGTGATATTAGTGCTGGTTATATATTACAAAATACCTCTTTCTTTTTACTTCAAAAGAAAGAAGCAAAGAAAACCGCCAAGCATTTATGACGTTCAAATGCTTGGAGTATATCTATGTGGCAGCAGTGCTACTGTAGTTATGAGCTTTATAAAGTTTATTTGTAGTTGAAAATACAATCAAACAAAAACGGCTCGCCAATGGCGAGCCGTAATGTGCTATATCTCGTTCAGAGTATATTATTGATTCTTCTTCAGTGCCAGCAGGCTGAAGTCTGTATCTTCTTTTACAATTGTGTTCTTCAATCTGCCTAGTCCTTCTATCTCCATCTCTACCACATCGCCGGGTTGTAACCACTGCGGCTGATAGTTAGGATCATTGAACAAGCCTGTACCGTTCAGCTCCAGTAAGCAACCTGTACCTACAGTACCGCTACCTATCACATCGCCCGGCAGTACATCTGCACCATAAGCACAACGCTCGATGATCTCAGCAAATGTCCAGTCCATATCGCCCATGCTGCCTTCGCTCAGTAGCTTACCATTCACCCAGCATTTCATTTTCAGGTCGTAGTTGTTACCGGTGTGTCCGTCTTTAGCAGGTACGCGCCATTTTTCCAGCTCGTCAGGCGTTACCATTATCGGGCCTATCACTGTACTGAAGTCTTTACCTTTTGCAGGGCCAAGGTTCAGCTTCATCTCTTCCATCTGCATCAGGCGGGCACTCATATCATTCATGATCATGTAGCCTGCTATGTAGTTATCAGCTTCTTCAGCTTTTATGTTGCGGCCTTTTTTACCTACTACTACTGCTGCTTCCAATTCAAAATCCAGCTTATTGAAATGGTCGGGCATACAAACGATGTCACCGGGGCCTTGTATCGCATTATGATTAGTGAAGTACCATATCGGGAACTGGTCGAACTCAGGTATCATATCCACCTTACGGTTGCGGCGTGCTGCTGCTACGTGCTGGCGGAAGGCATAACCATCGCGGCAAGACGTAGGGTGTGGCACAGGTGCCAATATGTTAGCTCCGTCAAAAGCCAATGGTTCTGCACTCGTATTCTGTCCGCTCTTGATATCATCTTCCGTTCTGCGTGCTACATCTTCCATGCTCTCCCAGTTGTCCAACATATCTTTCATATTGTCGGGCAGCCTGTTGTTGGCAGCATTGGTGTCATATAATGCATCGTTGATATAAAATGCCAGTTGCTCTTTTCCTTCTTTTGAATACGTTACCAGTTTCATATTATCTAATTTTTTAGAGGATGGTAAAATTAAACGATATAAAACGTTTAAGAAACTTTTACGTCATTTAGCCACCATAATAGCCCGAATTTCATATTATTGTAACAAACGTATTAACATATGGCAGCATCATACGATCAAGTATTTGAGAATAACAGAAAATGGGTAGAAGAAACTAAAGGCGCTACAACTACTGACTTTTTTGAGAAACTGGCACTAGGTCAATCGCCGGACTATTTATATATAGGTTGTGCAGATAGCCGCGTACCTGCAAACGAGATCATGGGTCTTGACCCGGGGGATGTGTTCGTACACAGAAATGTTGCCAACCTGGTAAATAACATTGACCTGAATGTGATGAGCTGCCTGAACTATGCGGTGGAACACTTGAAGGTGAAGCACGTGGTAGTATGTGGTCACTACGGTTGCGGTGGTGTGAAGGCTGCCATGCAATCTCAGGATCTGGGTATACTGAACCCATGGCTGAGAAACATAAGAGATGTATATCGTCTCCATCAGGCTGAGCTAAGTGCTATAGCTGATGAAGATGAAAGATATAACAGACTGGTAGAGCTGAACGTAGAGGAGCAGTGCTTTAACGTAGCTAAAACTGCAGTAGTACAAAAAGCATATATACAGGGTAAAACACCTATAGTTCACGGCTGGGTGTTCGACATCAAAACAGGGTTATTAAAAGACCTGAAACTTGACTTTGAAGCTATGCTGAAAAAGATACAAGAAGTGTACGACCTTACGGGCGAACTATCGACACACGTGTAGTCGTAAAATTTCTGAATCATTTATTTTTGCAGCAGATGTATTATCTGCTGCTTTTTATTTTATACCCTTTATCGCTACTGCCGTTTGGTGTGCTATATCTACTGTCGGACGTGGGGTATGTATTGCTGTATCATGTGTTCAGCTACAGGAAGCAGCTGGTATACAATAACCTGAAGCACGCCTTCCCCAATAAGACGGATGCAGAGCTAAAAACTATCAGAAAAAAGTTTTACCGCAGCTTTTGCGATCAGTGGGTAGAGACCATCAAGCTGTTATCTATATCGGAGGAGTCACTCAATAAGCGCATCACAGGCAACTGGTCTGTATTTCATGAATTGCATCAAGAAGGAAAAAACACGTACGCTCTATTGGGGCATAGCTTCAACTGGGAATGGGCCAATGTAGTGTGCCAGTATAATTGCGAACAGGTATTTGCAGGTGTATACATGCCGCAAAAAAGTGCGGGATTCGATAAACTGCTGCAGCGCATACGTACCTCCGGTGGTGGCTGGCAGATATCTATGAAGGCTAAGAGAGGTTTTCAGCAATTGAATGATGTGCAGTATATAGTAGGGCTCATGGCCGACCAGAACCCGCCCATAGTAAAAGCTGCTACGTGGCACAGGTTCATGCATCGTGAAGCACCTTTCTTTAACGGGCCTGAGGTGTTGGCTAAAAGAGCAGGAGCAGCAGTAATATTTGCCGGTATAAAAAAAGTGAAGCGCGGATACTATGAGATAACCCTACACAAAATAACTGACGATGCTACTACTTTACCTAAAGGTGAATTGATGCAACAGTACGTTTCTTTTATGGAAGGACAACTGAATGCTCAACCGGAGAACTGGCTATGGACCCACCGCAGATGGAAACATCAGCGTTAAGGCACTATTACTTTTTGTTTTGCAGTATCCAGCCTGAATTTTATTTCATTACCACAGTTGTGAGCATCGCCATCTGTTTGCATCAGGTTGAGGTCAGGATGGCTGAGTGTTATCTCTTTGGCACGTGTATGAGTTACGTAGGGACTATTAGTAATAGTACCATTCATAGCACGCAACACTAAAGCACCGCCTAAAAACTTCGGGAACTTTCTGATGATGACTACATCCAGCAAGCCATCTGTCCAGCTGGCTTGTGGTGCTATCTGAAAGTTGTAACCGAACTGCCTGCCATTAGCAACACTGATGATAAATGCTTTCTCGTTTAGCTTCTTCCCATCTATTGTGATGTTCCAGTTCCACTCTTTGTAGCTCCACATATAGCGGGTAACCAACCAACTGTACATGGCAAAACCACGGCGTACACTTTTTGCAAATTTCTTAGATATCAATGCGTCAAAGGCAACACCTGCGTTACTGATAAAAGGTCGGTCGTTAGCATAGGCAATATCCATCATGATGCTATTGCCTTTATTAATAACATCAATAGCTGCCTGCTCCTTTAATGGTATTTGCATACTGCGCGCCATACCATTACCACTACCTTTAGGAATGATGGCTAATGCTGTGTTGGTATCTAATAGTCCGGTAACGATATCATTCACAGAACCGTCGCCACCGACGGCTACTACTGCATAAGCACCTTTATCTGCAGCAACTTTGGCTAGCTCGGTGCCGTGCTTGGCATATTGGGTATGTTGTATCTCGTAGGTGAATTGTTCTTGGTCGAGACGGGCGTCAATAGCTGTTTGTATAGCTTTTTCTCTCTCAACGCCCGATTTAGGGTTTATAATAAAAACGAGATGTTTTTTCATGAGTCTAATTTTGCTTTCAGGCTCAGGTCCATACTCACCGCGTGATGTATTATGGCCCCGACCGATATAAAGTCTACACCCGTTCGGGCATATTGTTCTATAGTTGACAATGTGATTCCTCCTGATGCTTCTGTTTCGTATTTGCCATCTATAAGTTCAATGGCTTCTTCCAGTTGCTCAGGTGTATAATTATCCAGCATGATACGGTGTACACCACCGTGCTCAAGTACTCTTCTTACATCATCCAGCTTGCGTGTTTCTATCTCAATTTGTAAACGCAAAGCGTTTTGACGCAGGTATTCATTAGTTCTATCAATAGCTTTTTCTATACCACCACAAAAGTCGATATGGTTATCCTTCAGCATGATCATATCATACAAGCCCATACGATGGTTATAACCACCACCTATCCTTACTGCCTCTTTTTCAAATGCTCTGAATAGTGGCGTGGTCTTACGCGTATCCAGCACCTTTGTTTTGTAGCTCTTTATCTTATCTACATACTGATGTGTAATGCTGGCTATACCACTCATGCGTTGCATACAGTTGAGTGCCAGCCTTTCTGCCTGAAGTATAGTATGCACTTTTGCAGATACTTCAAAAGCAGTTTCTCCACGCTCCACTTTATCACCATCACGCTTGTGCAGTACAAACTCTGCACCCGGCTCTAAATGATGAAAGATATCCTGAGCAAGATCTATACCTGCTATGATACCATCCTCTTTTATCTTAAGTACGGCTGTACCTTTTGCTTGAGGAGAAATACTGGCTAATGTAGAGTGATCTCCGTCTTTGATATCCTCTTCCAGTGCGGCAATTATGAATTCTTTTGTATTCACTATCAGTACTTGCTTTTGTAAAGCTACTAAATTACGTCACGCAGCCGTAAGATGTAACTATTTCTTAATGTTGAAGTAAAACGACTTTTGTAATTATTGATGCCATAAAAGACATCCATCTCCATAGCTAAGAAAACGATAGTCGTTCTTCAATGCGTGTTCATATATAGTCTTCCATTCATCGCCAATAATAGCAGCTACTAATAATAGCAATGTGCTCTGTGGTTGGTGAAAATTGGTGACCAATCCATCAATGACCTTTGGCGTATATGGTGGTGCTATGAGTATCTGCGTACGGGTGACTAATCTGGTTTCGCGATGCAATAACAGCCAATCTACTATTGCCTGTAGTGCATGCTTCATAGAATGGTTTGTTGATAATTCGTAAGGCTCCCACTGTGTCACTGCATATCCTGAGAAGTCAGGTGCTATATGTTCCAGTAGTTTTACACCTATCCAATACAAACTTTCCAAAGTGCGCATAGTAGTAGTACCCACAGCTACTATCGTTTTATCAGCATGATCTATGAGTTGCTCTAGTAGTTCTACATCCGCACTTATCCATTCGGCATGCATCTCATGACCTTCTATAGTCTCCGACTTTACCGGCATGAACGTACCAGCCCCCACATGTAACTCTACGAATGAAGTTTTAATCTGCTTGTCCTGCAAGGTTCTCATTACATGGTCAGTAAAGTGCAGACCTGCAGTAGGTGCTGCAACACTTCCTTCTGTTTTAGCATAGATGGTTTGGTAACGCTCCGTGTCGGATGTTTCTGCGTCTCTATGCAAATAAGGAGGCAAGGGCACCTTACCAGCTATATGTAATACTTCGGCAAAGCTCTGCTCTGTATCCCAGCTTAGCTCAATGGTAAATGAGCCGGTACTTCTTTCTACAATACTTGCTTTAAGTGTAAAGGTTTCTTGCTGCTGCTCTAATATCAGCCCGTGCTTCCATTTACTGGCTCCACCTATCATACACTTCCACCATACTTTCTGCGTTTCCTGCATAGCGGTCTGCACGTCAGCATATTGCTCATGAGGCTCTAAGCAAAAGACCTCTATGACTCCACCTGTCTCTTTTCTGAATAATAATCTTGCCTGCACTACCTTGGTTTGGTTGAATACCATGAGTGTATCGGCAGGTATATGTGTTGCTATGTTACGATAAGTGTCCTCTTCTATATCATCCTTCCTGTACACCAACAGTTTAGATGCATCACGTTCTTCCAGTGGGTATTTAGCCACTCTCTCATCAGGCAGGTCGTAAGTAAAATCTTTTATGCTTAAATCTTTCGGATGCATGACTATCGTATTTCAGGAATGTTTATCCCTGTTATCTTTCTGTATAGATCTATGGCGTAAAGGTCTGTCATACCCGATATAAAATCGACCACCGATTGAATATCATGGTACAGCTTATCAGGCTCACCCGAAACAGGGAACTGTGTAGATACCAGCTTCAATATCTTTTTAGACTTAGGCTCTTTAGGGTAGAGTACTCCTTTCACCATTTCTTTCAGCAAGCCGCCTATAACGTTGTAACCAGCTATCTCTATCTCTACTACAGATCTGTAGTTGTATATGTACTTAACTGAAAAATCGTTGATGGCATCAATGAGTTTTTGCTCTTGCTCAGGCAGACACTTCATCAGGTCATGCTGTAAGGTACCACTCAGCAAGGCTTCTTCATTATCCATAAAAGCTTTTGACAGCTTCTCTATCATTAACCCAATCCAGCGGGCACGTATGTACTGTACTTTCTGGTTTGCATCTATTATCTGCCCTACCTTCTTCTTTACATAAGACAAACTATTGTAGCCCTCACCCTCTTCAAAAAATGGGTAGAACAGATCTTCTATCTGCTGTATGCTTACGATGTGCAGCCTGTGCGCATCTTCCATATCAATTATTCTGTAGCAGATATCGTCTGCCGCCTCTGTTAGGAATACAAATGGATGACGTGCATAGACAGTACCAAAATCAGGATGCTTTGGTATACCCAACGTATTAGCTATAGCATTAAAGATCTGTTGCTCACTATCAAAGTAGCCTGACTTCTTAGTAGCTATCTGTCCTGTGCTTTTATTAAATCCTTCTTCTGAGCTACAGGGATATTTTATGATGCTTGCCAGTGTAGTATAGGTAAGGTTATACCCTCCAGTCACCACTTCGTTGAAGTTATTAGTAAGTACACGCAGTGCATTCGAGTTACCCTCAAAGCGTTCAAAGTCTAAACGCTGGTTGGTGGTAAGTTGCTCGTGTATCAGTTCTTTATCTGCACCTTCCAGCTCTGTAAAGAACGTGCGTATCGCATCCTCACCCGAATGACCAAACGGAGGGTTACCTATATCATGCGCCAGACAGGCAGCAGCTATTACTGATGCCAGCTCATATTTATAGAACTCGTGAAACTCCTCAGTCTCATCGATATACTTTTCTGTAATTGCCTCACCTACTGCTTTACCTAAAGAGCGACCTACAGAGGCTACCTCCAGACTATGAGTGAGCCTGTTGTGAACAAATACAGAGCCCGGCAGCGGGAAGACCTGAGTTTTGTTTTGCAACCTGCGAAATGCTGAAGAGAAGATGATCCTGTCATAGTCTCTCTGAAAAGATGTACGTATCTGGTCTGAGCTGATCTTCTTCTGCTCAGTATCTCCGCTACGCATAGCACTATATAGGCTGTTCCACTGCATACTTCTCGGTTCTTATGATCCTATTGGTTGTAATAATTGCCCCTAAAGATATTATAATGCATTTTTGTGCAACCTTTTTACGGTTTTTTTGTCTAGCATGCACAACTTTTACTTATGAGAATTGCGATTGCTTTTTTATTGATTCTATTCAGTAATCATGTATTTGCTCAGAACATCGGCCCTACAGGTGTCATCACAGGGGTTGTAAAAGATAAAAATACTCAGGAGCCCATACCCAGTGTGAGCGTATCTCTGGAAGGTACCCAAACGGGTACGGTAACAGATATAGACGGAAAGTTTACCATAGACGGTATAGAACCAAAATCGTACAACGTACGCATCAAATCTATTGACTACAGGCCCGTAACCTTGTATAATATTGTAGTGACCACGGGTAACTCAGAGATATTGGAGATAGAGCTGGAGCCTAACACCATCAACCTGAATACGGTGGTTATCAGAAGTAATCCTTTCAGAAAGTCGGCAGAGTCACCACTATCAGTACAGACACTATCCGCACAAGAGATAAAAAGTAACCCCGGTGGTAACTTTGATGTATCTCGCGTGATACAAGCCTTCCCCGGTGTAGGCGGAACATCAGGTTCTGTAGGTGGTTATCGCAATGACCTCATCATACGTGGTGGTGCACCTAATGAGAATGTATATTATCTGGATGGTATAGAAGTGCCTATCATCAACCACTTTGCTACTCAGGGTAGTGCAGGTGGGCCTACGGGCATTATTAATACTACTTTCATTAATGAGGTGAATCTATACACCTCTGCATTTCCTGCTAAGTACGACAACCCGCTATCAGGAGCGTTGCAACTCAACCAGCGTAAAGCCAATCCTGAGCATGTGCAACATAACGTAAGGCTTAGTGCTACAGAGCTGGCTTATTCAGTAGATGGTCCTATAAAAAAAGACAAGGTCACTTTTTTAGCCTCCGCCAGAAGATCATACCTACAACTATTATTTAAAGCACTGCAAATACCTATACAGCCATCGTATTGGGACTTTCAATACAAAGTGGATTACAAGATCAACAAGAAACTTACTTTCTACACATTAGGTATCGGGGCGATAGACAACTTCAGCTTTATTACTCCTGATGAGCTGACCCCTGAAAATGTGTACACCATAAAAAGTAACCCTACCATCAACCAGTGGAACTATACTAATGGATATGGATTGAAGGGGCTGACCAAGAACGGTTACTGGAACCTGACTGCCAGCCGTAATATGCTGAATAACGAGCTGGATCAGTTTGAGGATAATCAAAACCCGAAAGAGAGTGAGCGCATACTGAAAATACGATCGCAGGAGATAGAGAATAAAACAAGGTTTGAGCTGAATAAATATTTCCCTAGATGGAGCTACAGCTTTGGGGTGATGGGTCAGTACGATAAATTCAATAATGATTATTATACCCGCATCAGGTCGGAACTGAGAGACCCAAGTGGTAATCTGATACAGCCGAGTGTAGCCTTACAAGGCAGTACTGCTATAGACTTCTTCAGATACGGGGTTTTCGGTCAGGCAGCGGTGAAGCTATTGAAAGAAAGGCTTGATCTGTCATTAGGTATTCGTACCGATGGTAATACATTTACTACTACTGGCAATCAGATACAAGACCGTATATCACCAAGGCTGGCAGCATCATTACTATTAGTGAGAAACCTGAAGTTCAATGCCTCGGTAGCACGCTATTATAAAATACCACCGTATACGGTACTTGGCTTTCAGCAAGGTGGTGTCTTCGTAAATCAGGATGCAGACTATATTCAGAGCGACCATTTGGTAGCAGGGTTCGAATATTTACCGAAAGAAGATACGCGCTTTACTCTGGAAGGTTTTTATAAGAAGTACAACAACTATCCTGTATCGCTTACCGATGGTATATCTCTTGCTAATAAAGGTGGAGACTTTAGCGTACTGGGCAATGAGAACATTACCACTACAGGGCTGGGCAGAAGCTACGGTGCCGAGTTTCAGTTTCAGCAAAAGCTCACTAAGAACTTTTTTGCGATACTCTCTTATACCTATTACATCAGTGAGTTTACGAACAGCACAGGTATTTATGAACCTGCCTCTTGGGATAACAGGCACTTACTATCGTTCATCGGTGGTTACAAGTTTAAAAGGAATATTGAGCTGGGTGTGAAGTTCCGTTATCAGGGAGGCGCACCTTATACACCGCTTGACCCTGTTGCATCTCGCAGGAATTACCTGACCACAGGAAGAGGTGTAGCGGACAATACGCAATTCAACGATGCTAGGCTGGCAGCATTCAATGCAATGGACATCAGGGTAGATAAAAAATGGAACTTTAGAAAATGGTCGCTGGATATATTTCTTGACGTGACCAATGTATATGGTAGTGCACAACCGCAATATCCTCAATATACTTTTGAGCGTACTCCTGACAATAGCGGTTTTGCTACTACCGACGGTCAGCCTGTACGTGCAGATGGTAGTAATGCTATACCATACATCATTGATGATTCTGACCCTGTGATCATACCAACGATAGGTTTTATTATAGCCTTTTAGTAGATAAGCGTATTACGTTTTCATTATGAGGTATGCATTCGTGCAACCTTCTGTAAATCTCTGTGTTATTCAATCAAATAAAAAAGTAACACACAATGGGAGACGTAAAGAATTTATACGGTGAAGATGCTATCAAGAAACTAAAAGAAATGGCAGAAGACATTAATATATGTATGTTCTGCACCGAAACTAACGCTATTCCTTTTGCTACCAGACCTATGAGTACGCAAGAAGTAGATGAAGAAGGAAACTTTTGGTTTTTTAGTGGTAGAGAAAGTCATAAAAACCAAGAGATAAAACAAGATGACGATGTACAACTGATATATGCTGACAATGGAAACAGTGAATATCTATCAGTAACGGGTAAAGCAGACATCTTCAAAGATCACAGCAAGATAGAGGAGCTTTGGAATGGGCTGGCAAAGGCTTGGTTTGAAGAAGGTAAAGATGACCCTGAACTAACTTTGATAAGAGTGCGACCTACAGAGTCTCACTACTGGGATACTAAAGACGGCAAAATATTGTCTATGCTTAAGATAGCTATATCTGCCGCTACTGGAGCAGATATGGACGGTGGTATAGAAGGCACAGCAAGAGTGCAATAAAGATCACAGCAAACAACTATTAAAAAGCTGAAGCGGACTGCTTCAGCTTTTTTTATGAAAAAAAATTATCCTCGTGCAACCCTTTCTTTTCAAGCTGCATTTATGTGGATGTAAATGATTCTATAGAGCTCGAGCTATACTATCAAACACATAAAATGATATAACAATGAAAAGACTACTTATATATACGATAACCACAGCTTTATTGATAATAGGGAATAGTGCGCTTGCTCAAATGCCCTATAATGTACAGGTAAGAACTGAGGCATATCAACCTCTTGAAAATGCCGTTAGCCTGAATGAAAATAAAATATGGGATGAAGAGAAATACTCTATTCCTCTCGGCTTTACTGTGGAGATAGGAGGTGTAGCTACTGACACCTTACATCTGAAATTTGACACCATGCTTTCGCCCGATAGTGATACTAACATCATCAATGCACTGTTCTTTTTAGGTACCGACCTGGCTGACAGAGGTATGGTGGACAGCGTAGCGTCAAGATCGCCTATCAGGTATAAAATAACAGGGACAGAAGGGAACCATATCTTCAAGCTGGAATACTTTAATGCGGGTTTTTATGATGAGTATGACCTGTATACTACGATGAATGATTCTGCAAACGTACAGGTATGGTTGTACGAAGCAGGTAATAAAGTAGAGTACCACTTCGGACCTTCAAAGATCACTACACCTATTCAATACTTCTATTTTGGTGAAGGACCTATGGTAGGGTATGCAGATAGCTTTGTAAGCAATACGGGTAATGGCATGATATATATACTATCAGGTCAAACACAACAACCAACCATCGATAGCTTTAATACAAATTATATAGGAGACCTTTTGACACACTACCCTGAGGACGGTACAGTATATGTACTCACTCCGAAGCCGCTATCTGTAGCTATGGCAAAGAAGTATGGTGATGTAAAAGTGTACACTACCTATGCAACAGATCGTATCCACATAAATATTGGTAATAGTAAGGCAAGTGAATATATAATCGTTTCTACAGCAAGCGGGCAGGTATACGGGCGTGGGTCTGTCTTAAACAAACAGAATAGTATCGACATATCGTCATTTAGTAGTGGGATGTACCTACTTAATATCCTTACTGAAGATGGTGTACTATCTTACAAGTTTGTAAAACGATAATAGCAGCAGAACCATACTAACAACAGATTGGCAACTCGCACAATACATACTACTCAGGAGCTTGAACTTATAGACGCATGTAAGCAGGGCAACCGTATAGCACAACGCAAACTATATGACGACCATGTTGACTATATGATGATCACTTGTCTGCGCTATGTACGCAATCGAGAAGATGCTAAAGAGGTGATGCTGGATGGTTTCTGTAACGGGTTTAAGAATCTGGACAAGTTTGAATACAGAGGTGGCGGCAGTTTGAAAGCCTGGTTAAAGAAAATAATGATCAATCAGTGTCTTATGTTTTTAAGAAAGAGCAACGTGCTGCAATATGCAGAAGAGCCGGAACAGCATAATGAACCCGCAGTGGCTACCGATGCTATAAGCAGGCTAAGCATTAAAGAACTGATGGAAACCATACAACAGTTACCTGACGGATACAGAACAGTTTTCAATCTGTATGTAATGGAGCAATTAACACATAAAGAAATAAGTAAGCTGCTGAGTATATCTGAGAATACCTCAAAATCGCAATTGCATAGAGCGAAGAAAATGCTACAGCAACACATTTTACAAAACACTAAAACTATCTAACAATGGGCAAAGACCTTGAACAGCAGATGAGAGACAAAATGGAGCAGGGGAAGCTGGATGACATCATGCCTGACTTTGATAAGGATATGGCATGGGAGGACTTGTCGGCAAGGCTACCCGAGCCCAAAAAGAAAAGGCCTGTGATAGTCTGGTGGACACATGCTGCAGCATTGATAGCAGGTATACTACTAGGTGGTGTTGCACTGAAGATGCTACTGCAACCACAAGTAATAACTACAGAACCGCAAATAGTAACGGTTGAAAAATATCAAGAGCCGGAAGTAGTAGTTAAAACTGATACGGTTTTCATTACAAAGGAGATAAGAACTGCGCCTGTAGAGAGCGTAGTAACTCCTGAAAGAAAAGAAAACGTAGTGATCGCAAAGCAACAAGATGATGAAGTAAAAGAAGTAGCGCCACCGAAAGAAGAGGTACAGCACCAACAGAAGGATGTAGTAGTACAAACCAAACCTAAAAAGGTGAAGCCTGTACACCTACTGGATATGGAGAATGAAGACCGTAGCACAGCACTATATCATAACGATCCTGCTGCAAAACAAAGATCTGGTTTTGTATTTCAGATAAACCCTGATAAACTACCAGATGCTAATACTAACCAATCACCAACATTGATAGGCATTACTAAAAAACGTAACTAAAATGAATACTAAAATATATTGTTTGTTGTCTGTCATGCTACTTGCTGTAACTACAGCGTGGGGGCAGCCACAACTAAAGAAACCGATAAAGACTGAAGAACAACTTAAGCAAGAATTGTTTGAGCTGGATAAGTATCAATACAACCATACATTCAGAGCTAACTTGCCTGATGATAACTTTCTCATAGTTGATTTTTATAAGCTGAGCTATTGGCATGAAGAAGACTTGCTGCCACTTATGTTTGAAACAGCTGCAACTGTGGCGCAAAAAGTAAATGACTCTTTTAAAAGTCTGATCACTTCTAAACGTATAGATGTACACTTGCCAGTGAAGAACAGGCCAATAACACTCAGGTTAAAAGAGCATGATGATGGTAGTGATATGATCACGCTCAACTATGACCAGCAAGCCCCGCTAAAGCTAGGTATGGATACTATCAGAATATTAAAAACAGTAGTGAGTAAAGAGGATGATAAAGAAGCACAGAAAATACAATACACTTTTGTGTTGAAAGATATGGCTGATATAGCGACGCTGGCAAAAGACACTAAATTAATAGAGCGTGTAACAGCAACTTTTGATAGCATTGTCAATAACAGAAGAGAACATTGGTCTGCGCAGGATGTATGGTACCATAAAGTGAAAATAGACTATTCGCCTACTGTTTTAGAAAAGGAGCATCAGCTGGATGTTGACTATAACAGACCGGGATTTTTCAACGGGCTCGATGTGGACTACTATATTGGTGTAGGTGTATTCAGAAATACTGTAGCACCATATCTGGAAGTAGGAGCATCATATAAATGGGTAGGCAAGAACCCTGTACAATATAGCTTCGTAAAGCTATCTACTTCTACCATGCCGCTATTTGAAAGATTAGACCAAGCTACTTACAATATTTATCAGTTGAGTTATGTCAACTTAGAGATAGGTACACTTATTAATAAGACAGATACCTGGATACCATTATACGAATCGTCAGTAGGTTTTGGATATCTGTTTACAGACCATCCTTCCATATTACCTCATGAAGGTGGTAAGATGTTCTGGAACTTTAGCTTATCGCCGACAGTAAGAATAACACCTGAGATATTCTGCCTTTTCAGAAAAGGACAAGATAACAGAGTGTGGCCGGGCGTAACGCTGAGTCTTAAGTTCTTGTAGGTCTATTTGATACCTGTAAGCTGTTGCATCTGTTTCATCAGCTCTTCTTCATAGTTCATGAGCGGAGCGTCAGTTGCAACAGCTTTTTTCATGTGCTCTCTGGCTTTATCACGATCGTTTTTAGCCCAGTACCCTTCCGCTAAATAAAGGTGTACTTTTTCATTGTCTTCGTTGAGCTCCAGAGAACGCTCCATACTTTCGATAACGGCATTCAGGTCGTCTACATTATTGGTACTCCTCCAGATGTTGCGCATACATACACCGTACGCGAAGTACAGATAGTCATTGAACTCGTCCAGCTCTATACTACGCTTTAAGTGTGGCTCAGCTGCCAGGAAATTACCTTTCATCAACTCAATATTTGCTAAGCCCAGATAGGTACTGCTTCTTTCTTTATCATAGTTCAACGACATGTTGAAATACATAGTTGCAGTATCCATCAGGCTACCTTGCCTGGCAGGTAGTGTTTCCCTTTTAGCCATTTCGAAGTAAGTATAGCCGATAGTACTAAGTGCTTCGCCATTCTCTCCCAGCCCTGAACTCAATGCAGGTAAGAGGAGCTTTTTAGACACATTATAGTTGCCGACCATGTTGTAATACTTAGCAGCATACATAGGTGATAGTTGGGGATCCTCTTCGTCATATGACACAGTCGGGTTGAGTAGTTTAGTAACTGCTATTGCCCATCCCGGATCGTTTGGCTCCTGCGGCCAGGTAAATAGTTTCTGTATAGAGAGGTTGGTATTGATAGGCTTGTTTTGCTCTGTCTCTCTCAGGAATATGATAGATATAGGATCTATGTACACTACATTAAAACCCTGATTCCAATATAGCTGTTGTTGTACGCCTGTAAGCTGGGATGTACTTAATATTACATAGTTGAACTTGTAAGTAGAATCCAGCTCATAGAACTTGCGTGGATTGTTATACATCTCAAAATATTCGTCAAAGAACTTTGAAGGGAATATATCCAGATCGCGAAGGTCTATATAGGACTTAAAGTCGGGATAAAGGTCCCAAAGCAGATAAGAGGATATGAAGTAATCTGAGAATGCAGTTCCTTGAATATTTTGTTGTCTTATAAAATCAGCAGCATTAGTAGGGTTGTGTAAGGTGCTGATATGTGCGCCATATCTGTTAGGCGATTCGGTGAACTTATAATAACCGTTACTAACTATAGCAATGTAAAATATTGCTGCTGCCACAGTACTGATGATCGTAGTTTTGGCAACTGCATTTTTGTAAAAAGACTTTTCAGAAAGCTTTGCTTTATCTGCTATGAATAACAGCAGTATCGGTACTGAAGGGAATAATGCTATCTGCGAAAAAGGTATGTTCCGATTGGCTGTTAATGATAAGTAGCCCAACACAGGAATAGAGATAAGGTAGCCTACAAATAGCGGTGAGAACTGGAGACCATTCTTCTCTTTTCTACTCTGCACTATTCTATATATCCAAAACACAACTACTAATACCAGCATAGTTACATGCACTTTTGCCTGTAGCGTCCAATAGCGGGGTTCAGTGAAGGAGAATAGCTCTGTAGTATACTTGTTAGCACCTAGCTGGCGGTATATCTCGAAAGGTTGCTTCCAGAGTTGTATCGTATTCGGGTTGAGCAAAATAACCAGTATAGCACCTAGGAAAATAGCACCGATTCTAATAGTGCTTTGTAGTTGCTCTTTATCCTTATTAATGAGATAAGAGAGTAAGCTACCACCTGCATATATACCGATGATAACAATACCTACAGGGTAACCTTCATGCATATTTGCCCACAGGCATTGTAATGGTACCAGCCATACAATACCCTTCCAGGAGAGCTTTGGAGTACGCCATAATATGAACATGTATAATACCGTCATGATGTGGCTGACCATCTCAGGACGACCAGCCATCCTGAACTCTGATAATGCCAAGAACAATATAACCGCTACTACAGAGTAAAAAGTAGAAAGACGTTCTTCAAGATGCTTGGTGAATAGTGCTACTATGCGTAGTAGCAAATAGACTATAGCAACATTTATCAGACCTTGTAATAGCAATACTCCATGCGGACCAAAACCTTTCTCCAAAAATGCGATGATCACCTCATACAACCACTTCACATTTACCCAGCTAGTACCTTCCATGGTATAAGAGAAGGGATCGGTACGGGTAACGGCACCATGCTCCAGCATCCACTCGCCACTTAATAGCTGCCACCAGATGTCCGGCTCACGCAATTGCTTTAGTCCTAATACAAATGCACAGAGGTAAGTAACTATATATGGTAGTTTAAAAAACTTCTTATTCATGAGTGGCTGTATTCAATATAATAAGGACTGGAAAATACGTATAAATGATAGGTTACGGAACTTATATAAGTATTTTTGAGTGTAGCCGTTTATCATATCATCTATAACCATATATCTGTAGTAGTTCCCAGCAATTCAGTTTTAAATTATTTACAAAAGAAGTTTCCTTATACTTCTACTAAAGACTATCCGTATAAGCATGATAAAAAGCTAAAGAAGAAATTTAGTAGAGCCAGTCTCCTAGCGATATTTGTTGTGCTTATTTACTTATTCGTCTGGCCTCCATTTTACGCTGCTATATTTTACGTCTTCACTACAGCATTCTACGAAGTATCGCTATCAACTACTGAAATATATTATGCTCCACACTGGTTAATCTATTCAGTCGCAGGCCTGTTTTTTACTATAAGCACACTTATATGGCTATATGAATGGACATTTATGCTCTATTTCCAGAGTGATTATGAGCAGTTTTCAGACTTTTATGATAATCAACAGATGTATGATAATAAAAAGGCGGGAGTATGGCTTGCTAAGATAGGGTTTGTACTCACTCTGATCGTTGCACCTTTTACATTTACATCGAAAGTGATTTTATATAATGATGGTGTAACAATAAATCAGTTTGTAGATGTATGTTCTCATACATACCCATTCTCTGAAGTGTCACATATAGTTTACTATGATAAACACGAAAATAAAAATGGTGTGATTAATGATTATCAGAACTACGTTTATTCCTTCTCAGATGGATATAAATTTTCAGCAGGTTTTTACTTTAGCGATGTCTCCCTTTCTAAAAAATTTTCAGAGGAACTTTCTAAACGTTCCGGAAAAGCTATTGAATATATTCAAGTGAAACCTTATGAATGAAGAAAGGGTATGAGCTGAGCTCATACCCTTTAAGTGTATATGTATGCTAGTTTATGTTATTGTACTATCACCTGTGTACCCAGGTCTGTTTCGTTACCATAAGTAACGTTAATACCATTAACTACAACATCAAGATAGCCAGCTGCTGCTGCATCATAAGTTATAGTATATGTACCTTCAGGTAAACCTGCAAATACAAAATATCCGTTTGCATCAGGAATAGCTGCATATGTATCTACTCCGTTATCTGCATATACAGTTACTAATGCTTGTAAAGGTGTTACATAACCTTTAATACGACCATCAGTAAGTGCAGAATATGCTCTAATAACAGGCTTCAGATTATATTTACCGTTGCCAGTCTCCACTATTGACTTACCTGCATCAAAATCTATCCATACTGTGTAAGAGCCACCAGCTTCAAATCTTTGGTTTAGATTAAGTTTTAAACCACTTTGCTGTGCAGATGGTGTTTTTAACGGTTCTACATTACCATTAACTACTACAGAGTTGTTTGGTCCTAATATCAATCTTATTTGAGATATATTACCTGCAGGTACATCAGCCCTTACTAATAAAGTATCTAAACCATTTCTGAACTTCAATAGGTCATAAATACCCGGACGTACAGGTGTTAATACTACAGGTGAGCTACCTTCCATAGTTACCTCAACTTGCTGAATATCAATGTATACTGCATCGTAATTTGCAGGATTGTCAGTCAGCATGAAATTTACAGATGCTTGTCCTCCGTTATTACCACCGCTGGGTGTTGCACCATCATCATCTTTGTTACAAGCATAAACTGTTAGCAACAATAATGCTGCCAGAGACAATAGCGAATACGTGATCGTCTTTTTCATAATTCTTAGTTTTTTGCACCGCCTTTTTTCATAGAGCGTAATTGTATCAACATTGGAGACTATGAATGGTTTAACCGTGCATTAAAAAAATATGTTAAAGCCAAAAAAGCCCGGCAAAAATGCCGGGCCGTTACTATTACTAATACTACTATGGGAAAATTATTCTTCTATCTTTTCTGAATCTGCAACATCCTCCTTTTCAGGTTTAGTGCATTGTGCTATGAAGTATTCATTAGCATATTTACCCCAGAACGGATCTTCCATATTATCTGTACTCTCATTGGCAAAGTAGCCACTAGCTTTTTCAAAATATTCCAGTGCCTTTTTAGGTCCTCCACCAAATGCTTTTGGTGTGAAATATTTACTGGTACCCATCAGATAATATATTCTAGGGTTTTCTTCGTTGATCTCTTTAGCGGCTCTCAGATTCTCTTCAAATATCTTGCCCTGAGTTTGCCATCTATTCTTACCATCTACTGCCATACGTGCCTGAGCCAACATAGCTTTTAGTACGTGTATCTCATCATCTTCTTTACCCAATAAGCTCACAGCTTCGCCCAATTCAGCTTCTGCCTCATCTACATAGGCATCTTTCTTAGTAGCATCCTGCTCATAGTAAGACAGGTTAGCCTTAGCATAGGCTACATAATAGTGCGGTGCCCACTCATCTTTCCATTTCTTAGCTATAAGCCCCAACTTATTAGCCTGCGCTGTTTTTACAGTCACATCTTGAGTGGTATCAAATGCCATGAATGTCTTTTTCAACACCTCGTTCATATCCTGAGCATTTGTATTGAAGCTCAGTAGTAGAGGCATTGCCAATAGTAGAATGTAACTTTTCATCATTTTAGTTTTATCAGTTTTGGTTTGTGTCTTATAATTCATCTACATCAAATGCAGTCAGCGAGAAGTTCATACCTACAAAGACAGACCTGTTAAGTGCCGGTAGTATCGGGTATCTGACTCCATTATTATATCTGTAGCCGAAAATGTTTTTCTGATTGGTAACGTTGCTCACACCTGCAAATATCACAGTAAAGAACTTACCAATAGACCTTAAGTGATTGACCGTGAACGACAGGTTATGAAAATCAGGTGTTCTGTCGCTCATAAACTCTGTACTGCTCGGGTTATAATACGGTCTGCCGCTCGCATAGTTATAAGTAACATTGAGCTGTGTTTCTATCTTTTGGAAGAAGTACTTAGTTACCACATTCAGGTTATGTGTGGCTATAAAGTCAGGCTGTGCTTCTGCAACATAGTTTTTGTACAATCTGCGCGTATCAATATAGCTATACGATATCCAATAGTCACCATTCTTTACTGTTGTTCTATCTCTCCAGAACAGCTCTAACCCCTGCGCATAACCATAACCACTATTATCAACCATGCCTACAGGTATGCGGAAGTTATTAGGGTCAAAGCCATTGTTCAACTTTTCGCGTACCAGTTGATTATAATCTTTATAATATGCTTCCAGACGCAATGTCCTGTCATTATTCATGTACTGGTAGTTGGCAATGTAATGCACTGCATTTTGTAAGCCCGGGCGATAACCCATTGTATAATACAGTGGGTCTGCCAACTGATAGAATATGCCACTAGCTACAGAGAACTGACCATGCAAGCCTGAACGTATAGCTGCTGCAAAGCGTGGGGCTACTGCACTCTGTGCTACTATAGCGCTATGCTCGTAGCGTATACCGGGTTTTAGTGCCAACCAGTTGACAGGTATTAGCTCTACCTCTGCATAGCCGGCAATTTGTGTTTCGTCAAAACCTGTTTTGTAACCTCCGAAGCTCCTGTTGTAAGAGAACTGCTGTAACTCTGTACCCAAGAGAATATTAAATAAAGTACCACCATAATATTTACCCTCCAATCTTAATTGTGAACGATCATCATTGCTTTTTAAATCTGTACCTCCGAAGTTGATATCATCATCATTATAACTGTACATACCTGCGGCATATACACCCCATTTATCTTTCCATGTATGCTTGTAAGAAACAACGCTGTATACATTAGAGTTCTTCACACCAAAGTCCAGTGTTTTGCTGGCATCAGAAGGGTCTGGTAGTCTTGTACCATTCTGAAATTGCTGATAGTTGACCAAAGTCTTCAGTATACCATTCTTAGATGGCTGATAAGTAAACTTTGCAGAGCCACCATAACCTGTAGGCGGGTCGTAAAAGTCGAAGTTGGTATTAGCTATCTTATAAAAAGGTGCTACGTTGGTATAATTGGCAGAACCTTCTATACTTGTCTTTTTAAACAGCTTAGATGCTGAAGCATACGTACCCGCCATATGTGCACCAAAGTTGATAGTACTTTTATCCGGCAGGTCTTTACTATCCAGCTCTAATACCGATGATAATGCCTGACCATATCTCGCACTATACCCTCCACTGCTGAATGATACTCCTTTGAACTGAAATGGCCCGAAACGGCTTCTGGCAGCTACACCCGGTGCGCTTGTCAAAAATGCATTCTGTGCGACCAGACCGTCAATCACTACCATTGCCTCACTGGCATCGCCACCACGTACAAATAACCCCGTCTGGTCGCCTTGCTGCTGTGTACCCGGTAGGGTTTGTATCGCCTTTATCACATCTGCCTGCGCACCCGCAGTAGTTACTATATCTAATGGTTTTAATATCGTTCCCTCACTGGCAGAAGCTTCGAATGAGCCTGCAGTAACTGTCACATTCTGTAGTTGGATCTTAGATTGCTTCATCCTCACTACTACATCAGCAACATCACCATCTACAGTAATAGGCAAGCCTGCACTCTGGTAGCTCATCTCTTCTGCTACAATTGTTTGCGCACCTTTCTCTTCTGTAACGAACTTAAATATACCTGAACTGTCAGTAGTACCACCGTCAATAGTATTATCCAGATATACACTTACGCCCGGTATTGGCTTACCGCTATAATCGGTCACTTTCCCGCTAATGGTAGATTGTGCATAAGCCTGCTGCATACCAAAGGAGAAAACTGTAAGTAATAGTAAGTGTAGTAGTAAGCGCATAGTGTAATTGTATGTAGCAAATGTAGTGTAGGTGTTATTAGCACAAAACAATATATCGGGGAGATTTTGAAAATGGTCGGTAAGCGGGTGAGAATGGTCGGTAAATTTTCCCGATTATGTAAAACATATGGCATGATTGTTGAAAATGTTCTTTTTAAAACCAATCCTATATGTCACGCATACTTATACCACTATTACTACTATGCACGCTATTTCTTAGCTCTTGCTATCAGAATATGCACTTTGCCGACCGCGCTAATAGCCCGGGGCTTACTAAAAGGGGCGAGCTGAAAGCCGTAGCTGCCTTTAAACCTACTGTAAGCGAAGCCGTGCCGGATACCACAGGTGCCAGAAGCATTAATACATCCGTTGTTTCTCCTGAAATAGATGTGGCTTATGCTATAACGGATCATATAGCTATTACTGCAGGTTATACCAGTGTACTGAACAGGTACGTAGAAGAAAACAGAGTACGCGGGCTGGGTAGAGACAGAACCAGAAGCTATTACGACACTACTATCGGCGGCCTGATCGTACTACATGGAGGTGAGGTAGGTGCAGGATATTTCGGTAAAACTAATAAGGCCTTCAAATATGGGATATACGGTACACTGGGATTCGGGGGTGTGAAACGCAGAGGTATCGTGTTGCCTAACTATAATTATACGACCAACTTCTTCAAATACTCGATACAGCCTGAGGTAGGTCTTGGACCGAATGGTGGGAAGATATTCTCCTTTACGGCAGGCGGGAGAATAACAGGATTTAAATACTACAATTTCAAATCGAATGATCCACTCACTAAATATGCGGTGGGTGAATACAGCCCTAAGTATGGGCTAGACGTTACTAATAGAATGTTCTACTACTTTGAGCCTTATGTGAACCTGGAAGTAGGCTATCAGTTTGTGAAGTTCAACTTTCAGGTTGGTTTTACAGCAGGCTTGTCTGACGAGTCAACGAGTATCGGCGACTCACCATATCTAAGCATCGGGGTACTGTTTCACAGAGACCCTGCGTATTTCTAAACGTGGATCAGCTCTTTCTTAATGGTTTTCAGATATTTAGGCTCCATACCTTTGCGCTGAGCTACGTATACTTTTTTCTCAAGTAGCTGCTCCAGCTCGTCTTCAAGGTCTACAAAACGGATGCCTATAGGTCTGTCGAGGGTTACGAGTATATCTACCAGATCCCCGTCTTTTTCCTCCCCTCTACTGTAGGGGCCAAACAGAGCTATATCTGTGACACTATACCTACGCTTAAGGGATGTTTTTGCTGTTTTTAATTTTTCAATGATTTCCTGACCGCTTGCCATGACAATAATATACGAATTTATTATTAAACAGTGCCTGTTGGATTCTGTATCAAGGGGTTAGTACAAATATAATGCATGCTGAGGAAATGGTTTGGGTGGGGAATGTGTAGTACAATATAGGAAGTAATTATAATTAAAAACTATACTAACAGGTATTTTATATAGTTTTCATCTATAACAAAATAGTGAACAAATTATCTTTTTCTGTGTAGAAATAGAGAACTTTAGAAGAATCACAAAAAGCAGTACCTATGGAAAAGAAAAAGAAGTTAACAACAGCATCGGGTATTCCTTATTATCATCATGAGGATACTCAGAGCGTAGGCCCGAGAGGACCATTACTATTACAGGATTTTATATTACATGAGAAGTTGGCACACTTCAATCGTGAACGTATACCGGAGCGTGTAGTACACGCTAAGGGATCGGGAGCTTTCGGTACATTCACCGTTACCCACGACCTTACAAAATATACCCGTGCAAAAGTTTTTGATACCATAGGTAAGCAAACCAGAGTACTGGCACGTTTCAGTACTGTAGGTGGTGAGAAAGGTAGCGCAGATACAGAGCGTGACCCACGCGGATTTGCAGTAAAATTTTACACAGAAGAGGGTAACTGGGACATGGTTGGTAACAACACACCTATCTTCTTCATCAAAGACCCGAAGAAGTTTCCTGATTTTATACATACACAGAAGCGTGACCCAAGAACGAATACCAAAAGCCCTACTATGATGTGGGATTTCTGGAGTCTGAACCCTGAAAGCTTGCATCAGGTGATGTTCTTATTCAGCAACAGGGGTACGCCGTATGGCTACCGCCACATGAATGGATACAGTAGTCATACTTTCAGCTTCATAAACAAAGAGAATAAACGCCACTGGGTGAAGTTCCACTTCAAAACAGATCAGGGCATTAAGAACTTTAAGAATGACGAAGCTGTAAAAATGAAAGGTGAAAATCCTGATTTTGCGCAAGCTGACCTTGTAGAAGCTATAGAAGCAGGTAACTTCCCTAAGTGGAATGTGAAAGTGCAGATCATGACAGAGGAGCAGGCTAAGAACTACAAGTGGAACCCGTTTGACCTGACTAAAGTATGGCCGCATGGAGATTTCCCGTTGATGGACTTAGGTGTTATGGAACTGAACGAAGTACCTGAGAATTACTTTGCAGAGGTGGAGCAGTCGGCATTTGCACCTGCACACGTGGTAGATGGTATCAACTACTCACCTGATAAAATGCTACAGGGTAGATTATTATCATACCCTGATGCACACCGTTACCGCTTGGGCGCTAACTATGAGCAGATACCTGTGAATCGTTGCCCGTATGCAGTAAATAACTACGAACGCGACGGGTTTATGAGGGTAGATGGTAATCAGGGTCGCAAGCCTAACTACTTCCCTAATAGCTTTGATGATATAGAGCCAGATGAGGCACATAAGAAGATGTATGATGAAGAGCTGGACTCTTGCATGGCAGCAACATTTGACCGCAATGCACCGGGTGAGGATGACCATTACACACAGCCGGGTATCTTCTACCGTGAGGTATTGAATGATGAGGAAAAAACCGACCTTGTAGATAATATTGTAGGTGGTATGAATGGTATTGAAGAAGTACACAAAGAGGCTATTGTAATGCGTCAATTATGCCACTTCTTCCGTGCAGATGCAGACTTAGGTATGCGTATTGCCAAAGGCGTAGGTATAGATATGGAAAAGCTAAAAGAATTCATGCCGAAAGGTTAATCAACTCTTAGTTATTTGAAAAGGCTCATGATTCCCTCATGGGCCTTTTTTATTTGGTTTAAAGACGATATATACCATATTTTCATCTACATTGCTGGATGGTTATTCAAGATTATTCCACAGATGGCTATAACCCTTATCCATAGCTACTTTCAGACATTGTTAAAACCCCCTGTATTACTTGCTGTAGCGGGGTATTTTTGTTATCTTTGTAGGATTATATTTGACCCAAATTATTAATTATTTGCTGCGTGATTTCGCGGGGTGAATCTAACTAACTACAGCCCCCTTAAAAGGGCTTTGCTCAAAAAATATATGAGTACAGAAAACGAAGCTGTCAACAATCCAATGCCGGGCTATGACGCCGGCAGTATCCAGGTTTTAGAAGGTTTAGAAGCGGTGCGTAAGCGCCCTGCCATGTATATAGGTGACATAGGCGTAAAAGGTCTGCACCACCTGGTATATGAGGTAGTAGATAACTCAATAGATGAGGCACTAGCCGGCTATTGTAATAATATCACCGTTACCGTTCACCCGGACAACTCTATTAGTGTTCAGGATGACGGCCGTGGTATACCTACCGGTATGCACGAGAAAGAAGGTCGCTCTGCTCTTGAAGTAGTTATGACCGTACTACACGCGGGTGGTAAGTTTGATAAAAATACCTATAAGGTATCCGGTGGATTGCACGGTGTGGGTGTAAGTTGTGTGAACGCATTGAGTAGTCATTTAAAAGCTACCGTTCACCGCGAGGGCAAGATATTTGAGCAGGAATATGCAGCAGGTGTACCTCAATACCCTGTAAGGGAAGCAGGAACTTCTGACAAAACAGGTACTCATGTACACTTTACCCCGGATAATACCATATTCAAAGAGAATGTATATAGTACAGAGATACTAGCAGGCCGTCTACGTGAGTTGAGCTACCTGAACAAAGGCATACACATTACACTAATAGATGAGCGCGAGCTGGATGATGAGCAGAACTATGTGAAGCAAGAGTTCTTCAGTGAGGGTGGTATAGTAGAGTTTGTGCAAATGCTTGATAAGGCAGGTAAGCGTAACCCTCTATTAGTAGAGCCTATCTACATGGAAGGTCATGATGAGCCAAGTAACGTAGCAGTAGAAGTAACGCTTAATTACAATACATCTTACAGTGAGCACATCTTCTCTTACGTAAACAACATTAATACCATAGAAGGTGGTACACACGTATCAGGCTTCCGTAGAGCTATAACAAGAGTATTCAAATCTTACGGTGATAAGAATAACCTGTTCAGCAAAGCAAAAGTTGATATCACAGGTGATGACTTCCGTGAAGGTCTGAGCGCAATCATATCCGTAAAAGTACCTGAACCACAGTTTGAAGGTCAGACAAAAACTAAGCTGGGTAACAAAGAAGTTATCGGTGTAGTAGATGTTACTGTAAGCCGCGTACTGGAATCATACCTTGAAGAGCATCCGAAAGAGGCTAAGCTCATCATTGACAAAGTGATCATAGCAGCACAAGCGAGAGCTGCAGCACGTAAAGCACGTGAGCTGGTACAACGTAAAAGCGTATTATCAGGTGGTGGTATGCCTGGGAAGCTGGCTGACTGTTCTGATAAAGACCCTGCACGTTGTGAGCTATACCTTGTGGAGGGTGACTCGGCAGGTGGTACCGCTAAGCAAGGCCGCGACCGTAGCTACCAAGCTATATTACCGTTACGTGGTAAAATACTGAACGTAGAAAAAGCTCAAGAGCATAAGATATACGAGAACGAAGAGATCAAGAACATGTTCACCGCGCTAGGTGTTTCTGTAGGTACAGAAGAGGATGCCAAAGCATTGAACACAGCTAAGCTTCGTTATCACAAGATCATTATCATGACGGATGCCGATGTTGATGGTAGTCACATTGCTACGCTGATATTAACCTTCTTCTTCCGCTACATGAAAGAGTTGGTAGAGCAGGGTTATGTATACCTGGCACAACCACCGCTTTACTTAGTGAAGAAAGGTAAAGACTCTGAATATGCATGGACTGAAACGCAACGTAAAGAAGCTGTACTACGTATGGCAAACGGTAAAGAGGACAGCGTAAGTATACAGCGATACAAAGGTCTTGGTGAGATGAATGCAGACCAGCTTTGGAATACTACAATGAACCCTGAAACACGTATGATGAAGCAGGTGACCATTGAAAGTGCTGCTGAGGCAGATAGAGTATTCTCTATGCTTATGGGTGATGAGGTAGCTCCGCGTAGAGAGTTTATCGAGACACATGCTAAGTATGCAAAACTGGATGTATAATCTTTAAATAATTCAAGCTTTAATATAGAATCCCGCTTCGGCGGGATTTTTTATTTTTAGCCAAAATAGAAGCATGAACACCACATTGAAAATTGTGTACGTTGTTACAGGTACTTTACTTGCACTTGCCAGTGGGCTATTTTATGCCTACTCCTGCTCGGTAAATGAAGGCTTAGCTAATCTTACAGACATAGAGTACCTGCGTGCTATGCAGTCTATCAATGTAGCTATCATCAACCCCCTATTCTTTTTAAGTTTTATGGGCTCATTATTTATGCTGCCCATAGCTACCTGGATGACCTACAGAGCTTATCGCATCAACAACACTTTCTACCTACTGCTTACAGCATCTGCTATATATGCTATTGGTGTTATGGGTGTTACTATGTTTGGTAATGTACCCCTTAACCAAGCACTTGCAAGCTTTGATGTAGGTAATGCATCTTTTTCGGATATGGCTACACAGAGAGCTGCTTTTGAAACTCCATGGAACACTTTCCATTCCATCAGGACTGTGGCTAATTTTTCTGCACTGGTTATTTTCCTTTGGGCTGTAATAAAAAAATAGTCCTGCAATAAATGCAGGACTTCTTTCATTTGAACACTCTGCCTAAACAGAGCGATTCAATACCCCTATTGAAACGAAAGCTACTTTAGTAACTATTATCTAGCTACAATATTGTGTGGTGAAAAGAGTAGTAGTGTAAATTATCATGTTTTGTATTAGACCATTTACACAATCGGGAAAAAATAAGCCCTGCAATAGATACAGGGCTTAAAGGTTATTTCTTTTTCTTACGTACAGGCTGCGATTTTGCTCGCTCTACCTGAGCTTTTTGCATTTCTTCTAACTTAGCCTGCCACTTAGATTGTTGCACTGGTTTATTTTTATTCTCCTGCATTTTAGCGTGTATAGCATCTTCATTGATCACATACTTCTGGATGATGTATTGCTGTGTAATACTTACCATATTAGAGAAGAAGTAATAGAATGTAAGTGCTGCCGCCATTTTGTTAAATACTCCAAGAAATATAATTGGCATAATGAATGGGAGATATTTCAGCACAGGGTTATCCATATCCTGCGTTGCCATATTTCTGCTGTATAAGGTCAGGAATACGCTGGATATCGTCATCAGTATAGTGAACAAACTGATGTGGTTACCATATACAGAACTTAGTAACGGAATATGTGTACTCCAGCTTGCTATACTGTCATAGGTAGAAAGGTCATTTGCCCAAAGGAACGATTCTTGCCTCAACTCAATAGATGATGGGAAGAAGTAGAACATGGCAAATAGTATCGGTAACTGGAATAATGTAGGTAAGCAACCTCCCAGCGGGTTAACACCTGCTGTGCGATACAGCTTCATTTGCTCCATACCAAATTTCTGCTGGTCACCTTCATGCTTCTTACGTAGCTCATCAATCTCAGGCTTCAATACGCGCATCTTAGCCGCAGATAAGTAACTTTTGTAAGTAAAGAAAGACAGTAACAGACGTATGATAAGCGTCATCAACATGATGATGATACCATAGTTGCTGATGAAACTGCTTAAGACATTGAAAATAGGTATGATCAACCATTTGTTGATGTACTTCACGAAGAACATCGGTCCGTAGCCTAACGGTACCATTTCTTCCATACCCAAGTCAAAAGAGTTAAGTGTTTTGTAATGGTTAGGTCCTATATACCATCTAAAGTTTGCAGAGTTAGTACCTGCTTCAAGCGGAACATCAAAAGTGTTTGAGTTTCTGGCAACAACATTGCTGTCCTCTACTTCTTTTGTCTGAGCATTGATGTTCACCCTGTTCATACTCTTATCAGCAATAAGAGCAGTAGTAAAGAAGTGCAATCTGAAGCCCACCCATTTAGCAGGATCTTCAAGACTCTCTTCCTGATCGCTGTTGATCGTGAAATAGTCGTGATCATTATCAGTCATGTGATAATATATCTGACTATTAGTGCGCTCGTTGGTTAAGTCTTTTTCTGTGTGCAAAGCTTCTGTCTGCCAAGTCATAGACAGATTATTAGCAGCCATACCATCCAGCTGGAAGTTACACTGCATCATGTAACCATTCGGCGGAAGTGTGTAAGTAACATGAGCTTGTTTGCCGTTGCCCATATCAGCAGTGAATACTACTGAGCTGTAACCTTTCTCATCTGTAGTTTGTTCAGCAGTATAATAAAGATCGCTGGTAGCTGTAGCGCCGTTGTTACCAGGTAGCAGTGCGCTTAGCTTATTATAATCACCATCAAATAGTATTAATGGTTTCTGCTCGTACGTTTTATAGTTTTTAAGCTCTGCCATTACAGGGTGTGCACCCTTGGTAGTAAACTCTAGTACGATGTCTTTATTCTCAAGAACAACTGTTTTTGCTTCGCCTTTGAAAGCTGCAGGCTTAGCAGCCTCAATAGAGTCGTTAATAGCAACTGCGGTGCTATCTTGTGCTATAGTTGCAGCTTCTTCTGTTTGCTTAACCGGCTTTGGGTGAGCCTTCGCATGTGCTATAGAGTCTGCTACTTTTTGCTGCTCATATTCTGACTGCGAATAGTTGTTGTACATTATGTAGCCTATCAGCAATACTACCAATAAGCCGAACCCAATGACTGAATTACGATCCATGAACGTGTAAAATGAGGTGCAAAGGTAGCTAAAATGCTATGGAACACACAAACTAACCTGGGTTATATTTGAATAATATATATTATGAATATGAT
>CAZHDM010000003.1:253341-305152 GCA_964531655.1 uncultured Flavipsychrobacter sp.
AAATGCAATGTGGTTTGATAATTTACATGGAAAATATTATGAATATGATATTATTATTTCTATATTAGATGTTCTCATAAACACCTTACTGTGAAAGCTTTAGCATTTATTAATCATATCTATCGAGTTAAGATTATTAAATTGCGCCGGAATTGATTGTAAACCATAAAAATTACATAGCCTACTATGTTTATCAAAAAAGATGCTGAAAAAAGCAGTAATGGTCATAACAAAGTGAGCAAATCGAACGGAACAGTAAGTACTATAGCACAGGGTACAACACTGAATGGTGATATTGAGTCTGACTCTAACATGCGAATAGATGGCAACATTATAGGTAATGTATATTGTAAAGCCAGAGTTGTATTAGGAGAGTCAGGCATTGTGCAAGGAAATGTAACTGCTGAAAACCTTGATGTACTGGGTACTGTAAATGGCGATGTTGTAACGAACGACCTTACTTGCCTGAAAGCAAAAAGTACCGTTAACGGTGACATCAGCACAAAGCGTTTGCAGATAGAACCTAACGCTACCTTTAATGGTCAGTGTAAAATGACCACAGGGCAAGCTGCTACAAAAAACACTTCATCTAAAAATGGTGTTGAGAAAAAAGCAGAGCAACTTGCTGTAAGCGAAAATTAATTACTTGTAAAATAGGTTAACTCTTCATTGAGTTGGAGATAAGGGTGCTGTTCCGATAGCGCCCTTATTTTTTGCGCATAACTTTCTTTAAACTTCTTGTGAGCTTTCGTCTGCGGGAAACGAGGACGATGCTTTTTAGCAATAGATATTTCTTTTAATATCCTAAGCAACTCTCTAGTCTCGTCATTCATACATGCCTGGGTAAATCGCTCCCACACATAATCGGTAGCCAAATAATTGGGGTGCACCAGATCTATATCATAATATCTATGGTCGCGTAGTATGTCTATTACCAACTCATAAGATGGAAAATAGTAACTATCCTCTCGCTCACACAAGGTATGTACAGCTTCTAATAGCCTGGCTTTGCTACGGTTGTTCTCAACCACACCATCCCGTACATGCCTAACCGGGCTAACTGTAAATAAAAACTGTACTTCAGAATTGTTAGTACTAATGTTATTCAAAGTGTTCTGTAGCTTATTGACTATCTCATCAACTGTTAGTAAGCGTTTTTCAAACCATGCTGCAGGTGCACGATGATTATTACTAACAGTTATATCCAGCTCTTTGTTCCTGTAGCAATAAGCAGACCCTAATGTGATAATAATATGTGTAGCAGATTCTATAAACTTATGCGCTTCGGTTTGTGAAGCATTGATCGTTTCCAATGCTACATGTTTATCAATATCAGAATAGTCAGAATGGTGTTCCCAGCTGTTCCATATCTCATTGAGGTAAAAAAGATCTTGCTCTACATATTGCTTACCTATAATGTAGCTATCCAAACTATTAGCTACACTATATGGATTGAATAAAGTGCCGTGCGGATTTGATAGTACATCAAACTTGTGTTGCCTCAACCGCTCAGCCATATTATTAGCAAAGCATGAGCCTATCAGCATAATGCTGCTCTTATAATTCACAGGCTTAGGGAGCTTATCAATATTGATCTGTAGAGTATGCATATATTATATATAATGCTAATTGCTAGCTGTATGTAGGTGTAACAATTTTAGTTATTTCCTGTTATTACAATATTCTATAGGGATATCCTCCTGTTTTGTCACGATAAATGCCGTAATGACACTATATTTATCATGGACTGATAATTGATTATTAGTTTAATAGAATATTGTAATTAGAAATAAAAGTACAAATATGGATCAAAACGAATTTCGCAAATATGCCATTAAGCATCGCGGTATCAGTAGCCTTACCTACGATAGCTATGCTTCATCGTTAACAAAGCTCCCTACTAATCTTACTCCTTATATTATTGAAGAGCGTCCACTAAACGTAGCATCTATGGATGTGTTCTCTCGTTTGATGATGGACCGTATCATCTTCTTAGGAGAAGGTATCAACGATTATGTAGCGAATATTGTTACAGCACAGCTTCTTTTCTTAGAAAGTACTGACCGTAACCGTGATGTACAGATGTATATCAATAGTCCGGGTGGTAGCGTATATGCCGGTTTAGGCATGTATGATACGATGCAGATAATCAATCCTGATGTATCTACAATATGTACTGGTATCGCAGCCTCTATGGCAGCAGTACTTATGTGCGCAGGTACAAAAGGCAAGCGTACTGCACTAAAACACAGCCGTGTAATGATACACCAACCAATGGGTGGTGCTGAAGGACAAGCCAGCGACATAGAGATCACTTACAAAGAGATCCATAAGCTGAAGAAAGAGCTATATGAGATCATTGCTGACCACTCAGGTCAAAAATTTGCTAAGGTGGAGAAAGATAGTGACCGTGATTACTGGATGACTGCGCACGAAGCTAAAGAGTATGGTATGGTAGATGAGGTGCTGGAGCGTAATCCTAGAAAAGAGAAGAAAGAAGACGAGTCTGGTGATGATAGCAAAACAAAGAAGTAAGTAATACGCTTTACTTATATAAAAAAGGCTGTAGTAATTACTACAGCCTTTTTATTTTATTCGGGATCTACTACCCAATTGTCTTTATTAATGTGTGTTACCGATACAGGTACTTTGTATTTAGTTTTTAAGTAGTCTGCTAAACGTTCTGCAGCATATACTGATCTGTGCTGGCCTCCTGTACATCCAAAATTCACACTCAGGTGCTCAAAGTTTCTAGACATGTAGTCTTCTACGTTTATAGACACCAGATTACAAACATCATTGATGAACTGTGGCATCTTGGTCTCTCTTTCCAGAAACTGTTTTACCTGCTCGTCAAAACCAGAAAGGTGCTTGTAATTCTTATATCTACCCGGATTCTTTATACCTCTACAATCGAATACATATCCACCACCATGAGATGATTTATCTTTTGGTATACCATTCTTCTTGTAAGAGAAGCTATTGATGTTCACTTTCAGTTTCACATCGTCAGCAGGTGGTAACACGCTGTAGTGCTCCTGCATATCTTTATTACTCAGCTTTTCTAACAGAGAACGTAGCTCAGAATAGTTAGGTATCTGTGTATGCTCTGACAAGAATGCATTCAGGTTTTTAAGGGCAGGACCTATACTCGATTTAAAATGAGGCTTATTCTCCAACAACCCTCTGAAACCATATGCACCTAACACCTGTAACATACGTAGTAATACAAACTGTAAATAACCACGACGGAAGTGTATCTCATCTACACGACTGATCTTTAGATCTTCCATTGCAGCTACGTACTTATTCAGCATATCATCCTTCCATGCATCCGGCAGCTGTGCTTTTGCCTGCCATAATAATGATGCCAGGTCATATTGAGGTGGGCCTTGCATGCCACCCTGATAGTCGATGAAATAGACCTCGCCGTCATGTAGCATAATGTTCCTGCTCTGAAAATCGCGATACATCAACATTTGCGGCTCTACACGACCCAAATCTCTGCTCAGCGACTCCATCTCGTCCATTAATGCATTTCTGTCGTAATGTATTTTCTGTAAGTCAGCGAAGTAATATTTGAAGTACATCAAGTCTGCCATGATGGCTTTCTCGTCAAACTTTTTGGCTGAAAAGCATTGGTCGTAGTTACACTCTCTACCAGCCAACCATTGCACTTTTACTAATTGCTCTACTGCTTTTTGGAAGTATTTTTTTACCTCGTCAGTATGGCCTTCTTCCATCAACTTGTCAAACAAAGATGTAGTGCCAAGGTCTTGCTGTAGATAATACTTCTTAGCCTCTCCTGTTCTGTATACTTCAGGCACTTTAATATCATGCTTGCGAAACAGATCAGTGAAGTAGAAATATGAGTTATTCTCTGCTACATTGGCATTGAACGTGCCTATAGCAGATACGTCTCCTCCTTTTATTCTGTAATACCTTCTGTCTGAGCCTGATACGGGGAGCGCAACAATACTTTCAGGCTTTATCTCAAATTGTTCTTCAAAAAGCTTTTCCAGTACACTAATGTTATCTGTAACAGATACCGTCATAAATTATTCTTAGGGGATTCAAATAAAAAAACTTTTTTGTCTACTCTGCTAAATTCATTCCAGTGCTTCAGTGCAAACTCTGTACCAACGACTGCGCATGTTGGCATATTGTCTGTATGAAAATCAGGCGACATTTCATTTACAAACTGAGTGATACCAGGATTGTGCGCAACAATGAATACCGTTTTCACGTGATCGTCTACCTCGTACAATACTTCTTCAAATACTGCCGGAATACAATGATATAACTTTTCGTACCATTTTATAGCATCAATATCATATCCTATTGATTTTGCTATCTTTTTTGCTGTTTGCTCAGCGCGTTTAGCGGTGCTGCTGATCACCAGGTCCGGTCTGGTTATACCCAGGTTTTTCAGCCTTTCGCCCATAGCGGGAGCGTCATTATTGCCTCTGTCGTTCAGAGGTCTGTCATAATCACTTTGTAAAGGATTTTTCCAACTCGACTTGGCATGTCTTATCATGAACAATCGGCGCTGTATATCTTCCATCACTAATCTTTATAATACTTCAATTTTAAATCTTTACCATCAAACTCAGCATAGCTATTGTACTTTATCCAGTCTCCCAGATTGACATATAAACTGTCTTGAGGCAACGGATATTCCAAAGCAATATGCCTGTGTCCGAATATAAAGTAATCGAAATGTTCTTCTTTTAATTTTTGCAGGCAGAACTGTACCAGAAACTCTTTTTCGGGTCCCTGAAAATCATCTTCCACATCTTCTGTATGCTTAGGGCCTAACCTGCTGAACCATTCTGCCATACCTACTCCTGTATCCGGGTGTATGCGGCGGTACAGCCATTGTGCCAGCTTATTGCGCAAGACACTTTTCAATAGCTTGTACCCGTGATCGCCGGGGCCTAAACCATCTCCATGACCGATAAAAAACTTCTTCCCATTGAATTCTCTCTCTATAGGGTCTACATTCACAGGTATATTCAACTCTTCGGTAAAATACCCACGCATCCATAAGTCATGATTACCTGTAAAAGCCTCAATATGCAAGCCTGCATCTGAAAGCTCTGCCAGCTTACCCAGAAAACGTGTATAGCCCTTCGGTATTACTTTTTTGTATTCAAACCATGCGTCGAAGATGTCTCCTACCAGATATAATTGTGCTGCATCGTTGCGTATACTATCCAGCCATCGGCAGAGACGTTTCTCTCTTTCAATACTGCTAGCACGGTCGGGGATACCGAGATGAAAATCGGAAGCGAAATATATTTTTTTACCTTCTGGTAAGTCCATTTAGTTCCTAACTGGATAATGGGCGCAAGTTAGCTTAAATATAAATATTTACCCAGCTAAAAGGTGCGTCAATAAAGATTTTTGTGTGATTGGCTGAAAAATTTATTTGGAAAATCGAAAAGGTCAATTATATCTTTGCACCAGTTCTTTACAACATTGCTTATCAAGAAAGGCAGAGGGATATGGCCCGATGAAGCCTTAGCAACCATTCAGGTGAAAACTTGAAAAGGTGCTACTTCCATCTCGCAAAAGCGAGGCAGATAAGTCAGACGCAAAAGTTTGCAGCTATCAACGCATATGCGTTGTTCAAATAACTAAAAGCTCTTCTGATTTATCGGAAGAGCTTTTTTTATGCTCCTAAGTGTAAAATAGCTCCTCCGGTAGGTTCCTGATAGGTGATCGTACGAGAACGTATGATTTAGTCACTAATTAAAAATCAGGAATATCATGAGTAATGCAACAGAGTTAATTCACAGTATCCCCGTAGACGAGCTAACAGGTGCTATATCTGTGCCTATCTATCAGACATCAACCTTCGTACAAGATGCACCAGGTGTAAACAAAGGTTACGATTATGCACGTAGTAATAATCCTACCCGCGCTGTACTGGAAAGAGTAATAGCCAAACTGGAAGGTGGCCACTCAGGCTATGCATTTGCCAGCGGACTAGCTGCTATAGATGCTGTAGTAAAGCTATTAGAAACAGGTGATGAGATACTTGCAGTAGATGACATCTATGGTGGCGCTTTTCGTCAGTTCACGCATATCTACAGCAAGTTCGGTATCAAAGTAAACTATGCAGATACTACGACTGTACGTAACGTTAGCAATGCTATCACCCCTAAAACAAAGCTAATATGGCTAGAGACACCTACTAACCCAACACTTAAGATCAGCGATATAGCTGCTATTGCTACGGTAGCAAAGGAGCATAATATTTTGCTGTGTGTTGACAATACATTTGCCTCTCCCGCCCTGCAACAACCTATCAAACTAGGAGCAGACATCATCATCCATAGCGCAACCAAATACCTCGGCGGGCATAGTGATCTTATAGCTGGTCTTGTAGTTTGTAAAGACCAAAATCTTGGTGAGCAGATAAAGTTCATACAAAACGCATGCGGTACTATATTATCACCTCACGATAGCTGGCTGGTCATACGCGGTATAGAAACACTGAACATACGCGTAAAAGAACATAGCAAAAATGCACTTGAAGTAGCGAAGTTCTTACAAGATCAGCCTCAAGTAGATAAAGTGTACTACCCGGGATTGGAAACACATGTGAACTATGATATAGCCAAAAAACAGCAAGCAGCCTTCGGTGGTATAGTTTCTTTCACACTCAAGCAGGGTACTGATGCAGCTGCGAAACGAGTAGTATGCAGTACAAAATATTTCAAGCTGGCTGAAAGCCTTGGAGGAGTAAAGAGCTTGCTGTGTCACCCAGCTACTATGACCCATAAATCGACTCCAGCAGAAAAGAGAAGAGCCGCAGGCGTAGCTGATAGTCTTATCAGGTTGAGTGTAGGGCTAGAAGATGTTGAAGATCTAAAACGAGATATAGCTCAAGCACTAAACAATATCACTGTAATACAGGAAGAAAGAGTATTAGAGTTTCAATAAGGGTACATAATTTTTTCTATACAATTTAAAATTTTACAACATGTCTATACAACAAAAAGAATTGAATATCGGGTTATTTGGCTTTGGTGTAGTTGGAGAAAGTCTTTATAAAGTGCTTGACCAGACAACATCTTTAAAGGCCACTATAAAGAAGGTGTGCATCAAACACTCTAATAAGGAGCGCGATGCACCTAAAGAATTATTTACTACTTACCCCGAGATATTATTATCAGATAATAGTATCAACGTTATTGTTGAATTAATTGATGATGCAGCAGCTGCATATGAGATAACTAAGAAAGCATTGAAAGCAGGTAAGGCTGTAGTAAGTGCTAATAAAAAAATGATAGCAGAACACCTGCCTGAGCTACTGGAGCTCCAGCAAAAGTATAATGCCCCTTTGCTGTATGAAGCTGCTTGCTGCGCCAGTATACCTGTTCTTCGCAACCTTGAGGAGTATTATGATAATGATCTGCTACAAGGTATTGAGGGTATCGTCAATGGGTCTACTAATTATATACTAAGTAAAATATTTGCTGAACGACTAGATTATCAAACTGCATTAAAAAATGCACAAGTTGCAGGCTTTGCAGAAAGTGATCCAACCCTGGATGTTGAGGGTATAGATGCTGTCAACAAACTATCTATAATACTTGCTCATGCATACGGCATCATCACTGCACCACAGCATATCCTGCATACAGGCATACAAAACATACATGCTGCTGATGCTACATATGCTAAAGAGAAAGGTTATGAGATAAAGCTGATTGCACAAGCTAAAAAAATAAACGAAGAACAAGTAGCAGCATTTGTATTGCCACAGTTTGTCAAAAAAGACACTCTACTTCATAGTGTACGTAATGAATACAACGGTGTTGTTATAGAAAGCGGACTTGCAGATGCACAATTCTTTTATGGTAAAGGCGCAGGTGGCTTTCCTACAGCATCAGCTGTATTGAGTGATATATCTGCTCTACGTTACAACTATACTTACGAGTATAAAAAGTACCATCAAAAAGTAGTGCCAACACTGACTAAAGATTATTACCTGAAAGTCTACGCAAGCTTTGATAATGCGTTTGATGTAGCACAAAGCAAGTTTGAACTCATAGAAGAATGGAGCATTACTGAAGAGCGCTGTTATGTAACAGGTATTATATCACTTGGTCAACTATTACAGTCTACTTGGTGGAAGTCGAAAAGCACATCATTGATATTGTTGCCTGAACCCATTCTATTAAAAAAGCCGGAGCATAAGAAACATGTGGTACAAACACTACAATTAACTTAGAGCCTTTCTTCGGCACCAAGTCCAAAAAGTGCATAGTCGTATACAGCAGGATCTGCGGGATTCATTTCCCGCAGCTTTTCTGTTAGTAATGTAGCATTCTTCCAGTCTGATTTTTCATTTCCAATCAGTTCTAGCCTTGCTGCTACTCTGGCTACATGTACATCCAGCGGGCAAACTAGCTGACGTGGTTTTATATTTTTCCATATACCAAAGTCTACCCCTTGTTTGTCTTTCCGCACCATCCAGCGCAGGTACATGTTGATACGTTTACAGGCGCTTTTTCTGGCAGGCGTGGCAATGTGTTTTCTGGTTCGGTCAGGATGTTCTATAGAGAAAAAGTAATTGTGGAAGTGAATGAGTGCTTGCTCTACATTGTCTTGTTTATAACTAACTGTAGGTACAAACGCAGTTTCTAAGCTATCATGATCTGTATAATGATATTTAAGAAAGGCTATAAAGTATAGAAGATCGGTAGCATTAAAAGTACGATGAACGAAGTGCAAAAACCCACGTAGGTCTGTATCCTGGTGTTGAGTAATAAACTGGTGAGGTGCATTATCCATCCACATCATCAGCTTCTTGCAGTTATTAATAATAGTAGTGCGGTTGCCCCAGGCTAAAACTGCTGCAAACAAGCCCGCTATTTCAATATCCTGCTGTTTAGAAAAGCTATGAGGAACTGATATAGGGTCTCCTTTAATAAAAGAAGGCTGATTATACAGCCTTACTTTTTCATCCAATAAATTCTTGATCTTTTTTAAATGCTCATCCATATTAAAACAAGCCAAGGAACTTTTTCTTCCTCACTTTTATCATCTCTATATCTTTATTAGGACGATCCATTCCGTTACGTGGTTCTTTGATGATCTTTTCCACTACGTCCATACCGTCTATTACTTGCCCGAATACTGTATAGTTACCATCTAAATGAGGTGTGCCACCAACAGTTTTATATACTTCCCTTTGCTCAGGAGTATATGTTCTGCCATTACGCTCAGATAATTGGGTTAGTTGGTCGTCAGTAAATTTCTTACCTACTACTATGTAAAATTGGCAACCTGAAGATTTCTTCTCAGGGTTATTATCTCTGGCTGCAGCTACAGCACCATATTGGTGAAAGTTCTCTTGATTGATCTCTGCATCTATCCTGTAGCCGATATCGCCACCACCAAGCGCAGCACCTGCGGCAGCATTTTTAGAATCAGGATCTCCGCCTTGTATCATAAAGTCAGGTATTACACGGTGAAACAAAGTGCTGTCGTAAAACTTATCTTTCACCAGTTTCATAAAGTTCTCAGTGTGTTTTGGAGTGTTTTCAAATAACTCCATGGTTATTTTACCATATTCGGTCTCTATATAGACCTTTTTCTGTGCAAATGCACTGGTAATCAGTAAAGTGCTTATAAGAGTTAATAATAGCTTTTTCATAAATGCTTGGCTAAATGTTATTTTTAGAACACGAACATAAGTAAAAAACTTTTTTAGTCGTAAAATTGACACATGACGACCCAAAACAAACGCGGACTCGCCAAACTACTACCTGAGTGGACATGGAACTATAATATACGCAGGCCAATCACCTCGTTCAACCCTGCAAAAGCAGTGCCTGAGCGTAAATTGGAAGTAGATCCCATATACTCAGTATTTGATTATGATGCCGCATCGTTCGAAGAGAAAAAGAATATCCCATATGATGAATGTAAAAACTACATAGGTAGTGGTCGAGTAACCTGGATCAACGTAGATGGACTAAAAAAGACTGAAATTGAAAAACTAAGTGCAGACTTTGGGGTACACCACCTATATATAGAAGATATACTCAGCACAGGACAACGCGCCAAGATGGACGATACAGAGAATGTAATATTCTGTATCCTGCCAATGATATATTATAATAATAAAACACGTGAGGTTGAGACAGAGCAGGTGAGTATTGTATTGGGGAACAACTTTGTTATCTCCTTTCAGGAAGATCCCAGTAGAGATGTTTTTGATCCACTACGTGAACGTATTAGAAGTGGAGGGCATAGAATAAGAAAGGGTACAGCTGATTATTTGTGTTACTGCCTCATAGATATTATAGTAGATAGCTACTTCGGAGTACTTGAAAAGATCAGTGAACGTATTGAAATATTGGAAGATATACTATTACTACAACGCAGAGAGCAAACAACGCTAGCCAGAATAAGTATATTAAGAAGAGAGGTAATGGTGATGCGCAGGTCTGTATCTCCGGTAAAAGAGTTGGTACATTCCTTCATCAGAAGTGATAGCGACCTTCTGGAAGAAGAGCATGAGAAATACTATAAAGATGTATTAGACCACATAACTCAAGCTAATGAATACATCGAGAACCATAGAGATATGGTGATGAACCTTCAGGATCTGTCAATGAGCCAGATCAACCTGAAAATGAATGAGGTCATGAAAACCTTCACATTACTGGCTACCTTGATGGCGCCTGCAACAGTAATAGGCGGGATTTTCGGCATGAACTTTGAAGTTATTCCGCTATCGCATCAACAAGAAGGGTTTTATATTACAGTCTTTTTAATGCTGATCATCCCGCTATTGATGCTTATTTACTTTAAACGAAAAGGATGGTTTTAAGCCAAATATGTATTAAGTTTTATACTTTTGCATATTCTCCTTAATATTATAACGATACTGATATGACGTCCCCTGATAATGAAAAGAATGTTTATGAGCAGCTGATATGGGCTTTAAACAAATATATAACAGATATAAGAAGAAATATGGCGCTTCTTGTATCATGTTTGGTAATTTTCATAGGGATACTAGTTTACATTAATTATAAAAAATCATCTGTATATAAGGCATCTTTTACAGTCACTTACGAGGACCTTACGCGTAAGGTATATGGTGACAGGCTGAGTAAGCTTAACTCACTTTTAGAGAATAACAGAGCAAAGGCAGGAGCATTGCTAAATACCAGTGATGGTGCTCTGAAATCATTAAGGAAGATAGAAGGTAAAAATATACTTGGAGAAAAGCTTAGCGAAGACCTGAACACTGATAGAATACCATTCGTAGTGAGTATGTACATTACTGATACTGCATATGTTGATGAGCTACAAAGCAATATCCTACAATTTCTGGAAAGCGGAAATGAGTATCTATCAGAAAAGCGTCAAATGAAGATGAACGAGTATGAGCAGGAGCTAAAGTTCATCAATAAACAGCTAAGCATGATGGATAGCTTGAAAACAGTTTATAACAACGAAGAAAGCACATCATCAAAAAAGTCTTCATCAGCTGATGGTGGTACTACCCTATACGAATTATCTTATACATTATATAAGAGAAAGCAGGAGCTTAATGAAAAGCTGACCATGCCTAAAAATCTATATGTGATAGATGATGCTATTGTTACTAACCAAAGCCACAAATCATACATTGTCATGACTTTATTAGGATTGATAATTGGCTTGGTAGTATATACTATCCTGGCATATATTGTAGTGCCTGCAATACGATACAAAGGCTAAATCTACTATTTGATCTCCTGGCAAAGCTCTACCAACATACCGTTGGTACTCTTTGGATGCAGAAAACATATCAATTTATTATCTGCCCCCTTTTTGGGTTCTTCGTTTAATAAAGTAAAGCCTAGTGCAGCAAGACGTTTCATTTCTGCATGAATGTCTTCTACTTCAAAAGCTACGTGATGTAAGCCTTCGCCCTTTTTGTCAATGAACTTCTTGATAGGACTCTCTTCTTTTGTAGCTTCCAATAGCTCTACCTTACTCTCACTTAGCTGAAAGAATGCCGTACTTACCCCTTCGGATTCTACTTCTTCAGTTTTGTAGCATGGTGTATTTAATAGCTGTTCAAATAAAGGAATTGATTTTTGAAGGTCGGCTACTGCTATACCAAGGTGTTCTATTTTAAGCATCACTTATAAGTTTTAAATATAGGTTCATTAAAAGCTACAATGTACAAAATGAAGTAATAACGGCATTTGTATGTACCTTTGTAATCTACAATAATTGTAGACTAACGGATATAATATCAGAGATATAATGAGTTTAGATTTACCGATTTACATGGACAACAATGCTACTACTCCTTGCGACCCGAGGGTAGTGGAAACAATGATGCCTTACTTTACTGAAAAGTTTGGTAACGCTGCCAGTAGGAGTCATCCTTTTGGCTGGGTCGGAGAAGAGGCTGTAGATTATGCGCGTGAGCAAATTGCAAAGCTTATCAATGCAAACCCAAAAGAGATCATATTTACATCTGGTGCCACTGAGGCAGACAACCTTGCTATCAAGGGTGTATTTGAAATGTATGCTTCTAAGGGTAATCATATAATTACTTGTACTACAGAGCACAAAGCTGTATTGGATACTTGTAAGCATGTGGAGAAACTAGGTGGTGAAGTGACTTACCTTCCAGTTAAGGAAGATGGTATCATTGATCTACAAGAGTTGGAAAATGCTATTACAGATAAGACTATCCTTATTTCCATCATGTATGGTAATAATGAGATAGGTGTAGTACAGCCGATCAAAGAAATCAGTGAGATCGCTAAGAAGCATGGTGTATTATTCTTTACTGATGGTACACAGGCTGTAGGTAAAATACCTGTAGACGTGATTGCTGATGGTATCGACCTTATGTCTTTCAGCGCACATAAAATGTACGGACCTAAAGGTGTTGGTGCATTATATGTACGTCGTAAGAACCCACGTGTAAAGGTTACAGCACAAATAGATGGTGGTGGACACGAGCGTGGCATGCGTAGTGGTACTATGAACGTACCTGGTATAGTAGGTTTTGGTAAAGCTTGTGAGCTTTGCATGAACGAAATGGAAGATGAGGCTATACGCCTGAGCAAAATGCGTGACCGTCTTGAAGAAGGTCTTTGTGTACTGGAAGAATCTTACGTGAATGGTAATAAAGACCACAGACTTCCTCATACTACTAACATATCATTCAAATATGTTGAGGGTGAAGGTTTGATGATGGGCTTTAATAAAAATATAGCGCTATCAAGTGGTTCTGCATGTACATCTGCATCGCTTGAGCCATCGTATGTTCTTAAGGCTCTTGGTCTCGGTGACGACCTGGCACACAGTTCATTACGTTTCGGTCTTGGCCGATTCACTACTGACGAGCAGATAGACTATACTATAGAAGCGATAAAAGAAACTGTAACAAAACTTAGAGAGATGAGCCCATTGTGGGAAATGCATAAAGATGGCATTGATTTAAATGCTATTGAGTGGGCACATCACTAATTGTAAAACATTAAAAAAAGTAAATTATGGCATATTCAGATAAAGTTATTGATCATTACCAAAACCCTAAGAACGTAGGTACACTTGATAAAGAAAGCAAGAATGTAGGTACAGGCTTAGTAGGTGCTCCTGAGTGTGGTGATGTTATGCGTCTTCAAATAGAAGTAGATGATGAGAGTGGTCTTATCAAGGACGCTAAGTTCAAAACATTTGGTTGCGGTTCTGCTATTGCATCATCTTCTCTTGCTACAGAATGGCTAAAAGGTAAAACTGTAGATGAAGCACTAGCTATTGATAATATGGCTATTGTGGAAGAGTTGAACTTACCGCCGGTAAAAATTCACTGCTCAGTATTAGCAGAAGATGCTATCAAAGCAGCTATTAATGACTACCGTGTTAAGAAGGGTCTTCCTGAGTTAGAATTAGAAGAGAAAAAGCATTAAGAATTAGGCTTAAGATATTTATTGGTTAACGGTATGGTGAAAAAGGTATGTGATGCATGGCAGCATACTGTTAACCAATATAAGTTTTAATAAACAGCATTCTTATGATCCATATAAGTGATAAAGCAAGAAGTAAGGTATACCAGTTGCGCAAAGATGCGTCTCTGGATGACACTTATTTTTTACGTGTAAGTGTAGTAGGGGGTGGATGTTCAGGCCTTTCTTACAAATTAGATTTTGATAACGAACCACAGCCTAACGATCAGGTTTTTGAAGAAAAGGGTGTAAAGCTGGTAACAGATCTTAAAAGTTTCTTGTACCTGTGCGATACTACTTTAGAGTTCTCTGACGGGTTGAATGGTAAAGGGTTTCACTTTGTGAATCCTAATGCCAGTCGTACATGCGGTTGTGGAGACAGCTTTTCTGTATAAAAGATTTTCTTTCAAAGAAAAGGGGCGAGTAAATCGCCCCTTTTTTTATTGCTCTTCTTTTTGTTCTTTTTCTTCTTCTTTAGCCTTTTCTTTTGCTTCCAGCTCTTCCAGCTGTTTAGATGCATCCGTAAGCTTCTCTTTCTTATGCTCTATCTTCTTCTCCGTTTCAGCTATCAGCTTTGTAAGATGCTCTCTTAATTCTTCTTCTTTTAAACCAGGTGTGATGTTCTTCAGTCCTTCGTTGAAGTCAACCAGCTTTTCTTCTTCTTCCTTCAGTTCTTCTTCCAGTTTCTGTATAAAGCTTCCTGTCTGTTGTACCCTTTGTTTAGAGCGTTGCTCATATTGCTTTTTGCGCTTTTCTCTGTTAGCATCTTTTCTTGCAAAGAACTTCTTACGTGCACCGATGAATCGCTCCCAAATCTCATCACTATGTTTGCGTGGTACAGGACCTATTTTCTTCCACTCTGTCATCAGCTCATTGATCTCTTCAGTAGCTTCTCTCCACTGTGTAGACTCCTGTAGGTCTTCTGCTCTCTTCAATAAAGCGAGCTTCTGTGCATAGTTATCTTCTAATGTTAGCTTAAACGCCTGTGTATGCTCACGTTTCCTACCAAAGAAATGATCCCTGGCTGCATTGAATCTGCTCCATATCTCATCAGACTTTTCGCGTGATACTCTACCAATCTTCTTCCACTCATCCATAAGCTCTGTATACTTTTTGGATGTTTCGCCCCAGTCTTCGCTATCTTTTATTTCTTCTGCTTGTGCTACCAGCTTCTCTTTTGCCTCATAATTAGCTTCCTGCTCCTTTTCTATCACCTCAAAGTGAGCTCTCTTTTTCTCAAAAAAAGCATTGTTAGCCGCCTGGAACCTTTGCCACAACTCTTCATTTTTGTCGTGCATGGTATGGCCAATGCTTTTCCATTTCTCCATCAGATCTTTTAGCTGCTGTGTAGTCTCTTTCCAATCTTCAGAGCCTGCCAGTTGTTCCGCTTTATCCACAACCTCCATTTTTAGGTCGAGGTTCTGCATCATCTCCATTTTCACATCTTCATGATGCTCTTGCTTGCGCTCATAAAACTTGTCACGAGCCTGTTCTATTCTACTCCATAGGTCATCACTACGTTTCTTGTCTACGTAACCTATAGCTTTCCAATCTTCTATTAGCTGCTTATATTCTTCTGTAGTTTGTTTAAAGTCTACCGCTTCGGAGAGTGATTCCGCCTTTTCTGCCAAAGCTACTTTTTTAGTATAGTTCTCTTCAATTAAACCTCCCAAAACCTTGTCCATGCTCACTACTTCATCATACAGTTGATGAAAATCTCCGATAGCAGCAGCATGTTTTAAGTATTCTTTCAGTCGTTCTACCTTGCCATACAGGTTCAGCTTATCACCCTCTTTTTCCCACTCTTGCTTTAGCTCATCAAGCTTACCTGAAACTTCGGTATACTTATCTTGCAATAACTTGATGTATGTATCCGGCTGCTCTTGTGGTACTTCTCCTATGATGGTCTCTTTAAAACCTGCATGTGGTTTTAATACTATCTCATTCTTTTCGTTCAGGTCATACTGATTTTTATGAGCGAAGTCTAATGATGACCACCATGCTTGCAAGTCGGTGTTCTGGGTGCTTTCTTGTGTCATAGCCAAATGCTTTAGAGTGACGATGTAGGACTTTAATAAATATTAGTTGCTGCCAAATACTTTTCTCAAGAGATCAGTTACCCTTGCAGCTGGATTTTGTCTTATTTTATTTTCTTCTTCAGCTACCGTTACAAATAAGCCTGCCAACGCCTTTTCTGTAACATAACCAGTAAGGTCAGGGTTTATCTTTTGTCTTGTTGTAGGAAGCTTGTTATATATCGTAAATACTTGCGACCAATACTTTGTTGCATCGACCTTCGTAAGTGATTTATCTATTACAGGGCGGAATGCATTGGTTAACTGTTGCGTTGTTCTTTGCTTCAGATAGTTGGTAGCAGCTCCATTGCCACCTCTTAGTATACTTACACCATCTTGAATAGACATAGTCTTAATAGCATTCACGAATATAGGAACTGCTTTTTGCGCAGCATCTTCTGCAGCACGGTTCATTGCTAATATGGCCTTATCAACCTCAGAACCCATGCCTATAGAGCGTAGAGTATTTTCTACTTTCTTTGCCTCAGGTGGCATTAATATTTTTATGATCTGATTACCGAAATATCCGTTTACAGTATGCAGCTGATTACCTGCATTTTTAGACCCTATCTCCAAAGCTTGCTTAAGACCTGCTACTATCTCAGAATTAGAAAGTGAACCACTGCCACCACTACCTGTATTCTCTTCAAGAACTTTTTTCCCTCTGTTTAATATATCTCCGAAAGACTGTGCACAACTTTCAAAACTAAGCATAGTGGTACACATCAAAACTGATACGAGTAATCTTTTCATGAGAACAATTTACGAAAATTCTTAACTAGAAAGCGTTACGACTAGTAGCCACCGCCATCATCATCACCATCTTTTATATTATCCCTGTCTTTATTTGTTTCAGGTTTAATATCGTCTGACTTAGCTTTTCTTCCTCTCCTTTTACCTCCGAACGGGCTTTTATCTGTGCTGCCAAAGCGATAGGAGAAGGTTATGTTACCTATACGGGTTTCTTTATCAGTATAATTATACTGTACTGAATTCCTGTATGCCACGTTGGTAGCAAACTTCTGCGTGTTTAAAATATCAGAAACATTTAACACAAGGTTAGCTTTACCATCCCAGAAATTCTTGCTCAAAGCCACGTCTATCCAATAGGCATCTTCTCTTCTTCCCTGCGCCAATACTCTCGGACCCCGGTAGTTATAGTTGACCTGGAAGGCAAAGTTTGCGGGTAGCTTTATGTTTGAGTTTACTTTTGCAAACCATCCAAAACCACTGTTATCCAACGCTGGGTCTATATTAGCACCGTTTATCTCATTCTGGAACAGGTTAGTATTGAGTGTTAGATCCCATACTCTTTTTACTAGCTGTATCTGCCCTGTAAGCTCTAAACCATATGTGATTCCTGACGCTAAGTTTCTACGCTGAGTATATGTACGCCCATCCTCGTTATACCTTACAAATCGCTCGATGAGGTTCTGTGTATATTGATAATAACCACTAACGATGATATTGTGCCCCTGCTCATATATCTTATTATAATTAAGCTCTACGTTGTGTATGAACTCAGGAACAAGGTCAGGATTACCCACATTTGTATCCTGTGGATTAGAAAGATCTACATAAGGTAACAAGTGCCAGAAACGTGGTCTGTCGGTACGTCTGGTATAGCTTAAGTATACACTCTGATCTTTAGGTAATTCATAAGACATAAATACAGATGGGAATAGATTCAAAAATTCTTTAGAATATTCCTGATCTAACTGTGTTGTAGTACCTGAATACAAGAAGTACTCCATCCTTAAGCCTGCCTGATACCTGAACTTACCTACTTTATCTCCCCAGCTGGTATACGCTGCATATATCTGTTGAGAGTAATCATATCCATTCTGAAGAATGCTATCCACCATTGGCCCACTACCTGTATCTATTACAGGAGTATTGCTACTTTCTAACCAAAACAACTGTGACTTAAGACCAGCCTCCAGCTTACCATTGTCTGTAAAATGATTAGCTGAGTAGTCTACCTGAGAGTTGGAGCTGGTATTAGTGCTAGTACCTGGTGCATCTTGATATATAGGTCCACTGATCAGCTCATCATTACTATTATATACATTAGTTACGTATTCCTGTACACGTTCCTGCCAAGACCTTACGAATGTAGTATTTGCAGTAAGTGTGCCTTCTCTTTCTTTAAGCTTCCTTTTATAATCGATTGCTGATGATGAGGAGAATGGTCCGCCACCCCATACGAAGCTCCTTTCCTGATTGGATTGAAGATCGCTACCTGTTGGGTAACTATATAAATTAGAAACACCATTACCACCCCAACGCATTTTATTCAGGTTTTGGGTTAGTGTAATACTATTATTAGTATCAATGTTGTATTCAGCACCTATGGTATTGAAGAAACCATTGAATATACGGATGTTGTCCTCATAGCTAAAGGTATGTGCATCACTCGTTTGGCTAGCTACTTTCGTACTTACGCGTCTGTATATTCTGTTTTGGCGGAAGTTGCTGTTTAAAAACAAGTTCCACTTTTCGTTCTTCAGGTTCAAACCAAGACCTGCATTATATTTATCTCTGGTACCTGCGCCGGCTCGTACATTACCATTAAAACCAAACCTCTTTTCCTTCTTTGTAATGATATTAATGATACCTGTCATACCCGTAGCATCATATTTAGCGGATGGGTTTGTTATTACTTCTACCTGCTCGATACTTGACGCTGGCAAACTTTGTAGTGCCGATGCCTCATCACCACCTAGTAGTGTAGCTGGCTTACCGTCTATTAGTATAGTTACCCCTGACTTACCTCTCAGGCTTACAGATCCATCAGGATCTACCGCAACAGATGGTACATTCTGCAATACATCAGATGCGCTACCACCAGTAGCAGTGGTGTTTTTCTCTACATTGAAGGTCTTCTTATCAATACCCATCTCCATGTAAGCTTTCTCACTTACGATCTTCACCTCATCCAGTACATTCGCAGAGGTGGTCACCTTTATCTCTCCAAGATTGACGTTTTCCTTTTCCGACAATACAGTGATATCAGCAACTATCTTGTCCGTTATACCAATACCTGTAATCCTTAATATATACTTTCCTGATTTTATAGCAGCTATCTCAAACTTACCCGCATCATCTGTAATACCTCCGTTGACTACCGATGAGTCATTGTTCATTAAAGTGATTGTAGCATATGGTACCGGAGACTTCTTTGCATTAACTACACTACCTGTGATCTTACTGCCATTCTGTGCATACGCTACAGAAGTACTTATGAGAGAAATGATTACTAATATGAATATTAGTAATAAAGGCTTTTTTTTATACACGCTTACCTTGTTTCTAAGATGATTAGAATTGCAAATGTATGAACAATAATGGATGCCGTTTGTTTTACGGTAAAATCACGCTATATATCCCCTTTTTTGCAAACAATGGTTAGACTGTGATTATTAATAATAGTTTAAACAACAGTTGTTATTAAGGTGATATTAGATTTTTTGCTTTGTATATAGCAAAGACGTATATATATTTGTGTACCCAAAAATTTGAAACGCCATGTTTTCAAGTATAAGAAAACTAATAAAAAACACTTTTATATCTGTACTAAGAAGCATCTTCTACGAGAAGGAGCATATAGCTGTACATGAGCCATCAGGCATTAAAAAGTAGCGTTTCCTCCATCTTTTTCATCAGCGCCATTTTCTGTTTTGGCGTTAATTTCTTTTATAACACTGTCCAAAGTATGTGCGGCTTCCTCAATACCGTCTAATACTTCAATATTTACCGTATCATCAGCAGCTTCTTTATTAAATAACTGGATCAACCCTAAAATAGAAGCCACAGGAGCACGCACCTTATGGGACTGTATCCATGCAATGTCCTTAAGGCGCTGGTTTTGAGTTTGAATTTTCTGAATATATAGTCGCTGCTCCGTAACGTCTTGAATGGTACCTTTCACTGTAGCTATTGCACCACTGTGCGATAATATTACCTGACCAACAACGAGTAGGTGCTTCACCTCACCACCAGGTATATTGATACGGCAGTAGAAGTTGGGGAAGAATTTCTTTATAAATATGGTGTCAATTACCTTCTCCAAATGCTTTACATCATCAGGATGAATTAGTTCTGATATTAGTCCGTAGTGTAGTTTTTGATCATTTTTGAGTTCTAATATTTCAGGAACTGAGTCTGAGTATTCAACCTTCTCTTTTTTTACATCCCACTTTATATAACCCAGCTTTGCCAGACGCTCAGCCTCTTGCAGTTGCTCATTTTTCAGCTTCAGCTCTTTCTCTACCTGCTCTCTTGTCTCAATCTCTCCCTGTACTGCTTCTTGAGTTCTTAGCGTAAACGCTCTTGGCAGATGTTTAACTGCATGAAAAACAGCTACCCAACTGATAATACCTGTAATAAACCTGATGAGGGCACTCAAACGAAAAAGTGGCACCCAAAACATTAATGCATCTACCAGAAAAGTAGCACCGCAAAGCAATATGAAACTAGCAAAGAGTAAAGACAGTTTATTGAACTTGAAAGACTTACCTGACTTGATAGCGTAGTTTAAGATAACCAAGGGTATGACAAAGTAAGCCGACCATACCAGCAGGTCGCTTAGGATATAGAACCAACCATGAAAGTCTGTCCAACTCCCGCTCTGCCAATAAGAGCGAAAGTCACTAGACTTAAATAGGTTCCCAAAGAAGTCAAATACCTCTTGCATAGACAAGTGTGTAGTACAAACACGCCTGTTGGAGCAGTGTTTTTATTATTTGTTTTGTTGTGTGTCGTTAGCACACATTACGTTATACTATATCCTTACGAAATTAGAAGAATAATGTAGTTACACCTAAACATAACGGTGCGTTAACTTTACATTAGGAATGGATACTAGTCGGCCTCTATATCTTGGGTTTTAGCAACGATGCCTCTGATAACTGTATCCAGATTTTCACTAGATGTTCTGATACCATCTATCAGCTCTTTTTTATCCTCTTCGCTCAATGAGACATTATCATATGTATCCAGCAGGGTAAGGATGGTAGCTAAAGGTCCTCTAAGCTCGTGAGACTGCATCCACGCTATACTTTTCAGGCGGGAGTTCTTTTCTCTAAGCTCTATCTCTTTTTCTTTTCTGCGCTCTATCTCTTCCTCTAACTCTTTGGGAGACTTCAGGGAAAAGGCATGTGGTAATACTTTAAATAGTGCAAAGACTGTAGCCCAGCTTACTATTGCAGTAGCAAAACGCATGAGCGCACTCAACCGGTAGACCGGTGTCCAAAAGATAATAGCATCTAAAAAGTGTGTGACACCGCAAAACAATATAAATGCAGCGAAAAGCACATATATGACATTGAACGGTAGCTTGTGCTTATTATGGGTGATGAAGTATATGATAATCAATGGTATAGCAAAATACGCTGCCCATATTGCAAGGTCGCTAATGATATATAACCATCCATGAAAATCTGACCAGTTACCGCAATGCCACCTTGCAGGAAAATCTGCAGTATCTATCAGCTTACTAAAAAAATCTGCTATTTCTGACACGAATAATCTTTATTATATAATCGTATTTACATTAATATGGCGGAACAGGAATGTTAAGATAGCTATTAATGCTTTTTGTTAATAGCTATGTTAAGAAAATAACTGGAATGTAATAAATGCTGATGCATATGCCATAACAAACATATATGCGAACTGAATGGCAGGATATTTCCAACTGCGCGTTTCTCTTTTTACGATTGCCAGAGTACTCATACACTGCATAGCAAAAACGTAAAATATTAATAAAGAAAGACCTGTTGCTAAAGTGTACACAGGACTACCGTCAGGTCTTTTAGCCGCTCTCATTTTTTCACGAATAGTATCGCTAGTTTCATCACTACCTACACTATATAAAGTTGCCATTGTACCAACAAACACTTCGCGAGCAGCAAAAGAAGTAATAAGTGCAATACCTATCTTCCAATCATAACCAAGAGGCTTAATAGCAGGCTCTATAGACTTACCCATAATACCAGCAAAAGAATTCTCCAAGCGCTCTGTTCTCAATTGCTTATTTAGCTCTTTCTGGTTATCCGGGTATTGTTGTTTTAGCAGAGTGTACTTTTCTGTTACCTGCTGCATACGCTTTGGCGGACCAAAAGATGCTAATACCCACAGGCATAGTGAGATAATCATAATCACCTTACCCGCATCAGTTACAAATATCTTTGCCTTTTCTACCATAGTGGTAACAACGTTCTTCCAACGTGGTGCACGATACACTGGTAACTCCATCAGGAAATACGACTTTCCTTGTACTTTGATCGCCCAGCTCATGATCTTAGCTACTACCAGTGCCATCAAGAAACCCAACAAGTATAAGCCCATCATTACCATTCCTTGTAGATTGAATATCCAAAGGCTTTTATTAGGTATGACCAGCCCAATAAGAATAGTGTATACCGGCAACCTGGCTGAGCAGCTCATTAGCGGTGTAACCAATATAGTAATGAGTCGTTCTTTAGGGTTTTGTATAGTTCTGGTAGCCATAACTGCTGGTACAGCGCATGCCATACCACTTATTAGTGGCATTACAGAGCGACCGTTCAGTCCCACGCTACGCATGAGCCTGTCTGACAAAAAGCTGATACGCGCCATGTACCCTGTGTCTTCCAATACAGTAATGAAGCCGAAGAGTATCATTATCTGAGGTATGAATATGGCAATACCTCCCAGACCTGCGATAATACCATTGAGCAATAGATCTTTTAAGAACCCTTCTTGCATTACACTATCCAGAGAAGCAGTTATATAACTAAAGCCTGCCTCTACCCAATCCATCGGATACTCTGCTAACCAGAATATACTTTGGAACATGAGGAACAGTACCACAAATAAAATAAGGTTACCATATAATGGGTGTAGCAGCACTTTATCCCATTGCTCACTCATAATAGTGCGCTTTAGCGGGCTTTCTTCTACAACACTCTTATCCATAATAGATGCGATCTTTTTGTATCGCTCCATTATTTCTTCTGCCTGCACTTTTGCTTTATGAAAACCTGCTTCGGTTGTTATTGCGGCTATCCTGATACGCTGTGCTGCGTTCAAGAAGGATAACTCCATATAGTTACAAGCTACATGCAGTGTACTGTATGCACTTTGTGTATCGCAAAGCTGTTGTATATCTGCTAGCCACTCTCCTGTGTGCTCCTTAATATTAATAAAGGGCTGATGCTTGAATGACTGTTTGCGGTTATATAGATCTGAGATAGTTTTCTTCAGCGCTGTGACACCCTTATTCTTACGCGGATTTATCTTTACAACAGGTGCACCTATCATCCTTTCCAGTGCAGCTGTATCTATGCTGATGCCTTTTCTCTTAGCAATATCGTTCATAGATAATGCTATAACGACAGGTAGACCAAGATCCATTATTTGAGAGCAGAATAACAGGTTCCTTTTCAGGTTAGCAGCATCTGCAATGATGACTACCATATCAGGCCTGTCAGGATTATTCTGGTCTAGCAGTACCTCGTAGGTAACCTGCTCATCCGCACTTTTAGGATAAAGGCTGTACGTACCCGGCAGGTCAAGTATCTTAGCAGTAAGGTTGTCTGCTATTTTACTTTTACCTGTTTTCTTATCAACCGTTACACCGGGAAAGTTACCCACCTGCTGGTTCAGGCCAGTCAGATTATTGAATAGTGAGCTCTTCCCGCTGTTGGGGTTACCTACTAATGCTATTGTACATACACTATTCATGCAAAGAGCGCAAATTTACCATTATATAATGGTCTTTGTAGTGAAAAAGCCTATATGCTGTTATATTTTTCCCGAATATGAAAATAATGTTAACTCATTTCTTGGTATTATTTGAGCAGTTTTTTTGCTGTTTTTGACTTAGATTTATCTTCCACCTTTACTATAACTATAATGGATACTCCGAAAGTAAAAGACTACTTTGGTAAGAATCTCGCTGTTATATTATCTGATAAAATAAGAGACGTATATCCTGACTTTAAGCACAGGAGCTACATCCGTGCTATTGACAAAGCTTATGAACCACTTGAATATAAAGAACGGTTAGCGCTACATAGTACTGAGCTAAAAAAGTATCTACCTGAAGACTATAATGATGCACTGGCTATATTACTAAGTATACTTGGGCCAGAAAATCCTGAAGAAACGGGAATGTTCAAAAACTATTGGTGGGTAATGCCTATTGCTCACTTTGTAGAGATGTATGGTACAGATCATTTTGATGCATCTATGAAGGCAATCTACCAGATAACGAAACGTAATACGGGTGAGTTTGCTGTACGTCCATATATTAATAAACGCCCCAAAGCAGCTCTTGTATATATGAAGCGCTGGGCAAAGGATAAAAGTTATCATCCAAGAAGACTAGCCAGCGAAGGGCTGAGACCTAAGCTACCGTGGGCGCAAAAGCTATCAGTATTCTTAGATGAGCCTGACAGTGTGATGGAGATATTAGAGTTACTGAAAGAAGATGAATCAAAATTCGTACAGAAATCAGTAGCCAACCACATGAACGATATGCTTAAAGAAAGACCTGCATATACTATGCGTATACTGAAACGTTGGGCTAAGAGCAAACACCCATCTACTAAGTGGATCGTAAAGCATGCACTAAGAAACCTCATTAAGCAAGGCGACCCTGCAGCTATAAAGCTGGTGAGCTAAACCAAACTGTACCAAATAGTGTTATTACACTATGAAGTACATTGTATCAATAGCACTAATAAGTTGTATGCTTTTCGGCAACTCATGTAATAGAAAAACTCTGGAAACAGTTCAGTATGTAGATATTGAAAAGTATATGGGGAAGTGGTATGAGATAGCATCTTTCCCTCAAAGTTTTCAAAAAGGCTGCTCGTGTACCACAGCTGACTATGACCTGATGGATAATGGTAAAGTAGTGGTAGTAAACTCTTGCAATACTCCTGAAAAAAGAAAAGTAAGTACTGGTAAGGCCTGGGTAACAGATGAAGAAACCAATGCTAAACTTAAGGTGCAATTCTTCTGGCCTTTTAGCGGCAAATACTGGATCATAGATTTGGCAGACGACTACAGCTATGCTGTGGTAGGTCATCCCAACAGAGACTATTTATGGATATTGAGTCGTACTCCTAAAATGAATAAGCAAACCTACGACGGCATATTAGAAAGAGTAACTGCAAAAGGCTTTGATATCAGCAAACTAACGGTAACCGACCAAAGCTGCTGGTAGTCTATTTACTATAAATTATCTTTTTAGTAGTTACGCTTTTAACGTTGTATAGATAAAAGGGTTAATGTTATTCTCACTGCATAGTATTTAATGCAAAATAGAAAACAACATCAACCCTATACTAATACTATTGTAATATGTTTAGTCCTTTGGCGTAAACGTCAATGGCATGGTGATTTCTTTACCATCGCGTTTCACTGTAACCTGCGTCTTATCACCTTCTTCAAAAGCTGCTAATGCTTTCATATAGGTTTGTATACCCAGTATCTCGTGCTCACCTATTTGAATAACTATGTCGCCTGCTTTAATACCTGCATTACTTGCAGGGCGGCCATCTGTAACACCATCTATTCTAAGACCACCATCATTAAAAGCATAGTCAGGCATAACACCTAGCGTTACTTTAAAGCGTACTCTGCCTACAGATGTCTGCTTTGTTTTAGTAAACTCAGGTTTAGGCATTTTATTCATATTAGCTATGATGTCATACATATAATGCATGATCGCTACCTCGCCTTCATAGTTTATTTTATCTGCATCATCAGATGGTTTATGATAGTCTGTGTGTGTACCTGTAAAGAAGAATAGCACCGGGATATCTTTATGATAGAAAGATGTATGATCCGATGGACCAACACCCGAGCTATCTACTACTATCTTAAAGTTTTCATCTTTTAGATTCACCGCTTTTGGCCATACAGGCGAAGTACCGATACCACCTACTGTAAGTGCATGGGTACTATCATTTAGCCTTCCTACCATATCCATGTTCATCATATATGCGATTTTGCTGCCATCAAGATCCAACTCTTCTACAACTTTTTTAGAACCTATCAAACCTAGCTCTTCTGCTGAGAAGTGGATGAACATATAGTTGTATTTTTTCAGGTCGCTATCTTTCAACCAGCTGGCAAGATGCATTAGCGCTGCAGTACCGCTTGCATTATCATCTGCACCGTTATGTATCTTATCTACAGTATCTGTATTACGGCTGTTGCCATCCTGACCTAAACCGAGATGATCATAGTGTGCTCCTAATACAACTGTATGCTCTGCATTGTTATCTATATAAGCAACTATGTTATTACCCTTCATTTTTTTGTCTTTCAGATTGATATTCATATCTACCTGAATAGATGGCATGTTGCTCTCGTTATCTGAAACGATGTATTTTACATAGCCTTTAATGGTTATGAAAGCTACCGGTATAGACAATGGCTCATACTCATTTCTCTTATTGAAGAATGGCTCAAATTTAGCTTTGTAGCTATCGTAAAACACAACACCAACAGCACCATTTTTCTTAGCTTCTTCTGCACGCTCATAAGCAGCTTTTTCCCAGTCGAAATGCGGATTATCTGCATCCTCCTGAGTCTCGTACATAGGCAGCATACATACTTTACCACTCTCAATGATGTCAGGGATCACATCTTCATGTACCTGACCATTACCACTAAATGCAAGAGGAAAACCGTCTTCTTTAGTTAGTACGTTGCTGTTAATGCTGATCCTTGTAGTGTTAGCAGTAGCTCTGCCTGCTACAAACGAGAACGGATGCTGATATACCTTTCCTTTGTAGGCAGCTATACCTTCTTCTGTATAATGTTGTATGATATAGTTAGCCGCCAGCTTTTCTCCTTCGGAGCCTGTACGGCGACCTTTCAGCTCATCAGAAGCCAAATAGCCTATATCTTTTTTAAGTTCTTTAATGACCTTTTTATCCGATACTTTTTGAGCTTGCACCTGGTGAGCTATGCACACCAAACCTAAAAACAAGAGAGCTTTTCTCAACACCATTTTTTATTATTTGGATGCAAATGTAGGGAATAACGCAAAAACCCTATTCCGAAATACGGAACAGGGTTTTTAAAAAAAGAAAAATTACTCTCTTAGTCCCCGGCTTGTTCATTTAATGTACCGTCAGCTTCCACCATCACCAGGGCTTTTCGCTCCCCCGGCTCTGCGTCTTTACCATCTGTAGGAATAACAGTATCTATATTAGATATATCTTTTAATTCAGGCAGATCATCAGAAGAGTTGATGCCTAAATAGTCCATGAAGTTTTTAGAAGTGTTGTATATCAATGGCTTACCCACCGCATCTTCTTTACGACCAGCTATTACGATCAGTTCTTTATCCAGTAGCTTTTGTATAGAGTAATCTACACTCACACCACGTATATACTCAATCTCTGCTTTAGTGATCGGTTGTTTGTAAGCGATGATAGCCAATGTTTCCATTGCTGCAGTAGATAGCTTTTTTATATGTTTATCACCATTAAGCTGTAAAACAGTTTTGTGATATTCTTTTTTAGTAAGAAACTGGAAACCTCCTCCTACTTCTCTCAACTCAAAAGGGTAGTATTCCTGAGCATACTTTTCACGAATGGCTTCGATACATGTAGCAACTTTATCACCCTCAATGATCTCTTCCTCTGTGCTGAACATGTCAACTATCTCAACTAATGTGATGGGGCGCTCACTTGCGAAGATAAGCGCCTCTATATGTGGTATAAGTTCTTTGATTTCCATACTACTTCCCTTTTACGGTATTACCGAAATTAACGAAGCTTATTGACCTATACCTGAAAAGAAATGCACAGGTGGGGAAAAGTAAAATTACAGATGGCGGAGCTAGTCTTTATCTGCAGCTAACATCTTATCTATTGACTCACTGGACGTGATGAACCTGCAAGTGCCAAATATGTTATTGCTATCAAGAGTAAAGCTCATGGCTTTTATCTCTCCACCAATTATCATTTTAAATACAGCTAAGCCGTCTTCACTAGGGTCAATTCCAAGATACTTATACGATGTGATCTTGCCATATTCGTCTAAAATAGTCCTACCTTTTTCTCGTCTCTCTGCTACATACTTCCAAAAGCACTTGTAGGCACCTGTTTCCACACGAAATAATGTGCAGACTCCATCTACATCATTATTGTTGTAGTAGTTCACAAACTTTCCCATTACCTCTTCATAATCTTTCTGTGATTGTGCGTTGGCAATTGAAGAGCAGGCCAGCAGTATAGCTAGTAGATATTTCATACTACTTCCTATAAATATATAGAATGTAATATAAGAACCTTTGTAATTGAGAAATTACAACCCGCCAAGGAATAAATGAGGTGCTACACCCAGTAAAATAACAATGATACAAGTGATGCCTAATAATAGCTTATCGGTAGCTGTTACCTCGTGATTCAACTCTGCATCTCCTGTTTTGAAGTACATAGCCATGATCACACGGAAATAGTAATATACACTTACAGCTGCCATTAGCAAAGCGAATATTACTAACCAGAGCATACCACCAAACTGTACAGCCGCATTCAGCACCATATATTTAGCCATGAAGCCACCTGTTAATGGGATACCCGCCAGTGATAATAAGAAGACTGTAGTAAAGAAAGCCATTGCAGGTTCTTTCTTAGCCAAGCCATTGAAGCCATCATAAGTGTAGTCTTTCATCTTCAGCAGGACAAAGAATACACCAATCGTAGCTACACTATAGGCAACTGCATAGATGATCATAGCTTGCCATGCTAATGCATTAACAGCTACTACAGCAAATAACATGAAACCTGCCTGTGCAATAGAAGAGTATGCCAGCATACGTTTGACACTCTGCTGGAATACGGCAGTAATATTACCTATCAATAAAGTAGCAGCAGTGATGAGTGCCAGTATAAACATCCAGTGATCGCTGAGCGTACCGAATGATATATGGAATAAACGTAAGAAACCTACAAATGCACCTGCCTTAACGATAGTAGCCATGAAAGCGGTGAAAGCAGTTGGGGAACCATCATAAACATCAGGTGTCCACATGTGCATAGGAGCAGCTGATATCTTAAATGCAAATGCTATAAGTATAAATAACACACCTGCAAGAGCCATCATATTTAATGAGCCAGCCTGCAAGAATGTGAACTTAGTAATGTAGAAAGTACCTGTAGCACCATACAGCAGGGTAATGCCCATTAGTAAGATACCTGTAGTAAAAGCGCCCATCAGGAAGTACTTCAGAGAAGCTTCGTTACTTTTCAGGTTACGCTTATCACTACCAGCTAATACATATTGAGGTATTGACATGATCTCGATACCTATGAACAACATCAATAAGTTATTGTAACCAGTAAGCAAGTATATACCGCAGAGTATAAAGCATATGAGTGCAAAGTATTCTGCCACATGGTTGCCTACTCTTCTTATAGAATTACCCATGAGTAATACGTACAAGAAGGTACACCCTGTTAGTATCATATTGAACCATACAGAGTAGCTGTCGATGCGTAGTAGGTTATTGAATAGCTCTTGCGGTGCCGTAGCATCTGCAGAAACTACCTCCCAGATATTCACCCCAAACAGGGCCAATATTAAAATAGTAGCAATAGATACCACAGACTTCTTGTCTTTCACAAAAAGACCTGTGAACATCAATACAATACCCAGTATAGTAGCAGCAATAATTGCCTTCATTACGTAGTCAAAAGTTTACGTTCAAAACTTGTTATGGCATCATACCCATTACACCTGCTGTCATTTCTAACAGTGGCTTAGGATATACACCTAAAAATATGATCAAACCGATAATTACGGCTAAACCTACATATTCATTCGTTGTCAGGTCTTTGCCCGACTTCATAGCAACAGCCTCACCATAAGCTGTATTCTGTACCATATTTAGTGTATATACTGCACCTAATATGATACCAAGACCAGCTACCACCATAAATGTGATGTGGTAAGTTGACTCACTAGAGAACAGACCGTTGAACAGCATGAACTCTCCGATGAAACCATTGGTTAATGGTAATGCTATGTTTGCAAAAGAGATAATCACCAATGCTATCGCCATTTGTGGCGCAGTACTAGCCATACCTCCTAATTCTTTCATGTTTCTTGTACCCCATCGCTGCTCTACCATACTCACGATGATCCACATACCTGTGATATTGATACCGTGGTTGAACATCTGGACCATTAGCCCATGCATAGCTACGTCAGTATTAGCAAATGCTGCAGCACTCATCAAGCCCATGTGTGCAATTGATGAATAAGCTACCAGACGTTTCAGGTCTGTTTGTACTATTGCCAGTAAAGATGCATATACTATACCTATTACAGAAAGTGTAATTACAGTATTGGACCAGAACTCAACACCTTGCGGTACAGTTGGTAGCAACCAACGAACCACTGCGTAAAGCCCCATCTTCACCATCAATGCACTTAGAATAATAGTTACCGGGGTAGGCGACTCTTCATAAGCATCAGGTTGCCATGTGTGGAATGGAAATATCGGCATCTTAATAGCAAAAGCTATAAATATCAGCCAGAATAACCATTGCTGCTCTTCTACAGGTAATGATGCCCCGGCACGGATAATGTTATTCCAAGAGAAAGCATCAACCCCGTTGTTTTGTAAAGACAAGTATATAATACCTGCCAACAACATAAGGCTACCTAAGAATGTATAAATGAAGAACTTGAATGTGATCTTAATGCGTCTTTGCCCGCCCCATTGAGAACACAGAAAGTATACAGGTATCAGTGCCAACTCCCAGAAGAAGTAGAATAATAATGCGTCAGACGCTAAGAATACACCTGTTATACCTGCTTGAGATAAGAGCATCAGCCCATAAAAGGAGCCCGGATTCTCTACCTCTTTATTAAGATTGCTAATATATACTACCAGCATTACGATACTCACTAACAGGCAGAGCATAGCACTCATGCCATCAGCCATCATACTGAATTTAGCACCAAGTGTAGGTATCCAGTCCATACTCATACTTACAGGTGCAGTATAAGCATCATTACATACCAGTGCCGATACACATAGCGTTACCACAGTAGCAGCAATAGCAGAACCTTTTACAGATGCCTTACTACCGAAGAAGCTGTATATACCTACAACCAACGGAACCAATATGAGTAGTGTCAATATCATAATACTATTCGTAGTATTTCTATTCTATTTACTGTATCCAAAAAAAGCTGATAGCAAAAATGATGGTCATACCCAACACCATTGCAAATATGTAAAACCCTACCTGACCACTTTGCAGTATTCTTACTTTACCGCTTCCCCAGTTCACCAGTTTACCGGTACCATTCACGATACCATCTATACCCAGCTTCTCAATAATGTTATTCAATATCTTAGATAATCCGCCCAGTGGATGTACTATTACTCCATCATATAGTTCATCTACATACCACTTGTTTTCCAGCACTTTTGCCAAACCTGTATTCTCGCTAAAGTCAGGTTTCTTAGTACGTGCATATGCTACACCTATCATAATGATGACAAGCACTGTAGACAACCCCATCAACATCCATTCTGTAGCATGCTCCAGATGATGCACATTGAAGTTACTCACTACAGGAGCGAGGTATGAATTCAATGTATGGTGCTCACTGATTACAGGGGGCAACCCTACATACCCACCTACTATAGATAATATAGCAAGTACAGATAGTGGTATAGTTATAGCCGCAGGGCTTTCGTGTAAATGATGCTTTTGCTCTTCTGTTCCTCTGAATGTGCCTGTAAATGTCAGGAAGTACAGACGGAACATATAAAATGCTGTCATAAGTGCAGCACCCAATGTCAGATAATACATTACAGGGCTGTGTGCATATACAGCAGCTAATATCTCATCTTTAGAGAAGAAACCTGAGAAACCCGGTATACCTGCAATAGCCAGACAGCCTATTAAGAAGGTGATACCTGTTATCTTCATTTTGTTATTAAGGCCACCCATCTTTCTGATGTCCTGTTCGCCACCCATGGCATGGATGACGCTACCTGAGCCTAAGAATAATAATGCTTTGAAGAAGGCATGCGTCATAACGTGGAATACTGCTGTAGTATATGCGCCAACACCTAATGCCAAAAACATAAAGCCCAGCTGGCTCACAGTAGAGTAGGCCAGTACCTTTTTAATATCGTATTGCTTGATGGCTATAGATGCGGCAATAATAGCCGTAGCTAAACCAATGATAGCTACTAATGATTGAGCGGCAGGTGCCATATTATATAATGCACTACTACGTGCTATCATATATATACCTGCTGTTACCATGGTAGCCGCATGTATTAGTGCTGATACAGGTGTAGGACCTGCCATCGCATCAGGCAACCATGTATATAATGGTAGCTGGGCACTCTTACCCATTGCACCTATAAAGAAGCAGATAGCTATCCAGTTATATGTACTAGAGTTCACCAATGCAGTACCATCATTTATTTGTCCGAAGAAATCCTGATAAGATAATGTGCCGAAGTTGTAGAGTACAAGTAGCATACCTACAAGAAAACCAAGGTCACCAATACGGTTCATTACAAATGCCTTCTTAGCAGCATTCGTAAAGTCTCTCCTCTTGAACCAAAAACCTATCAACAAGTAAGAACAAAGACCTACACCTTCCCAGCCTATGAACATGATCAGGTAGTTACCACCCAATACTAGTAATAACATAGAGAATACGAAGAGATTGAGGTAGGCGAAGTACTTCACCACACCTTCATCATCGTGCATGTAGGATGTAGAATATACATGTATCAGGAAACCAATACCTGTAATAATGAGTAAGAATAAAGATGATAAAGCATCTACCTGGAATATAAACGGTATGTTCAGGTCTCCTGACTTGATGAAATCAAATAGATATACCGATGTGGCAGTACCTGCTGACTTAACTTCAAAAAAGATACCCAGCGATACGACAAATGATGCCAATACTGCTGTGCTACCAATGATACCACCTAACGATTTCGGTACTTTCTTCCAGCCCAAACCGTTGATAAGAAAACCTATCAATGGAAATAGCGGGACTAAGTAAACTAAGTTTGTCATACCCAATTGGGCTTAATGCTTTAATCTGTTTAAAATATTGATGTCTACCGAATGTACTTTACGGTACATCATAACTATAATAGCCAACCCTACTGCCACCTCTGCCGCAGCCACTACCATGATGAAGAACACGAATATTTGTGCCCCGGGATCATTATTCATTTTTGAGAATGCTACCAACAGTAAGTTCACTGCATTCAGCATCAGCTCAATACACATAAATATCACTATAGCATTACGGCGCATGAGTGTACCCATGATACCAATGCTGAATAGCGCCAGGCTTAAAAATAAATAATACTGTATCGGCATATTTTAGTTTTGGCCATTATGGCTCTCTCCTTTTTTACCTAACACCACAGCCCCTATCATCGCACTTAAGAAAAGAACACTACTTATTTCAAAAGGCAGTACAAACTTCGTAAAGAGTGTCTTACCCAGATTCTTTATTAATCCAATATCTGTTGCTGTTTGCTCCAGCGTATTTGCTGTAGAAGACTTTAATGCAGATAATATCACCAGGAATAATATACCTCCGGAGACCACACCAGCTATCTGCACCAGCTTATTTTTCTGAGGTTCGGTATCTGCATTCAGGTTCATGAGCATGATCACGAACAGGAAGAGTACCATTATAGCCCCTGCATATACTATTATATTAACTATAGCCAGAAACTGAGCATTCATCAGGATGTAATGACCTGAGATGGCAAAGAATGTAGCTATCAGAAATAATACACTGCTAACCGGATTTCGGCTGAGTATTACACCCAGTGCACAGCTGATAGCCATGACCGTAAGAAACCAGAATAATGCTTCGTATGCGCTCATTGTTATTGGCTGTCTTGTTGATTTTTAGGGTGAGGAATTAATAAGTCGTCTTTCTTATATATCATCTTCTCACGAGTATACGATACCGGCATCAACGTCTCTGTAAGGTATACTGCATCTTTAGGACAAGCCTCTTCGCAGTAACCACAAAATATGCAACGGAGCATGTTTATCTCATACTTTGCAGCATATTTTTCTTCGCGGTATAGTTTCTCTTCACCCGGCTTACGCTCAGCAGCTTCCATTGTTATAGCTTCTGCAGGGCAAGCCAATGCACACAGACCACAAGCTGTACAACGCTCACGACCTTCCTCATCACGATTTAATATATGTAAACCACGGAATACCGGACTGAACGGACGCTTCTGTTCAGGGTATTTTATCGTAGCTTTTTTCTTAAAAATGTGACCAACAGTAATAGACAGACCTTTGAGTATGGCAGGCACATATGCCTTCTCGCCAAACGTCATCGGGCTGCGATCTACTGCTACTGATCTGTTAGTTAGTTTTTCCATTTCATTACTTAGTTAAGTACCCACAATATCACTGCACCGGTCACCAGCATATTAAATAATGCGATTGGTATCAGTGACTTCCAACCCAAGTTCATCAACTGGTCGTACCTGAAACGAGGTAGTGTCCAGCGAACAAACATGAAAAACAATATGATACAAATTATTTTGGTCAATAACACAAGCACGCAGATGATCGTGAACAACAACGGTCCTACACCTGCTGCCACTGCATCCATGAATGGGAAGTTGTAACCGCCGAAGTATAAAGACGCGATTACTGCAGAGCTAATGAATAAGTTGATATACTCTGCAAACAAATAGAAGCCTAGCTTCATAGAAGAATACTCCTGATGGTAACCCATATTCAGCTCACTCTCACACTCTGCCATATCAAACGGTGCTCTGTTCAGCTCAGCGAAAGCACATATCAGGAATACGAAGAAGCCTAATGGCTGTTTAAAGAAATTCCAGGTAAAGTAGCCTGCATCCCAAAAGCCATGTTGCTGCCCAACGATGTCGCGCATACTTAGCGAGCCACTCATCATTAATAATGCGACAAGACTGATACCAAATGCTAACTCATATGATACTGCCTGTGCTGCTGCGCGTATACTACTTAGTAGAGAGAACTTATTGTTAGATGCCCATCCACCCAGCATTACACCATATACACCAAGACTCACTACACCGAAGATGAAGAGCACGCCTATATTGATATCTGCTACTTGTAATGATATTACTCGACCACTTTCTGTAACATAATCCGGCCCCCATGGTATGACAGCACTTGTCATACAAGCTGTAAGCATAGCCAGAGCAGGACCTAGTATAAATAAGAAACGTGTAGAACTATCCGGAATGATCTCTTCTTTAAAGAAAAGCTTACCGCCATCTGCAAGCGGTTGTAGCAGACCAAATGGACCGGCACGGTTCGGACCAACACGGTCTTGCATGATACCTGCTACTTTACGCTCTCCCCATGTAGCATACATAGCCACACCTAAGGAGCCTAAAAGAATGACTGATGCAAGTATCAGTTTTTCAATAATGAACGCTGTGTCAAGTTGCAATAACAGCATAGTGGCGCAAAAGTAATTAGTTGTTTAAATATTTACTTGTCTTTCTTCTCAAAATCATCAGAATGTGCAGGACCATCAATTTTAGATAGCTTCACATTCTCTTTATTTACATCACTCACATCGTGTATATCCATTAGTAGCTTAGGATTTTTTCCTATTACCTTATCAATTATGACAGGCTGCTCTTTAGTATTTACATAATGCCCTTGTGATATTACGCTATGACGGCTGATATTGGCAGGACCTTCTATCACCCAGTCTTTAGTTTCTTTCTTATGGAAGCGGCATTCATTACAAATCCAATCTTCTACTTCGCCCCACTCGTCTTTACGTGCAGTAACACGGAATACCTCCTCACCTCTCATCCATAAACGCACTTTACCGCAACATTTAGGATTGTCACAATCGCGATGTGCATTCACAGGTTTTGTAAACCATACACGATTCTTAAATCTGAATGTTTTATCAGTAAGCGCACCCACAGGACACACATCTATCACGTTACCTATAAAGTCGTTATTCAGGTTCTTACCTAATAAGGTGCTAATCTCAGCTTTATCACCACGCTCTAACACACCATGCTCACGCTCTTCTGTAAGCTGGTCTGCCACATACACACATCTGTAGCATAGGATACAGCGTGTCATGTGTAGTGATATATAGTCACCAATATCTTCTTTCTCAAAAGTACGACGGTCGAACTCGTAGCGGGTACCTTCTGTACCATGCTCATAGCTCAAGTCTTGTAAATGACACTCGCCGGCCTGATCACATACTGGACAATCCAGCGGGTGGTTGATGAGTAGCATCTCTACCACACCTTTCCTGGCCTCAACTACTCTTGGCGAAGTGATATTCTTCACTTCCATACCATCCATCACACCTGTACGGCAGCTGGCCATAAGCTTCGGCATGGGGCGAGGGTCTTTCTCAGAACCTTTACTTACCTCTACCAAACATGTACGGCACTTACCACCACTACCTTCCAGCTTGCTGTAGTAGCACATAGCCGGAGGCGTAACATCACCACCTATCTTACGGGCAGCTTCCAGTATTGTAGTACCAGGCTCTACCTCTACAGTGATGTTATCTATCGTTACTTTAAACTTTTGTGTCTCTTCAGACATATTCGCTCCTGTTTATATTAAGCATCAGCAGGTGCCGCCGGTAGCGGGTCTGCGTAATGCGCTAAACCATAGTTTCTTTTTTGTGACTCTTCGGGATTCAATACATGCCATTCAAACTCGTCGCGGAAGTGACGTATAGCTGCTGCTACAGGCCATGCTGCCGCATCTCCCAACGGGCATATTGTATTTCCTTCTATTTTACCCTGTATATCCCAAAGTAGTTCTATATCACTCATCTTTCCTTTACCGTACTCGATGTTCTTTAGTATCTTATACATCCACCCGGTACCTTCACGGCATGGGCTACACTGTCCGCAGCTTTCGTGATTGTAGAAATGTGCCAGTGACATAGTATGACGTACCACACACTGATCTTCATCAAAAACGATAAAACCACCGGAACCCATCATAGTACCTGTTTCGAAACCGCCATCAGACAAGCTCTCGTAGTTCATATAACGAGTTTCTCCTTTTGCAGTTTTCAATAACAGATTTGCCGGCACTATCGGTACAGATGATCCGCCCGGTATACAAGCTTTCAGCTTTTTACCGTTTGGAATACCGCCACAATACTCTTCTGAAAAGATAAACTCTTCTACAGAGATGGTCATATCTATTTCGTAAACACCAGGCTTATTGATGTTACCACATGCAGATATAAGCTTAGTACCTGTAGAGCGACCTACGCCTATTTTAGCGTACTCTTCTCCACCCATATTGATGATCGGCACTACTGCAGCCAGTGTTTCAACATTGTTTACCACTGTTGGTCTACCCCATGCACCCTTCACGGCAGGGAACGGAGGCTTGATACGAGGGTTTCCTCTCTTACCTTCCAGACTTTCCAGTAGTGCGGTCTCTTCTCCGCAGATGTAAGCACCTGCTCCACGCTGCACATATATCTCACAATCAAAACCAGAGCCCTGAATATTCTTTCCTAACCAACCATTATTTTTTGCTTCAGCTATAGCCTCTTCCAGTATGTCTACTATCCAGGCATACTCGCCACGGATGTAGATGTAGGTCATGGCACTGCCTAAAGCAAAGCTGCTGACGATCAAACCCTCTATAAGCAGGTGAGGGAGAAACTCCATCAGATAGCGATCTTTAAATGTGCCCGGCTCTGATTCATCAGCATTACACACCAGGTGACGGGGCACTCCTTCAGGCTTGGCTAAGAAGCTCCACTTAAGCCCGGTAGGGAAACCTGCACCACCACGGCCACGCAAGCCACTTTTCTTCACTTCTTCCACTATTTCATCAGGCGTCATTTTAAGCGCCTTCTCTACTGAGCGGTAACCTCCATGTTTGCGATAGGCATCGTAGTAACGAATACCCTCAACATGTGCGTGTTCTAATAATAGTTTCATTTATTACCTCAAAAGTTAAAAGCCAATACAGCTTTTTAGTTTTTATTTACTTCAGGCGTGTCTATATCCATCGTCTTGTCAACCTCTGTTCCATCCTGGATATTACCTGTATCAATTATTTCTGTTTCTGTAGCAGGTTTTTTCTCTGCTCCCTCTCCGCAAGCTGCTAAACTTAGCAATAGTACTGTACCCGTTAATATTTGTCTCATACTATTGATCATTTTGTTCGTCTTCTAACATTGTTGAGTCGCCCTCTGCAGCTGCCTCATGTGCTGAGTCTACTACAGGCTGTACTACTTTCATCTGCTCATCCATGTTAGTGGTCTCTTGCTCTTCAGTAGCATTGTCTGCTTCTTCGCTACATGCAACTGCTGCCACACTCAACGACAAAGCGAAAAACATATATTTTACCAGCTTGAACTTACTCATAATGTTTTAGTTTTTATTACTCATGCTTTGTCTGTTCAGCAACTTCCACTTTCCGTCTCTCCATATCCATGTCTGCATCACGTGCAGGTCAAACATCATATGCATACTATCCTTGTAGTCTACATCAAAAATGCCGTTTCCTCTCACAGTTGCAATATCGTCATTCATGATCACTCTCAACTCAGGCTGATCTATTTTATGATAAGATAATAAGCCTGTAAAAAGATCATCAATAACCTCATCTTTGCTCTGCACCCAGCCGTTGCTGTGGCCATAGCTAAGGTTGTCGGCCAGTAGCCCTTTCAGTGTTGCAGTATCTTTCGTTTCCAGCGCTTTATTAAAGTCATAAACCGCTTGCATCACTTCATCTTCGCTATGCTGTACTTGTTCTTTATCCGATGAATATTCCACCTTAATGGCATCTTTGCAGCCATACATAAAGAACATCATCGCTATGAACAGTAGTACTCGCATCCTTAATTAGCAGCCTGAGCTCTTAACTCATCTATTATCTGATCTACTTTTTCTCTAGTTAAAAACTCACGATAGTTCTTACCCAACTGCATCATCGGCGCGTAACCACAAGCCCCTAAACACTCTGCCGGCTTAAGTGTAAATAAACCGTCGTCCGTTGTTTCGCCAGCCTGTATACCCAGCTTGTCTTTTATATACTGTATGATCTCATCGCTACCATTCAGCATACAAGGTCCTGTCTGGCATACCTCCAGTACATATTTACCAACCGGCTTCAAGTTGAACATAGTGTAGAAAGTAGCTACTTCGTACACTTCAATTGGTTTTATGCTCAATAGTTCTGCTACATAATCCATAACAGGAGTATCCAGCCAGCCGCCAAACTCTTCTTGCGCTATATGTAATACAGGTATCACAGCACTTTTCTGCTTCCCTTCCGGGTAGCGCGCCATGATCTCTTTTACTTTATTCAGTTTTTCTTCACTAAACTGTACCATTAACTTCAGTTCAAAAGTTAAACAACTTCTTTATTAAGCATCCAGCTCACCTGCTATTACATTCAGGCTACTTAGCGCCACAATAGCATCACTCAACAAACCTCCCTGTATCATTTCAGGGAATGCCTGATAATATATAAAGCATGGTCTGCGGAAGTGCAAACGATATGCACAACGACCACCATCACTTATTAAATAATAACCTACCTCTCCATTTCCACCTTCTACAGCATGATATACTTCACCAGGCGGTACTTCTATCTCACCCATGATGATCTTGAAGTGGTAGATCAGTGCTTCCATTTTAGTATACACGTCTTCCTTAGGAGGAACGTGGTATTTATCAGCTTCTTCAGCATAGAAGACATCTTTCTGAGACGGGTCTTCCTGCTCCAGCTTTCTAATTTTTTCTACTGCTTGCTTTACAATGCTGAGGCTTTCCCAAATCTCACCGTTACGCACCATGAAGCGATCATATACATCACCTGTAGTACCTACAGGAATCTTGAAGTCAAAATCCTCATAAGAACAATAAGGCTCTGCTACACGAATATCATAATCAACACCTGCGGCACGTAGGTTAGGACCTGTAAAACTATAGTTCAATGCACGCTCTGCACTAATAGGGCCTGCACCAATACAGCGATCCATAAAAATTCTATTACGATTCAGCAGTGCTTCAAACTCCTTCATCGTTTTAGGGAATTGCTCTATGAACTGATCGATCTTCTTCCACGCAAGGTCTGAGAAGTTTCTCTCAAAGCCTCCAACACGACCAATATTAGTTGTAAGTCGAGAGCCGCATATCTCTTCAAATATTTCATAAATGAACTCACGCTCCTGGAATACATAAGTAAAACCAGTAAGCGCTCCTGTATCCACACCTATTACAGAGTTACATATCAAGTGGTCTGCAATACGAGAAAGTTCCATAATAAGGACACGCATGTAGTCTACACGCTTAGGTGTTTTAACCTTCAGGAGCTTCTCAATGGTCATATGCCAGCCCATATTATTAATAGGGGCAGAGCAATAGTTAAGCCTGTCTGTAAGTGGGGTAACCTGATAGTAAGGTCTTCTTTCTGCTATTTTCTCGAACGCTCTGTGGATATACCCTACAGTTTGTTTAGCACTAAGTACGCGCTCACCATCTATCTCCAATATATTCTCGAATACACCGTGCGTGGCAGGGTGGGTGGGGCCGAGGTTAAGCGTTGTGGTTTGCTTATTTATGGCCTCATCAGCGAGTTGAATATTTTGATGTTTTTCCTCAGACATTATGCCTTAAAACCTCTTTTAATTGTTTAAACTACAAAATCTCCGCGACCAAACATTTCATCATCCTTATCCGTTCTCGTCGGGTCTTCCATCGGGAACTCTTTCCTCATCGGGAAGTGCTCCATCTCATCAACATTCAGTATCCTTCTCAAGTCCGGATGACCTACAAAGTTGACCCCAAAGAAATCATATGTTTCGCGCTCCATCCAGTTGGCACCTGAGAACAGCTCGGTAGCTGTTTGTATATCAGGCTGCTCAATTGGCAGATATGTTTTTATTCTTATACGCACATTGTCCTGCAGGTTATGCAGCTGATATACCACAGAAAGCTCTTCTCCTTTCCTATCAGGGAAGTGTACTCCGGTAAGAAACGTCAAAAAACGAAAACGTAACTCCTCATCATTATAAAGAAACTGCAGTACCTGCATATTATCTTCAGCAGGCATAGTGCATGTAAGCATGCCAAAAGTTTCTTCCCAATTGGTGATCTTATCACCAAACTCGTCTGTTAAACGTTGCTTTACTGTTTCTCTGGTTAAAGCCATTCTGGATAATCTATTATTGTATGCCGTAGCTTTCTAATAATGCTTTGTAGTGATCACTGTTTCTTCTGCGCAGGCTCTCGTTCTGTACCAGGTCCTGCAGCTTCATTATACCTTCTAATATAGCCTCAGGGCGCGGAGGGCAACCTGAAACATATACATCAACAGGTATCACTTGGTCTATACCCTGCAATACAGAGTAAGAATCAAATATACCACCGCTGGATGCACATGCACCAATAGCTACTACCCAACGAGGCTCTGCCATTTGCAGATATACCTGACGTAGTATCGGTCCCATTTTTTTAGCGATAGTTCCTGCTACTAAAAGTACATCACACTGTCTTGGCGTGAAGCCCATACGCTCTGACCCGAAACGTGCCAGATCATAGTTAGCACCCATTGTAGCCATAAACTCAATACCACAACATGATGTTGCAAACGGTAAAGGCCACAATGAGTTTTTACGTGCAAGTCCTATTACTTTATCAAAAGAGGTAGCCATAAACCCCTCACCGGAGTACCCTTCAGGTATCTCCGCCATTTTCACTTTTGTATTATACTGTACCGGGCGACCCATGATCAAAAAATTTTAGTGTATCGTCACATAACGACGATAATTAAATATTGTTTTTAGTCTTCCCACTCCAGGGCTCCTTTTTTAATAATATATATGAACCCACACAGGAAGAATGTCACAAACATTACTACCGCTCCAAAACCTTCTGTTCCCAGCTCTTTAAAATTAACAGCATAAGGATAGAAGAATATAACTTCCACATCAAACAACACAAACAATATAGCTACAAGGAAGTACTTAATAGCCATTGGTTGACGTGCATTACCCACAGAGGGTATACCACTTTCGAAGTTTATGAGTTTGTCAGAGGTTCTTCTTTTCGGCCCGAGTAGATGAGTGGCGCCTATGGTAACTACAACGAAGCCTAAAGCTACACAAAGCTGTACGACTACCGGAAGGTAATTTATAGGCGTGTTTTGTTCTGCCGCTAATAGTAGTATGTTCATTTCAGTTGCTACTGTTAGTATCTTGTGAATACAACATAACAAAGTTAAGTGTATCGCGTGAAATAACAAGTGTATTATAAGGACGATTGTGATAAATGCACTCAACTTTATACTCTGAAACAAAAAATGTTCAACTGTGCATCATATCAATGCTCTGTAGCAATTCTTTTAAACGTGATATTAGTATATATCCTAAGCCCTATCATATGATTTAAAAAAACACTATGAAATATTACATTCCTCAATTTGCTATTTAGGAGTCAGCATCATATGAAATTAGGACAAATACATAATGCTAGTAATTATGGGCTTACAACTTATTCAGCCATATAGTAGGAGTGAACCAATCTGGACGAACTCTGTAATATAATTTCTGCAACGTCTCTTTGAGCGTTAAGTTATCGAATAGCGTTAAATAATCTTTTTGATAGTCTAAGTCCCTGGCAGATGAGTTACTAAGACCAGTGTCATTAAACTTAGAGATGATAATATCTATATATTTTTTACTGACTGTATCATCCTTAAAGCACTTTATATTAAAGATCGCATCAGCACATATTCTATACTTTATTTCATAATTACCTATTTTTTCAAATACCCTTTTATGATAAAATATAGTTTGGTGATTTAGCTGATACGTTTTTAGGTCATTCAAGCATACTTCTCTACCATAAATATGTTGTGAGGTTGAGTATATAGTCTTACCGTATAATATGTCTATGTTATTATAATTTTCTTCACTATTAAAAATGTCACTCAAGACATTACTGTTGTAAAAAACATCATCTGCACCAAGAAAGAATAGATAGTCACCAGTTGCCTTCTTAATGCCTTTATTCATTGCATCATAAATGCCTTTGTCTTGCTCACTTATAGCTACAACGTTACTATCTGTAGTAAAGCCGTTAACGATGTTCATGGTATCATCTTTCGACAAACCATCAACTATTATATGTTCTTTATTTGTATAAGATTGTGATAATACTGATGATATGCAGTCTTTAATATATTCTGCTCCGTTATATACAGGTGTAATGATGCTTATCTTAGGTTGCATAATATTCTATGTATATAGTAGATGTAGCTTCGATTTATGAATAAATATAGAGTCTGCAAACATAGGTACTTGTGTTTTAGGCGATAAAGATTGTTCGGCAAAACCATGAAATACAAAATCATTCTTAGTGAGAAAGTTGAGTAGATCATCAAATACCCACTGGTCTTTGTAAAGTGGGTTGAAAATAGACTCGACCAATATTACTGAGGTTTTAGGTAAGGTTTCTCCGGCACCGGCAAGTACATTCTTTTCATACCCCTGAACATCTATCTTCAGAAATATGTTTCCTGCAACATTGCAGTCACTCATCAAACTGTCAAGGGTATCCATCTGTACTTGTTGTTTATCTATATACGAGGAGCCGTTGTACGTTTCTTTATGAAGATCTGCCATGTCAAGTAGCGAAGAACTCTCATCTGTATTGCTAACGTTGATCTCTATTGTTCCTTTTTTTTCTCCTACAGCATAATTATATACTTGTGCATTTAGCCCTTTTAGGTTCTTCTTTAAATCTTGGTAAACATATGGAATTGGCTCAAAAGAGTATATGCTCGCTTTAGGAAGTATAGTATTGATTTCTTTTGCAAACTGTCCTCTATTGGCACCTATGTCAATTATTGTTCCTATCTCTAACTGTTGTAGCCAAGAACCTTTGAGCACATGATTCTCTTTTTGAAGATAATATCCAAATTTTCCAATAAGACTGATTAGCAATTTTTTAATCATTTCAACTAACTAATTTGTAACATTGTAGTCGATTATGCTGAAGAAAATTCTTAAACCTTTATCTAGTTATTATAGATTATTAAAGAAATTTAAGAATCATAATTTGGTAAAGGCTTTAACACCTTTCCCTTATACGCCTAAGTTTCACGACCAAACGAAGTTAGAAATTAAGGATAACAATATTCTTATTTCTCCATACAATTTCAATATCAGCCCAGGCAAGCTTAAGCTGTTCCAAAACGCTCACGGTATTCTCGAGCAGTTTATAAAAAGTGATAAAATAAACTTTCAGGATGATCTTGTCATTATAAAAGAAGGAGCTAATAGTATTAAAATTGATGTAAGCTCGTCTGATAATCTGGTTGCTATTAATGAAGTTTATATCGAGGAAATTTACAATTTCTATCCAATTAAAGGCAGCTCTTATATTGTCATGGATATAGGTATGAACATTGCTACAGCATCATTATACTTTGCTGCACAACCGTGGGTACAGCATGTGGTTGCCTACGAACCGTTTAAGACTACTTATCAAGAGGGGTTAGGAAATATAAGCCTAAACCACGCTTTGAAAGAGAAAATAAAGGCAAATAACTTTGGTATCAGTGATGTAACTAAAGAAGTAAGTGGTAAAATCAGTGGTAGTGGCAGCCTAGGTGGCAATACTGCACATATCGAAAACACTCAAATAAACCCTGACACAGAAACTGTACAGCTAAAAAGTATAACTGAAGAGTTGTCAAACCTTTGTATTCAATATCCTAATTCAAGATTTGTACTTAAAATTGATTGTGAAGGTGAGGAATACGCTATCATAAATAAACTTACAGAAAGTGATTTGTTGGGTAAGGTAGATGTGCTCATGCTGGAATATCACTTTAAAGGAAAACATAGTCTTATAGAAGCATTACAGAAAAAAGGCTATATAGCTTTTTCCCCTTACTCCAACTTTGATGAGTTTGGTATGATATATGCCTTTAAGCAATAGCATCATTTCAGTCTCTTAATGCTGTAATGATCAGATTGTTTTTCATTTCTGCTATTTTTACCCTAGGCTATTTCAGTAAGAGGTGCATATAATTAATTAGCATAGTCTTGATGACTACTCACAGAACCAGATAAAAGACAAATGGGTATAGTTTTCCGCCAATCTATAAAAACAGCTATAGTTTCATTTACAGGAGCGCTGCTTGGCATTATTGTAACCTATCTTTTTACAGAACTATTTACCCTTCAGGAGTTTGGTTTTGCTAAGAACTTACTGACACAAGCTGTTGTAGGCTCACAGCTAGTCTTGCTGGGCATGCATAGCACTATATATATATATATAAGCAAATACCCTCCTGAACATAAAGGTCGACCTGTACTTATCACCATCAGTGTACTTATACCTGTAGTCATAGCATCTCTAGGCTCGATTCTATATGCCATATTTGAGAATAGTATTGTTGAGATGTATCAAGCTCAGGATATAGCATATATTACCCGGTATTTTTACTGGCTACCACTATATGTATTGCTATGGGCTTTTATGGTATTACTAGAAAACTTCTTAGCAGCCCACATGAAAGTAGCGGCTTCTACATTTTTGAGAGAAGTTTTATTAAAGGGCATCAACATATTATTGATACTCGGATATGGATTTAGCTTTATCTCCTTTGATATGTTTATAGCATTGAGTGTGTTAGTACACATTATACCTATTAGCATATTATGGCTTATGTCTAAAAGGATAGAAGGTTTCGGAATGTCGACTAATTGGAACGCACTATCAGGCAAAGAATATAAGTCAATCTTTGATTTTGCTCTATTCCACTTATTACTGAGTATCTCTCAGTCATTGTTACATTATCTGGACATATTAATGATACCTGTACTAGACACAACAGGTATGGATGCAGTTGCCATCTACGCTGTTGCAGTTTTAGTTATGTCTGTTTTTGAGATTCCGTATAGAGCGCTGGCTTCTGCAGCAACGCCAATTCTTAATAAAACATATATAAACGATACTATAGATGACTTAAGGGTGATGTTTCGTAGGTCCGGGTTAAACCTATGGATAGTAACCTTAGGTATGGCCGCGCTCATTATTGCTAACTTGCATAACCTTGTAGATGTATTAAATCCTAAATACTCATCTATATATGCCGTGGTAATCGTACTAATGATTGGTCGTACTGTAAATATGCTTACAGGACTGAACAATGAACTTCTAAGTATATCTCAATATTATCGGTTCAACTTTTACGTAACTGCAGGGTTGATCATTTTGATGGTAGTTACTAACTATTATATGATACCTAAATATGGTATTATCGGAGCAGCTTGGGCAACAACATTGTCTGTATCACTTTACAACATCATCAAGCTATTATTCCTGTGGATAAAAATGAATATTCATCCATTTGCAAAAGGAAGTGCAACAATACTAGTAATAGGCATTATTGCTGGCTGTATAGGTTTTTTCATGCCTTATGTCTATGATACTTTTGTTGATATTATCATCCGTAGCATAGTAATAGGTGTAGTATATGTAGGTTTGCTTGTTTGGTTTAAGCCTTCGGAGGATATTATCACATACTTGAATAGTATCAGAGAAAATAAAAGGCTGTTTTAACAAAAAAAGCGAAGGTGTAAATACACCTCCGCTTCAGCGTTTATCACTTATTCTTACCTGATTTATTTTAGAACATTGATCTTTCTGGTAGCTTTCTGACCAAATTCATTTTCAACAATAATATAATATATGCCGGCACGCAGACGACTTATGTCTACTAACTGCTTATTGCCTCTTGGTTGCTGAGTTGCTACCACTCTGCCCATTACATCTACTACTGAGATATTACTTAGTCTTGAAATAGTTTTGTTTTCTACTGTTACAGACTCTTTTGCAGGATTAGGATATACTAATATCATATTATTATTAGTGATATTGTTTATATCCAGTGTTGCTACGTTTACTTCTCTAATAATGGTATCCGCTCCACAATCATTACTTACAATCAATGTTACTGTATATGTACCATCGTTTGTGTAGTTATGTGTAGGGTTAGCAGTATTATCAGTACCTCCATCACCAAAATCCCATTTTATAGTATCTGCATTATTAACGTTTACAGAAGTAAATGTGATCTTCTGACTATCAACACCTGTACCTTGAGAAAAATTAAATGTGTCTACAGATGCTATAGGGTTCACAGTTACTGATACATCATCAGTAGCAGAACAACCGCTACCGTCAGTTACTGTAACTTCATAACTACCACTCATACTAGCAGTAGCATTGCTTATAGTATTGTTTTGCATGCCAGAACTATAACTATTCGGACCAACCCAACTATAGCTTACAGCACCTGATGTACCGCTTGACGATGCAGATAAGTTGATGACATCACCTTCACATATCGGACTTGTAGTTGTTGCAGTAGCTACAATACCAACCAATGGCTCGTTTACTGTTGCAGTAGTGGATGTAGAGCAGCTATTGTTACCGGCTCTGACCACAACTGTATACGTACCTGCCTCCAAGCCTGAAATGTTTTGAGACATAGATGTGTAGCTATTGGGCCCTGTCCATGAATATGTTATAGGCGCAGTACCGCCTGTAGCTGTCAATGTTATAGCTCCTGTTTTTGCTCCTTTACATGCTACATCTGTTACACTGGTACTAATTGTAGGCGTATTACATGGTGGTGTAACTACTAGCGTACCTGCTACTGCATTATCTCCTGAAACCGATGAGTTACCATTCACAACATTACCAGCAGCATAGAAAGTGATACTACCTGTAGAAGTAGCCGGTGATGTCCATGGTATATTAAACACATTACTAGCAGATGGTGTGCTATGCTCTACATGCGTTCTACCACTGAGGTTAGAGCTTCTTGTACCTGAAGGAAGTGTTCCCCAGTTATTCACACCATTGTTGGATGATGTTTGCACTGAAGCTACCTGGAAACCATATCTAGTACTAGAGTTAGTATTACTAGCTGATATTGTAATTCTAAGCGTATAGTTTGTATTTGCCGAATAAGTAGTTACAGGCGTAGTTCCACTAAGTAGCTGAACTGACATGGTCGGGCTAAAGTTACCACCACTATGACAGCCGCTACTATTACAGTAGCCTGAAGAAAAAGATGCATTCACACGACTACCATTACTACTATTTGCTGGACCGGATGCATTATTCATCATTAGTACACCCATACCAGCTACAAGAGTTAAAGCTGCCAGATGTTTGTATTTGCGAAAAGATCGTAAAGCTATTTTCATATGTAACAATTATTTATACTCTAAAATACCTCTTATTTGTCATGGTATTGTATGTATCAGATTAAAACATATTAATAATAGGCATTTATTTGACTGAAAAGTAAAAATGCCCGCCGAAGCGGGCATAATATTATATGAATTAGGAACTTAAGTATTAACTGTGGGTTAATTTAACTACTTACATACTATACTTTCTACCTTTATTTTCCTCCTTCAACCAATCTACAAGTGGCTCAAAATATTCCAGCATTGCTTTTGCATTCAGCTCATCTCCTGTAGACTCTTTCAATACAACTTTCCAATCTTTAGAAGCGCCAGGATATGTGATCTCCTTCAAGAAGTCACCAATGCCTGTTTGACCATAATAGTTCGTAGCACGAGGATCTTGCTTCAGTATATTCTTAGCTATATGGTTATGTAGCTGATATAGTATAACATATGATAATGCATAATCATAATATTGAGCAGCATCGTTATTGATATGTGTTTTAGTTGCGGCATCACAGTATTCTTCACCTCTTTCTGATGGAGGTACAATACCTTGATACTCTTTTACATATTTCCACCATCTGGCATTAAACTGATCTGCCGGAAGATTATCAACATAAAGGTCTTTTTCAAAGTGACTCATAGTACCGCACGAGAAGAACATAAATACTACAGAGTTCATAGCTTCTTTTAACAGGCTTTGAACTTCATTAGTTTCTACACCTTCCTGTACAAGACCTCTACCTACCAAGTAGGGTTTTTGCATAGCTGCCATACCCATCATACTACCTATAGCTTCGTGATAAGCACGATTAGCACCACCTCTCAATAATGGTGGCACATCTGGATTGGTATAAGTCATGTAGTAATATATATGACCAAGCTCGTGATTTGCCGTTTCCCACCACTCAGAGTTAGGCTCAACGCTCATTAAGCTTCTAACATCTTTTTTCAGATTCATATGCCAAGCAGAAGCATGGTTATTCTTTTTCACATTACTATCTGCCGGGTAAGGATATAAGCTAGACTTTGTCCAGAAAGTTTCCGGTAGTGCAGGAAAACCAATACTCGTATATAGCTTTTCTCCTTCTTTTACTATCCATTCCGGAGATTTCTCCTTTAGTATTGCATTGATATCTAGACCTTCTACTTCAACACCAGCACTCCAATCTTGTCCCCAGCGATTAGGTAACCAATGCGCAGGTATGTATTCCGGCACTTCTTCAGCTCCATATTTCTTAGCCAGCTCATAACGCATCCAAGTATGCAACTCTCTATAAAGTGGGCGAAGCTCATCCATAAGGCGCTCCATGGTAGACATCATTTCACCAGTACTCATCTTATAGTCACTTACCTGATAAGTGAAGTAATCGTCATATTCTAATGCCTGTACTGTCTCATTACGAAGGTTACGTAAGTTCACCAAACCATCTTTCAATGTAGGGCCAACCTCTTTACTGGCTTCCCATGCTGATAAACGCTTACCCAGATCATTTTCTTCCTTTAATACCTCATCAAGATCGTTAGTACTTACTTTCTTATCACCAAGCATATACTGGAAACCATATAGCTTTTCAGTCTGTGTATTTTCAGCCTCAATACGCTCTTTTACTGTAGCCTCAACAGTTGCAGGGTTGTTTGCAGCTGCATACAATACTGCTTCCAGCTGTTTTACTTGTAGATCAGTAAGTTGATCTTTCTGGTCTAAGTACTTCTGTGCTTTTTCAATATTCTCTTTACTACCTGTAAAAGCAGCCATTGCCTCATCAGCCTCCTGAGCAGCTAATTTATTGGTCTCGTCTCCCGGAATGATCTCAATGTTCAGTTTCCATGCAGCTTCGCTGGCGTCAGCATATAGTTGTACAAACTCTTCCGTATAACTATCAATAAACTGTTGTGCTTCCTTTTGTACTGCTTGTTCATCGTTGCACGAAGTGAGTAATACAGCAGATAACATTACTGCTGTGAGTAGTTGTTTCATATTGTTTAGTTTTAAATATTTGAAATATAAGAAGCTGATTTGCTTGTACAAACCTAACTAATTGTAGAGAACTGTTCTTAACCTGATATGGGTGATTTTCTAATATTGCGATATAATCGCAATAGGTAGCATTATTTTGTACCTGATATAGCACTCGTGAATTCTATCAAGAGCTTAGCCATGTTGTCTACATTTTCCAGATTTACCTCATCGGGCAAGTCAAAGACGTCGTGATAATGTGGTTTAGTACCATTTCCATATATAAACACTGCAGGCACACCTTCTTTACTGAAATAGTAATGGTCACTATTATTGGTACGCTCACGTTTTTTCACTTCTGGCAGGTATTCATTTTCTGTGTTTATCTTTTCTAGTAGTGCAAATTCCGGCTCGTGAGACACACCATTAACTACTGTCATACCGTTAGTGGCATCCCCAGTCATATCCAGATTTACCAGAAATCTTATTTGCTCTAGTGGAAACAGTGGATGGCTAACATAATACTTAGAACCCAGCAGTCCAGCTTCCTCTCCACTGAATAACATAAAAGCTACTGAGTAACGCTGAGGGTGTCTGGCAAAGTAATGAGCGAGGTATAAGACAAAAGAGGTACCACTGGCATTATCATTAGCACCTGCAAAAAGAGCTTCTTTACCCATTCTGCCTAAATGGTCGTAATGCGCAGTGAAAACTATAAAACTGTCTTTTACTTCAGTACCCGGTATAACACCTATTACATTTTTTGCATTATGGTGTTTTACAAACTCTGTCTCGAGTTCCAGTTCTACCGTATCAGATAAGGGACTGATCACTGAATCTTCTACATATACTATAGTACCGGGCACTCTGTTTTGGTTGGCAGTCCATATAAGCTTACCATGCTTTGGTACAATAAAGAGACCTTGAGGTAATTCTGTAGCAAACTTTCTTATGCCCAGTTTTAAATACTTGGTGGGGGTGTCTGCATTATGTAAATAATAGATATTATTAGGCCTTAGATCATTCTTGACATTGTCCCAACTAGCTGAATCCTTTATGTTAGTCAAGTCGATACGCTCCATATGATTAGGACCATCACTATGCCATTCCGAACTAGCAGCGTGAACGATGTAGTCAACACCAGGCTCCAGATATTTATAATTGATCTTTAGCTCTAAGTCACCCGGAAAGGTATTTACTGAAAAACTGTAGTCTTGAAAATAAGAGTCATTTTGTCCTGCAGCTATAAGACCATTACTCCTAAACTCATGAGCAATATACTTGGCTGCCAGCTCTCCGCCATTCATCACATACCCTCTACCATGCAATGATGGGCTTGCTAAAGTTTCAATTCGGCTCCTAATATATGATTTCTCTTCTTGAGCATTAGCAGCTCTAACAAACAACACATTAAATAAAATAACTATAACAATAATACGACTAATCATATATGAGTAATTATCTGCTTATTATATTATAGCAATATACAAACATAT